>JBEKBJ010000097.1:0-45011 GCA_050015455.1 Binatia bacterium
CGGTACCGCGTGGCTTCGGCCGGAAAATCCTGGATGACGTCGTGCGTCTCGCCTGGATCCCGTCCCAGGTCGTATAAGACCTCGAACTGCGGAATCTGTGAGGACATGAACTTGAAGTCTGCGGTCTGTACCGCGACCCGGTCCACGACGCAGGTGTCCTCCAGGTGCAACCTGTTGCAGTCACCGAAGGCAGTATGGAGCTCGGCGAAGACGGGGCGTGTTGTCACGGCCGATGGGTTGCCGAACATTACCGGCAGCAAGCTCACTCCATCGAGGTTCGGGGGCGTTTCGATGCCCATGAGATCCAACACCGTCGGCATGATGTCGATCAGCTCGACCGGTGCTTCGCTCGTCCCCGACGCGATCTTGCCTGGCCAGTAGAACCCAAGCGGAACGTGCAGCGCGTGGTTGAACAGAGTCTCACCGTGCCCCAGTTTGCCATGCTCGTTGAACTCTTCACCGTGATCCGCGGTCAAGACCACCAGGGTCCGGTCGGCAATCGGCAGGCTAGACAGAAAGCGGATGAACTTCTCAACGATGCGATCGAGGTAGTTGATCTCTCCGGCGTACAGTGCGGGTAAGCGCGCAACTTCGTGTTCCGGCATGGGGTGGACCCCTGTGTTGTGCGCCAGCTCCCACAGTCCGCACGGATAGTCGCTCTCGAACGGGCCTTGGTACCCGGGATCTAACGTGTCGGCCACGGCACGCGCTTCTTTATCACGCGGGATGTACGGCGCATGAACCTCGTAGGTGTGGACGAATAAAAAGAATGGCGCGCGCCCTGCATGTTCGGTCAGCCACGCCTCGGCTTTCTCAAAAGTGCGCTTCGCATCGCCAATTGTTTTGTCGCCCGCATTGACGGTCTGCTCCACGCCGTTGTCGTACCAGTCAAACCCATAGTCAAAGCCGAAGTCGGAGCTGACGAACGCATCTTCGGTGATGGCAACAGTCACGTACCCGTGCGCCGCCAGAACGTCGGCCAGCGTCTCCGATTGCAGCTGTGGTGAGGTCTCGTACAGGCCATGGTGCCTCGGGTAGAGGCCGGTAAAGATTGACGCGTGCGACACCGGAGTGTTCGGGTACTGCGCGTATGCCCGCCTGAAGGAAAATGATTGTGCCAAGATGGCGTCGATGTTGGGGCTGACGCTGGGCAGGTTGCCGAACGAGCTCAGGTGATCAGCGCCCAGAGTGTCGAGCGAGATGAGGATCACATTGGGCGGGGCTTCACGCACAGAGGCCAAGAGGCTGACGCGCGAGCGGTCCGGCCCCAGGAGCGCCACGGATCCCCAGAAAGGTTCGACAGGAGCCGCCGCGGGCTGGGCCGCGCCAACCTGAAAGCGCAGCTTGCGCGACCCCGGGCACAGCGCCTGCAGATCAATTCTGCGATCGAGCCACGTACTTGTCGGCTGTACCACTTCAGTGAAAACGGTACGCCAGTCGCCGCCATTATCGGCGCCGATCGCAAACACCACGTCCGGGCTTTGCGCCTCCCCGCGCGCGCCCATGCTGAAGGTCAGCCGCGTGGTCGCCGGATCAATGTCGGCCTCGAAGGATGATGGCAGGGGTACGGCAATCGCCGTGCGGGTGCTCGGACCCAATTTCACTTTTGCCGGCGATTGCGCCGGAGACATGGGCACGGAGGGGGCCGCGCCCAAACGGCCGAGCACATGCTCCGGCGCGCTGTCGCCGCGACTGCTGCGCTGGTGCGACGCGACCAACACGACGGCGACGGCAGCAGCGAGCAGCGCGCACAACGCGACCACCAGCGTCCAACGACTCACCACATCTGCTCCCGTTCCACGTTAGTTCATCTACACAGGGCTCGCACGAAGGCCAACCGGCGCGCCACACGCGCTCATTTCAGGTACCCCAGCGCGCGCAGGCGCTCGCGGGTCTCTTCGTCCATTGCCGCCGTCGGCGCCGCGGCGGGAAACGCCTGTTGCGGCTGCTCGGCAGCGTATCGCTGTGCCAGCGTGCGGTACCGCGTGGCTTCGGCCGGAAAATCCTGGATGACGTCGTGCGTCTCGCCTGGATCCCGTCCCAGGTCGTATAAGACCTCGAACTGCGCCTGCGGCAGTCTCCGAAGGCGGTGTGGAGCTCCGAGAGAACCGGGCGATCTGCGACGCCCGAAGGTTTGCCCGAGATCACCGGCCGCAGGCTCGTTCCATCGAGATTGGGCGGCGCCTTAACGCTCAGCAGATCCAGTACCGTCGGCATGATGTCGATCAGCTCGACCGGTGCTTCGCTCGTCCCCGACGCGATCTTGCCTGGCCAGTAGAAACCGAGCGGGACGTGCAGCACGTGGTTGAACAGAGTCTCGCCGTGCCCCAGCTTGCCGTGCTCGTTGAACTCTTCACCGTGATCCGCGGTCAGCACGACAAGCGTGCGGTCGGCCGCCGGCAAGCTCGCAAGCTGCTGCATGAAACTGCCGACGATGCGATCGAGGTAGTTGATCTCTCCGGCGTACAGCGCCGGTAAGCGCGCGACTTCGTGTTCCGGCATGGAGTGGACCCCTGTGTTGTGCCCCAGCTCCCACAGTCCGCAGGGGTACTCGCGCTCGAACGGTCCTTTGTACCCAGGGTCTATGGCGTCGGCCACCGCACGCGCTTCTTCATCGCGCGGGGTGTAGGGCGCGTGAACCTCATAGGTGTGGACGAATAAAAAGAATGGCGCGCGCCCTGCGTATTCGGTCAGCCACGCCTCGGCTTTCTCAAAAGTGCCCTTCGCATTGCCAATTGTCTTGTCGTCCGCATTGACGGTCTGCTCCACGCCGTTGTCGTACCAGTCAAACCCATAGTCAAAGCCGAAGTCGGAGCTGACGAACGCATCTTCGGTGATGGCAACAGTCACGTACCCGTGCGCCGCGAGAACGTCGGCCAGCGTCTCCGATTGCAGATGTGGTGAGGTCTCGTACATACCGTGGTGTCTCGGGTAGAGGCCGGTAAAGATTGACGCGTGCGACACCGGAGTGTTCGGGTACTGCGCGTATGCCCGCCGAAATGAGAACGACTGCTGCAGGATGTCGTCGATCTCCGGGCTGACGCTAGGCAGGTTGCCGAACGAGCTCAGGTGATCAGCGCCCAGAGTGTCGAGCGAGATGAGGATCACATTGGGCGGGGCTTCACGGACAGAGGCCAAGAGGCTGACACGCGGTCGGTCCGGCCCCAGAACCGCCACGGATCCCCAGAAGGGTTCGACAGGAGCCGCCGTGGGCTGAGCCGCGCCAACCTGAAAGCGCAGCTTGCGCGACCCCGGGGACAGCGCCTGCAGATCAAGGCGGCGATCGAGCCACGTACTTGTCGGCTGTACCACTTCAGTGAAAACGGTACGCCAGTGGCCGTCGTTATCGGCGCCGATCACAAACACCACGTCCGGGCTTTGCGCCTCCCCGCGCGCGCCCATGCTGAAGGTCAGCCGCGTGGTCGCCGGATCAATGTCGGCCTCGAAGGATGATGGCAGGGGTACGGCAATCGCAGTGCGGGTGCTCGGACCCAATTTCACTTTTGCCGGCGATTGCACCGGACGTACGGGTACGGAGGGGGCCGCCCCCAAACGGCCGAGCACATGCTCCGGCGCCCTGTCGCCGTGACTGCGGCGCTGGTGCGACGCGACCAACACGACGGCGACAGCAGTAGCGAGCAGCGCACATAACGCGACCACCAGCGTCCAACGACTCACCACATCCTCTCCCGTTGCACCTTAGAACTCCGTGTAGATGAACTTGAGAGGTTGCTCCGGGGCGAACACCACAGACAGCACGATCAGTAGGACGTAGAGCACAACCTTCCAGTTGTTCCGAACGAACCGTGAAGCGAACGCGACAACGCCACCACCCCACGAGCGCAGCAGACGCGAGCCCCGTGGCTCCGTGATCTCCTCCGGTCGGTCTGCGGTCTTCTCTACAGGCTGCATACTTTCCAGACTTGCCGGTTTCACCGCCATCTGTCCAGAGGAATCATCGGCGCGCCCTCACGGTTGTCGGTACCGGTGTCGCGGTGCCCTTAGAGTGCGCAACCGCGGACGCCGTGCTGCGCGGCGACTGGGTTGGCTCCGCCACTGACGGCGCCGGAGTGCGGGGTGTCGACTCTGTGGCCGCCGACGCGTCTGGGGCCGGCGTTGCCGTGGTAGCCGGGACCGGTGTCGCCTCAAAATCCGGTGCGGCGGTGGGCTCTTCCACCTCCTCGGCCGCCACGGGCTCTCCGGAGGCACCGGATGTTGGAACAACGTTGCGCAAGCTCGATGTCGGCGGCGGCACCCACTGGTCCGCGCCGAGTTGCCCTTGCAGCGGAGAGCCGGCCCCGCCGAAACCGAAAGTCGACGGCGCACTCTGCGGCGTCGGCTGCGCCTGCGACGGACCGACGTCGAGCTCGAACACCAGAATTCCATCGAATAGCCCGTCGGGCGCCAACCATTTTAGGCCCACACGATCGATGTTGACCAAATCACTTGGCCGCCAGCGATTGGTGATCCCATCGGATGGCAAGTAGAAGGCCGCGCCCAAGCGCGCCTGCAATGTCCCGTCGTCAAACGCCAGCTGGCCGTTGTTGTCGGACTCGTAGCTGTCGATCGAGTACGTGTAGCTTTGCGGATTTGCGCTGAAGTTTGCGAACCCGATCGTGCCCGGTATGAGCGCGCTGATCGCCGGCGTGTCGTTCTCGCCGTTGAAGTAAAAGTTCACGATCATCATGACGACCGGAAACTCGCCTGCCACGCAACCCCACAGGGCCGTGAACACGTACGGCCCGGGTTCCAGCGGAATGTCGATGGTACCATCCGCCCTGTTCAACAAGGGCGCTGTACGTAGGCCTGGAGGACCCGACAGGCTCAGCCCGAGTGGCCGGCAATTGCGGCCGTTCACCGCGGTACACCAGAACGGTCCGGGAATGTTCTGCATCGTCTGGCGATACGCTAACACCCCGGTCAGCTCCAGCGCGCGAGCCGGGAAGGGGGCAAGCAGCAGGAGCACGACACCAGCCACGCTGAGGGCATTAGCCGTCTCGGCCTTCCTCCGCACGTGTTGACAGACGCCCGAGGTAACAGCAGCATTCAATAACTTGGCCAAGAGTTCTCCTTTGTTTGAGCCCACTCACCGCGCCTGCGCTGGAGGGCAAATGAGAGCTTGTAATGAGGGTGGCGGCGGGACTCCGTGCCTGCCGAGGTGATCTCTGGCGCTTGCACAGAGTTTTGCGCCCACCACACCACCTGCCGGCGCTATCGTTCCGATGTACCTGCCGGTATGATGTAGAGCTATGAGCCGTGGGCGTTGGTGCATTATGGGCGCGAGCCTCGTCGCCACCCTCAGCCTGACCCTGGCGCGAGGCGGCGCGGCTCAGGTCGCCGTACCGCTCAGCGTCGATGACCGCCTCACCACCGACGGCACCATCGTTGTCGAGACCAGCGACTGGAAGCTCGTGTTCGGCGCGGCGTTCAACGGCGGCATCTATCAATGGTTCGACAAGGTCGCCGATCCGAGTGAAGCCGACAATCTGGCAACGGCTTCGAACGGAGGCAATTACAGCCAAGGAACTGTTTTCGATTACGACGTCTATCTCGGCACCAGTCCACTGAATGCCATCGAATTCTCAACGGCGCTCGGACGCAATCCATCGCCAGGTGACCTGGAGCTCTCGGTGATCGAGAACAGTGCCGCCCGCGTCCGCATCCGCCAGATCAATCATCCCCGCCTGAACAACGGCGCCGGCCCGGTCGGCGATCCCTTTCCGGAACTGCCCAATATCCTCGCCGCCACCGACTGGACGATCTATCCGACCGGGAAGATTCACATCGCCTTCGATGCCACGGTGGATCCAACCTTCACCTTCGTGGACAACGGGCCGGGAGGGAGCGGGAAAGGCGTGTCGACGTCGGGATGCTGCGGGTTCGAAAACTGGGTGAATGCCAGCAACGGCACCAACTTCCTCGACAGTGGGGTGTGGGCTGGCGACACTATCGAGAGTCCCTCTGGAGGCTGGGGACCGATTCAAATCGCCGCACGCATGAGCCCGACCCAGCTGTACCTGGACGCGCCCGTGCCCGCCGGAACCAACCAGAGCTTCATCGTTCGTCGGTCGATGATCTACAGCGAGACCTTCTCGATTCACGCCGATGGAGACCCCACCATCGTGCACCAGTGCAGTGACCCAGCCGTCTCATACTGGCAAGGTGGCAGTAATGGCGACCCGGTGTGGTCCGTGCCCGACGGGTCGTCATGCAAAGGCCTCCTGCGCGCACAGGGCGCGGGCGTCCCGCCAATCGATGGCGATTTCGTCCTCGCCCACTGGACCACGACGCGGAGCGCCGGCAGCCTCCTGACGTTTTTCGAGCCGTGGACCGGCCGGACCTTCGGCGCCTTCAACGATCTCGGTTTCACCGACATCTCGTATACCCAACTCGGCAAAGCCGGCTATCGGCCTTTCGCACCCCATCACCGACACTTCATGGCGCAACTCGGCACTGTAGGGAGCGCCGTGCTGCCTACCATCAAGAGCGTCGCCCAAGCCCTTCCGTTCGCCGACGACTTTCGCGCACCTTACGCCGAAGCGCGGATCGGCGCTTTGGCCTCCGACGCCACCGTGGCGGCATACGGCTTTGATCCCGACACGGGAGCATACGAAATCCGGGCAGCCGGCAACCAAGCGGCAATCGCCTTCGATGCGCTTGGCGGGGGGCGCACGACGTCCAATTGTGGCACGTCGTGCCCGGCAGCGTTGGCGTACCAGGCGCCTGCTGTTCTGCTCACCGACTTCAAGGCGAACACCGACAGCATCCTGGTGGAGCGATCCACCGACAACGGCGACTCGTTCGCATCACTGCCTGCGAATCTGTACAACCTCACCTCATTTGCCGATGAAAGTGCGCTCGGCCCGAACCAACGCCTCTTCCAGTATCTCGGCGTGATCCCCGCCGGCGCCACCGGTCCATCCGCGTTCGTTTTCCGCTTCACGGGTTGCCCATCGATCACGAGCGACTTGGATGGCGACGGCATCGACGACGCCTGTGACAACTGCCCTTTGGATTTCAATCCGGACCAAACCGACACGGATGGTGACGGCGTTGGCGACGCGTGCGACTTGTGCCCTGACACAAGCGATCACGCCAACGGCGCGATCCCCTCAGCCGTGATGAGTGGGCTATCGAGCCGCCCCGGCCGCCAACGATTGAGCCTGCTCGACACCGGCCTCTCCCCCGCCGCCATCGACCCGACGACGCAGGACGTCGAGATTCGGCTGTTCAACAGCCAGGGAGACATCCTGCACCAGACGTTGGGGCACCCCGCAACGGACAGCCGTTGGCGTGTCAACACGTTCAAAGGCGCTCCCAATAGATGGCGATTCACCAATCGGGATCCGGCGGCCTTCGGCGGCGTGACCCTGGTGGATATCCGCCTGCGCGGCGGCCAACTCACCGTCACCATCACCGCGCGCGGCCACGACCTGAGCGCAGCCAAGAGCCGCACTCATCTCGGCCTCACGCTCAGAGTCGGAAGCGGGACGGCCGCGAACTGCTGGAACTCGCTGACCACCAATTGCAGACTGCTGTACGGCGGCAATACGCTGAGGTGCGGATAGAACCGGTTGCGCGCCAGCGAGTCGCCGGGAGTTTATGGCGAGGTGCCGCCTTCGGCGCCCTGATCGATGCTGACCCTCTGAACGACCAGCCAGCGGCTTTGCAGCGGGACCTCCTTCGCCACGTAATTGTCGAACGACAGGCGCAACAGCTCCGTGCCGGTATTCAGTGCTTCGGCCTTGAGGCTGAAATCTTTGGGCTCACCTTGCGTGTCGATGACCAACCGGCCGACCTTGCGGCCGTCGAGATCGACCAGCAGCGCGGGCGACTCGCCGTCGACGCGATTTCCCAGCGCACGGACCGTGATGGCGACGGGTCCTTTGTCCAGACGCACCTTGGATTCAAGGCTGCCGTTCTCCCAAAACGTCACCGCTCCATCGGCGCTTGCCATGCCTGCTGTCCGACTCATCTGCGCCGGCACGAGGCTCTCACCGGTGGGCTCCCAATTGGAGCAAGCGCACGTCGGCGTCAGCACCGCCAGGCCAAGGAGCCATGTGAATCGCCGAATGCGTTTTCTGATCATACCGGCTGCATAACCCTGCGAGCGCAACGGGTCAAGCATTCGCGCACGGCTATCCGCGCAACAGGAGCAATCGCAACACGATCCTCCACGCCTTGTCCAGATCGCAGACGAACAGCACCCAACCCAGGCAGACGAAATGAAAAGTGAACACGACGCTGAGCAGGCGCAGCAACGGGTGCCCGTCCCCTTGTTTCGGGCCCAGCAGTCGCGTGCGAATGAGCTGGTACGCTCGATGCACGTTCAGCCCCACGCCGTGGTAGAATCCCCACACGACGAAGTGAAAGGCGGCCCCGTGCCACAGGCCGCACAGGGTCATGGAGATCAAACGGTTCACGTAAGCGCGGCCTTCACCGTGGCGGCTGCCGCCAAGCGGAATGTACAGATAGTCCGTGATCCACGAGGTCAACGAGATGTGCCAGTTGCGCCAGAAGCGGGCGATGTTCGGCTGCAGGTAGGGATAATTGAAGTTCTCCTGCACCGTGTAGCCGAAGAGCCGCGCACTGCCGATGGCGATGTCTGAGTACGCCGAGAAGTCGAAGTAGATCTGCATAGCGTAGCCGTATACCCCAAGCCAGAGCTGCACCCAGGTATAGGCTTCGGGATGGGCGAACACTGGCGCGCACAACGGCGCCACGGTGTCGGCAATCAGCGTCTTTTTCGCCAAGCCGAACAGGATACGTTCGAGGCCATAGTTGACGTTTGTCGGATCGAGACCCCGTTGTGAGTACTCCTGCGGATTGAACTGCTGGAAGCGCTTGATGGGACCGCAGATCAAGGTCGGGAAGAACATGATGAACAGGCCGAAGTCGCGCAACCCCGCTGGAGCAAAGGTGCCGCGGTAAACCTCGATCAGGTAGTGCACGTACTCGAAGGTGAAGAACGAGATCGCCAGCGGCGCGCGCAACTGCGGCGGATCGAAGTGGGTCTTCAGTCCCGCGACTCCCATGACCCAGGCGACCGAATCGAAAAAGAAACCCTCGTACTTGAAGTAGGCCAGCGTGCCGATGCACAAGCTCGTACCGAGAACGAACCAGAGCCGGCGCGCACGCCCGGCGCCCGGGCGGACGACCCAGCTGAGGGCGAACACCACTACGGTCATGGCCGCGATGAAGACGACGTGGATTGGGTAGTAGTACCAGTAAAAGTAGAAGCCGAAGGCGATGAGGATGACCGGCCGCCACCGCGGCGGCGACAGCCAGTAGACGCAGAAGGCTATCAGCAGGAACAGGCCGTACACCCAGGTGTTGAAGATCATTGCGCCCCTGCCCCTCCAGGCTGCTGCTCGCGGGCGCGCCATTCCTCCTCGATGATGTCGGCAACGCGCTCCGAGACCTTGCGCTCGCCGACCAGGTTGAGGTGAACCATGTCGTAAAACCCTTCCGGCTCGACGAAGTCGCGCAAGTCGACGAAGCGCGCGCCATGCGCCGCGGCCTCGCGCGCGAACAGCTCGGCGTAAGCTTGCGACAGCGCCGGATCGAAGTAGGCTTTGGCCGCCGGGTCGCGGAACACAGGGTTCTCAGGAAAATAGACCAGGACGGTGCGCGTGTGGCTCTGCTCCAGGAACTGCAGGAGCCAGCGCAGCGATTGCGCCTGGGGGTTGCCGTCGGGCCCGTAGGTCGCCAGCGTCTGTGCCTTGTACGAACCGGGTGCCATGCTGTTGGCCATCTGTAGCCACGCCAGGTAGTCGCTGAATTGGTGCGACTGCCGCCATTTGTCCCATGCCGCATACGACTGTGGCGTGATACGAAACGAAGGAAAGTACCGTGATGCCTCCCGCGGCAACGGCGGCGGTGGCGTTATCGTGCTGGCGGCGAACGACGGCCGCGGCAAGCGGAGTCCCACCGCAAGATCCCCGACGAGCGTGTCGACCGCGGTGCGGGCGAAAAAGCGATACCGGTACAGCTTCCAGTACCGTTTGACGTACGCTTCGAGGCGGGCTTCGGTGCCGCTGCGCGGAAGAGCCGGAAGCTCGACTGAGGAATCGTAAAAGGTGCGGGCGACCACGGAATCGGTCGAACCATGTTTCGGGTAATCACGCGCCGCGGCCCCATAGATGACCAGCCACGGGTGCGTCGGCATGCTGTTCCACACCAGGAGGGCCGAATCCGTCGCAGTTGACCCGTGCGTCACCAAACGCACCAGCGGCGGCACACCGTCGCGCCGCAAACGCGCGTTGACCAGCCCCTCATTGACGCCGAAGATAACGATCGAGCTGCCCACGGCCTCGGTCGTCCCGAGCGGCGGCCGCTCGCTCTCGAACTCGCGCGCGGCGTCAAATAAGAATTGCCAATTGTCGCCGCCCATTCCCGGCCCGAAATTGGGATTAAGATGCCAGAACAGACCGACACGAAAGAGCAGCAGGTCGATGGCGACAAGACAAAGCACCACCTTCACCCATACCCAGGCGGGAGATCTCAAAGCGCGGAGCATGCTTAATTAGTCCGCCGTGCGTTCCAGGCGGCCGCGACGGCGATCAGCACAGCGGCGGCAGCAGACAGGGCGATCCCTATGCGGAAGCTCCTGGGCTGATACTCGAACCGCACCACGGAATGGCCTGGCGCGAGACGCACGGCACGAAACAGGTAGTCTGCTCGAGAGATCGGCTCTTCACGGTCATCGACGAACGCTTTCCAACCGGGATAGTGCAGGTCGGTCAGCACGAGATACCCGGGAGCACTCACATCAGCCTCGATCTCCACGCGCTCCGGCTCGTAGCTGCTGATGTGCACCGCTGCGCTTGCTTCCGCGGCGGGCGCCGGCAAGGGGTCCGACTCAGGGTCTTCGAGGAGCACCTCCAGCCGCGGGTCGAAGCTCGGGGTGTCCAAGGCCGCCAGAACCGCGTCTGGGCTCGACAGCGTGCGCGCGCGCGATACGAAGTAGGCGCGCGGCAGGACGTGCTGCCTCTCGAAGACGCGCGCGAAAGCCCTGTCGTAGATCGGCCTAAACTCCGCCTGGTTCTGGCTCATGAAGACATCACCCGGCTCACCACGGAGCATGACGAAGTACTTGGTACCAGTCAGGTCCATCAGCCACCAGTGCGACCCGGGCATGAGGTAGTAGGCGCCCGCAAACGGGGCTGCGCCCCCGAAGGAAGTCGGGTTACCTCCCGGGGTGATCGCGGTGAAGAAACGTGCGTAGCGCTCCACAGCCAGCGGCTCGTAGTCGATGGACACGGCCATCTTGTTCAGCAATCCCTGCTTGGCTGTGAGATCCGGCCAGAACCAGAACTTCGACGAGAGGTATACGCGTGCATCGCCGAGGTTCCGCTTGAGCGTATCGAGGAGCTCCTGACGCCTGTGGAAGATCTCTGGGCGTTTGACCGGCCGCACATGTGTATCACCAGTCGTGAAGAAGAGACTGGCCGCCTGTACGACACAGAGAGCGGTCAGGAGGCCCAAGCGCACGGCCCGCCGTCCGACCAGGCCGAAGAGCAACAGGAGAACCAGCGCGGCGACCCAGTACCAGTTCACTTCACGCAGGGAAGCAAGCCAGACCAGCCCCGCCACCCCCACCGCCAGTGCGGCCAGCCAGCCCGGGTGGAGCCACAATTCGCGCCGCCTGATGTCCGACCACGTCTGCAAACGTGTGACCGCTAATCCTACCAGCAGTGATTGCGCGAAGCTGTAGATGTCGAGGAATTTCATAGGACGGCGGAACATGCTGCCGATGACGGGAATCGCAAAGTAGTACCGGTAGACCGGTTCACCAAAAACCAGTAGCGCCGCGCCAACGGCAGCCACCGTGCCGGCGATCCAAACGAGCCGGTATCGCCGCCACCCGATCACGAGGCCCAGTCCGAGCAGCGGCAAGACGCCAACGGTGACTGCCCCCGCGTTGCCGACGGCGGCGCGGAGAAACTGCGGCGCGGGAATCACACCTGGGTAGAGAGCCTGGGCAAGCGTCAGTGAACCCGCCGCACGCGCACTCTGCTGCGTCAGCTCGGCCGCGGGCAGCAACTGCGGCGCCGCAAGCAGAACCGCTATCGCGCCTGACGCGCAGATCACCGCGGCGCCGCGCACGGCGGACCGCCACGCTCCGCGCCAGCTCATCTCCACCATGCGGCAGAGTACGAACACGCCGCCGGCGTAGAGCGTATGCAGCAGAATCTCGGGCACGCCGATCAGCAACTGGCAGGTCAGCGCCAGGATCAGCCCGATCCAAGCCCAGCGGCGGCCCTCAAGTACCAGGTCGAGCAGCAGCACGGTCAGTGGCATCCAGGTAATCGCCTCGAACACCCCGGGCAGGACGTTGTTGAGAATCAGCCACCCGGACCAGGCGAAGGTCATCGCGGCACACAACCCACCTAGGCTCGTGCTCCGAAAATGCCGCGCCAGGCACCACATGCCCAGGGCGCCGAAGAACATGTGGAAGACGAAGGAAATCTCGAGCGACGTGAGGACATCGAACCAAAGGTTCATGAGGTGGAACGGATAGAGCAGGCCAACATAGGCCATCGCCAGAAACGGCTCGCCGCAGAACTGGTAGGGGTTCCACAGGGGCAGGTGGCCGGCTCGCAGCGCGGTGAAGCCGTACTCGTTCATCGGCGGGATCTCGATGTACAGATCAACCGGGCCGACCTCTATGGTGGGGTTCACGCCACTGTCGAAGATGCGGAACTTCCAGAAGAGGAAACTGAGCAGAAGGAGCACCGCACCCGGGACGACGACCTCGAGCAGTGCAGCTGACAGAAGGGGCTTCTTCACGGCTCTACAGCATCCACATGCGCCGGCGCCAACGCCGCCGCGTCGCGGTGCTTGGTCGTCAGCGCAGGGCTGAGACGCAGGTTCGGGGAGATATGCACGCGGTCGTGGCCGGCGCGCTGTCTAATCGCCTCGAACAAGGGCGTGTACGGATCGAGGATCTGCGGCATGGCAGACGGTCGGGTATACTTAGTGTTTACGCCCAGAAACAGGTTCGCAGCGCGTAGCACGAGCAGGGCGGCTCACCGGTATCGGCCGGGCACAGGGCGCCGTCATTGGTTAGCCGCCACCGGCCCCTGGTTCGCAACCGCCGCGCCCAACGCACCAACCTTTCCGTACGCCCGCACGAAGGACGAGGCTCCAAGCCAATAGATCGCGACGAACGCCACGATCACCACGGTGAACCCATACGTCATGGCCAAGATGATGCTCAGCACCGATCCAACGACGGTGAGACACCCATTCACCGCCCAAGCCCACGCGACAAAATCCCGATTGATCGCCGAGGTGAGGCGAATACCGTAGGGGAAGAACATTCCCAGGACACCCCCGAGCGGCACGCAGAGGGCTATGGCCACTGCGATCCGCAACTCCAGCGCGGCGGCAAGCAAGGCTTCGAAAATCGGCTGGAGCGCAAGAATGTAAAAGACCACCAACAGCGTCAGTATTCCCACCAGTGTCGGCAGCACCCGTTTCGGCTCGTCAGGAAGGCGGCCGCTGAAGTAGGCGCCTACGCCTGCCGCGGTCAGGAACGAGAACAGCATGACCGTCAACGAATAGGTGGGATAGCCGAGGAACATGATGAACTTCTGCACGAAGCTGATTTCGGCGAAGATGAATCCCACTCCTAGCGCGGCGAAGTAGGTGAGAAACCCCCAGCGATGCGGCATGGCGCGGGCCTCCGCGCTCACCCGCAACAGCGGCAGTATGATGGCCACCACCGAGAACAGAATCGCGACGACCAAGATCATGAACAGCACGAGCTGCCCGGTCGCCAACGTGTGCCCTCTGTCGATCTCGTCACGGTGCTCGAAGAGATTCCGCCATTTGTAAAAGCTGTAGTAAAATGGACGGTCATCGGTGGTTGCCCCGAGGTTCAAGAAGGTATGCTCGAAGAAGATATCGCGTTCTTCGGGCGATCCTTCGAGCAACGTGCGAAACACCGGCTGTTGGTGCTCCGGACGGTGCGGCAGATACCATGCTTCGAATTTATTCTCGCCCACGAACTGCTCCATCGCCGCGATTTCCGCGTCCGAGAACGGCTGCAATTTGGTGAGGATCTCGAACTCCGCGACGCCGCTGGCGCCACCTATAACGATGACATGTGCAGCCGGGTCGGCCACCCCGCGTGCCCGCAGCGCCTCGTACGAGAGGGCGACAAACCGCACGGCGTGCCGCGCGGCACCGCTGTTCGGATGGAAGTCCAGCCCAGCCATGCTGAGCATGCCATCGTCGCGCAGCGCCCGGAAGTAATCCAGGTACGCTTCGACGCTATACAGGTAATTCTCAGACAGGATGTAGGCGCCGCTGGACAGGGCCGCTTCCGTGTCCACGCCTGTGATCTGGATCAGGTCGAAGCGTTCGGTGGTAGAGCGGGTGAAGTGGCGCCCCTCACTGGCATAGATCTGCACATCCGGCCGAGTGAACATGCCGCCGGCAAAATCTCGATACCGGCGCGTGATCAGATCGACGGTGATGGGATCCAGTTCGGCGCCGACGATGCGCACGGCCCCGTTTTCCAGAGCATTGACGACGTCTGCCCCGCCTCCGACTCCGATGATCAAGACGGTGGCTTTCTGGCGCAGGACGTATGGGGCCGTCAGCACGTGGTGGCGGAACATTTCGAACCCCTTCATGTCGCCGTTGCCCTGGTACAGGATGGCATTGGCGCCGCCGTCATGAGCGACGGTGCGGAACGGAGGGTAACCCCCTTGGTACAAGGGGCTGATTCCCTGCATCCGGTAGCCGCCGAGCTGCGCCTCGCCTTTCGGGACCCCTAACAGGTCGGTACGAAAGATCGGGCTCCACCGCGTGTAGTGGATGATGCCATTGCCGTTCTTGAGCCATGCCGCCAGCGGTTTGTCGCTGCTCGGCATGAATGGCAACAGCCGCGGCAACGGCCAGATTGCCAGCAGCAACACGGCAGCCACGGCGAGGTTGAAATTGCGGATCATGACGGATTCATCTTGGACGGCCATCAGCCCCGCGGCGGCGTAGACCAACGCGACCAGGACGACGACGCGCGGGGTTTCAAGCCACTGGATCGCCAGCACCACGAGCGCGCAGCCGAGTCCGGCGCCGATCAGGTCCCAGAAGTACAGGCGGTTCACCAGGCGGCCGGCGGCGCGGAGCGCGATGGTGATGGAAAGTCCGGCGAAGAAAAACGGAAACGTGACCATCACGAAATACAGGAGAAACTTCGCCAGCTCGACCCGGTGTTGCAGGACATCGAAAGGTTGCAGCGGAACGAAGGAGATGACGAGAAGCATCAAGAGCGTCGTGACGGCGGAGAGCCCTGAGAGGAGGCCGATGGCCCGCCCGACGGAGCTAGCGCCGATGCGCGGAAAGGCCGCCAGCGTCGAACCGCTGGCGCCGAAACCAAGCAGCGCGAGGCTGACCGAGATGTAGGCAAAGTGGTACCAGATGGTGAACGAGAAAATCCGGTTCAGCGCGATTTGCAGCATCAACACGGCGAGCGACAACAGAAAGACGGCGAGAAATATCTTGCGCGGCACCATCTCGCCGGTCGCCGAGGCTTGCGTGGTTGTCATCCCTAAGCTCCCTTAAACTCCCCTCATGACTTGGTGGCGAACGAACGTCGAGCCAGAAGGACGGTCTCGACCGCCCGGTAGCCGTAGCGTATTGTTTCCGTCAAGCCATGCGCACCGAACGTACCAACGCGTATCAGATGGCTCACAGCGGGGCAATCGGCGCCACCGCACTGCGGCGTGGACGCAGCGCCACCCTCGAACTCTGCCCCGCGACTCCACCCGCTGAACCGGCCCAACTGCACGGCACTTGACAGCACGTAGGGCTTCGTCTTAGTGCCCACCGCATAGGGGAGACTCGAACCGTGAAGGCGCTCGCATCCGTGGCTGGTATAGCGCTGGCATTGCTGCTTGCGGCGGGGTGCTCCAAAGCTCCACGTGAGGCGGTGGCTCTCGCCCCGGCGAAGATGAATCCGACGGGGCAGAAGACGACGGATGCAGGAGGCGCGGTCACGTTCTGGGGAAAGGGCGTGCTCCAATCCGTAGTGCACATCGAGAAAGGCCCCGTCACCATCACCCTGCGCTGCCGCGGCAACACGGTTGATAACGAAGCCCCCATCGTGATGGTGGAGATCGAGGCTCGCGTGGTCGGCAAACTAGTCATCGATTCGACCGAGACGAAGGATTTCTCACTGGCCACCAACGCCTTGAACACCGGGACCACGATGCTGCGGCTCACGTTCCCCAACGCTAAGCAAGGCGCAACTCCGGCACAAGCGCGAGCCGTCAGAGTCGAAATGGTCACCGTCAGCTAGCCTAAATCGGAAGTTCGCTGAATAATTCTGGCCGGGCACCCAACGACAGTGACGCCATCAGGAACGTCCGCAATCACCACCGCTCCAGCACCGACCACGGCTCGCGCTCCGATCCGGCGGCCCTGGATCACCAACGCCCCAAGGCCCACGAAAGCGTCGACACCGCATGTGACAGCCCCGGCTAAGTGGGCTCCCGGAGCGATGTGCACGCCGTCCGCCAATTCGCAATCGTGGTCGACGGTCGCCCCGGTGTTCACAATGACGAAACTGCCCAGCACCGCCCCCGGGTTCACGACACTGCCAGCCACTACAACGGTACCTTCCCCGATGCGGACATCTGGAGCGATCACCGCACTCGGGTGGACAAGTGTTGCCAAGACTCCGTGCCTCTCCTTCACCAGCGTCGCCAGCCGCCGCCGCCCTTGCTGGTCGGCCACCCCAGCGACGAACTCATGTGCGGCGACAAATCTGGCATCGTCGAGGCACGCATCGCCACCGAGGATCTTCAAACCCCCAACGAACTGGGCCTGTTTGATGTGCGTATCGAGAAAGCCGCTGACCGAGCGGCCACAGGCACGGGCAACATCCGCAACGACGCGGCCATGCCCGCCGCAGCCCAAGATTACGATGGGCTTCATCATCGTAGTAAGCGCCCCGCGCCTCCCACACGCGCGGCACCGATGGTTGCGATGCCGGCGACGTTGCCTGATTCCAACACTTGCATCCGTTGCAGGAAATCAGGGCGGGAAAGCCCTGCGTAGCGCCGAATGAGCCAGGCCATCGCACCAGCGACAAGGAGCGACAGCGGCCACATTGCGCACCTCACGAGAAGCGCCGCCATCACTCCCATACCCACGAGTAACATGCCCAGCCGCGACCGCGGCATCTGCGAGAGAACGCCATCGATCGCCAGGTTCACCAGGCGCCGGAAACCATACTTGCTCTCGCCCAACACACGTTCCTCGGTATCGACGTAGATCCTGCGCAGCGCCCCCTCCGGCCGGCGCGGCAGTGGAAAGCGCAGATAGTGCCAGTAGCGCGGCTGCTGCAGGAGCCATCGGGTCACGCCAGCCGACAGTAAGCGGTAGTAGATGCGCTGCTCGTTCGTGTCGACGCCGGTGAGCACGCGGGCCCCGAAGAAGAACGCGGCCGCCCCAATACGCCGGTACGCCTTCCGATTGGTCAGCGTCCGCCGCACGCACTGCACTACCTGCGCCCCGTTTAGGAACCCACGGATCATTGCGGGAATGACCTCCACCGGATGGCTGCCGTCGACGTCCATCATGATCATGGCATCGGCCGTGGAGCGGCTCAGGCCAAACACAACGGCCGCACCCTGACCGAGGCCGGGCGCCACGGTGTAGTAGCTCATGCGTGGATTCTCGCCAGCGAGGCGCCGCAAAAGCGGTCGTGTCCCATCGGTGCTGGAGTCCTCGATGAACATCACTCTGAGGTCCACGCCTTCCGGCAACTGAAGTGCCGCGATACGATCGAGAAACACGGGGATGCTCTGTTCCTCGTTCCGGACGGCCACAATGACGTCGACGCGCGTCATGCACACAGAAGGCAGCGGGCGGGCGAATGCCTACTGTCCTTTGAAATGGGTCCGGTACGCCTCTTCGGCCTCGCTGTAGTCCTCAACTCGGCCGATGTCGAGCCAGTACTCTTGCATCAGGTAGCGCATGATCGGACGGCCGAGGGCGAGCATCTTGTCGATCAGGTCGGGAATCCCGAAGTATTCGCCGTCCGGCACCAGGTCCAGCACCGGCGGCTTCATGAGATAGATCCCGGCCAGCACCTCGGTCAGGAACTGCGGCTTCTCCTCGACGCGGATGATCCGGTCGCCCGCCGTGTGGACTTTGCCGAAGTTGAACGGCGTGCCGATGTTCTTGGTCGCTATGGTGAAGTCGCTGTCCTGCCGGCAGCCGTAGGCGTAGAAACGGCCGAAATCGATGGTGGTCAGAATGTCACCATTGATCATAATGAATGGCACATCGAGCTGGTGGCGCAACAGTGACAGCGGACCGCAGGTCCCCAGCGGCTTGGTCTCGCGGCTGTAACCGATCCGCACCCCAAACTGGCTGCCGTCGCCGATGAAGTTCTCGATGTATTCGGATTTGTAGTTGGTCGCGATGAAGATCTCGTTGAAGCCGTACTTCGCCAGGTTCGTGATCTGGATCTCTAATAGCGAGTGCTCGCCGATCGGCAGCAGCGGCTTTGGGATCGCCTGCGTGAATGGCCGCAGCCGCTCGCCAAGTCCACCTGCCAGTATGACCGCCTTCATGGTCCCCGTTCGCCTGGTGATTCGCCGACCTGCACCGTTAGCACATCCTCCTGTCATTTAGTACGGGAATCTCGCTCATCACCTGTGACTGCTGGTAAGAGGTGAGAAGTAAGGGGTAAGAAGTAAGGAGTAAAAGTGAAAGGTAGGTAAGGGTCACTTCTGACTTCTGACTCCTGACTTCTGACTCCTCACTGGATAGTACTCCAGCTTTCAAGACAGCCCGATTGTCCCCGGAAGCGAAATCGAGAACGGCCTCGTCAGGCAAAGACTGACCGGCCTTCCCTGCGTCCTCGAGCGTGACGACGTCATGCCCAAGCCGACGCAGTTCCTCAACGACTGGCAGAGGGAAGTTCTCGTCGGCCAGCAGCCGTGCCACGGCCTAAGCCGCCTCGTTCTCGTGGATTTTCGCCTCGACCTCGTCCCGGTGCGAGCGCACATAGGCCCAGGCGTTCGCCAGATCTTCTGCGCGCAACGTCGGATAGGACCGACGCAAATCCGCCTCGCTCGCACCCAGTCGTCGGGCTTGCTCCAACAGCCACACCGGGATGCGGGTGCGGACGATACATGGCTCCCCGCCACAGACACCATCGATGGTGTCAATGCCGGGGGAGGCGTCGCCCAAGTCGCGCGCGACCCGTTGCAGCAACTGAGCCTTTTCGCCTTGCGTCATACGAGATAGCAACTTCTCCGCGTCCTCTACTGTGCTCATCTAAATCACCGGAATCGCTCGCCCTCGGCAACCGCCCGGAACTGGGCGACTGACAGCATAGAAAACTCAGCACCGGTGTGCAATGCGTTGATGCCTATGCTGTCTTACTGCTCCTTCCTCTGACGCCTTACGCCTTGCGCTTTACGCTTTACGGCTCTTCGCTTCTCACTCCACCTTCACGGCCAAAGCGTCCCCTCGTCGAGGGCTCGCAGGAACTCATCGACCGGCAACACGTCAATACCCTCTCGCGTCAGCAGTCGCCGCCCGCCGGGGCACACCAAGACGCGGCGCACCAGACCCTTGAGACCGTTGATCGCCCGCAGGCCACGCAGCGTCTTGTCGCTCACGTTGGTCGTGGTCTTGGCTTCGAGCGCAAGCCACTCACGACCACGGTTCAGCAGGAAGTCGACCTCAGTCCGGTTCGCCTCCGCCGGCGCCCAGTAATACCAATCCTCGAACAGCTGCCGGTAGTCGCGGTAGGCGCGCAAGAGGCCCGCAATCCACCCTTCGAACAAGCTCCCGCGCTCTTCGGCGGTGGGAGATGAGAACTGGCTCTTCAGCGCCCGAACGATCCCGGTATCGACCCAGTACAGTTTCGGATGACGTTTCTCGCGCACGCGCATGCGCGCGACATAGGCCGGGAGACGGAAGGCCACCAACGTGTCCTCGAGGATATCGAGGTATCCGGTGACGGTCGTGCGCGCCACCCCCGCATCGCGGGCCAGCGTCGCCGTGTTCAAGGTCTGCCCATGAAACAGCGCCGCGATCGGCAGGAAGCGGGCGAAGCCTGGCAGGTTGCGGACGAGGGCCTCGGCCTGGATTTCCTCCTTGAGATACATGCGAACATAGGCCTGTAGAGCGTCCCGGCGTGACGGGGCTTGCCAGATGAGCGGCAGGCTGCCAACGGCGAGGACGGTCTCCAACGAGAACGCCTTGCCAAGCTCAGCTGGCACCAAGGGGTGCATCTCGCGGCGCACCGCGCGTCCCGCCAAAAGGTTGGTGCCGTGCTGCTTCAGCTTGCGCGCGCTGGAACCGCATAGGATGAAGCGCAGCCGCTTCTCCTCGATGAAGCGATGCACCTCGTTGAGCAGTTGCGGCAACCGCTGGATATCGTCGACGCAGACGGTGGTCCCGGAGCGTAGGGCGCGGAGCTCGTCTGCGAACGACCCGATACGCACGAGGTACGAGTGGTAGAGTTCCTGGTCGAGGAGATCGATGCGATGCGCGGCCGGGAACCGCGTTCGTACCCACGTGCTCTTGCCGGTACCGCGCGGCCCGAACAAGAAGAATGATTGCTTAGGCGGAACAAGCAAACGGGGAAACAGGGATGACATGTCGCCGTCACTTTACGCCGTAAAACGACGCCATACCAGTTCTTCTTCGTACGCCTGACGGCTTCTTCGTAAGGCGTGAACGGTAAGGCGTGAGGGGTGTGCACGCCTTACGCCTTCTTCGTAAGGCGTGAGACGTGAGGCGTAAGGGGCGGTGCACGCCTTACGCCTGACGGTTCTTCACTTAACTTTCAGCACACGCGATCTCGGAAGGCTTGTACCGGCGTGAATTTTTCCAAATTTGGATCTGGGAGGGCTGGGTGCAGAGTGAACTTTTCCATTTTTGATCTCCGACGGCATGATCACACCTGTTCCGGCGCGATCTCGATAGAAAAACGCGCCGACAAGCCTAAAACTTCAGCACCCGAGATCTCGGAAGGCTTGTACCAGCATGAATTTTTCCAAATTTGGATCTGCGAGGGCTGAGTGCAGAGTGAACTTTTCCATTTTTGATCTCCGACGGCATGATCACAGCTGTTCCGGCACGATGTCGATAGAAAAAGGCGCCGACAAGCCTAAAATTTCAGCACCCGAGATCTGCGAGGGGTCAGATCAGCGTGCGTCTTTGAAATCTAAATCGCGCAACGGCCCGACAAAGCTCTTCCCAGCGCGATGCGTATGTGGAAGGGCTCGGATCAGCCCGGATTTTCGCTACGCAGAAGTAAGAGGTAAGAAGTAAGGGGTAAGGGGTAAGGAGTAAGCCCTGATCCGAAAATAACGGGGCGACCCAAGAGGGACTTCCCCCTTTGGAAAAGGGGGATTGAGGGGGATTTGAGGCGTCCGCAAATCCTCCCTGACCCTCCTTTGCAAAAGGAGGGGGTGTCACTTCTGACTTCTGACTTCTGACTTCTCACTCCTCACCGGCTGGTTTCCCCTGGTAAGAGCATGCCCGACGCCTTACGGCTTTGCGGGCCGCGCACGCAATGCGTCCCACTCCGCGCGGACCCCGATGGATTGGGCCCGCTTCTCGATCTCATCCGCGTTCACCGCATCGCCCGAGACCGCCAAGATGCCCTCGATGTCCCGCAGGTGCTTCTCCGATCCTCCCTCCCGGTAGTACTCCAGCTTTCGCAGGATCACGTATTCGGGCGAGGCAAACCAGACGTCGCAGTCCTCCACCACGATCTTGCGCGCCTCTTGCAGGCCCCACAGATTGAGGCGGTCGCGACCGCAGGGGTAGATGTCTGCCTTGAAGCCCGTTTCATGATGAATGATGTTGAAATGGCCGCGCTGCGCGCGGTTCACCTCGATCTGAATGACCTCCAGTGGGGGGAGGTAAAAATCGCCCTCTGGAAACGCCGCCCCGAGTCGATCCACGTCGTCACTCCGGATTTCGACAACGATGTCCACATCATGCGTCAGGCGCGCTTCCCCATAGGCTATGCTGGCCACACTGCCGGTGACCATGTAGCGGATGTCGAGTCCGTTTAGGCGGCGGATGAAGAGCAGAAAAACGTTGCCGTCAATCTCGGGCATAGAGGAAGAACTCCCGCACCTTCGCGCGGATCTCGGCCTCGGACAGTTCGGGACGGAACGTCCGCAGGCTCGCCTCTTTGAGCTGGCGAGCCGACCAGTACAAGCGAAAGGCCGCGCGCAGCCGCTGCTGGGGCGTCATCCTCCGGAAGATCCGTCGCTGCTCCTCGTTCCCGTCGTCGGATTGCATTCGACGCTTGCCTTCTACCGCGGGCGGCCGAGGATGGCAACGCAGCCGTTCCCCCTGACTGCCTTTCCCTGGTAAGAGGTGAGAAGTAACAGGTAAGGAGTAAGAAGTAAGGAGTGAGAGGTAGGGTAAGGGTCACTTCTGACTCCTCACTTCTGACTTCTCACTGGCCGGTTCGTCCGGTAAGAAGTGAGAAGTAAGAGGTAAGAGGCACGCCTGACGCCTTACGCCTTACGGCTTTTCCACGCCAGTAAGTCCAGACCACGGTGAGCGCAAGCAGAGCCGCCGTCGCGAGACTCAGCCGCAAGCCGATGCGGAAGCTCTGTGGCTGATACTCGAACCGCACCACGGTGGCCAGGTTCGAGACGCACCGCGCGAAACAGGTAATTGGCGCGAAAGATCGGCACTTCGCGATCTCCGACGAACGCTTTCCAACCCGGATAGTGCAGATCGCCGAGCACCAGATATCCCGGGCCTGTGGCATCCACCTCGATCTCGACGCGCTCCGGCTCGTAGCGCGTGATGTGTACCGCTGCGTTTGCCTCCGCTGCGGTTGCCGGCAAGGGCTCCGCTTCAGGCTCTTCGAGGAGCACCTCCAGCCGCGGGTCGAAGCTCGGGGTGTCCAAGGCCGCCAGCACCGCTTCCGGGCTCGACAGCGTGCGCACGTGCGATACGAAGTAGGCGCGCGGCAGCACATTCTCCTTCTCGTATATGCGCACGAAGCCGTCGCGGATCAGACGGAGACTCAAGACGCCGTCCGTCAGCGCGCCGCTCTGGCGGAGAAAGGCGTCTGCCAAGTCGCCACGATAGGCGACGAAGTACTTCGTACCCGTCAGGTCCATCAGCTTCCACCTAGTGCCCATCCCGGGATTATAGCCACCCCCGAATGGGCCGGAATCCTCCGGACGGGGCGCGGCAAGATCGAAGAACGATCCGTAGCGTGATGCGACGAGCACATCATAGTCGGCTGTAAGGAACACCCGATTGCGCATCTGCTTGTCTTCAATTCCGCGCTTCACGCCCAGCGGCCAGGGGCCCAAATGTCCGTAAACGAAGGCGCGCGAGTAGCCGGCACGCTGCCGCAGGGATTGCAGCACGTCGTCGTATTGCGTGAAGTAGGGCCATCGCCAGGGCCGGAGATCGTAGGTGCCGGTAACAAAGAACAGGGATGCGGCCTGCAGCACACAGATGCACACCAGGACGACGCGGCGCCAGCGGGGCGACGCGATTAGTCCGAACACCACCAGCAGCGCGAGCATAGCCGGCAGGTATCGTGAGGGGCCCTTCACAAACAGCGACGCAACAATGTGCGTTTGTGCCCACCACGCGGCGAGGCCACCCAGTGCCAGCGTTACGAGCCAAGCCGGATGGAGCCACAACCGCCGGCGCGGTAGCGCCGCCCATGACTCCAGGCGGCTGAGCGCCACCCCGGCCAGCACCGCGAGGCCAAAGGTGTAGATGTCGAGAAACTTCACCGGCCATCGGAATAGGTGCCCGATAACGGGCAACGCGTAATACAGACGAAACGCCCAACCGCCAAAAGCAAGGAAAGCGCTGCTGCCCACGGCTACGAGCGCAGTTATCCATAGGAGTTTGTACTTCGGAAAGCCCAACGCCAGCGTCAGCCCGAGCAGCGGCAGGACCCCGACTGTGAATATTGGTCCTATCTGAAGCGCCCTTGGAATCTCAAGCGCGCCCTCGAGCAATAACTGCGGCGTGATTGGGTGAGAACTAGCCTGCTCAAAGCTCATCGCGCCGCGGGGAGTAAGCCCGATCAGCTCGAATGTGGGCAACAGCTGCAGGGCGCCAAGCAGCGCGGCGGCAGCCACACAGAGTGCAAGCACGACAGCACGCCGCACTGCCACTCGCCACTCATTGCGCCAGGCCATTAGGGCGAGGCGTGCAAGCGCAAAGAGGCTCGCCGCATATAGTGTATGAGGCAGGATCTCCGCACCTTCAACAACCTGACAGCCTACTGCGATGACGACCCCGAGTTGTGCTTTCCGCACCCCCCGCACGGCGAGCTCGAACAAGAGCACCGTCAGGGGCATCCAGGTCATGCCGCCATAAAGCCACGGATGGTTGACGTTAAACATCAACCAACCCGACCAGATGAACGTCAGGCCCGCACACACGGCGCCCAGGGTGCTGATTCCGAAGTGACGGAGCAGGAGCCACATGCCCAAGGCACCCAGTAACATGTGCAGAATTAGTGTGATTTCAATGGCCGCTCCGGTGCTGAAGAAGAGAAAGGGGAGGTTCAACGGGTAAAACAAGCCAACATATGGGGCCGTCGCGAGAAACGGCTCGCCGCAGAGTTGATAGGGATTCCATAGGGGAATATGTCCGCTGCGTAAGGACGCAAAGCCGTACTCAACCATCGGATAGTACTGGGCGTAGAGGTCATCCGTATGGAATGAGTGTGTCTCGTTCACCCCGAGATCAATGATCCGTACTTTCCAGAACAGGAGGCTCAGAAAGAGCAGAATGATTCCCGCCGCGAGTGTCTGACCCACCCTGGGCCGATGATCAAGGCTTTGCATCTTTGAACATTCAGCTGGTACGGAATCAGTTGGAACCAGGCGCTAGTACAGCCTCTCACTTCTCACTTCTCACTCCTCACTCCTCACTGATGGTGAGAAGTAAGAGGCAAGAGGCACGCCTGACGCTTTACGCCCTACGGCTTTTCCACGCCAGTAAGTCCAGACCACGGTGAGCGCAAGCAGAGCCGCCGTCGCGAGACTCAGCCGCAAGCCGATGCGGAAGCTCTGTGGCTGATACTCGAACCGCACCACGGACAGATCGAGACCTCGCGATCTCCGACGAACGCTTTCCAACCCGGATAATGCAGGTCGGTTAGGACGAGATAGCCGGGAGCACTTACATCAGCCTCGATCTCGACGCGCTCCGGCTCGTAGCGCGCGATGTGTACCGCTGCGCTTGCTTCCGCGACGGGTGCCGGCAAGGGCACTGACTCAGGCCCTTCGAGGAGCACCTCCAGCCGCGGGTCGAAGCTCGGGGTGTCCAACGCTGCCAGCACCGCGTCTGGGCTCGACAGCGTGCGCGCGTGCGATACGAAGTAGGCGCGCGGCAGCACGGTGCGTTTGTGGAACACCCTCACCGGCTCACGGTCGTGAATCAGCTCGAACTCGCCTGGGTTTTGCGCCATGAACGTCTCGCCTGCCTCGCCCCGCCGCATGACGAAATACTTGGTGCCGGTCAGGTCCATCAGCCGCCAGCGGGAGTCCGGTTTGAGCTCATAGGCGCCGTCAAACGGGGCCGGGTCCGACCGCGGAGTGATCGCGGTGAAAAATGTCTCGTAACGCCCCACAGCCAGCGGCTCGTAGTCGATAGCCACGGCCATCTTGTTCAGCAATCCCTGCTTGGCCGTGAGACCCGGCGCGAACCAGAACCACGGCGAGAGGTAGACACGTGCATCGCCGAGGTTCCGCTCGAGCGCGTCGAGGAGTGCCTGATGGGTGTGGAAGATCTCTGGGCGTTTCACCGGCCGCATATGTGTATCACCAGTCATGAAGAAAAGACTGGCCGCCTGCAGGGCACAGAGAGCAGCCAGGACGGCCAAGCGCACGGTCCGCCGCCGTGCCAGCCCGAACAGCAACAAAAGAACGAGGCCGGCGGCCCAGTACCAATTGACGTCGCGTAGGGAAGCGAGCCAAACCAGCCCCGCTACCCCCACCCCCAGTGCGGCCAGCCAACCCGGGTGGAGCCACATTTCGCGCCGCCTGATGTCCGACCACGTCTGTAAACGTGTGACCGCCAATCCGACCAGCAGTGATTGCGCGAAGCTGTAGATGTCGAGAAATTTCATCGGACGGCGGAACATGCTGCCGATGACGGGAATGGCAAAGTAGTATCGATAGACCGGCTCACCAAAAACCAGTAGCGCCGCGCCAACGGCAGCCACGGTGCCGGCGATCCAGACGAGCCGGTATCGCCGCCACCCGATCACGAGGCACAGTCCGAGCAGCGGCAACACGCCGACGGTGACTACCCCTGCGGTGCCGACGGCAGCTCGGAGAAACTGCGGCGCCGGAATCACGCCTGGGAGAGCCTGGGCAAGCGTCAGCGAACCTGCCGCACGCGTACTCTGCTGCGTCAGCTCGACGGCCGGCATCAACTGAGGCGCGGAGAGCAGCAGTGCCGCAGCCACCGAGATGCCCACCAGTGCCGCGCGCTCAGCACACAGCCGGAACTCGCCGCGCCAAATCAGCCCCACAAGGCGCAAGAGCGTAAAGAACGCTGCCACATACATCGTGTGCAGCAGCACTTCGGGGGCACCGATGTAGATTTCGCAAGCGAGCGTGAGGATGAGCCACAGCCACGCCCGGCGGCGGCCTTCAAGTACCAGGTCGAACAGCAGCACGGTCAGTGGCATCCAGGTAATCGTTTCGAACACCCACGGCACGGTGTTGTTGAGAATCAACCACCCAGACCAGGTGAACGTCACCGCGGCGCATAACCCGCCCGAGTTCGTCATGCGGAAATGCCGCGCCAAGCCCCACATCCCCAGGGCGCCGAAGAACATGTGGAAGACTAAAGAGATCTCATACGAGGTGAGGATGCCGAACCAGAGATTGATGAGATGGAACGGGTAAAGGAAACCGACGTATGGCATCGCCAGAAACGGCTCCCCACATAACTGGTACGGGTTCCACAGGGGCAGGCGGCCGTGTGCCAGCGCCTCGAAGCCGTACACGTTCATCGGCGTGATCTCGATGTACAGATCAACCGGGCCGACCTCGATGGCAGGGTTCACGCCACTGTCGAAGATGCGGAACTTCCAGAAGAGGAAACTGAGCAGAAGGAGCACCGCACCCGAGACGACGACCTCGAGCAGTGCAGCCGAGAGAAGGGTCTTCTTCACAGCTCTACAGCATCCACATGCGCCTGACGCCTGACGGCCTTTTCGCCTGACGCCTTACGCTTTACGCCTGACGGTTCTTCACTTCTCACTTCTCACTCCTCACTTCTGACTGCTGGTAAGAGGTAAGAAGTGAGGGGTAAGAGGCACGCCTGACGCGCCCGGCCCAGTACCGCTGGCCTCCAAACATCAGCGGCAATACTCCGATCACGCCGTTGGCCAGCATCGTGAACCCTAGCAGAACGGACAAGGCCAGCGCCGGCTCTGTCCCGATGCCGATCATCGACAGCGCTCCGACCATGACGCCTTCACGCACGCCCCACCCTGCGATGGAGATCGGCACCGCCGCCAGCAGCATGATCGGCGGCACGAAAAGCAGACAATCGAGCAGCGTCAACCGCAGGCCGAGATTGCGCGCAAACATGAACATGACCACTGCCGTTAACACGTGGACGAGAATGCACATCACCCCGATGATGATCCCGCTGCGCGCCGTCAGCATCAGCGCCCGGGCCGGGGCCGACACGTTCGCCAACTCCCTCAGAACCCGAAGGCGTTGCCAGCCTTTCGGCAACAGATCGCCGGTGAAAAATGCGATCGCGCCGCCCAGGCTGCAGAGCAGCAACATCAGGAGCCCGCTCTTGACGGCGGGATCACCGAGGCGCTGGAACAACAAGGCAATGCCGGCGGCAAACATGACGATCAGGGCGATCATTCCAAGCATGCGATCGATCAGCACGCCGCGCACCGCGGGTCCCAACTGGTTAGACTCGCGATACAGCCAGTACATCCGGTACGCATCGGCGCCTACGAAAGACGGAAGGCACTGGTTGAGCAGAAGACTCACAAGAATGGCCTGCAGCGCCGGCCAAAAACCGACCGACACCCCCACGCCTTCCATGACCAGAACCCAGCGGTAAGCCGTCAAAACGGTTTGGGCCAGCGCCAACAGCAACGCCGCAACGAGCGTGCTGCCCTCGACGGAAGCGAGCAGCGTTCCGATCCGGCTGAGGTCCGTGCGCGCCGCAATCAGCACCAGAATGCCGATGGAAACGCCCACCTTGAGCGCAAATCCCAGCCACTTTTTCATTCCCAGACCGTGCCCATCGCTTACCCTTGCCATGACAGTGAGAAGTTAGGAGTGAGAAGTAAGGAGTTGGGAGTTAGGAGTGAGAAGTCAGGAGTCTTACCTCTTACCTCTTACTTCTTACTTCTTACTTCTTACTCCTTACTCCTTACTCCTCACTTCTCACCTACCGTCTCGCGCACGGCCGCGATCACCGTCTCTTGCTCCTCGGGCGTCAGACCGGTGGAGCACGGCAACGTCAAAACCGTCTGCCACACCCGCTCGGAGACGGGCAACGGCGCTCTCGGAACCTGCGCGTACGGCACCTGCAGATGAATCGGCTTCCAGAACGGCCGGGAGTCCACTCCCCGCTTCCGCAAAAGCGGAATGATCTCGGCCACCGTCGGGCGCGTGAGGGTGACGCCGCTAAACCAGCACCCCCCCTCGGCCCAACTCGGATGAGGAAACCGACCGATGCCGGGCAGATCGCCGAGCGCCCGGTCGTACGTCTCCGCGATCCGCCGCTTCGCCGCCACGAAGGTCTCCAGCTGCTCCAGCTGCGCGCAGCCGACCGCCGCTTGCAGGTTGGTCATCCGGTAATTGAATCCGACCATGTCGTGGTCGTACTCCGTGCCGCAGCGCGCCGTCGTCGTCAGATGGCGAACCAACGTACACAGCGCTTCGTCGGCGCTGACGACCGCGCCGCCGCCACCCGCGGTGACGGTCTTGTTGCCGTTGAATGAAAACACCGTGAGGTCAGCCCCGAGCGCACCGATCGCTCGTCGTTTGTAGCGTGCCCCGAGCGCCGGCGCACCGTCAGCAACGACCGGCAATCCGTGCTGGCGGGCGATCTCCCCCAGGCGGTCCATGTCGGCCGGCATACCCAGGGTGTAGACCGGCATAATGGCGGCGACGCGCTGCCCTGTCGCCTTGTGGAAGATAGCGCCGTGCCGCGGTTCGGTTTCCTGTTCCAGAGCATACGCAAGCTGGCTCACGTCGAGCGTCCACGACCCCGGATCAATATCGAACAGCCACGGCATGGCCCCGCAATGGGCAATGGCATTGGCGCTGGCGATGAAGGTGAACGAGGGAAGGACCACGAGTTCGTCGCGCGACACACCGACGGCGGTCAGAGCGACGTGTAGGCCCGTGGTTCCGGCGGAGGTCGCAACGGCATGGCGCGCGCCCGCCGCCTCCGCGACCATCGCTTCGAAACGCGTGACGAACGGCCCGACCGAGGAGACGAAGTTGGTCTCGACGCACTCTTGCAGGTAGCGCGCTTCGTTGCCGGAGAGATTGGGGATTGCGAGCGGAATCACGTGGCGACCTCCCGCTCCCCACCTTCGAAGACCATCGGACGATACCAGGCGTAGGTGCGGCGCAGTCCTTCTTCCAGACCTATCTCGGCTCGATAGCCCGTCGACGCCAGCGCACGCGACATGTCCGGGCAGCGCCGTGTCGGCGAGCCCGGCGTCGCCGGCCTCGGGACAATCGTCAAGGGTTTATCGACGACGCGCGCGATCGTCTCGGCGAGCTCACCGATAGTGATTTCCGGGCTCTCGTGGCCGAGATTGAGCACCTGGCCTTCGCAGCTCGCCGCCTTGGCTGCACGCACGACCATTTCGACGGCATCGTCGATGAAGCAAAAGGTGCGGCGGTGGTCGACGGAGAACACCTCGAGGATTCCGCCCGGCGCCGCCCGGTGCGCCCGCTCCAGCAGTTGCGGGATGACGTGGGACATCCCCATGCGCGGCCCGTAAAAGTTGTGCGGGCGCACGATGGTGAACGGTAAGCCGGCCTGGCGGACCATGGCTTCACCGTAGATTTTCGATAGCATGTACGACGTGCGTGGCTGGTCCAGCGGCGCCACAGCCAGGGGCGTGTCCTCGGGCGTCGGGATCGGCAACATTCCGAGTTCCAAGGACCCGGCGTAGACTTCGCTGGTGGAGGCGAACACGAACCGCCGCAGCCGCGGTTGCCGGCGTGCAAACGCGATCGCCGTGTCCAACAGCAGGACGTTGTCCCTGAGCGTCGGGTACGGGCGCCGCAACACATGTTGCACGCCGATGATGGCGGCAAAATGAAAAACCTGCGTGTAGTCCGCGTCCAGATCGCTCAGGGCTTCGGGCTGCAGCAGGTCGCGCTCGAACAGTCGGACGTTGGGGCTCGCCAAGAGCTCGATGAGGAAAGCGTCGCGCCGGCCACGCGCGAGATTGTCGACGAGGTGCACCGTGTCGCCCTGCGCCGCCAGCGCTTTGGCGAGGAAGCCGCCGACGAAACCTGCACCGCCTGTGACCAGAACCTTGCCCACGCTTCACCCCTGTCCGATCGCGGCAAACACGCAGCCGGCATCCTTCACCGCCTGACGTTGAGCCGTCGTCAACACCGCGTTGGCGTCGAGCACCACGGGCGCCCCGTGCCGCAGCCAGCCGCGCAGATCCAGGTCACGATACGCCCGATGCGGCACCGCGAAGACCACGGCGTCGACGGTATCGGCCGCCGGCAGCTCCGCCGTCACCGGGAGGTCCATTTCCGGCCAGTGCGTCACCAACGGGTCGTGCGCCACCACCACCGCGCCACGACGGCGGGCTTCCTCAACGAAGGTCTGCGCCGGTGAGTAGCGCGTGTCAGCCACATCTTGTCGGTACGCCACGCCCATCAACAGGACGCGCTTGCCCCGCAGCGTTGCGCCGAGCAGCTGCTCGATGCGGTTCACCGAGACGATCGGCATCAGGCGATTGGTCCGAATGGCCAGCTCTGAAAACGGGAACCTCAGATCGGGGCGATCGAAAAGTTGCCGCGTCGCTATGCCCGGAAACAGCGGGTCCTTAGTCAGGCAGTAGCCGCCGACGCCGAATCCGGGTTGCCGGATATTGTTGTGCGTCGGACGGACACGGATTGCGTTGATGACCTCGAACAGGTCCACGCCCACGGCCTCGGCGAAGCGCGCCCACTCCTCGATGAACGCGATGTTGGTGGCGCGATAGCTATTCTCCATCACCTTCGCGATCTCGGAAGCCGTGGTGCTGGCGAGACGTGTCAGGGGATATGCCTCCACGTTGATGACCTGCGCGAGAAAGCGCTCGCAGGCATCGGCGGCGGCCTCCGTGTGTCCGGCGTAGACGCGCCAGAAATTGGTGATCGACGCCAGGTAGTCCTCACCCGGCATTACGCGCTCGTACGAATGCGCCAGCAAGAACGCATCGCGCGGCAACCCGCGGGCGTGCAGCGCCGCCGCCAGCTCGGGTGCTACCACGCGCTCGCACGTGCCGGGGGGCACGGTGGTCTCGACAATGACGAGCGCCCCAGGGGCCATGTGGGTCCCGATCGTCCGAATGGCCGCGCGAAATGGTGCGAAGTGCACGGCAGCCTGTTCCCCGGACGCGTCGGCGTCCAAGTGGATATCGACCAATATGACACTGGCGTCGGCGAAGTGCGCCGCATCGCTGCTCGCGCGCAAGTTACCCGCTGCGTGGGCATCGGTTGTCGCCTGCGCCAGGGCATCGTCGGAGGTGCGGAACGGGAACACCCCGGCATTCAACTGGTCGATGCGCGATTGGCCGAGCGGGGTGGGCAGATCGATCCCCACCACCGAGAACAGCGGCCGTCCTTCGCGGTCGCGGGCAGCAGCCACGGCGACCGCCATCGCGGCCCCGACAAACCCGAGCCCTTGGATGCACACAACCGGGCGGTTGTGGCGACGCAACGATGAAGTATCAAGCATGGAGAAAGGCCGTGCGAAGGCCCGCGCCGGACCGGGCGGACACGCTGCGGTGCTCCGGCCGGGCACGGCTACCTGCCGGAATGAACTGCACGCCGACGCGCATGTGATGGCTTGCCTCTTATGTCAACCCGTCGAACACCGCAAGCGCGAGCCGCGTCACTGAGGCCCCAGCCCTGGTGTTCTCGACTCCGTAATCGGAAAGAAAGTCCGCGCCCGCCGAATGTGACTGCCCTCGACCTCGATCTCCGTGACGCCTTTAAAGGTCACCACCTGCCCGTCCTTGCGCTCGTTCCGGACATGCCACTCGACGCGGATGCGGTCCCCTTCTGCCGTCACTCTCTCCGGCACAAAAATGAGACTCGTCGATACCTGCCATATCGCGTTCAGGAACCACGCCAGCTGCCCGTCCGAAATCGGCCCGTTGGTTCCGGGTGCCTCATACGTTCCGCCCTTACCGAACAGGCCCACCACCTGCTCAACACTGCGAGAATTCATCGCGCTGATCCAGGCTCGCGCCCAGCGCTCCGGGTGTGTGGGAGGGCTCTGGCGCGTGCAGGCGCATAGGAGGACGAGGATGGCAAGGGTAAGGCGTGAAGCGCCTGGTCGTTCTTCACTTCTCACTTTTCACTTCTCACTTCTGACTTCTCACTTCTCACTTTTCTTGACGCCCCGAAGGGCCGGAGTAAGATCGCCTTACATGGTTCCGGACCTGGCATCGCTGCAATCGGTGTTTGCATCGTATCCGGTGATCGTAGCCTATTTGTTCGGCTCGCAAGCCAGCGGCGCGACCTCTCCGCTCAGCGATGTCGATATCGCCGTCGTGCTCGCGCCCGACGCCACTTCGCCCGGCACCATCCAAGCGAGCCTCATCTCTGACCTCATGCTGGCCTTGCACCGTTCGGACATCGATGTCGTTGTTCTCAACGCCGCGCCGCCGCTCTTGAAGGCTCGCGCCATTTCCGGCCGACTGCTCTACTGCCGCGACGAGCTTGCTCGCGTGCGGTTCGAGGTCGCCGCCCGCCGGGAGTACTTCGACACGAAACCCTTGCGCGATGCCCAAGACCGCGCCTTGCTTGAACGGTACGACCGATGACCGATCGCGAAGCCATTTGCCAACGGCTGCACGCGCTCGAAACGTATGTCGCTGAGTTGCAACGCCTTATAGCCACAGTGTCGCGCGACAAGTTCACCGCCGAGCTCAGTACACAGTGGATGATCGAGCACGGTCTGCAGCTCGCGATCGAATGCGTTCTGGACATCGGTAATCACTTGGTTGCGGGCGAGCAGCTCGGGACGCCGCAATCCTATCGCGAGATCATCGAGCTGCTCGGACAGCACGGGATCCTCCCCGAGGACTTCGTCGCCCGCGTACGTGGCATGCCGGGGTTTCGCAATATCCTGGTGCATGACTACCTTGCTGTCGATCCTAGTATGGTTTGGGTCATGCTGCACGAGGGCCCGGCGCAATTCCGAGAATTCATCAGCCACATTGCCGCGCACTTACGGACGCAGTCCTCTCCTGGTAAGAGGTGAAAGGTAAGAAGTAAAAAGTAAGAAGTGAGAAGTAAGAGGTTGGAGTCACTCCTGACTTCTCACTCCTGACTTCTCACTCCTAACTTCTCACTTCTCACTCCTCACTTCTTACCGCTTCCCACACCGGCAGGTGGCGAGCAGGTCGAGCGAACCTTGGCAGTCGTCGGTGATGCGGAAATCGGCAGGCGTAATCGTCGCACCCACACCAGCGGCGGCGATGTTGCGCCGCACCAGACGCGCCAGACGTGGATAGGCCCACTCGATGAGCGCGCGCGGCAACAGGCGCCGCAGCCCCAACGGGTCTAGCCGCAAGATCTTGCCCGCCTGCGCGCCGCGGGCGCGGTCGAACGCCATCACCCGCTCGTTGCCGCACACGCCGCGCATCTCCACCTGCGGAAAGAACTCGCGCAGCAGCTCCGCCAATTCGCCTGCGACGTACTCGTGCACGTGGTACGGGTTCTCGACGAACGAATTCAACCGGTTCGGCGTGGTGACGATCAAGCAGCCGCCGGGCCGCAACACCTGGCGCGCCTGTCCGAGGAACGGCTTGGGATCGGCCAGATGCTCGATCACCTGGAAGTTGCACACGACATCGAATTGCTCGCCGAGATCGCTCAGGCGATCGAGGTCGCACGCGCGGTAAGTCAGATTGGGCCGCTGGTAGCGGCGCCCGGCGAGGTCGATGGTCTCCGCCGAACGGTCGACCCCGACCGCCCGCGCCGCCGTCTGCGCCAGCATATCCGTGCCGTAGCCGTCCCCGCAGCCCGCATCGAGCACGCTCTTCCCGCGCACCTGCTGCTGCGCAAACTGATACGCCACCAGATGCCGGCTCATGTCGGCCGCGAACAACGGATCGCCGGCCAGCAAGCGCTCGCCGGTGAAAACTCCACCGCAACTCATAGTGAGAAGTAAGAGGTGAGAAGTAAGAAGTTGTTACCCCATAGTTAGGGGGAAGAGGTCCTCGCCCGCAGGGACTTGATCAGGCCGGCAAGTGTCTTGTCGTTCCATGCTCCGTTTCCATGCTTCCAAACGCTTGTGCGGCTTCTCCATTCGTTACCCCTTACTCCAGTAAGAAGTAAAAAGTAAGAAGTGAGAAGTAAGAGGTAAGGAGTCACTCCTGACTTCTCACTTCTCACTTTTCACTTCTTACTGCTTTCACCGCCCGGCGCGCCCGTTGCGCCAGCAATTCCTGCACCTGGCTGAACACCTGGGCCACGGAGATGGAACTCATGCAGACATTATCGTTGCAAGGCGAGATGCGATGGTTGAACGGATTGATGCAGGGGCTGCAGGCCAGGCCGTTCCACAGTACATGGCTGTTCTTGCCCAGCGGTCCGTAGAGTGCCGGCGTTTCCGGCCCGAACAGCACGACGGTGTCGATGTCGGTCATCGAGGCGAAATGCCCCGGCCCGCTGTCATTGGTAACCAGGATGTCGGCGATGGTGTACAGCACCATCAATTCGCGTAGGGTGGTCTTGCCGGCCACGCTGATCACGCGCGAGGAGCCGATGGCCCGCACCACCTCGGCGGCCGCCGACTGCTCGGACGGCGCCCCGGTGATCACCAGCGTCGCTTCCGGCCGGCTCGCCAGGATGCGCTTGCCCAAGTCCACGAAGCGGTCGGTGGGCCATTTGCGCAACGGCAGCATGTCGCTGGCGTTCGGATTCAACAGCACGATCGGCGAGCCGACGCCATGCGGCGCCAGTTGCTCCAACAGCGCTGGCAGCCGACGACATTCCTCATCACTCGGGCGGAACTGCGGCGGCGAGCCGTCGACCGGCGGAATCTGATACTTGAGCAGCGGCACGTCGGCCGGCGAACCCCGCAGCGCTTCGACCAACACGTAATACGCCGCCGCTGTGTGCAGATACGGGTTGTGCTGCACGCGGTGCGTCAGCAGGTCACCGCGGTAGGGACCCTCGACGGTAAAGCGATGCAAGCCGACCCGCCGCGGCGCCCCGGTCAGAAAGGCCAAAACCGCGGGAGCCCGCGCCAGGAACTCCATGTCGACGGTGGCGTCGATGCCCAGCCGGCGAATGCGCCACAGGCTGCGGAGGATGTCGATGGTGAAGGTAATGAGGTTCTTGGAGCGAACGGTGATGACGTTAGCGGGCGGGATCACGTCCAGCAAATCGAGGATCTCGCGATTTTCCTCAAAGACCCAGAAGTAGACGTTCTCGCGACCGACCATCTCGACCGCGCGACACAGCGCGCGATACGCGAGCACCGTGGCCCCCTGCTCGGCCATCTTGACGAACAGGATGCTGCGCGGAGGCTCATCGTACGACGGCGTGCGGCCGACGAACTGCGCCAACCGTCGCACCCCCGTCAGCACGGCACACAGCGGCTTACCGAGCCGACGGTCGATGGCGGTCATGGTTGTGGCTTTCAATATTTTCCCTCCTCGTCCCTGCAAGCTAGCCCGCTACCTCCGGCCGCCTCGGAGCCGTCCCCCCGACCGTTCGCAGACTATCGCCGTATCCGACAAGAACGGACGGATGCTACGATGCCTCACGGCGTATTGCCAGCAAAATCGAGCCGCCTTGAACCCGTAGCACCGCCAGTGCTAATAAAGCCCCGGATTTAAGGTCAGGCTTGCCAGCTCCTTTACGAATCGTCTTAGTAGACTACCGTGACACCACGCACCCGGAGGCCGGCGGTGCCGAGATGTATCTCAACGAGATATTCCAGCGGATCGCGGCGCACGGGCATGACGTCACTCTGATCTGTGCGCGCCATCCGGGGGCGGCGCGCGAAGACCGCATTGGCAGTGTGCGTGTGCTGCGCGCCGGCAACAAGGCTACGTTCAACGTTATCGGCGCGCGGGAGGCGCTGCGGCTGGCGCGTCGGCAAGGCGCCGACCTGTTGGTGGAGAACATCTGCAAGATCCCCTTCTTCCTGCCCGCGTTCACGCGCAGGCCCGTGTTGCCCATCGTCTTGCACCTGTTCGGCACCGCCGTGTTCCACGAAGTCAACCCCGTATTCGCCTTGTATGTTTGGCTGTACGAGCAGCTCATTCCGGCGGTGTATAGGGGGCTGCGGGTGGTCGCCATCAGCGAGAGCACGGCACGCGACCTCGCACGCCGCGGCCTGCGCAGCAGCCGTACGGACATCGTCAGCCCCGGACTCGATCTGCAGCGCTACCGTGTCGAGCCCTCGGTGCCGAAATCGGACGCCCCGCTCATCCTGTACGTCGGCATGTTGAAGCGCTACAAGGGCATCGACCCGGTGATTCGGGCGTTTGCTGCCGCCCGCGCCACGGTCGCGAACGCGCAGCTCGTTTTCACCGGACGCGGCAACGACCGCCCTCGCCTCGAGGCGCTCGTCCGCGGTCTGCACCTGCAGGACAACGTCACGTTCACCGGCTGGGTCAGCGAGGACGCCAAGATCGACTGGCTGCGCCGCGCCCACGTGCTGGTATACCCCAGCCTGAAAGAGGGCTGGGGCATCCCAACCATGGAGGCCGCCGCCTGCGGCACGCCGACGCTCGCCAGCGACAGCGCTGGACTGCGGGATGCGGTCCGTGACCGCGAAACCGGTTTTCTGATTCCACACAACGACGTCGATGCCTGGACAACTCGTATGGTTCAGATACTGACAGATGGAGATTTGCGCCGGCGCATGGGGGCCGCAGCGGTCGGCTGGGCGCAGCAGTTCTCGTGGGATGAGCAGGCGCACAAGATGCAGCAGATCGTTGAAGCGGTGGCCGCGCCCCCGTAGGGGTACATCAACAGGGGCGCGGCCGGCCGGCGCGTGCCCGCCCGTCGGAGGCGCGCGGCATGCTTTGCGGCTACTCGGGCCGCTGGTTCGCGGCCCCGTATAAGACGTGTTGGATGGCGCGTTCGGCGAACTGTTCGACCTCGTCGTCGCCGTCACGGGCCATCCGCTGCAGATCGCCGAGCACCGAGGGATCACCGCTGTTGCCGAGACCCCACACGGCAGCCATGCGGACCTCTCGTGCAGGATCGGACAGACCCGCACGCAGCGGGTCTGCCATGCGCGCATCGTGCAGTGCTCCCGCCACCCAGAACGCCTCCGCCCGTGCCATGTCGTCGACTGCCGCCATCGAACTTGCCACCAGCTCGTAGCCCACATCGGGCGCTTGCTGGTACAGTGCCGTCGTGAGCATCGGCGGTACCAGCTCGCCACGGCGCACAAGCCCAGTCAGCGCGGCGAAGATATCCTTGCCATAGCCCAAGGCCACCAAGCTCTGCGCCGCCTGTGCACGCAGTTGCCAATTCTCGTTGCTGTCGCCGAGGAGGCGAACCAGAAATGGTACAAACTGGCGGCCGGGGCAGCTACCGGCCATGTGGATCGCAAAGACCCGCAGCGGCATGATCTCCCACGGGTTGTCGATCCAGTCGATGATCTGCCGATCCGGGAGTGCTTCCTCGATATCGCGCCACTCGGTGCGTTCGGGGGGCACGTACCAGTAGTTCTCCAACCACGAGAGCGAACTTAGGGTGAACAGGTCGACGCTCACTCCCGTCAGCGTCGCCGGGTCCGCCCCCTTGAGCGCGCGCAGCAACGGCGGGACCGACTGCAAGTCGCCCACCGCGGCGATGATCCGGACGAAAAGCTCGCGCACTGCCGGATCGATTCCCTCATCCCCGACCCGAGCCGCCAGCGCCGCGGCGCCTTCGGTGCTCCGGCTCTTGCGGACCAGCAGCGCGATCATCCGCTGTGCCGGCGGGTCAAGGCGCCGGAGCAGGTCTGCCAGCCCAGCCGGATCTTTCGAGGGGAGAGCCGCCAGCGCCCCAGCGACGCGCTGTGCCCGCTTACCGTGAAGGTGCGCTAGCTCGCGCTCCCACAGCGCGATCGTCTCAGCCAGGCCGTCACGCGCGAGATCCTTGTCGAGCGCGTAATCGCTGTTGGCGTGCACAGCTACGCCGCCAGCGTGACCCGCAACCTGACCCACGGGCGCGCTGGCTTCCCGGCGGCTCAGGACGTCGAACATGCCCATGCGCCGGTCGAGCTCGTAGTGTTCGGTCACATACTGACGCAGGTTGAAGTAGTAAAGCGGCGCAGCGGTGAAGAACAGCGCGTGGTCGTGCAGTGCGACGATGAATCGCGGCGGATGATCGCGCAACGCGTCGATCACCTCCGCCTCCACGGCATGGCCGGGCGAGCCCGGGTAGTAGTAGCCGTGCCGCGTCGGGTCACGCCGGTCGGCGAGAAAGCTGATGAAGTCCAGGCAGGGAAAGGTGAACACGTACTCCTGCGGAGTCGAATTCGCAGTCAGGTACTGGACGGTATCCGACAGATACACGAACAGCCGCCCGGCCGAGGGCTCAAGCACCAGCGGAGCGCGGGGGGTTTCTAGCGTCACGACAGCTGTGGGATCCGCTTCCAGGCCGGCGCGCACCAGGTATTCGATGCGCTGGAGCGCGGGCGCCAGGAGGATCAGCGCCAGGGCGTAGACCGGCAACAGGAATGTAGCTCGGAGAATTCGCCTTTGCGCGCGCCTGTCAGTCAAGCCTTTAGCCCACAGCGCCGTCAAGCGGTCGAGCAGCACGGCACCCACGATTAGAAGACCCGGCGCAGCAAAGACGAGGTGCGGGAAATCGGAACGCGGATAGAGCTCGCCGTGCATCAGAATCGCCGATACCAAAACGATCAGCAATCTGTCGTCGCGATCTACACCTGCCGCGAGTGCGGCTGGCGTCGCGCCTGCGACGGCGACCGGGCGGCGTACCATCCGAGTCAGATGCACGGCGATGGCCGCCCACGCGATCCACAGCAGCAAGGGGAAGGCGATGTCTTGGATGCGCATCATGACCGAGGCCTGGAAGCCTTCGACCATCGGCGGTGGCTTGCGTACGAGCCAGAACGTCGCGGCTAGTGCGCCGGCCGCGACAAGCACCGCCAACGCGCCGACCGGCACCTTGCGCGTGCGGAGCACCAGACCGGCCAACACGAGCAGCAACAAGCCGGCAGCCACACCCAGAGCCCACGAGCCCAGCGGCGGGTGAGCAATGAAATAGAAACTCTTGTACGCCGTGCCGATGTAAAGGATGGAGCGCAGGAAGAGCCCGGTGCCCAAGCGCGACCAGAAGTAGGAAGCCCACGGGACGGTCACCAGCGCGAACCCGCATGCTGCGGCGAGCCCGGCTCGCCACAACCGAAACGGCGGCACCGTCCGCACCACGCTCGCGCCCGGAATCAGGAGTTGCGACAGGACAACGATCAGTAAAGGGGCCGCGAAAATCCACGCTTCGCGGCCGCATCCCACCATCACAACCAACCCCAGCGCCCCGCCAACCGGGAGCAGCCAGTGGAGCATGCGCTCGACCCGCAGGGCGAGGCGACCGATCCGGCTGCGCACCGCGTTGTCATCGCGCGCTGGACGCATGAGCAAGGCGAGCGTGATGCCGATAGCCACGAGGTTGAGCAAGCCGCCGTTCTGCTTGAACGCGAACCCGATCCCGGCACAGACGCCCGCAACGGCCCAGGGTAATGTCGTGCCGTTCGCCAAGGCGCGGAGAACGAACAAGATGCTGAGGAGCCAAAACGGGGTAACGTACCAAGCGGGATAGGGGATGTTGAACGATGCGAAGTGGCCGTCGTAGAACGGAATCAATCCGAGGTAGAACACGGCAGCGGCAGCGGCGGCCAGGCGTGAAGCCTGCAGACGCCGCGCCACCACGTACATCAAAAAAACCGCCGCGGCGTTGCACAGCGCCAGGCCAAACCGGACCGCCGTCAGCTTGACTCCGAAGATCGCCAGCAGTGCGGCGTTCCAATAGTACATGCCCGGCGTGTAGCCGGTGTGAAAATCGACGTACGGCAGCCCGCCCCGAAAGGTGCGGTAGATCTGATGCACGAGGTGCCCTTCGTCGGCCAGCTCGATCCCATACGGGGCCAGCGCCGCGAAATAGCCGAGTGCCAGGAGAAAAATGAGCCCACCCGCCGCCGATGTCCAGCGCCGCTTAAGAGCCACCGCCATTGCCGTTCAGGTCTCCCGCCCTGATACTTGTACTTGAACTGCCATCTGCTGTGTACCGCAACGCTCTCCCGCGCAGCTTACGGTCCCGCCTGAGCAGCGCGCCGCGGCTTGCGACTTGAGGCTCACGAGTGCCCCACCCCTCTGCCGTACCAGGCCCTCGCCCCAGCGCCGATCGCGCAGCCGACGCTATGGCCCTGCCCCGAAGCTCCCGGTGCTATCCGCATAGCTCCGCCGCGCCCCCTCTGGATTCGACCGCGGATTTTAATCTGCCCCGCAGCAGTTTGGCAAACGCATCTCACGCACTACACCAGCTAGCCGACTCATGCCTCAGCTCTACCAGCTTCACGTCTTTGATCATGCCAGCAGGCCCTCTTGTCGCAATCGCTGCTGCATCAGCTCCAGGCCGCGGCGCGGCGCCACCAGCTCGGTGGTGAGAACCGCACGCACCTTCGCCGTCTGCAGTCCGCAACGCAACGGACGGGGCGCCCGCTGGCCCAGCTCGGCGGTGGTGCGCGGACGCAAGAAGCCTGCATCGAGCCCGAAGACGTCACACACCAGTCGCGCAAAGCTCACCCGGTCCAGACACTCCGGCCCAACGACGTGGTAGGTGCCGCGGCACCCCGAGAGCGCCAGCTCCTTCACCGCCGCCGCCAGATTGTCCCCGTACGTCGGCGTGCCCCACTGATCCGACGCCACGTTCATCGGCTCTCCTCGCCGCCCCCTTGCCAGCAACCCCATGACGAAATTCTTCCCTTGCCGCTCGAAGCCGTAGACGCCGCACACCCGCACGATCAGGTAGTCCTGCAGCGTTGCGGCGATCAGACGCTCCGCCTCGAGCTTGTGGCGGCCGTACACGTTGGGGGGATTAGTCGGCGCGTCTTCCGCGTACGGCCCGGCCGCACCGTCGAAAACGTAATCGGTGGAAAAGAACACGAGCCGCGCCCCGGCAGCGCGCGCCGCCTCGGCCACATTGCGCGTCCCCGCCACGTTGATGTCGTACGATTCCTGCTCGTGGTCCTCGCACCAGTCGACGTTGGGTTGCGCCGCCGGCTGGATGATCAGCGCGGGCCGCACCTCGGCCACCAGCCGCTGCACCGCCGCCCCATCCCGCATATCGAGCTGCCGCAGCCCCTCGACCGGATGCGCGCAGTACGTCCCGACGGCATCGGAACCGAACGCCGATTGCAGGGCGCTTCCGACGAAGCCTGACGCGCCAACAATGAGGGTTCGCATTTTCTCTACACTGGTTCTTCTACAATGATTGAGCGGATTCAACCAAGCGCCGTGACTTGGCGGTCAACCCCGACGACGACCCGGAGGAGAGTGTTTGTATATGCGAAGCGGGCTTGCCGCCGTGGTCACCGGGGAATGGATTCTTCGGCTTGAAAAACCGCCCGGGGCGCCGCCCCAGGCTGGTGAATGGCTGCCCCGTTTGGGGCGGAAGACTTGAGTCTCGTCGAGCGCCTGGGACCCTCAGCCCTGAAAGGGCGGCAACGCGTAAGCCCAGGGCAACGCCCTGGGCTTACGCGTCGCATGAACCAGACCAGAACCGTCCGCATTCATCGACACTCCCGGAGGGAGAGGAAAAGTTCACCTGGACTGCGACTGTCGAGCCGCAGTTAGCTAGTGTTTCAGCTTTGTGATTTCTTCCTTCAGCTCGGGGAGGGCTTTGAAGAGGTCGGCGACCAGGCCGTAGTCCGCCACCTGAAAGATCGGCGCTTCCTCGTCCTTGTTGATGGCGACGATCACTTTCGAGTCCTTCATGCCGGCGATATGTTGGATAGCGCCGGAAATGCCGACGGCGATGTAGAGCTCGGGCGCCACCACCTTGCCGGTCTGCCCGACCTGCAGATCGTTGGGCACGAAGCCCGCGTCCACGGCGGCGCGCGTGGCGCCCATGGCGGCCCCCAGCATGTCCACCAGCGGCTCGAGCACGTTCTTGAAATTCTCGGCGGATTTCAAGCCGCGGCCGCCGGAAACGACGGCGCGGGCTTCCGTGAGCACCGGACGGTCGGACTTGGTCTCATTGAAGCTCACGAACGTGGCGGCCTTGGCAGCCGCGTCGATGGTCGGGGTCACCTTCTCGACCTCGGCCTTGCTACTACCGCCTTTGGTAGCGGGATCGAAGGCGGTAGAACGCACGCTCACCACTTTCGGCGAGCCTTCCACCGCCACCGTGGCCATGGCACTGCCAGCATAGGTGGGGCGCAGGAACGTACCATCAGCATTGATGGCGACGATTTCGCTCACCATGCCGGCACCGCACAGTGCGGCAACCCGTGGCAACAGATCCTTCCCCGCTGCCGTGGCGGTAGCCAGCAGAATATCGATCCCCTTCTCCTTCACGATCTGCGCCACGACCGCCGCATAGGAGCCCGACATATAATGCTCGAGGTCGGCGTCATCGACTGCGAAAACCTTCTTGACGCCGTACTCGGCAACCTCGCTGGCCAAGTCGTCGATGCCTTTGCCGAGGACCGCTGCGTAGCACTCCCCGCCAGCTAAGCGAGCGGCTTCCTTGCCGGCGGTGATCGCAACCAGTGTGCTCTTCGGAAATTTGTGATGTTGGTGTTCAGCGAATATCAGAACGTTTCCCATTGTACACTCCGATCAAATGACCTTGGCTTCGGTGTGGAGGAGCTGAACCAGCTCCTGCACGGAGGCTATCTTCCGGCCTGCCTGCCGCTGCGACGGTGGCTCCAGCTTCAGCACTTTCACCTTCGGTGTGATGTCCACGCCGAGGCTGGCGACGGGGATTTCCTTCAGCTCTTTCTTGCGTGCCTTCATGATGCCCGGCAGCGACGCGTAGCGCGGCGTGTTGAGACGCAGGTCGGCGGTGACCACCGCGGGCAAGGGGACCTTGATCGTTTCCAACCCGCCATCCACTTCGCGGGCCACCTGAGCGCCCGTGCTGCCCGAGAGCACGATGCCCGGAACACCCTTCTTCTCGTTCTCGGACTCGAGGCCCTCGGCCTTCGACGCGAAAGTCGCCTGGGGCCACCCCAGCAAGGCCGCCAGCATCTGGCCGGCCTGGTTGGCGTCGTCGTCGATCGCCTGCTTGCCCAGCAGCACCAAGTCGGGCTTCTCATCCTGAACGATCTTCTGGAGGATCCGTGCTACCGCCAGCGAGTCGAGCTCCTGCTCGGCAAGCACGAGGATGGCACGGTCGGCACCCATCGCCAGGCCGGTGCGCAACTGCTCGGTAGACGTCTTGGCGCCGACGCTGACCAGCACGACCTCGGCGCCGCCGGCCGCTGACTTCAGGCGCAAGGCCTCCTCGAGGGCGATCTCGTCGAATGGGTTGATCACGTATTTGAGATTTTCGGTAATTATTCCGGTCCCGTCCGGCTTCACCTTAATCGCGGCGTTCGGATCGGGGACCCGCTTCACTGTAACAAGAATTTTCACGAATGCCTCCTCGGGTGGGTATTAGACAAACAAAAGCCGTCGTTGCCTACCACAGAGGATATCCGGTTTCAAGCGGGTGCAGTCAGAAGAAGAACCGTGAACCGTCAGGCGTCAGGCGTGAAGTGTCCACCCCTCCCGCCTCACGCCTTACCCCTTACGCCTCACGCTTACCAACTAAGACAGTGAGAAACTTACGAGTCGCTGTCGAAGCCCAGGCGTGTCGACAGCTCACGGCCGGCCTTGAGCATCAGCGGCACGATTTCCTTCTCTATGTGTTCCTGCGACAGGCGGTAAGCCGGCCCCGACACAGCCAAGCTGCCGATTACGGCGCGGGTATAATCGCGAATCGGCACCGCCACCGAGCGCACATCCTCGATGTGCTCGCCGAGGTCCACGGCGAATCCGCTCTCGGCGATTTTTTTGAGCTGCTGTCCCAGAGCCTGCCGATCGACGAGCGTCTTGTCGGTGAACTTCTGCAGCGCTTCAGGCAACGAGGCGCGCAGTTCATCATCGGCAAAGGCCAGATGCATCTTGCCCACCGCGGTACAATGCAGCGGCAACGGATCACCGATGCGGGACACCATGCGCACGGGTTGCTCGGCCTCCACCGCATCGAGCGCGATCGCGCAGCCATTGCGCATCACGGTGATGAACGAAGTCTCATGACAAGCCCTCGCCACCTGGTGCATGACGGGCCGCGCCTGGCGCAGGAGTCCTGTTTGCATGACGAAACGCTGGCCGAGGCGCAAACAGCGGATGCCGAGACGGTAGTTTTCCGTTGCTTTGTTCTGCTCTATGTACCCGCGGGCCTCCAGCGTGGCGAGCAAGCGAAAGACGTTGTTCTTGTGGAGTTTGAGCCGCTTGCTCAGCTCGGTGACCCCTAACTCGTCAGGCTCGCCGGTGAACTGCTCAAGGACGTCCAGCGCGTGTGACACGGACTGGATAATGTAATTTGTTTTCTCACGCCGAACCATGAGCCCTCCGGAATCCGAAAGCCGTTTTACTAGTGTGTTCCCCCGCGGATGTCAACTTGTGGCCCATGGCCCAAATCCGGCGCTAACGCACCGGCGCGCGCGATCCGGCGCGTTGGGCGCCGCTGCGGGCGGCTGACGCCGGCCGGGCGGCCCGCTGTGGTCGGCGAGTGGGCCGAGCCAAA
>JBEKBJ010000098.1:0-19667 GCA_050015455.1 Binatia bacterium
TCGGGCTCCGCCGCAATGGTGACGCAGACCGATTCCACCGGCCAGTTCAGCTTCCCCGGAATCGGGGTGGGAGACTGGGAAGTTCAACCGCAGAAGCTGGGGGATTTCGGCAACGCCGTCGACATCGTCGACGCCGTCTACACGCTGGAGGCCACGGTGGGCAGCCGAACGCTCAGCGCGCCCCAACGCCTCGCGTGCGACGTCAACGGCGATGGCTCGGTGGGCATCGTCGACGCCGTCTTGATTTTGCAGCATGTTGTTGGCCTGACACCGCGCTTCCCCGTGGCGCAGGCGTGCAATTCGGACTGGGCCTTTATGCCGGACGCGGCCGCCGCTCCCAACCAGCAGATCATCCAGCCGCAACCGGGTTCCACTTGTCAGCCCGGCGCCATCTGTTACCAACCGCTGCTGAGCGAGGCGAGCAGTCAGAACTTCTCGGCCGTGGTGTTTGGCGACTGCAACGGCAGCTGGCAACCGAGCTCGTCGTCTGCTCAGGCGCTGAGCGTCGGGACGGGGGAGAGCGGGGCTCTTCGGCTCGGGCGTGCGGCGGCGCGCCGCGGGCACAGGGTGGACGTTCCGCTGTTGGTAGCGGGCACGGGAGGCATCCGCGCTCTCAGCGCCGAGATGAGTTATGATCCGGCGCAGCTCAGAGCCCCGAAGGTCCGCGCCGTGGGTGTGGCCCGCCAGGCGCTCATGCAGGTGAACCTGCAGGTGGCGGGATCGCTGCGGTTGGCCTTGGCTGGGACCCGGGCTGTGCAGGACGGCATCGTGGCGGTGTTGGAGTTCGACGCCCCTCGCGGGCAGCCGAGCAGAGGCGCCATCCGCATCCAGAACACAGCCGTAACACGCTAAGGGCTCGGTCATGTAGCCAAGCGTGACGGAATCGATCAAAGCGCGCAGGTTGATCGGCTGTCGATGCCGCTGTTGGGCCTCTTCCGCCGTTGATCACTAATCGGCGGGCATGGTCCGTAATCTGCTTCGGTCGTCGGCGGAAAGTCTCGGTACGACCATGCTCAGGAGCCGCACGGCACTTTTGGCTTTCGTGGCCGCTGCCTTGTGCAGTTGGTTCCCCGCTGCCGAGACCACCGCCTTCGTGCTCATGGACGAGCCCACGCTCCAGCATTCGTCCGCCGCAGTCATCGTCGGGACCGTCAGCGCCATCCAATCCGGCGGCGAGGCCGACGGGCTGTAGCCGGAACCATCCCGCGTGGGCCCGCACGACGTACTACTTCATGGTGACATCCTCGAGCGAGCTCGGTACGACCTGCGTGTTCAACGTACGGTGAACACGAGGCCGGCCCACCGCGGTGCGGACCTGGATTCCCTCGCACCGTGAAAAGAGATGGGGCCGACCGCAACGCCGGTTCGAGAGACAATTTCCGCTTGAGCATGTTGGAGAGCGGACCGCGACAGGGTATAAAGGACAGCATGCGGCCGAGCGGACACCTTCAGCGAGCTGGCAGCGTAAGGGCATAATGCGCCATCAGAGACGGCGAATGGCACGGTTCCTATTGGTGATCGCAGGCGTTCTCGCTACCCTCCACAGCCAACCGGTGGGCGCTGTGCAACCGTGTGCCTATCCCAATACGTGTGCCCAACTGAGCATCACCAGCGCGACCGGTTTGCCGGGCGACGTAGCCAACGTAGAAATTTGGTTTCAGCAAGGACCGAGCGATGGGGCACCTGGCGGCGTTGACGAAATCGCCGCGTTGGCGCTGACGCTCAGCTTCGACGTAGGCGGCGCGGATGCACCGCTGTGGCTGGCGGACTGCAGCGAGAATGTAAACGGGCTACCCAACGCGGTTACGCCGGACGCAGCGCTCGCCAACTTCAACATCGTGGTGCAGAACGCCACCTGCACCGGTGGGCGCACTCATTGTTTATGTCCCGATCCAACAAGCGGCATCGCTCCCGATCGGTTTCTCAACCTCGCGGTCTACGGGCCGGTTGTCAACTCCGGCGCTACACCGGCAGTGGCCACGCTGCCGAGCGGTCGGTTCGTCTCAATCGCGTTCCAGATCGAGGCCACCGCGACCGGAACAGTCCCTTTGCACGTGTACAACACCTGGACCGATAGCCAGCACCCGCAATCGACCGCCTTCGTTTCGATGGGCGATGACCTACAGGTCGACCAAACGTGCGCGCCACTCGCCAAGCCTCCATGCGGACCAGGGAGTGTCAGTCAACTCGCCATCACCGACGGCGCCATAGTCGTCATCGCCACGCCGACCCCAACGCCGACCTGCTCGGCTACTGCGACTGCAACCCCGACCAGCTCAACAACGGCCGCACCTTCCAGTACTGCGACCGTGACCCCGACCGGCACGGCCACCCTGACCCCGACCCAGACAGGTACCGGAACTGCTTCCCCCTCCGGCACCCCCACACCAACGCCCAGCGCCACACCAAGCAGCAGTCCAACGGGCACGCCTGTCCCCACTTCCACTCCAACCCCGATCTTGACGCCCACCTTCACCCCATCGCCGCCGCGTTGTGTCGGGGACTGCAACAACGACGGCGTAGTCACTGTCGACGAGATTCTGATGCTTGTGGATTTCGCGCTACAAGGGGCTTCGCCCTTGGGCTGCCCAGTCAGCGACGAAGACGGGAATCAGCAGATCACGCTCGACGAGATCCTGACAGCCGTCCACAATGCGCTGAACGGCTGTCCGTCTCGCTGATCGCCGCGGCGCAGCGGTCAAAGCCCGCAGAGGGGCGGGTCTTCGAGTGCGTCGCTGTCGGCTTCTCCATGGCGAGAGTTTGCTCTTTTCACGGGTGTATGGCAGGCTGTTTTTGGCTGCATGAAAGGCTCACCGGTAAGAGGAGGGGTGCGATGAGAGGGGTGCGGGCAAATGCAGAGAATTCGGATCCGACAAGCTCGGATGAGGCGACGGCCGAATCACACAAGGTGACGCCTGAATCACTGAATGAGGCATCGCGATCACAAGCGTTGCGTGCTCCCGGTCAGGAGGCCGACCGTCCGGCCTGCAATGACTGGGATGAAGTCTGAGGTTGGTGGTTCCCGTTCGCGAAGTCGAGACGCGGAGCGAAGTTCCGCTGGATGATCTCGCTCCACGCATAGTGTTTGGCAGTTAGCCTGCCGCGGCGGCGCACGGCACGCTCTTCGGCCGCGTTTGCGTGGAGGCGAGCGAACAAGCCAACAAACTCCCGGGGATCCTGGCTTTGCAATACGAGCGCATTCCATCCGGGAACGGCGTAATCTTCACCCGTGCCCCCCGTGCAGGCCAACCCTTCCGCTGCCATCGTTTCCAAGCCGACCAACCCGAACGGCTCGCGGCCACTGTTGGCCAGCACGGCCGCTGCGCCTCGGAACAATAGGCGGCGTGCTTCGGGTGAAAGATGAGAGCGTAGACTCACCACGTCCGCATCTCCCAGCCGGCGCAGACCTTCGAGCAACCCGGCCACGCCGGGTCGTGACAACGGACGTTCGATGACTCTTAGTCCTGCGGCGGAGGCTTTGGCCAAAACCTCCGCGCCGTGTGCCTCGACGCCGCCGCGGGCGATCAGCAGCGGACGCCGCGCACGACGCTTGAGCTCGCCCACGATGTCGATGGCCAGCAGCCAGCGCTTGTCCGGATCCCAGCGCGCCACTTTCCCGAGCACGACGCGGTCCCGCACCGCGCGGCGGAACTGCGCTACGGCCTCGCGCTCGGGAGTCTCGAAGTCCTCGGGCGCAAGCCCGTTCGGGATCACGAGCGGATCGACGCCGAGGCGCCACATCCAATGGCGCATGTATCGGCTGACCGTCGTGATGACCGCGGCCTGCGCGAGCCGTCCCCAATCAATGCGATGAAACCCACAGACGTTGTTGGCGTTCCAGAAGATGGCAACGGAATCACGCAACCCCGCGGACCGCAGCAGCCAGTCCAGATGGAAAACCGCGCCCACCGTCTGCCATTCCTCGGCCAAGATCACCGCATGGCCGCCGCGCCGCAGACAAGGGACAACAGCCTCTCGCACGAGAAATGGGGGTAACGAAGCAACGAAGTCTGCGTGCTTGCCTTCTTCGCCGTCGTAGACACCGCCGCGGTGGTACTGACTGATCCACTGGCACCAGCGATGGACCTTCACGTTGCGTCTGATTTCATGGCCAGGCGAATCCGGATCTCCGATGAACCAGAGGTGTGTGTCGTACCCGGCCCGGGCAAGTGCTTCGGTCAAACCGGTAACCCGCGTGGCCAGCCCGCCGGCGCGAGAGTAGTCGTCCGGCCCTTCGAAACAAAGCATGTGGACCTGGACTGGTTCGCTGGAACTGCTGCTGTCCTGAAAGCCGCTCACGTCTCCACTCCGGCGGCAAGCGATATTCCTGAGTGCGTCAGCGCTGAGTCTATCATATCGGCGCGCCGATGCATCATGGGTCGGCAAAGGATATTTGTCGCCGAATTCCCGCGGACAACGCCGAGAACAGCCGCGCCGAAGCGGCCGTGGCGCACGCAAACCTTACCCCGCTCCGCGAGGGGGCGATTGCTGTCGTTTCTGTTCATGGCTAGGCTGGCCCGAAGAGGGCGAACGAGTGGAGACTGCAGACATTGTGATTGCTGGCGCCGGATTTGCCGGCGCGTCCACGGCCTATCACCTCGCCACATGCGGCGTGCGCAACGTGGTGGTGCTCGAGCGTGAAGCGGTAGCCGGGGTGCACGCCTCCGGGCGTAACGCCGCACTCGCATTTCAGGTGTTGTCTAACGCCGCCGAGGCACGTTTGGCCGTCGAGGGCGCGCGCTTCATTGCGGATCCGCCCGCCGGCTTCTGCAATGTACCGTTGCTGCGGCGCACCGGTTCGCTCTTGGTAGCCGGGGCTCACGGCACGCCGGAACTGCGGCAAACACAAGATGACGCCAAGGCGTTGGGGCTCGATTGTGAGCTGATCAGCGCGGATGAGGCCGTGCACCGCGTGCCCGCGCTTACCGGTGCGCCACTCGCAGGCGCGTTCTGGAACCCGCACGACGGCGTGGTCGACATTCACGAGCTGCTGCAAAGCTATCTCACAAACGCCCGCAAGGCGGGCGCCCGGATAGAGTACCGGCGAAACATCACGGCCGTGCGCACGACACATGGGCGGATCGAGGCGGTCGAGACCGAAGGCGGCGCGATAGCAACGCGCTGCCTAGTCAGTGCCGCGGGAGCGTGGGCGGGAGAGATTGGCGCTTTGGCCGGTGCTGGCACACGTACCCTCGCGCCTCGCCGACGTCACTTGTTCCAGACCGTTGCCGATTGTCCGATCGCACGGGACTGGCCGTTCGTCTGGCACAACGATCTCGACGTGTACTTCCGTCCCGAGGGCGACGGTTTGCTCATGAGCCCGTGCGATGCGACGCCGCATCCGCCGCGGGAGCCCGTGGTCGACAGCGCCGCGGAGCAGTTGCTGGCGCGGAAGGTTGCACAAGCGTTTCCAGCGCTGGCATCGGCGCGCATTGCCTCGGCGTGGGCGTGTTTACGGACCTTCGCGCGCGACGAACGCTTCATGATCGGCCGCGACCCGGACATCGAAGGCCTGGTCTGGGTGGCGGCGCTCGGCGGTCACGGCATGACCACCAGCCCGGCCGTGGGTCGCCTCGGCGCCGCCGCGGTGCTCGGCGAGAGCAGCGAGGAACTGCGACATTTCGAGCCTGTGAGACTGCTGGCGCAAAGCTGATCGATGGGCGTGCAGCCCCGACGTTACTGCGTCGCGACCCGGATGAGCTTGTAACGCCCGGCGACCCAGTCCTCTACTCCGGAGGTATACCATTTCGATGTCGGCTGCTCGCACGGGCCTCCCGCGAGGCACGAGTAGTAATCGTCCCCGGACAAGTCGGCCACAAACCTGATGGTCGGCGAGAACGTCGCGATCCTTCCTCCCGGGGCCTTGAAAATCGCTCCCTGTGACACCGTGCCACGACAGCCGATGATCTCGATCGGACCGTAGTTGTACTGCGGCGCCAACTCCCCATAGACGATGTTCTTCATCATGAGCTTTCGGCTGGCGCCGAATGGTATCGGCTCGGTTTGCAGCCCTCGGGCGATCGCCTCCCGGAAAACTTCTTCCCGCGACTTGCCCCCGAACCAGAACGAGTCGGTGCGCTGCAGAACCTGATCGAACTGGCCGTAGTACATGTTGAAGAGCTCCGAGTTCTCCAGAATGAACGCCATCACCTCCCGTCCCATCCCGTAGTCGCCGAACACGGTCTTCACCACCTCCAGATAGACGCTCTCGAAAAGGCTCGCGCCGAGCGACTCCGACGAGTAGCGCAAGTCCCAGTCTTTGAGCAGCCGGCCCTTCTCGGTTTCGGGCAGCAGCGGCCGGATGAGCCCCATGAACCATTCGGCGTGCTTGCCGTACACATCGTACTGCATCTTCATCGCGGTCTCCACCGAGTGGTCCGCTCGCGCCGCCAGCAGCTCCGCAATTCTCGCTGCGCGGTCCTCGCTTGCGGGCATACTCTGGATGTGCACGTCGGTGAGGTAGTTGAGATCCTGATTGGAGGTCATGAAGTACCCGGCCACCGGATTGAGCAGGCGCGGATGCTTCTCCGGGCCGTAGAAACCTTGCCAGTCATGCTCCCCGTCCCACCCTGGAAGCGGGAGAAAGCCGCGCCACCCCTCGGGCCGGATCGGACATCTGCCGCTCATCTGGTAGCCGATGTTTCCGGCGCTGTCGGCGAGGCCCCAGTTGAAGGCGATGCAGTCCACCCGCGCCAAATGCTCCATGGCCTCAGCCACGGTCCGGCTGCGGTACGCCTGGGTGAACTCCGGCAACACCTGCGCCCCGGCATCACGCATCGACATGGCGAGGCACAGGTAGTAGCCGTCCTCTTCGGGTTCGGCGTCCAAGACCCCGTGCTCGTTTTCGTAGAACCGCACTATGCGGGGCTCGCCGCCCTTCACCTTGATCACCTCTTCACGCAGCGTGAACGGGATCCAACGGTCGCGCCGCCGATACATTCCGGCCTTTACCTCCTCGATGAAGTAATCCATCGCGTCCATACAGGCGTAGGTAGCGCTCCACGAAAGGCTGTTGGTCCTGCCAAGCGCTGGAGTCGGTAGCCCGGGGACAAACACCCCTACGCAATAGAAACCGCCCACTCGGAGTACGACCTCCTGCCAGATCGCTGGCAGCCGTGCTGAATCCAGCTCCGGGCTGCCTGCAAGTATAGGTTTGCCGGTGACGGTTCTCTGGCCCGAGACCATCCAGTGGCTGCTGGTCCGCAATCGAGGCATTGCAGCCCATTTCACGCTGGCCGGCACGTACGGGGCAGGCATCTTGACCTGGCGCAGGATCGCCAGGTACTCCGGCCCCGGATCCTCTGTCATGTAGACGAACAGCTCTTTCAGCATCTCCACCGAGATGCCGCTTTGGACCATCTGCACGATGACCTTCTTGATCCACCCCTGGGTTTCGTCCATGTCGACGATCGCAATGAGCTTGGCGATGGCGAGGCAGTCGGCCGGTGTCCAAGGTTCCGGCTGGTAGTCAATGAGGCCAAACTCCTGCGGGGGATTCTCTTTGAACTGGTCATTGACGCCGCGGCAGAAGGCCAGGGCCTCCTGGCGCATCTCTCCCTCCAGCTGATCGCTGTGTCGCTGTGCGGATCTCGGGAGGTCGTAGCGGCGCATGGCGATATCCATGGCCACCAGGTTTTCGGAAGCCGGGAGATGCTCGGAGAGGCGGCCCTGAGTCGCCAGCCGCGTCAGCTCCATCTGCATGCCGCGGTCGTGCGCTTGAACCAGTCCCAGCCCGTACAACGCGTCCACGAAGCTTTTCGCCGTGATGATCGGGACACCGTAGTCGTTCCGCCTGATAGTGATATCACCTTTGATGGCGGGAACTCGGATTTCAGCATCCTCGAGTTTGATCATTGCGCTCACCTCCGCTGCGATCTCCAGCCCAGATGGCCAGCCACGGTAGAGACCAGAGCGGTCCACGTGTCAACTGCACGCCGCCAGCGTCGCATCAAGACTCCGGCAGACGGTGGGTCTGCGGTCTGCGAGGCTGGTGCGCGCCTTCGGGTTCAGCCAGCCGGCTCGGCGTGCGGCCCCGGCGCCTCGTCGAACGAGAGCACCGCGAGGACACGGTCGGCGCGCTGCAGGAAGTCGAGCGCCAGCTCGGCGTCGGCACGGACCAGCCCGCCCCCGGCGATGCGGGCGTTGAGCGCGCGCAGCATCGTGAACAGGTGTCCGCGCGCCTGCGGCACCGAGAGGTCCTCGCGTAGCGCGTCCCAGAAGCCGGCGTCGGCGGCGGCCACCAGGTCGTCCACCTCGCGGTGCGGCTCGCCGTCGGCGCGCACCTGCCGCAGGCTGGCGCAGAGCCGGTTCAGGCGCGCGAGCTCCCGGCAGGCGGCGTCGAGCCCGTCGAAGGAGAACTCCAGCGGGTGGCGGTAGTGGACGCCGAGGAGGTAATACCGCACCTGGCTGCCGGTGTAGCCCCGCCCCAGCAGATCCCGCAGCGTGAGCGCGGTGCCCGCCGAGCGTGACATCTTCTTGCGGTCGCGCAAGACCAGGCCGGCGTGCAACCACACCCGCGCCAGCGGACGTCCCGTCAGCGCCTGGCAGATGGCGTTCTCGTTCTCGTTGTGGGGGAAGACCAAGTCGTGCCCGCTGGTGTGGATGTCGAACTCGTCCCCCAGGTAGCGCATCGACATGGCGGCGCACTCGATGTGCCAGCCGGGCCTGACGTTTCCCCACTCGGTGTGATAGGTGATACGACGCCGGATCTCGCCCAGGTCGCTGCGCCGCATCAGCGTGAAATCGTGGGCGTCGTCTTTGTCGTAGTAGTCCATGTCGACGGTCGCGCCGGTGCGGATCTTGCTGCGGTCGACGCCAGACAGGCGGCCGTAGTCGGGGAAGCGGCTGATGTCGAAGTACACCGACCGCTGCCGCTCGTAGGCGACGCCCGCCTGCACTAGCCGCTGCGCCAGGCGCACCATGTCGTCAACGTGCTCGGTGGCACGCGGGCAGTGGTCGGCGGGGAACATGCGCAGCGCCGCGACGTCGTCGAAGAACTCGCGGGCGTACTCGCCGGTGAGCTCGCCGAGCGACACCCCGCGCCGCGCCGACTCCGCGATTGTCTTGTCGTCGATGTCCGTGAGGTTCATGACGTGCCGAACCTGGTAGCCCTCGTGGGCGAGCAGCCGCTTCAGGATATCGACCGCGAGGAGGCGCCGGATAAGGCCCAAGTGGGCGAACGCGTGCAGCGTTGGCCCGCAGGTGTAGATGCCGACCCGCCCCGGGACGAGCGGGCGCAGCAGGCACTTCTTCCGCGTGAGAGTGTCGTGCAGCCTCAGCACCCGGTGACCTCGAAGAGCGAGGTAGACAGGTAACGTTCGCCCGAGTCCGGGAGGATCACAACGATCACGCCCTCCTGCAGGCGCGCCGCCAGTCGCAGCGCCGCGCACAGCGCCGCCCCGGAGCTCATGCCGACGAGCAGCCCCTCGGCACGGGCGGCCCGCCGCGCGGTCTCGAAGGCGTCCTCGTCAGAAATGTTGACCTTCTCGTCGATCAGGCGGCGGTCGAAGATGCCCGGCACGTATGCCTCCTTGAGGCTCTTCAGCCCCTGGATGCGGTGGCCGAGATACGGCTCGACGGCGGTCACGTGCACCGCGGGGTTATACTCCTTCAGGCGGCGCGAGCAGCCGACTACTGTCCCGGTGGTGCCGAGCGCCGCAACGAAGTGGGTGACGCGGCCCTCGGTCTGCTCCCAGATCTCCGGCGCCGTGCCGCTGTAGTGCGCCAGCGGGTTCGCGGGGTTGTTGTACTGGTCGACGAGGCAATAGCGGTCGGCGTCGCGCTCGGCAAGCTCGTAGGCGCGCTCGATGGCCCCATCGGTGCCGAGCCGACCTTCGGTGAGCAGGAACTCCGCACCGTACGCCGCGAGGATCTTACGCCGCTCGACCGAGACCGCTTCGGACATGGTAAGCAGCAGCCGGTAGTTCTTGACGGCGGCGACGAGGGCGAGCCCGATGCCGGTGTTGCCGCTGGTCGCCTCGAGCAGGACGCGGCCGGGGACCAGTGCCCCCGAACGCTCCGCCTCCTCGACCATGGAGAGCGCAATGCGATCCTTCACCGACCCGCCCGGGTTGTAGCTCTCGAGCTTGGCCCACACCTCCACACTAGCTGGAGACGGCCGGTCGGTTCCCGGGACCACCAGGCGCCGGATGGGCACCACGGGGGTGTTGCCGATCAGCTCGAGCGGACTCTGGTGATATGAGGCGTGGCGCATTCTGAGCGTGCGACGATAGCCCATCGATCGACGAATGCAAAGGCGCGGGCACCGACGCGCCGACTCTGTCCTCGCGGCTCTGCTGGCGCGAGGATCACCTTGACTTCCACCACCGAATCCGATGACGTGGCCGCGCTCATGGAGGGTGATCCGCCGTCATACGCGTGGACCGTCGAAGCCGCTGCCAGTTTGCAACAGCAGCGCTCCGATCTGGTCCGCGCGATATGGGCACTCGCCTGGCCCGTCATTTTGACCTTTCTTCTCGAGTCGCTCGTCGGGTTGGTTGATACCCTCATGGTCGGGCGGCTCGGTGCCGAGGCGGTGGCGGCGGCGGGCGTCGGGGCACAAATCCTTTCCGCTGTCAGCGTCGCCATGACCGCGGTGGGCACCGGTACACTGGCCTTGGTGGCCCGCCACATCGGTGCACGCGAACCGGCGGAGGCCAATCAGGTCCTGCGCCAGTCGGTGATTGCGGCATTTGGGCTGTCGGTGATTGCCATCGTCCCGGTGATCGTCTTCGCTTTTGATTCCGTGGCGCTGTTCGGGGTCGATGAGGGAGTCGTCGCGCAAGGCGGCGCCTTCGTGCGGCTGGTGATGTTGTCGATCCCGCAGTCAGCCATCCTCTTCGTCATCGGCTCCGGCCTGCGCGGCGCTGGCGACACGCGCACGCCGCTGCTCATCGGCGTCATCGTGAATGTCCTGAACGTCGCCGGCAACTATGTGTTGATTTTCGGCAAGCTGGGACTGCCGGCGTTGGGCGTGCGCGGCTCCGCATTGGCGACGACGATCGCTTTCACCGCCGGCAGCGCGCTGGGGTTGCTGCTGCTGGCGCGCGGCCGGCTGGTGCTGGAGATGGGATGGCGTGGACTGCGGCCACACGGTGGCACTATTCGCCGCGTGTTGGTGATCGGCTATCCCGCCGCGGGCGAGCAGCTGATCATGCAGATCGGTTTCTTTTTTTATCTCGCTTTTGCTGCGCGCTACGGCACGAGCGCGGTGGCTGCCTACTTTATCGGCGTCCGCATTCTCGCGCTCTCGTTCTTGCCGGGGTATGGCTTCGCGGCGGCCGCTGCGGCCCTGGTGGGGCAGAATCTCGGGGCCCGCCAGCCACAGCTCGCCGAGCGCAGCGGTTGGGAATCGAACCGTCTGGCGATGTATTTGATGTCCGCTTGCGGTATCATCATCTTCGTTGCGGCGCGGCCGATCGCCGCCCTATTTGTCGATGATGCGAACGTGGTCACCGACGCCGTGTCGTTCATCCGCACGCTGGCCGTGGCGCAACCGCTGATGGGGGTTGATTTCACCATCGGGGGCGCACTGCGCGGGGCCGGGGACACGCGCTTTCCGCTGGTGGCCGTGTTCGTCGGTTTCTACGGCTGCCGGCTTGCATGCGCGTATCTGGCCGTCCTGCTGCACCTCAGTTTGCCATGGGTGTGGTTTGCTTTGATGGGAGACTACATCGCCCGGGCCGCTCTGAAAGCTTGGCGCTTTCACAGCGGCCATTGGAAGCACATCATCCTCTAGCCCTTGTTTAGCCCGGGCTGGCGAGTCAGAAAAATTCCGCTTGACGGGTTCCCGATCCTACCTTACCCTTTGCTCCGGATGTGGGGAGGAAACGCTATGATTCGAACGGGAGTATGTGTTCTGACCACGGCGCTACTGCTCTTGGCCAGCGGGGCAGGTGCTGCAATCGGTGACGTGCGCCGAGAGCGGCCGGCGCGCCGGCCATACATCGTCGAGGTTGGCCAGCCTTACGCCATCGGCGTGCAGAAACTCCAATACGAGGTCGACCATATCAGCGCGTTGAAGGTGTACGTCGAGGAGTACGGCTACCCGGATTACGCCGAGATCCAGGAGATCTCGCCCGAGTGGCCGTGGGCGCCATACGAAGTCCGGGTGTATTACATGGCGTGGAACCTCGAGGTGGACTTCGGCCCCGTGTTTGTGTCAGAGGCCACGCCCAACCTGGGAATGCTCAAGTTCAGCGGTGACATTACCGCCGAGAAGCGGCACGAAATCGAAGTCGTGCTGCAGGCCCGTGAGGCGCCGCCGCCTCCACCTCCGCCTGCCGAGGCACAGGCCGTTCAGCCCCCGCCACCGACAACTGGAGGCGGGCTCACTGAGTCGCTCGTCGCCCGCATCGAAGCTGCCGCGGAGCGTGCGGCGCAAGCCGCTGACCGCGCCGCCCAAGATAGCGAAGCGGCAGCACGCGCTGCGGAACGTACCGTCAACATCGTCGACAAAATGGAGCAAGATACCGGCGCCAAATAGGCAACTACGGTTCCGCACACCAGCTTCTGTCGCTGCTCCATATCTAAGCCTGACTGTATTTCCTCCGCGACAGCCGCACGATGGCGTCTGTACGGTTGTCGCGCCTCACAGTGACACCGGCTCGTGGCATGTCTATTGCTTCTACCCATTGAGTCCAACTGAAAGGCAGCGCACCGAAGGAGCGCACCGAAGGAGAACATCCAACACCGGCAATCTTCCTCTGACACCAATACTGTGCCCGTGTTGCGGTTTGTGACCCGAAGGAGTAAAAGGGTCAAAGGGAAGGTTTAATTGTTTGAGAGATGGAACAACGAGCCACTCCTTGTATTCCGGAGACGAGATTCCCTCAAGGTGTTGTAACCTCATCTTCCGACTCCGATTTACAGGGCGTCGAAGACAAGTCAGCATCTGCGCGAATCGGTGACCTGCCCGCAGAGGTGCTCGCTGAGCTGCACTGGATAGCGAGCGAAGGGAGCCCGAGCCTCAGCCGTCACGCCCGCATCATCTTGGCCAGAAACGAAGGCCGAGCGCTGAGCGAGATCGCGCACATTCTGGATGTCGACCGCGCAACCGTCAGGCGCTGGCTCTTGCGCTTTGAGAAGCAGGGTCTGCGTGGTCTAGTGCACGCTTCGGCCGGCAAGACCCGCAAGCGACGTTTCAACGACACTATACGCGATGCCGTTGCCCGCTTGGCGATGGAGGCGCCGCAGGCAGTCGGCGAGAGTTTTGCGTATTGGTCGCTGCGGCGGTTACGCGCGCACCTGATCCGCCGCGGCATCGTGCGGCAGATCAGTGTCGAGGGGTTGCGTCAACTGCTGCGTGGTCTGCCGCTACCCAACGTGTACTGGCACCGCGGCGAGGAACCGTTTGCGGCGCTCAGCGCTGAGGTGCAACGCGGCCTGGAGGTTTTGGTCAGCGAGGCACGCCCGGACATTGCGCGTCGCGCCCGCGTTGTGCTGGCCCGCAGCCGCGGTTTGAGCGAAGCCGAGGTCGCCAGTGCTCTAGGTATTGGCCGTAGTTGCGTGCGCCGCTGGTTGCTGCGCTTCCAGCAACACGGCATCCTCGGTTTGCAAATGGCGCGAAGGTCGTCCCACCCGCTCGTCTTCACTGCCGATGTGCGCGCCGCCATCGTCCGTCACGCGTTGATGGATCCGAGAGAGCTGGGCCGACCACGCCCACGGTGGTCGCTGCGTACGCTGCGTAGCGCGCTGGTCCGGCAGCGTGTGGTGCGCAAGATCAGCATTCAGCATCTGGGTCGGATTCTGGCTGAAGCCGGTGTATCCCTGCGCGGATTGCCGGTGCCGTTCGCTGAGACGCGGGTGCCGGCGCGAGGGTAGCGCCCCCTCGCCGTCTTTTCCCGGGCCACTGCGTCCGAAGGCTGCGCCTTCTCTTGCCTGGGTACGGCTGGGGGTTTACTAACAAGCCCATGGAGTATCTCGCCGGCTACGCGGTGTTCCAATGGATCGCCACGTGGGCGAATCCGTATTGCGACGTTTTATTTCGCGCCATCACTGATCTCGGCTATCACACGTTTTACTATCTGGTGATCGCGCCGCTGTTCTGGATGGTCGACCGCCGGCGCGCCAGTGTCCTTTTCTTGCTCATTCTTGCTTCAGGCCTCCTCAACACGGGCGCAAAGTTGCTGGTCCACACGCCCCGCCCGGACCCGCACCTGGCCAGGGTACTTGATTTTCGACCATACGACTCCGGCAGCAATGCGTTTCCCAGCGGGCACGCCCAGAACGCGGTGGTGTTTTGGATCTACGTCGCCTGGTGGGTGGGTCGGCGATGGTTTTACGGGCTGGCGCTGGCGCTCATAGCACTGATTTCTTTCTCGCGACTGTACCTCGCCGTGCACTTCCCGATCGATATCGTCGGCGGCCTGGTGATTGGGACGGCCATCATGGTTCTGCTGCCGTCCATTTTCGAACGCTGGTCGCGATCCGAATTTCGCTTGAGCCTCGCCGGCAGCCTCGGTCTGACCGGGGCCTCGGTGGTGTTGGCACTGGCTGCCGGCGATCGCACACTGGCGGTGATCGGCGGCAGCCTGCTGGGCTTCATGGCCGGAGCCGTTTGGCTGCCGCAGCGGCCGCTGCTCTTCCGTGGTGCGGGCCAACCGTGGTTCTGCCTGGCCGGCGGACTCGTGTTGCTTGTCGGGCTGAGTGTGGCCTTTGACGCCTTTCCTACCAGCGTGCCCTTGCTGCTCTACGCTCGCGTCGCCGTCCTTTGGATCGTCGCGTTGTGGTTCTATCCGCAGCTCATGCGTCGATTCTTGGTGAGCGAGCCGGTCCCGGCGACAACCGATGATCCACGGTGAAATCACGCCGGAGTTGGTCCGGCAAGGGCTGCAACGGGCGCGCTATCTCACCACCCCGCGGGTTGAGACTGTCCTGTACCTCGCGCTGGTGCTTGAGAAGCCGCTGCTGATCGAGGGCCCGGCCGGTGCCGGCAAAACGGAGATCGGCAAGGTGATGGCCGCGACTCTCAAGACCGATCTGGTGCGTCTGCAGTGCTACGAAGGTTTGGACGAGGCGAAGGCCCTCTACGAATGGAACTACCAGAAACAGCTGTTACGCGTGCAAGCCGACCGCGCGCAGGACTTGAGTTGGGATGAGGTCACGCAACACATTTTTTCGCGTGAGTACTTGCTGGAGCGCCCACTGCTGCGCGCCGTCACTACCGGTCACAAGGTCGTACTGCTGATCGACGAAGTGGACAAAGCGGATGAGGAGTTCGAAGCTTTCTTGCTGGAGGTGCTCAGTGAGTTTCAGGTCAGTATCCCAGAAATCGGCACCATAAGAGCGCAGCACCGGCCTGCGGTGGTGTTGACCTCGAACCGTGCCCGTGAGATTTCCGAGGCGCTCAAGCGGCGCTGCTTGTATCTCTATCTGGACTTTCCCGGCCTGGATATCGAACGGGAAATCATCCGCCTGAAGATTCCGGAGTTGGGCGAGCGCTTGCGCGACCAGGTCGCGCGCTTCGTGAACGGGTTGCGCAAGCTTGACCTGCGCAAGGCGCCGAGCATCGCTGAAACGCTCGACTGGGCTCGGGCATTGCGGGCGCTCGGCATCAAAGAACTCGATGTCGCGGCTGTGCGGCAGACGCTCAACTTGGTACTGAAGCACGAGGAAGATCTCCGCAAGGCGGAGAGCAAGCTGAGCACCATGCTCGCCACCAGCACGCGCTGACCTCACGTGCACACCGTGGAAGCGGACCACCGGCTGTGAAAGACCGCCTGCTCAGCTTCGTCGACGGGCTCCGTGAGGCGGGACTGGGGATCACTGTAGCCGAGGCCCTCGACGCCATGCACGTGGTCGGCGTCACCGGCGTGGAGCTGGAGGCGTTTCGCGAAGGATTGGCCGCCGCCCTGGTCAAAGATGAAGCCGACAGGCCCGCGTTCGACGCCGTATTCGAGCGCTTCTTCGCTGCACCCGGACGCGGGCGCGGCCGGGGCGAGCGGCCTCGTCTGTCGGACGAAGGCCAAGGCCGCGGCAGCAGGAGGGCCCAGAGCGCCCCGGCGTTCAGCGAACAGCGCCGGCACAAGGAGGAACCCACACCGCCCCGGCCGGCGCAGTTCGGAACAGAGAGACGAAAGCGTGAACACGGCGAAGAGCGCGGCCGAAAACTCGCCCGTGTCCGCGCCCTGCTGAACCTGCCGTTCGAGCAGATGTCTCCGCCCGATGTCGAAGCCTGCGAGGCGTTGATGGCGGAGTTGGCGCAACGCTTCCGCGCGCACCTCAGCCGCAGGCGGTGCGCCTCCCGGCGGGGCACTGTCGACATCCGCCGCACATTGCGGCGCTCGATCAGCACCGGAGGCGTGCCTATCGATCCTGCCTTTCGCCACCGGCGCCCAGGCCAACCCGACCTGGTGGCGTTCTGTGACCTATCGCACTCGGTCGCCACCGCAAGCAAATTCCTGCTCGCCTTGCTCACCCCCGCCTCGGCATACTTTCGGCGCGTGCGCCTGTTCGGCTATGTGGACCGCGCGGTCGAGGTTTCGGTGGAGGCCGGCATGGTCGTGCCGCACGACCAACTCGACCTGTATGCCCGGTCGGATTTCGGAAAGGTGCTGGTGGGATTCTGTCAGGTCTTCGGACCGTTGCTCACGCGCAACACCCTAGTGCTGATCCTGGGCGATGCACGCAACAACCGCCGGCCACCGCGTGCAGACCTGCTCGGCCGCATTCGCGGCGCGGTCCGACAAGTGATCTGGCTCAACCCCGAATCCGCAGTGCGGTGGAATACCGGCGACAGTGCGATGGCTGTGTATCAGCGGCACTGCGACGCTGTCCTCGCCGCCTCAAACGTGCGGGAGCTGTACGCCGCCTTACAACGGGTGTTCCGCGCCGCGGTCCGCTAAGATTTGGAACAGCGCTAACGTGTGAAGGCCTGCCGCTCTAAGCGGCTCGCACCCACCGACTACGGACCGCGAGGGCAATCAACAAAACTACCGCCAGCACCCCTGCACCCCAGGGATTCACGTCCGGAATCGGTGCGCTCGGCCCTACCGTCACGGGTGGCCCGGTGACGGAATGTTGCATATCGACAGCGAAGATCACCTCACCGGCAACCAGCGGCCGGTTGAGACCGATGCCTGACACGCCACCCTGGACGAAATTCCCCAGCATGTCGGTGCCACCCGTGCCGAGAACCTCGTTGCAGCTTCCCGGTGTGCCGCCCACGCCCGCGCTACAGATCTCCAGGAGCGGCTCCGGAATGTTAGGTGCGCCGTGGCCGAATACCCGCAAGGTTCCCGCTACGGTCCCACCGGTGATCACTGGCGAGGCCGGCGTCGGGGTGCTGGTCGGCGTACCCGTATTCGTCGCGGTCGGCGTCCCGGTCTGAGTGGGTGTCGCCGTGGTAGGCGGCGTGATCGTCGGCGTGCTGGTCGACGACGGTGTCAACGACGGTGTGGGTGTTGCGGTCGTCGTACCCGTGGCCGTCGGGGTACGAGTGGCTGTGTTCGTTGCCGTCGACGTCGATGTGCTCGTAGGCGAGGGGGTGTTAGTGGCCGTGGGGGTGTTGGTCGGCGTTGCCGTCGGTGTCTGTGTACGTGTCGGCGTTGACGTAGCGGTCGGGGTACTGGTGGGTAGCGGCGTACCCGTGCTCGTCGAGGTTGCCGTGGCCGTTACGCTGGGGCTGGAGGTAGGAGTCCTAGTCGGAGTACTGGTGGGCGTACTCGTCGGCGACGCCGTTGCGGTCGACGTTCCAGTCGGTGTTCCCGTGGCCGTAGGCGTGCTTGAAGGAGTCTCGGTTGGGCTCGGGAAGCCGTTGACCACAATTTCCCCGCCAATGGAATTGCACCCGACGGATTGAATGCCGAAGGTCAACTGGCACGTAGTGAAGATGAGGTTGCTGCTCCCGTTCGCCAGCCCAGTGAAGGTGACGTGGAACAGAGTTCCGCTGCCGCTCATGGCGGTCGAGCACGCGGCGCTTACCTCGACCGTTGCCAGGCACGTCCCACCAGAACAATCGCCATTTACCGTGCACGGGTTGCCGCCAGGGCTACCGCCTGCGCATGATCGAGTAGGCACGAGGACGCACGTCCCATCCGGGCAATCCGCGGCGGTAAAACAGAAGGAGCCGTCGGAGCTGCCGCCTGAGCACTTAAAGTTGGGCACTACTAGGCAACCGGTAGAACCCAAGGTACCAAGACTCACAGCAGTCTCTTGCACTACGGCTTCATTGTCATAGGCGATCTGAATCAAGTACCCTTTTGCCCCGCTAGCGTTATCGATGTTGACGTCGACGGTGGCAGTTGTCAGGGGGAAAGATATGGTGGCCACCGTGGGGGAGATGCTGACCGTGCGGGGAGTCGGGGTTGCGGTTTGGGTTGGGGTTGGCGTGGAGCTTTGTCCCGCAGCAATTGCTGGAGGCAGGCCCACAGCCAGGGTGGCGACTAGCCGCAAAACGATCGCACGCCATCGCCAGGTCGGTCTCGATTCCACGCCTCCGCCCCTCGCAAACATGTAGACGCCTTTTTGCCACATAAATAGCGGAAGTCAAGTAGAAATCGTGCACGCTGGGTAACGTCGCTCCTGGAGCCCCGGTACGGCGGAGGGTGCAAGCAGGCATATCCTTGTGGTCCAGAATGACAGCCCCCTGACGATCTGGGGATTGAGAAATCCCCGCCGCCGCCTTTCAGGTTTCGCGTCGCTCGTCATGCTTCCCTCATCAACTACCTGTTTAGCGGAGGAGGAAGGGAGTCAAACCCTCCAGCCAGACTGCAACTGGATCACACGGTGGGGCAGCCGTTGAGTGCGTTGCTCACCGCGGTCAGAATCTCGTCGATGGTGATCTGGCCGTCGCGATTAGCGTCCCCCGCAAAGCAGGCCTCGACGCTCGCATTGCCAAGCGCGATGTTGACCATCGTCAGGATTTCACCCACGGTCACCTGTCCGTCGCTGTTGCAATCGCCCACGCAGCGAATCACCGCGGGCGACGGAGTCACTGTCGCAGGTGTTGCCGTCGCGGTCGCAGACGGTGTTGCTGTGGTCGTTGACGTCCAGGTCGGTGTTACCGTCGGCTTGAGCGTGGGTGTGTTGCTCGGCGTCGGTGGACTCGTCGGGGAGACGGTAGCCGTTGAGGTCGGTGCTGGCGTTGTCGCTGTCGCAGTGGGCATCGGTGTCAGACTCGCCGTCGGGGTGCGTGTGAAGGTGGCTGTCGGCGTTTGAGTCGGCGTAGCCGTTGCCGTCGTGCTGGGCGTAGGCGTGTTTGTCGGCGTGACGGTCGGCGTTGAAGTCTCGGTCGGCGTCGGTGTGTTGGTGGCGGGCGCGGTCGCGGTCAACGTAGGTGTGGTGGTGAACGTTGCGGTTGGCGTGTCCGTGTAGCTCGCGGTCGGTGAGGGGGGCACCGTTGCCGTCAGCGTGTTTGTAGGGGTTGCGCTCAACGTTGGCGTTGCGGTTGCGGTGTTCGTAGCCGATGGAGTGCTTGTGGATGTCGAGGTCGGCGTAGCTGTTAGGGTCGGCGTCGGGCTGTTCGTAGCCGTCGGAGTGGGTGTCCCGGTGTGAGTCGGCGTGTTGGTCGGGATCGGCGTGACGGTTGGTGCTGGCGTCTCGGTTGGTGTCGGCGTTGAGGTTTGAGTCGGTGTTGACGTGTAGGTGGCGGTTGCGGTCGGCGTAAGCGTAGGGGTGCGGCTGAAGGTTGCAGTTGGGGTGGCGGTGTAGGTGGCAGTCGGTGAGCG
>JBEKBJ010000099.1:0-19261 GCA_050015455.1 Binatia bacterium
CTCAGGCCTCTGCGCGTTTCCCGGCCGTGCACCGACGTTTTCAAACGCCTCCTCCTTCTCTGCTCTCATCTCCGGTCTCCTTTCGAAGACCGGACAGAATTTCCGGAATTCTTCCGGTCGGAATTTCCGGAACCGGCACCAGAATTTGCGCATCGTGCGAGCTGAGAAGATCGAAGATGCCTCGTGCCATCAGCAAACATGCTTGACCGTATGCGGTGAACTCGGCACGTGTTGGCCTTTGCCTGTTCAACCCCTTATTGAAAAAACCTAGGCAGTGTGTCCGTCGTGTGGCATCGTCCATCATTGGCGCTTGCGCTGCCCATTTCATGCGCGATTTGTCGATCAGTTTGCAGCCCTTAAACTCCTTGCGGAACCGTTGGACTCGGTCACCAAACGTGGACTGCTCAAGGCTGACTAGGGCCTGAACAAACGGCCACAGTTTCGCAATATGCAGAACGATCCCACCGTTCACTTCATACGGGGTGTTCCGGTGATCGTGGCCGCTTTCGTCGAGGAAGAGAAGGTACATGGATAGTTCCCGCTTACGGACAGAACCCTAAACCGCCGAATATTTACCGGCAGATACGCGCCCAATCTGGTTGTGTTTGACCATCGCCGCGAGCGCCGCTTGCAACGATCGGATTTCGACGGGCTGCCCCTCTGACGCGAGCTGCTGTGCGATCTCGTGCGCGCGTAGTGGTTTGCTGGCCTTAGCCAATACATCCCTTGCTCGGGCGCGCATACTCGGCCCAGCTTCCTCTTTCGACGCGGCTGTCTCGGCTGCTGGTGGGGAGTCGGGCGTTGCCGCTTGCTCGTCAACCACCACTGCCGCTTTCCTTCGGGTGCGATCTTTCCGCATTCCCGGATACCAGTCAGGCAATCCCCACTTAGTATCGATTTTCACGATGTCCCCAGCCTTCTCCATTCTGACAAGCGCGCTGTACACCGTCGCGTAGAAGTTCTTTGCTGTCGAATTGAGACCGCCACGGCCAAGGGCATCACATAGGATCTTTACGGACTGTTTTCGCTTCAGCATCCCCAGACACTTTTTGAGGGCGTCAGGAATGCTCAGCCCAAAGAACGCGTCGGAAGGAATGGTCTGCAAATCGTGCGTGGCCTGCCCAGCTGTTGTACCGTTAGGCGACGGCGCTAGGCCAAGTATCCTCTCGATTCCAGCAATGGCGTCGTTGAGCGCATCCCGGCGCGCCTTGAGATCAGCCAGGACAGCCTCATAATTGATCTGTTCCGTTGTCATTTTGATTGTTCCTCCGTCCGCCCCATGCTACAAAGAAGAAGCCGTAAGGGGCTGGATTGCTCCAGCCCCGCGCCCCTGAGGGGCGTTGACTATATCATGGTCACCAACCTCTCTGGGTCACGGGGGCTTCGGATGTTTCCCGGCAAGGTCAGCATCCGAGGCCCCTACGTTTCCCGATTGGATTATAGGCACAATTACTACGGCAAAGTCGAGCGCCAGCATGGCGCTACGCCATTCTATGCCTGGCGTGAGCGTAAGAATTTACGCTACGCCTATTGACAATGCTTGCTCGGGCGCGCATAAATATTTCCATGAATAGGCTGACTCGGGAGCGCCGCACCCAAGTGATTGCGGCATTGATCGAAGGAAACTCCGTCCGGTCTACGGTGCGCATAACGGGCGTCGCGAAAAAAACGGTGCTGCGGCTGCTGGTCGAAGTGGGAACCGCGTGCGCCGAATACCAGAACCGCACCCTGCGTAACTTGACATGTAGGCGGATTCAGTGCGACGAGATTTGGTCCTTTGTCGGGATGAAGCAGAAAACCGCTAGACGCAAGGGTTTGAGCGGCTTCGGCGTGGGCGACGTGTGGACGTGGACGGCAATCGACGCGGACACAAAACTGGTGCCGTCCTGGTATCTCTAGGAGAGCCGTGACGCTGGTGCCGCCTACGAATTCATGAGCGATCTTGAAAGCCGGCTTGCGCACCGCGTCCAGCTCACCACCGATGGCCTAAGGGTGTACCTTGATGCCGTCGATTCGACATTTGGCTGCGCCGGCATCGATTACGCCATGCTTATAAAACTCTATGGCTCAGATCCCAACGACGGGGAGCACCGCTATTCGCCAGCTGTGTGCATCGGCATCGAAGTCAACAAGGTACGCGGCAATTCTGATCCCGACCATATTTCTACGTCCTACGTGGAACGCCAGAACCTCAGCATGCGGATGGGAATGCGGCGCTTTACCCGGCTAACCAATGGGTTCAGCAAGAAGGTCGAGAACCACGCGCACATGGTGGCGCTGTGGTTCATGTATTACAACTTCGTGCGGATTCACCAAACGCTGCGGGTCACGCCGGCAATGGCGGCCGGCGTGACCAAGCGGCTCTGGTCGGTGGAGGACATCGCAGCGCTGTTGGATGGAGAAGTTTCAAAGGGTTAGCCCTACCGGGACGTGACAGCTTCGCCCGGTTTCTGGTAGGTACTGAACGAAATCTTGGAACTCATGCCCGAGGCATAGGTTATCCCCGGCCAGCGATATGCTCACCAAGTTAGCGGTTGACCACAAAGCATGAACTACGAGAAGTTCAAGAAGCACTGGAAAGGATTTGTCTACCTCTTGGGTTTCTACGTCTTTGTCATCCTTCTTTTCTGGCAGGGTAATCCAGAGAAAACGGTAGCTGAGACGCTTGTGTTCGCCATCGAGCTGCCCTTCGTCATACTCTATAGCCTCTTCGTCGAGGGAATACCGCACGCAATTACCGAGATCGCACAATTCGCTCGCTATATGGTCGTTGGGCTTTTGTGGCTGGGCTACATCGGCGCGGGCGCTTTCGTTTTCCTTTGGCTGATTCGCCGCCTGATTCGAATTTCAAAGTAGCCCACTACCCCACTCTCGGTATCGGGTGCACGCGGTACCCTACTCTCGATCAGCTTTTCGCGCCGGGATCTTGAACGACGGCAATCTGCTCCTGGGCTGCTCTCCTAAATCGCAGGGGTGAGGATAGGTTGTGGAACGGGTCTCGCGAGCCGCCCGTTCCACTCACTACGATCGATCCATAGTCGAGCAGGCGCCCGAGAACGCCCTGGTCGATCTGAATACTCTCGACCTTGTTTAGAAGGATCTCGAGAGAGTTTCTGCGAATGAATCCAATCTTGACAAGAACTCTTTTGTTCGTCACCCCGAACTCCGAGGTTGCGTATGCAATGAGCGATCGAGCGATGGGGATCGATCCCACGGCAATAAAAATCGCAGCCAAGGTGACCTCGTGAACGGCCCGCGACAACAGTAGTGCCAGAGCTACAGCATAGCATATCACCAGAACCAATGCGGGCCACACGAATACAATCCAGTGGAGGCGCGCTCGATAGATCAGGGTTTCATCGCGCAGGAGGTTGGCGTCAATATAACCCATCTCTTGACCACCCCCCTTTTTCGCAGCGGTTCTCAAGGTCAGGTTTCATGGTGCTGGCGCCTAAAGCCCCGAGAATGCCATCGCTCACCGCGTGCAGGACCACGTCGGCGTCCGAGTGGCCGAGCAACCCGTGCGAGTGGGGAATCTCGAGCCCGCCGAGGACCAGCCGGCGCCCTTCCACCAGCCGATGCAGATCGTACCCGTGCCCTATCCGGATCGCCATGTCAGCGCCCTTGACTCACCGCCGCGATTCTGGGAGGCATAGCAGCATGACCACGGCGGGCAAAGCGAAATTGATTGCGGCAAGCGTTATCGTGCTACTGATCCTCATCGTGGTTTTGGAGAACTGGGAGCCGGTCGAATTCAGTTTCCTGTTCTTTTATACCATTAAGGTCGCGAAAACGCTGCTCATCCTTGGTTCCATGCTCCTGGGTGTCGTAGGGACCTTGGTTGTCCAACTCTTCTGGCGACAACGCAAGCGGTTGCGCGAGGCGCAGGACTCAGGACTCGGCACGTAGAGGCCCGGCCGAAAAGTGGCCTTCGGCTGCAAATCGCCATCCATCCGCGATCGACTGCGTCGCCAACCTCTCAGCGTATCAAGCAGATACGCGGTCGAGGTCGGCTCCTTGCGCTCGCGGCGGCTGACGCTTTTCGCGTCGAAGCCCATTCTCGGCCGGACCTCTAGCCCTGAGCTACACCGGCGGTGTTGCCACGCCACCGCTGTCCAGCAGCAGCACGCGCACGGGGCTCCCGGCTTCGATCGTCCGCACCTCCGGCGGCGCGATCAGCAAGCCGTCTCCCAACGACATTGACCGCATGACGCCGGAGCTCTGTGAACCGGTCGAGCGTGCCTGGTACGCGCCTGGCTCGCCTGCAAACGTGCAGCGCACGAATTCCGTCAGGCCCTCGGCCGTTTGGACATTCTCGGCGACGGTAGCCGTCACCACCGGCAGGTGCACCTGCTTGAGCCCTAGCATCGCCCTGAGCGCCGGCCGCACGTAGACGTAGAAACACACCAGCGTCGAGACCGGATTCCCGGGCAGCCCGAAGATCGGGGTACGTCCACGCACGCCAAAGATCAGCGGCTTACCCGGCTTCTGGGCCACCTTCCAAAAGCGTTCCACGACGCCCAGCTGGTTCAGGGTCTGGCGCACCAGGTCAAACGTGCCCATCGAAACCCCACCCGTCGACAGCACCATGTCGGCGGCAAATGCCTCGGCGAACGCACCGCGCGTGGCCTCGGGTGTGTCGCGCGCGATGCCCAGCACCCGCGGGATGCCGCCGGCTTCCTCCACAGCGGCGGCCAGCGTGTAAGCGTTGCTGTTCACGATCTGGCCTAGGGCGAGCGGCTCGCCCAACTCGACCAGCTCATCGCCGGTAGACAGAATCGCCACTTCGGGCCGCCGGCGTACCTGCAGCATGGCGACTCCGAGCGAGGCGAGCAGACCGATGTCCGCTGGCCGTAAGGCGCGTCCCGGTTCGAGCACCGTCTGCCCCACGCGCATGTCTTCACCGGGGTCCCGGACGTTCGCGCCCGGCTCGGCGTTCGCTAGGACCCGCACATGGCCGTCGTGCTCTTCGGTATCTTCGATACGCACCACGGCGTCGGCGCCCTCGGGCATCGGCGAGCCGGTCATGATCTTCGTGGCGTGGCCGTGCGTCACGCGTTGGCGCGGCAGCTTGCCTGCACCCACCATCTCCAGCACCTGGAGCGAAACTGGGCCGTCGCGCCGGGCAGAGGCGACATCCGCTGCCAGCACCGCATAGCCGTCCATGGCGGCGTTGCGAAACGGCGGCACGTCGCGCGTCGCCTGCACCGGTTCGGCCAGGATGCGACCGCGCGCCTGCGGTAGAGCGACGCGTTCGGTACCCAGCGGGTATACGTCAGCGAGAACCAGATCGAGAGCCGCGCGCACGCTGATCATTGGTGTCGTCAAGCTAACGTGCGCTCTGCGCGATTGTCAACGCACGCCGCTCGTATCACGGCAAGCCGGCGCTTCGTCGCGGGCGTTGCACGCACCTGGCAAGGTAGATGATCACCGCAACGTTCAGCAGCAACACGGCGCACTTGACTGTGCTGACCCGCTGAATGATCTCGTAAAGTTCTATCGGAACGAAGCCGGCCGTTTCCACGAGGGTCAGATACTCCGCCCAGGTCATCTCGAACAGCAGCCCAACCCCCTCAGCGGCAAACAGTGCCGCGTAGACGACGGTTCCGGCAGCCACAACTTCCAGCTGCGGCCCGTTCAGGTCCAGAATCTTCTCGAGCACTATACCCAGGTAGCGGTTGCCCGGGTCGACGTGTAGGCGCATCGCCCAAGCGATCACCGTGTGAGTCGGGTCGCCGTGGTGAATCAGCTTGGATAGGGTCGCCAGCGAAGCGAGCAGGAGGCCGGCCTTGAACAGCTTGAAGACGGCGATGAGCCGTAGCAGTTTTCCATCTCCCGTCGTTGGCGCGACTCGCCGCGTGATGTCCATGCCTGAAAGAAACTCCAGGATCATCGAGACGATGATGACTTCAACACCCGCATTCTCCCCTCGCACGCCTGCGCCCTTTTGACAAACTGCAGCATGGCCGAAAAGCCCGCAACAGGTGTGCCGTAACGGCGAGTACGCAGGCCGTCCTCATTGGCCGGGAAGAGCTGAGCGGATCCAGGTGTATTGAAGTTCGTCTTAGAATGAGGGACACTCTGTATTAGATCCCCGCAATCAACTGCTAGCTGACGCTCTCGTTTGCTAGCTGACGCTTTCGTTACGAAGTCACTTAAGGAGATGAGGAGCAAGCAATGAACCCCAGAAAGATTGCCGTCATCGTCGGAAGCATCCGCAAGGATTCGATCAATCGCAAGCTGGCGTTCGCGCTGATGAAGCTGGCGCCTAAGGATTCCCAGCTGGAGATCCTTCGGATCGACGATCTGCCGGTGTTCAACCAGGACCACGACCAGAATCCTCCTGAACCCGTCGTGCGCTTGAAGTCTCAGATTGCCGCGGCGGACGCGCTGCTGTTTGTCACCCCCGAGCATAACCGCTCGATTCCGACCGCCCTGAAGAACTGCCTTGACTGGGCGTCCCGCCCATACGGCAAGAATGCATGGGCCGGCAAGCCGGCGGGCATCCTCGGCGCGTCGCCCGGCTCCATCGGGACAGCCGTCGCCCAACAGCATCTGCGCAATGTGTTGGCCTATCTGGATGTGCCGACGCTGGGCCAGCCTGAGGTGTTCATCCATTTTACCGAAGGCCTGATCGACGCTGATGGCAATATTCCTAGTGAGGGAACTCGGAAGTTCCTGCAGAGCTTTGTCGACCGCTATGCCGCCTGGGTGGGACGACTCGTCAAGTGATTTCAGGCAATCGCAAAGGAGCAAGAGGGTCCCTCGCCCCCCCCCCCAGGAGTAGGGTCAGGGTGACCGGGTGAGATTTCGGCGAAGCGACTTCTTTTTCACCCTCAAGCTTCTATCAATTCCCGCCGTACTTGTCGTCCGCTTGACTGATCAGGTGTTCGAGCAAGCGCTGTTGGGCAGCGCGATAGGCGATGGTACGCAACATCTCCTGCGTCTGATGGGCGAGCGGGATAGCGGCAAGGTACCCGACAACCTGCGCCGGCGACAGGTGCTCGATGGCATCTTCCATCGAGCGCATGACGTCCTCAGGAATCTCGGGCACCAGGATTTGGCCGGCGATGTCGAGCGCGGCGGAGAAGTGCTCCTCAAAGTGCCTTTTGGCCTCCTCCTTCCCCCCGTCGCTGCACTCGAGGCGAAGTTTGGCGGCCGCCTTGTCGAACAGCCGATCAAACGCCAGCAACACCGCTTCCTTGCCCGTCATAGTCATTCTCACCCGAAGACATTCGATGGCAAGCTAATCACGCTTGCACCGCCGATCAAGCGTGGCCTTTCATATTTCGGACGCGGCAGCGGCGACGTGCGCATGCCCCCGTTCTCGTTTGACTGCACCGGCCGTCCCTTCTACAGTGAAAACATCGAAATGGAACAGCCGGGGTGAGTCGTATGGCTGGGAAACGACGTTGGCTGTGGCTGGGCGGATGGGCGCTTGCAGCGTGGTGCTCCACTGCCGCCGCGCAAACATACTACAAATGGACGGATGATCAGGGTGTCGTTCATTTTGCTGACATGCCGCCGCCCAACGGGCGGCATGTGGAGCAAAGAGACCTCCCGCGTCTGCCGGCAGCTAAACCGTACGAGCCCGAGGCGTCGGAACAAGCCGCTGCAGCCACGCCGGGCGAGGCGGTAGCCCCGATACCAGGGCAGGGCCAGGCACGCGTGGTCCTCGTCTCGCGAGAGCAGCCGCGCACCGGACGCTCCAGCGTGCGCATCCTCGGCGAGGTGAAGAACATCGGCGGCGCCGACGCGCAACGCGTCGCGGTAACGGTCAGCTCGCTCGACAGTACGGCCGGCACGCCATGCCTGAGCGAAGAAGCGAGGGTCACCCCATCAACCCTGCATCCCGGTGAGAGCGGCAAGTTCGATGTGGACGTCGATAGCCCCTGCCTTCTCGGTAACCCGCAGATCGACGTCGCGCCGGTTTGGGACTGAGCGGACAATCGGCACGCCTTTTCGTGTCACCGGAGCGAAATCTCGGCGCCGCGCTGGAGAACTCTCGCAGCCATCCTGGACAGCGTCCCGCAGATTCTCGGCCCGATCCCTATGGGATACGAGATCCACGAAGGCCCGGGAGTACCGTTGCTCGCGCACGTAAATGCGTAAATGCGAGCCACTTCGCGTATTCCAATATCGGTGGTATACTCAATGTGCCATCGAGCCTGGCCGCCAACGCCCATCGGCTTGGCCAAGGGCCCGGCAGATAGGGATCGCGATAAGGAGGGCCAAACAAGGTGGCGCTCACAGATTGACAACGAAGCGGGCGTCACATACAAAGCCACACGTCGGTGGTGGGGATGAGGAGCTGGCGAGAGAATATTGGCTATGCATGAGTTGGGAGATCGGAGGGCGCACTGCCAAGCCCCTCAATCCCTGAAAGGAGGACAGTCAGATGGCAGTAGCAGATGATGTCAAGGCAATCTTCAGCGGGATGCCGCAGAACTTCAACGCCGACGCGGCAAAGGGGATGAGCTCGGTCATCCAGTTCAACCTCGGTGGTGACGGCGGTGGCACCTGGCACGTCAGCATCAAGGACGGCGCGTGCTCGGTGACCGAAGGCGCGCACGCCTCCCCGAACATGACCATGACGATGGCGGCGTCAGACTACGTCGACATGATCAACGGGAAGCTCAACGGCCAGATGGCGTTCATGAGCGGCAAGCTGAAGATCGCAGGCGACATGGGCCTAGCGATGAAGATGCAAAGCCTGTTCAAACGCCCTGCCTGACAAACCAAAACGGTTAGGCTGTATCAAGCGGAGGCGAGATTATCTCGCCTCCGCTACAGCTGTACTCCACAGCTTTCACGGCGACGACCGTCCATGCTGCCCAGCACGAGCGGGTGTGCCGCACGCCGCCGAGCGCGCGTGAATCTGTCCCCCGTTCACTGGCCCACAGCAGAGCGCGCTCCCGTCGCGGGGAGGTGAGGCCGCTTGCTGTCCAGCTATTCCTCCGGCTCGGTGGCGCCCTCTTCCTCTTCAACCGTGATATCGACCTCGTCCGAGGCAGTCGAACCGCCCGGCCCGGTGATGGACACGGACGCGGTATAGTCACCCGGCCGCGAGTACGTGTGCGTGGGATTGGGCTCGGTGCTTGGCGCGGAGCCATCGCCGAAGTTCCATTTGAACGTCGGCTGGCCGGCATTGCACTCCGCCTCAGCACTGAAGGTCACCGCCAAGGGCGGCGGGCCATAGTCCGGATCTGCGTCGGCCACCACGATACAGTCGCCCTCGTTTTCTTCCTGGCCAGCTTCTGGAGCGCCCGCTTCGCCCGGGCCCGTGCCGGCTGGCGGCAAGATCGGCGTCGCCACGATGTTGCCCTGCACCGCAGTCGGGGGCGTCGCACCAAGCCGTCCTAAGGGAGCCGGAGTGATCGGCGCAACTTCAATCTTACCGCGCGCTTTCAGGGGCGGTGCGGCCGCCGTTGGACCGCTCGCGGCGCCGCCGCCGCCGCCGGTCTGTTCGCTGTGCTGACAGCCCCCGCACCCGCCCAACAGGAGAACTATGACAATGACAGCTCGACGTAGGTCCATGGTGCCTCCCTTCTGTCATACGTGGCTGCCGCCCGGCACGCGGCCACGTCGGCGATGTTCCGCAGAGAACGAGCCGCCGTGGGCTGCAGCAACAAAACAATCGTCGCACATCATTTCTTCTGTGTTTGGCCCGGCTGCGCCGCGAGCGGCCGCGAGATGCGCATCTGCTTCACCGGTCCCGGATTCCCTTCGGTGTCACGCACCCGCACGCTCAGGAGCGTTACGCCCGGCGGAAAAGCCCAAGCGCGAGCCACGATCATACAAAACTGAGTTGTTGAGTCCTTGGCGATGAAGGAGTAGTCGCCACTGTTGGTTTGCGTGCACGACGCCTCCGACTCAATGAAGGTCTCAAACCGGCAGGCCAGGTCGTTGATGGCATCACTGACGCGTTGTGTTTCAGCAAAACTCGGCGGTTTGATTCCGGGAATGCCCCCGATATTGGGTCTGGTGCGATCGCACACGGCTGGGCTGCCGTCACCCATGTCACGGTCGGCTTCGATCTCCAGGTCCGGTCGTGACTTTGGGTCACCAGGGACGTATGCAAACACCCGGCGCGCCGGCTCTAGTCTGCTCGCCCCTGGCTTGGCTTCGACCACGAGCATGAAGCCGGAACCCACCGCCGAAGCATAGGTGGGAATGCCCTTTTCGTCGACGGATTTCGGCTCCACTTTTATGCCGTCGGCGCGGACGGCGCCGAAGAAAGTCACAATGGGGCCGATGGGCTCGCCCTTGCGCGCCTTCACCGGGGGCCTCTCTGGAGGCGTCGGGATGGCGCTCGCGGCCGGCACCGGTGACGGCGTTGAGGGGGGCACCGTGGGTACCGGTGTTTCCTGGTAGGTCTGCGCAACCGATTTCGGCCCCTTAATCGGCGCCTTGGCGGCGCAAGCAGCAAGCGTAACGAGCAGCGCCGCACTCAGGCTACACACCGGCAGAAAGCGATATCCATTCCGCATCTCGTCTCCTTTTGCGCGCCTTGTAACGGGCACTCGGAAGCGAGTCAACCCTGACCCATCGTGTCACCGGTGACGCGTGACGCCGCACCGCGCGCAGCAATCCGCCACCGGGCAGCGACTGCACCAAGGTGAGATCGGCAGACAGACCGTTTGCCCGAAGGCGACAAGCAAATTGTTGTATTCCAGCCAGTACTGCCGCGGCAGTTTCCTGCGGAGCGCCATCTCAGTCGCATGCGCATCCTTGGTGCCCACATAGCCCCAACGGTTGGAGATGCGATGGACATGCGTGTCGACGCAGATTCCCGGCTTTCCGAAACCCTGGGTGAGCACGAGATTCGCGGTCTTGCGCCCGACGCCCTTGAACGCGAGCAGACTCTCCAAATCGTTCGGCACTTCACCCCCGAAATCGTCCACCAACGGGCGGCAGATTTCGAGAATGGTGCGCGCCTTCGTGCGGTAAAAGCCCACCGGATAAATCGCGCGCTCGATCTGCGCCGGGCTCAACTGCAGCATGCCTTGCGGCGAGCTGACCAAGTTGAACAAGCGCCGGGCAGCCGGCGCAGTGGTCTCGTCGCGGGTACGCAGACTCAGCAGGCATGAGATCAAGACCTGGAACGGATCGCGACTCTGCTGCCCGATGAGGGTGACTACCGGAGCGTTCCAACCCGGAGCGGCGGCGCGCAGTCTCCCAATCACGCGATGGATATCGAACGGCCGGTCTCGTTCGTGTCGGCCAGACCTGCTGGCAGCCGCTTTTCCAACGCGCGCGCGGCGACGTGCGGGAAGGGGTCCCACGGGCGCCACGTGTAGTGCACCCGGCCTTGACATGCAACGCCGGCGTATCGGTCGGCATCCCGTCTGCCCCCTCGGCTCCCACGGTTGCCTCGCGGCTTTCTTCACCAGTATAGTATGGCGTCGAGGTTGAGAGAGGACTTTGATGACTGAACCGCTACGCACGCTCGGCCGCTGGGGTCTCGCCGCTACCGTGATCGCGCTCCTACACGGGTGCGTCCTGGTGACCGGCAACTTCAACCCGTTCGCCACCAAGCCGCAGCCCTTGGAGGAACACGTCGTCTCCGGTGAGGGCAATGCCAAAGTGCTGCTGATCGGCATCTCCAGAGAGATCGGCGGCCAGGAGGAAGAAGAGGCCTTTGGTGTCAGGCGGCGCGAGAGCACGACCTCCCGCGTCCGCGAAGAGTTGGATCGGGCCGCCGAAGACGATCGCGTGCGTGCCGTGGTGCTGCGCATCAACAGCCCCGGCGGCACCGTCACCGCGAGTGACATCCTCTTTCACCAGCTCATGGAGTTCAAGGCAAAGCGAGGGGTCCCGGTGGTAGCGCAGTTGCTCGACATGGCTACCTCCGGCGCCTACTACGTCGCCCTGGCTGCGGACGAGATCGTCGCCACGCCGACCACCGTTACCGGCAGCGTCGGGGTCGTCATGTACAACCTCAACGTCAGCGGGCTGATGGAGAAAATCGGCGTGGCCGATCAGACGATCAAAGCGGGAGAGCGCAAGGACATCGGCTCGCCCCTGCGGAGGATGACGGCGGAAGAGCGACGCATCCTGCAAACCGTTCTCGACCAGATGCAAGATCGCTTCCTCGACCTGGTGCGTGAACGGCGTAGCAGCCTGTCGGCGGATGGCATCAAGACGATCGCCGACGGCCGCATCCTCACCGCCGATCAGGCGCTGCAACTCGGGCTGGTGGACCGTATCGGCTACCTGCAAGACACCATCGCCGGCGCCGAGCGCCGCGCCGGCGTGTCGCGGGCGCGCGTCATCATGTACCGGCGCCCGGATGAATTCGCTGAGAACATTTACTCCGGTGCTCCGGTGCGCCCGGCGCAGATGAACCTCATCAACTTCGACCTCGGCGGGCTGCACACGCTGGCGCCTCAGTTCCTGTACATGTGGCTGCCGAATGCCGAGTAGCGTGCTGCCGGCCCCGCGCGGCCCACTGGCGGAACGGCTGATCTGGACACTGCTGCTCGGCAGCAGTGTGGTGTATTTCTTCTGGACCAACGAGGCGGATAACGATCTCTGGGGCCACGTCTTCTTCGGCCGCAACATTCTGGCCACGCGCATGATCCCACGTATCGATGCCTTTGCGTATACCACCGCCGGGCAGCCGTGGGTGGATCACGAGTGGCTATCACAGGTGGTGATGGGCGGGCTGTACGGCTGGTTCGGCTCGGCAGGCCTGATCATCGCCAAGTTCCTGGTGGCGGCGGGCGCTGGCTTGCTGGTCCTCGCGCGGCTGCGCCGACGCACGGCGTCGCCCACGATCCGGGGGATAGCGGGTCTGCTCGCCATCGCCGCCATGGCGCGCGGCTTCGGTATTCGGCCGCAGGTGCTGACGTACCTGCTCATCGCGCTGCTATTGCTGTTGCTGGACGACTACCAGCGCGGCCGGCGCGGGGCGCTGTGGTCCCTGCCCACAATTTTTCTGCTGTGGGCAAACTTGCACGGCGGCTTCACTCTCGGCTTGGCCGTTCTCGGGCTGTTCGCCTGCGCCGATCTGCCGCGGCAGACCCGGTCTCCACGTCCGTGGATAGCGCTGTTCGCGTGTGTTGCCGCCACCGCGCTCAACCCCTACGGTCCGCACCTGCTGGGCTACGTCTGGAATGAGCTGAGCCGATCGCATCCGATCAGCGAATGGCAGCGTGCAACCCTGGGCGTGGAGCACCTGGCCTTCTTCAGCATGTTGACACTCTTCCTTGCGAGCTTGCCGTTTGCTCGCAACTGGCGCCGAGACGGATGGGAGGCGCTGCTCGCTTTCGGGATCGGCGTGCTGGCGGTGCGCCATCAGCGACACACGCCGCTGTTCGCGCTCTGCGCCGCCGCGCCATTGGCGTCACAGCTGCAAAGTGCCAGCCGGTGGGGAGCCGAGCGCTGGGCGCTAGCGTTCAGCCCGCCAGCGCGCCGCCTGCTCAGCGGAGCCGTCGTTGCGCTGGCGGCAACTCAACTCTGGCTGACCGCGGTGCGCTACCATCACTACGGTGCCGAGATCTTTTTCGATCCGATGGAGTATCCGGTTGCCGCCGTCAGGGCACTACAGCAGTCGGGCGTGCAGGGGAACATCGCCGTCCCGCTGGATTGGGGCGAATACGTCCTCTGGTTTCTGGCGCCGCAGGTCAAGGTGTCTCTCGATGGCCGCTTTGCCACCGTCTTCCCCCCGCGCGTCGTCGAAGACAACTTCAACTTCTTCGCCAGCGCGCCCGGATGGCGCCGTTTGTTCGAAGAGTATCCAACGCAGGCGGCACTGGTCCCTACGGGTTGGCCCTGCCCGGTGCGGTCGCTACCGGACTGGCGCCTGGTCTATCGGGACTCGGTGGCGGAGCTGCATGTCAAAGCGGACAGCGCGCAAGCGATGGGCTTGGATACCGGGCCGCTACGGCCGGCTTCGAGCCAAACCCCGGTAGGAATCTTTCCGTAGGGCGGCATCCCGGATCAGATCCCGCGCTCGCTACGTATCGCTCGGCTAGCGTGCCCATCGATTAACGCGCCATCCTCTACCTCCAGCTGCTCAGCCGATTCGTTGATCAGCCTTACGTTACCTACCAACCTAACGTTGCGGCCGAACTTGATGTCCCCTCGCACTTCGAGCCTCTCGCACTCGATCAAGGAAGGAGCACCGTGGGGAAAACGCGCGTCCATGTTGTCGATCGACCAATAGAAGGTCGAATCCAGGTCTATCACTATGTCCTCGCACTTCCGCCCCGGAGTGGGAACGACGTGGTATCCTTCTGTCAGTTGGTAGGCGTCAGAGCGTATTTTCAGTAGGTCCCCGGTCGTCTTCACGGGCGCAAGGCGTGTTCGTGGAACTCGGATCGCCGTCGCACCTTCGAACAGTTGTATCGCAGCGCCCATCGCGGTTTCGAGCTGGTACACCTTGTGGGAATCAGTTTGTCGGGGATCAATCGGTTTGACGTTCCGGATCATCGGGAGTTTGAGTACAGGCCCTTGCGTTTCTATGAGCGCCTTCACGGCCCTGAGCCTCAGCCAAAGATTATTGGTGTTGAAGTATTTGTGTCGTGTCGTATCCTGGAAGTGTGCCAACTCCTCAGGTGGGCATTGTGCCACCTCACGCAGCACGAGCTGTTCCTCGCGAAGCCTCGCCAGATGTCCCCCCTTCTTATCAGCCTCTGTCCTATCAGCAACCTCCAACATGAACGGGTACGTCTTCGAGTGGAAATAGCCAAGCAGTGTTTCATCGAGGACGGCTCCAAGGTTGTCAATGTTTGAGACGAAGGCATACTCGTAGCCAGCTTGTAAAAGTTCTTCCAGTATGCCGCTTGTCATGAGTGCGGCATAGATGTCCCCATGGCCCGGCGGGCACCACTGCAACCGTTGATCGTCCGGCCAGTTTGCTGGCTGGAGGTCAGACATCGCTACCTTGGGAACCTTGTGCTGCTGGAAAGCCATTGGTATTCCGGTCCGCAGGCCGGAGTATTTCGCAAGCACAGCCATGGTCTGGTCGTGGGTCGCGAAACTGTTCATCACGACCATCGGCACTCCCATTCGCAGCGACTGCCGAATTGCAATTTCCAGGAACGAGAGACCATTCTTGACCACCAGTAACGATTTTGGTGCATCCAAACCCATGCTCGTGCCCAGCCCCCCGTTCAGCTTGATCAGCACGGTCTTTCCGAGGGCATCTCGGGCGGCACTGGCAACACCAGCGGAAAAGGTCACGGCGTCAGGGAGGGAGGCAACTGGCTCGATGCTCGCTTCGGGTATCAGGCCTGTCTCGCCAGCTACAAGCTGACCGTAATAGTACTCGAACGTCTTGACTACTACTTCGGGCATTCCTTCGCCGCGCATTCGCTCTGCAAAGGGCGCAAAACGCTCTGAGAACGATACCATCACAAATTCATTATCTCTGCGGCCGGCGTTAGTTCAAGATCGAGGGGCCGGTGAGTATCCGGCCGTGCACTGAGATCAGCGGCAGCCACATCAGGAGCGCGTATATTACGACGTGCTATGGCTTATTCCTCGTCGAGTAGGCGCCGCTCGCCGGAGAGCTGCTGGATGCGCGAGATGTCCTGCACGGTCTCCAGGCAACCGAGGTACTCCCCGCTGGGGCCGCGCACGGGCCAGTAGCGGATGTGCACGCGCTTGCCGGCGAAGTCGATCCAGAACTCGGCCACATCACGGCTGCCGGCCTTGAACTCCGCAAGGATGCGCGTGACGAGGTGCAGACTCTTCTCGGGATGACAGTCCTGCACCTTGACCCCGATGACGCCGCGCATGCGCGGGAAGATCTTCTCGTGGTTTTCGTGGCTGAAGTACCGCACGGTGTCGTTGGCGTCCACGAACGACAGTTCGATGGGCAGGGTGTTGAGGATGGCGGCAAGCACATCGCGATCGAGGCTCTTCGAAAGGTCGTCGAGGCCGCCCATGCTGCAAATGCTGGCAGCGATGGCGTAGTAGCGCCGACGCGTGTCGGGACCGACAGCCGCCTCCGTAGCCTCGATGCCGCGCAGCACCGACGCGTCGTCTTGCGGGGAGAAAACGCGCCGCGCCATCGGGTACAGGATGTCGGTCTCCTTCCAGAAGTGGTTCTTCAGCAGGCTGCTGTAAGCCTCGAACGTTGTACGCAGCAAGCTGAGTACCGCGGAGTCGCCGGCGGCATACGCTTCGGCGAGCGGTCGGAGCCGGGCGAGGATCGCGCGACCCTGTTGGTGCTCGTCCAACATGACGGCGAGCGGCCCGCCCTGACGTGGGATGCCGCGCTGCTCGCACAGCGGGAAGAGGGCGTTTTCCTCTTTCTTGTTGTGGCAGCCGTCGACGTATTCAGCGAGGTAGGCGATCAGCTCGCCCACCATTGTTGGCGATGGGCCCGACGGCGTCTCAAAGGCCTGGCCCATGACGTCGAAGACCTTCTCGGTTGTCTCGTGATCTTTGATGAGCAAATCCGCCCAGTGGTCGGGCATTCTCGTTCCTCCTTCCAGCCACTTGGGCCGAAGTGTTATTCGTAAGCTACTCGCGGCCTCAGGTCAACGAGCGACCAACACTCGTGCCCCAGAATGACAGGTGGTGAAACGCGCCGCATACCACTGCGCCGGGTGCTTCCGTGCCGACCTCTTCCACCGCCTCAATGTGTATCCCTTGCGCGTGCCACCGTTGCGCGAGCGGCCGCAAGACATCGCGCTGCTCGCCGGGTACTTCTGTGACCTGGCGCGGCGGCGGCTCGGTCTGGGGCCGGTGCGTTTGAGTGCCGGGAGCCTCGAAGCGTTGCGGGCTTATTCCTGGCCCGGAAACGTACGCGAGCTGGAGAACGTGCTCTCGCGTGTGGTCTTGAAGGCGGCGGCCAGCGTGCCGCGTGGCGAGGTCGTCGTGTTGCAGCGCGCCCATTTCGGGACCGAGGTCGACGTGGCGCCCGACGTCGTCTCCGTCGACGCCGAGGTGCAAGCAGCGATCCCGCAGCCGCGTCCCCTGCGCGAGGCAACGCTCGACTTTCAGCGCGCCATGATCCGCCGCGCACTGCGCGTGCACAACGGTAGCTGGCCCGCCACCGCCCGCGCCCTCGGCATGCACCGCAGCAACCTGCACCACCTCGCCTCGCGCCTCGAGCTGCGCGACGAGCCGTAGGAGCCTGCCTTCTCGAGCCCTCCGACCGCCGAACAGCCGATGAGCAGACCGGAGCGGAATTCGCGCCGCACCAGCGCTGCAATGTAGAGCCTGGCGCCGGCGGTTCGGTACAGCGACGCCCTCGGGCTCACGCCACCTGAGCGGCCGGTGCTTCGCCCAGCTCAGCGGCCATGACGTCGCGCACGCGCTGCGTCAGAACCTCTACCGGCGTGTCGGCGAAGGCCCGATACGGAATCTCGTTGAGGACGCGAATACGGATCTCGTGTCGCCCGCGCAACACGAAGCCGCGCTTCGGCAGCGCATTCGCCGTTCCCTGCACGATGATCGGCAGCAGCGGTGCGGCCGCGCGTTGCGCCAACGCGAAGGCGCCGGTCTTGAACGCCCGCAGGCGTCCGTCCGGCGAGCGCGTGCCCTCCGGGAACATCATGATGGAGCTGCCTTCTGCGATGGTGCGCGCGCAGGCATCCAGCATACGCTCAACGCTGGCGCGGTCGCCGCGGCGCAACTTGATGTAGCGGTTCAGCGACATGTTCCAGCCGATCGCCGGGATGCGGAAATTCTCGATCTTCGAGACCCACTTGAAGTGTACGAACAGGCGGAAGAGGACGAGGATGTCGAGCAGCGACTGGTGGTTGGCCACCATGACGTATGCCGCGTCGCGCCTGATGCGCTCCAGCCCTTCGAGACGGACACGCCACACGGGGTTGAGCCAGGTGTAGAGCGATGCCCAGAAACAGGTGAACCTATGCAGCAGCACGAGACGGCGGTCGAACAGGACCGTCGCAACCCAGATGAGCACGGCCACGGGGAAGAGCAGGATCGAGCTCACTATAATGAAGAGCCAAAACAGCGCCGACAACACGCGTGCGAGCATGGCCGCCTTGTAGCACGATGGACTTGGGGAGCAACGCTCCTTCGAGTCAGGTGCCGCTGGCGACTCCCCGCTTCCCGGGAAGCCGTTGTCGCGGCGGGGTTGGGGGTTTGCACCGGCAGGACGTGTTCCTTGCCGCCTTTTTCATGAAGCCGGAGCTTCCAGCGCTTGCCCACGGGAATTAGTCGTCGACTTTCGGGGGCCGTGAAGTTCGTTGCTCGCGGGAGCCATTATGGGGGTCTTTGTGGAGGAGTCGATCGCCTCGGCTCGGCGGGGGACGAACTCCGCATGGGCGCGGGCGAGGTCTCGCGCCAGACGCTCGATCGATACAGCTCTGCCAGCGAGTACGTCCGTCAAACGTTTGCTTCCTTGCTCTGGCCGAATATGTCAGTCGTGCCATTGATGCCCGCCGTAGCGGGCATTCCAGAACGAGCTGCTCAGACGCAATCCGATAGAAGAACAGGTTGACATGTGCAGATGTGTGCACATATAATCATGCCATGGTCGTTCTCAAGAGAAACAAGACCAAAGTGGTGGAGGACCTTGCCGGGAATCTCGACTCGAAGTTCTTCAAATCCCTCAGCGAGCCTGCCCGCCAGCAGCTGTTGAAATACCTTCTTCTGAACGGGCGCTGTGATATCGGAACGATTGCACAGCATCTGCCCCAGGACCGATCGGTGATATCCCGGCATCTCCAGCTCATGCAGGAGGCCGGGATTCTGATCTCCGAGAAGGAAGGAAGGTTTGTGTATTACTGCATAGACGGTCAGGAATTCCTTGCAAAACTCGAATCCCTGGTCGCTCAGGTCAGGGCCTGCATCCCCATCTGCTGTCCGCCGGGCCGCTGCTGCAAGTGATCGAATGGGTACGTATGGCCATGGAGGAATGTTATGAGTGCTGAACACGTGAAGATCCTGGATGCCTTTGTCAAGAAAGCAGATATCCAGAAGGTCTACCGGAGCATCGCACCCATTTATGATCTCTGGGGCATGCTGACGGAGACAAAGGCACGGAAGCGATGTCTGGAGCTGGCACAGATACAGGACGGGGAGAAGGTCCTGGAAGTGGCGGTAGGAACAGGATCGGCGTTTGTTGAGATCCTCAGGAAAAACCCACACGGCTGGAATTCAGGAGTGGATCTTACCATGGAGATGTTGAGCCGGGCGAGGAAGAAGGCCGAAAAGGGTGTACGACACGAAAGTGAGATTCGCGGGTGAGCTTGCCAGAACCTGGAATTTGGCGTATTGATCTGACAGTATAGTATGCTGTCAGATGGAGGGACTCATGAGCGAGCGCGAGGTG
>JBEKBJ010000100.1:0-19203 GCA_050015455.1 Binatia bacterium
CTATCTTCTCCATGGGAGCCTCCCTTCTGGCTGCGGCGGTCACCGCAGCGGTTTGTGGTTGAACTACTCAGAAGGGTCATGGCTCCCATTCTCATTTGCGTGCAACACCTGTGCAGGCCAAGCACATGGTAACTCCGTGTCGGAGAGGGGCTAGGGGAGAGGTTTTTCCCGAGGCACTGACACCATGACCAACCACTCCCAACAGATCGTCCAGAAGCTCTGGAGCTACTGCAACGTCCTGCGCGACGACGGGTTGTCGTACGGCGACTACGTCGAGCAGCTTACCTGCCTGCTGTTTCTCAAGATGATGCACGAGCGGACGCAGGAGCCGTGGAATCAGTCATCACCGATTCCGGCCGGTTTCGACTGGCCGAGCTTGCTCGCCAAAGACGGCGACGCACTCGAAGCGCACTACCGCCACGTCCTCGAATCGCTTGGCAAGAGCAAGGGCATGCTCGGCATCATCTTCCGCAAGGCGCAGAACAAAATCCAAGACCCGGCGAAGTTGCGCCGCCTGATCGCCGACCTGATCGACCGCGAGCAGTGGACCAGCCTCGAAGCCGACGTGAAAGGCGACGCGTACGAGGGCTTGTTGGAGAAGAACGCGCAGGACATCAAAGGCGGCGCCGGGCAGTACTTCACGCCGCGCCCGCTGATCGCTGCGATCGTCGAAGTGGTGCAACCGAAACCCGGCGAGGCCATCTGCGATCCGGCGTGCGGCACCGGCGGCTTCTTGCTTGCCGCACACGACTACATCGCGAAGCACTACCCCAATCTCGACAAGGACCAGAAGCGCCACCTCAAGCTCGAAGCCCTGCACGGCGTCGAGATCGTCGACAACGTCACCCGCCTGTGCGCAATGAACTTGTTCCTGCACGGCGTCGGCCCGAGCGGCGACGAGACGTTACCACCCGTCCTCACCGATGACAGTCTGCGTGCCGACCCGGGTGATCGCTTCGAAGTCGTCCTGACCAACCCACCCTTCGGCAAGAAGTCGAGCGTGTTGGTCGTGAATGAAGGGGGCGACGAGGAACGACAGGCGCTCACCGTCGTACGCGACGACTTCTGGACCTCGACGACGAACAAGCAGCTCAACTTCGTCCAGCACGTGAAGACGCTGCTGAAGATCAACGGCCGCGCCGCGGTGGTCGTACCCGACAACGTCCTGTTCGAAGGCGGCGCGGGAGAGACGGTGCGCCGCAAGCTCCTGCAGGAATGCGATGTCCACACGCTCCTACGCCTGCCGACGGGCATCTTCCACGCGCAAGGCGTGAAGGCCAACGTCCTCTTCTTCGAGCGCAAACCGGCCAGTGCCGATCCGTGGACGAAGCAGCTCTGGATCTACGACCTGCGCACCAACCAGCACTTCACCCTCAAGACCAATACGCTGAAGCGCGCCGACCTGGACGAGTTCGTCGCCTGCTACCACGCCCAGAACCGCCACGACCGCACGCCGACGTGGTCGGAAGAGAACCCAACCGGTCGCTGGCGCGCGTTCAGCTACGACGAGCTACTCCAGCGCGACAAACTCAGCCTCGACATCTTCTGGCTCAAGGACGAGAGCCTCGAAAGCTCCGAGAACCTCCCCAATCCCGACGCCATCGCCGCGGAGATCGCCGAAGATCTGCGTGCCGCGCTGGAGCAATTCGAGACGATCCAGACCGAACTGACGGGGGCCTGATGACCGACTCGGGAGTCGCTCACGGCAGATCCTGAGGTTCAGCCCTTAAATAAGAGTTAGGTCAAATCGCAATCCGCTCGATCTCGTCGAGGCTGGCCTGGTCAGTGGTACGGTCGTAGAGCTTCGTGGTGCGCGGCGATCTAACGGCTGGAGCCCTCGGCGGACAGGTTCCGCCTGCGGCCCGGAGCCTTCGGCGGACAGGCTGCTTGCAACCCGAAGCCTTCGGCGAAGGGTTGCGCGTGCTCCAGGGTGCCGCCGTTCTCGGGGTCCCTCCTTCGCAGCTTGCTTCGGAGGGCCGACGGGGCGGTGATGCCGGTGGCGCGCCTCCTCACGGCATAGCCCCTCCCAGTCCTCGATGGTGACCACGCTCCATCGGGCCGTCGCCTTGGGCCAACTGGTCCGCCCGACGTATTTGGTTGTCTTCACGTGAATCCCCTCCACCCCCGTCGTCACTGGGAGCATTGTGGTTCCGTCCGCACTTCCTCTGCAAGTGCTCGGCAAGCGCTTCGCAGACGAGTGTGCTATACTAAGAATGCGTGTCGGGTTCATCGAGAACCCTGACTGACACGCGGCAACACTGCGCACGGCCCGCCGATCATTGCGGCACTCCTTGTGCGGTGAAGGAGGAGTCCGAAATGAACGTGCGCGCTAGGAACGGAAACGAGTTGCCCCCGGGTTGGCACCCGGGTCAGCCCCTCACGGGAAGAAGCGTGGATCTACATGCTGCGGAGGAGTGCCCATTTGGTCCTGAATGCCATTCGTGCCGGGATGGACTCTTGTGGAACCGTGCTTTTGAGACGCACCTGAAACCGCCGCGAGCGGATAGATAACAGACGGTGCCCTGCTCATAAGTCAGAGCTGTTCCATCACCTACCTGCCGGAGCATCGGGTCAGCGGAGGCAGGGTCAGCTCCGGGAAGTGGTGTGAGACGAATCCCGCAGCCCATCCTCGGAGTTGCATTGCACCCCACCAGACTGCCGCATTATCCGTATTGTGCGGAACCTTGGGCGTTGACGATCTTGCCCTTCAAGCGACAGCCGCGCGGCTTCCGGAATGGCGGTGTGTGGTCGGGCACTGGAAAGGGAGGAGCTTCGTGATAAAAGAACAGAAAGAGACCCGCGGGGTGTGCTGATCAGTGGCAGCCAGCGCAGCAGGGCAAACATCGCTCCGCCGCAGCCAGATCGCCGCCGATGAGTCACCGGGCAAGCGCACGTGAGGCGGCGCGCCTTGCGGCACTGCCCCATAGAAGGAGGATGACAAGTCATGGCCTTGCTCAATCTGACCGAGGTTCTCGCGCACGCCGGCGCGCGGCAGGGCGTCGCCGCGATCGACGTGATCGACTACGAATCCGCCGATGCGGTCTTCCAGACCGCTGCCCACCTCGGCGTGCCCGTGATTGTGATGGTGCCGGAAAAGGCGTTCCCGTATCTCGACGTCCCCCTGTTCTTCGCTTTCCTAGTCCAGCGCGCGCGGTTGAGCCCGGTGCCCGTGTGCCTGCACCTCGACCACGGTGAATCACTGGAAGGGGTGATGATTGCGATTCGCCACGGCTGTTCTTCGGTGATGATCGACGGCTCGTCGCTGCCGTTCGCCGAGAACGTCGGGCTTACCTGTTCGGTGGTGGACATTGCGCACAGGGCAGGCATCTCGGTCGAGGCGGAACTCGGCAAGGTCAGCGGGGACCAAGGTAACTTCGAGTCAGACGGCGGCGCCGGAAACATCTACACCTCGCCGGCAGAGGCGACGCGCTTCGCCGCGGAAACCGGCGTGGACGCGCTTGCGATCTCCTTCGGCACGGTCCATGGCGTATATCGCGGTGCGCCGCGGCTCGATTACGAGCTCGTGCGGACGATCGCCGCGTCGATCCCGACACCGCTGGCGATGCACGGGGCCTCGGGCCTGCCGGACGACGAGTACCGGCGCGCCGTCCAGGCGGGCATTCGCAAGATCAACCTGTTTACCGAGATCTCGCTCGCCGGCGTGCGTGCGGCGCATGCCGCCTACGAGTCCAAGGCCGGAAAGCTGCACTTCGCGGAGCTCGTCGGAATGGGCAAGCTCGCAATCGCCGAGCAGGCCGCGCGCTACATGCGCCTCATTTCCGACCTCTGATCCGCGGAGCCCACCATGACCGGCCGCATCCTCGCCATCGACCGGGGGACAACGAACGTCAAAGCCGGCCTTTTCGACGAAGGCTGTGAAGAGGTCTTCAGCGTCACGGTTCCCAACGATCCTCCGATTGCGCCGCGCGAGGATTGGCGCGAGGCGGACATGGAACGGATGTGGCGAACCGCGGCCGCCGCCATCGGACGCGTCCTAGCCGCCGGCTACAAGGCCCACGATATCGAGGCCGTCTCGCTGGCCGGCCAGGGCAACGGCCTGATGCTGGTCGACGCGGCGGGGCGACCGGTGCGTAACGGCATTCTGTCGGTCGATCGGCGCTGCGCCGGCATCGTCGGCGAATGGCAGGCGGATGGCCGTCTTGCAGCAGTGCTCCCGGTGCTCCGCTTGCCGCTGAACGCGGGGTCGACCGCGCCGCTGCTGGCCTGGCTCGCGCGCCACGAACCGGAGGCCCTCGCTAAAGCGAAGCATCTGCTGTTCTCGAAAGACTGGATCCGCCTTCGCCTGACCGGCGAACTCGCGACCGACTACACCGATGCCTCCGGCGGCGGGCTGCTCGAACACGCGAGCCAAGGCTATGCGAGGCGAGCCCTCGGCGAGCTCGGCCTGGGCGGTGCGCTGGCGCTGCTGCCGCCGCTGCGCGACAGCAGCGCCGAGGGCGGACGGGTCACCGCGGAGGCCGCCGCGATCACCGGCCTGCGCGAGGGAACGCCGGTCTTCGTCGGCGCGCACGACATTTGCGCCTGCCACAACGGAATCGCCACCCTGTCGGCCACGGCCCTGCTCTCAATATTCGGGACCTGGGCGGCCAGCCTTGTCGTCGTCGAAGATACGTGCCAGATACCCGTGGTGATAAATCATCCCGAACACGGACACTTTCTCACCGGCGCCGGCGATGCCAATGCGGGCGCCTGCCTCGACGCGACGATCGACGCTCTGTTCGCGCACGAGTCGGCACAGTGTCGCGCGGCGGGTGAGAGCATCCACGCGGCGCTCGAGAAGGAACTTTCCCCCACGGGCCGCAACCGCCTGCTGTTCGTGCCGCACATGTTCGGCCATGCGCTCGATCCGAACGCGACCGGATCTATTCTCGGGCTGCGTGGCCGCATTGACCGGCTGGAAGTCCTCAAGGCGGTCTACGAGGGCATCGTTCTCGGTCAGTGCGCCTATCTGACCGCGCTTCCGCAACTCGGAGCGATGGACGAGATCTGGCTGGCGGGCGGCGGCGCGAAGAGCGGCCTCGTCGGCCAGATCATGGCTGATGCGCTGGGCCGCGAGGTCCGCGTGGCGGCATGTGAAAACATGGTCGGCCGCGGCGCCGCGATCAGCGCGATGCTGGGTCTCGGGCGCGCGCACACACTGGGCGAACTGCCCCGTCCGCGTCTCGCCCGGAGCTTCCAGCCGGTTGCAGGCATGCGCAGCTACTACGGTGCCAAGCTGCAGCTGATCGCGTCGCGGCTGCAGCAAGGCGAGCCCGCCGCCGCGGCGCTCGCAGCCATCGAGGGCTGAGCCACCGCCGGCCTATCGAAGAGCCGTCCCCGCCTTGAGCGCATCGACGGCGATCTGCCGGAAGGTCGTGAGCTTGCCGCCGCGATGGCCAGACGTTCGTGCTGTTTGTTACGCCACACGCTGCTTCACCCCTTCCTCGCCCGATCCAGCTCGCGGCGGACCTCGCGCTCCTTGGTGGCCTCGCGCTTGTCGTAAAGTTTCTTGCCGCGCGCCAGCGCCAGCTCCACCTTGGCGCGGCCCTCCTTGAAATACAGCCGCAGGGGGATGAGTGTCAGGCCCCTTTCTTTGACCTTCCCGATCAGGTGCTGGATCTCGCGCCGATGCAGCAGCAGCTTGCGCGAGCGCGTGGGATCGTGCCCGAACTGCGCCGCCGCCGCATAAGGGCTGATGTGCGCGTTGAACAACCACACCTCGCCCTTGTCGATGCGCCCGTAGCTGTCCTTCAGCTGCGCTTTGCCGGCCCGCAACGACTTCACCTCACTGCCGGTCAGCACCAACCCTGCCTCGAAGGTGGCCTCAATGTGGAAGTCGTGGCGGGCGCGGCGGTTGACGGTGATGTTGTGTTCATGCGGCGATCGGCCGTTGCGCGGCATCGGCGCAGAGTAACAGGAGAAGTGAGAAGTGAGAAGTCAGGAGTCAGGAGTCAGAAGTCAGCGACCAGAAGCCGGCGGCTTCCGCGACCAACAACTTCATTGAGGAATATAATCTGTCTTCAGTCGAAGTTCTGAGCAATTGCCCGCGCTGGCTCAGAATCGGGGGCTGCGGCGGCACCCTCTGCCGGCGCCGAGACTTCGGCTGACGGGGCCGGGACTTTCCATAGCAGGAACACCAGGCCGCCGGTCAGGCCGGTGATGAGCACGACGACGCTGGAAAGTAGCCCTAGCGCCACAGCGGTGTGGCGCGCGACGCCGATCTTGTGGAGGAAGAACAAGTAGAAGAATTCGCGGATGCCGATGCCGCTGAAGCTGATCGGCAGCATGCCGAGGATGTTCACCACCGGGACGAAGATGAAAAAGAACCACACCTCGGTCTTCATCTTGAGCGCCCACGCCAAGAAGACCTGCGTCAGCACCTGGATGGTATGAAACACCACGGCCACGAGGCTGGTCTCGATGAGCAACCGGTAGTCACGCCAATACGGCGCCAGATCGTGCTCCAGCAGTGTGCGCCAGCGGTTGCCGGGCGGCAACAACCGCGCCACGAGCCGCGGCCCGAATAGCCAGGCCAGCAACGTTCCCGGCGGAATGGTCCAGGCGCCGTAGTACAGCGGCGCCGGCAACCGGTAACCGGGCTGGGTGAATATCGCGATGGCGCCGATCCAACTGAGGACGACGAATCCCAACCCGCGGTCGGCGATGACCGTGGTGAAAGCCAACGCCTTGCGTTTCTGACCTCCCAAGAACAACGCCCGGCCGATGTCGCCGGCCACCGTGCTGGGCGCGAACAGGTTCATGTACATGCCGGTGAAGTATAAACCGAAAAAGTGGCCGAAGGGCTCCCGAAAGCCGAGCGCGCGCGCCAGCATCGTCCAGCGGACAGAGCTGACGAATTGACTCACGATGTAACCGGCGAGCGCGGCGATGACCCACCAGCGGTTGGCCTTGGCAACCGCTCGGCCCAACTCCGACAGATCGGTCTTGTAGAGCAAGACCGCCAGCAGCACGAGGCTGAGGCCGAGCTTGAACCAGATGGAGGCCCACCACCGTGGCGGCGATTGCGTGTTGGTCGGCGCGGCCATACTCACCAGCCGGTAGCTTCACCGCCCTTGCGGGGATCGGATGCGCCTTCGAATACGCCGGCGCTCCGTTTGACGGCCTGCACGGCACCCATGCTGGCCATCTCTTTCACAACATAACCGTATCGCGCAAGTACCAGTTTGGTTGCCTCTGGAATCTCCGGCTCCACCGCCAAGATCGCGGGCGTCCACTGATCGTGAAAGCGCGGAGCGGTCACCGACGCCGTGGCGCTCATGTCGAAGTCGAGGATGTTGAGCAAGACCTCGGTGGTGGCGCTGATGATAAGCGGGCCACCGGAGCCGCCAACAGCCAGGATGGCCTGACCGCCGCGCGTGACGATGGTTGGGGTCATGCTGCTGAGCGGGCGTTTCCGCGGCGCAATCGCGTTGGCCTCGCCGCCGATCAGGCCGTACACGTTTGCCATCCCGGGCTGCGCGGAAAAGTCATCCATTTCATCATTCAAGATGATTCCTGTATCGCCGGCCACAAGCAACGAGCCGAAGGCCGTGTTGATCGTGGTCGAGCACGCCACCGCGTTGCCCTCGGCGTCCATGACCGAGATGTGTGAAGTGCCGGCGTCACCGAGCGCGGCGCTGTGGCTGCCGATCCTGCTGCCGTAGGCGCTGGGTTCGAGGGTGCGCGTCCGGCTGATGTGCCGGCGCAAGGCGGCCGTATTCGCTGGCGCCAGCAGCGCGGTTAAGGGAACATGCACGAAGTCGGGATCGCCGTAATACCGGGCACGATCGGCGAAGGCGTGCTGCATCGCCTCGGCGACAAGATGCACGTAGCTGGGAGAATTCTGCCCGAGCCGGCCGAGATCATCCTGACGCAAAATGTCGAGGATCTCGAGGAGGACGCCGCCGCCGGAGCTGGGCGGCGCCATGGTGATCACCTGCGCCTCGCCGTGATTGCCCCACAGCGGTAGCCGCCATTGCGGGCTGTACTCGGCGAGATCGCGTTCGGACAGCACTCCGCCGGCGGCTTGCACGCTGCGCGCGATGCGTTCGGCGATCGTGCCGCGATAGAACGCGTCCGGACCTTGGTCCGCGATGCGTTGCAGGGTCTCCGCCAGTTCCGCTTCACGGACGGTCTCGCCGGCACGCAGCGGTGAGCCGTCCGGGTGCAGGAAGTTGCGGGCGAGGACCGGATCGGCAAGCAGGCCCGCGCTGGTGTCCGCGATTTCCTGCGCCAAGTGCTTCTCGACCGTGAACCCGTCGCGGGCGTAACGAATGGCCGGCTGCATCACGGTCGACAACGGCAGGGTGCCGTGACGGCTGAGTGCTTCCGCGAGGCCGGCAACTTCTCCCGGCACCGCGACGGCCAGCCCACCGTGCAGGCTCAGCTCGGGAACGGCGCGCCCGCCACGCAGAAACATGTCGCGGCCGGCCTTGGCCGGCGCGGTCTCACGATAGTCCAGCGCTACCGCACGCCCGGATTGCCCCAGGTAAATCAGCATGAACCCGCCGCCGCCGATGCCGGACGAAGATGGATTGACGACGCCGAGCGCGAACGAGCTTGCCACCGCTGCATCGACAGCGTTACCGCCGCGTTGCAGCATCTCGATGCCCGCTTGCGACGCCAGGCGATGATCCGCAGCGACCATGCCATGGGCGCCAGAGGCGGCGCGGGCGGGTAGCGAAAAGAGAAAGAGCCAGGCGCAGAGTGCGAGATAGGCACCTGCTTGCACACCGGGTGTACAAATCATCACCGCCAATCGAAAATAGGAAGAGGGGAGAGACAGCGAGCGGCGTTGCCGGTTTGCCGGCTTCTGGTTTCCGGTTCTCTGTCCCCGGTTTCTCATCGTCTTTGCCCGGATGCCGCCGGCTGTGACAGCCGCAGCGCTGTTCTCAAGCCAAGGACGTGGACGGTTGCGTGGCCATCGTGTAAGGTTGCGCCGCGATTACCGGAGAAGCAATGGCAAAGCCGCACGCCTCGAAAACTCCGCCGCCGCTCGATCTGTCGAAGGTCCGCACCTATCCGTTGCGCACGCGTCGCAGCATAGTGGGGAAGCAACTGGTCGCGGTGCCGCCGCGCCGCGGCATGCGGCTGGCGAAGTTTATCAACGGGCTCCCCGATATCCTCGCGGCGCGCGACTTTCGTGTGGCGGCGCAGGCCGTTGCAGCGCGCCACCGCGCCGGCAAGCGCATCGTCTTGGGCATGGGCGCGCATCCGATCAAGGTCGGGCTGAGCCCCCTCATCATCGACCTCTTGCGCCGCGGCATCGTATCCGGCATCGCCATGAACGGTGCCGCCGTCATTCACGATTTCGAGATGGCCTATGCGGGCGCAACCTCAGAAGACGTCGCCGCCAACCTCGCCGACGGACGCTTCGGGATGGCGGAGGAAACCGGCCGCTTTCTGAACGCCGCCATCTCCGCGGCCGGCCCGGATCAAGGTCTCGGCGAAGCAGTGGGCCGGCAGTTGCTACAAGCCAAGTTTCCCAACACGCACCTGAGCATCCTCGCTGCTGGCGCGCGCCTAGGTGTTCCGGTGACTGTGCACGTGGCCATCGGCACCGATATCATCCACATGCACCCGAGCGCCGACGGCGCTGCCATCGGCGCCGCGAGCTTGCGCGACTTTCACCGACTGGCTGCGGTGGTGGCGGGCCTGCGCGGCGGCGTGTTCATCAACCTCGGATCGGCCGTTGTGATTCCCGAGGTCTTTGTGAAGGCACTGAACCTGGCGCGCAACGTCGGCAAACGTGTCGACCGGCTGATCACCATCGATATGGACTTCATCCGCCAGTACCGGCCGCAAATGAACGTGGTCCAGCGTCCCACCGCCGGCAGCGGCCGCGGCTATCACTTCACCGGCCACCACGAGATCATGTTCCCGTTGCTGTGCGCGGCGGTGTTGGAGTATCTGGGGTAGCAAGCGTCCCTGGCTGCCCGAGCTTCCATTTGAACTTCGAGATTCTGACGCCTTTGAAGGACCGCGCTGCAAGCGGCTCGAAGTCGGCGTCGGCGTTCACGCGAGCCAGCAGTTGCTTGGTGCTGCCGGGCCAGTAGGTATCCTCGACGACGTAGAAGGTGTCGGCCTTTGCCCGCCTGAGGGTCTCGAGCAGGGGAGCCTTGTCGCTTTGGAAGAGATAGAAGATGAGGGCCCCGGCTTGCTCAGGTATTGCCGCCTCCGGCCCGGCCATTTCCACAATGTGGTGATCGTAATACACCAGCACGGAAACCGGCACGCTAGCCAGCAGGACCAGCGGGCCCTTGGCCTCCCGCATCTCGGCGGCGAAATACTGCGCCGCGGAACGCCAATCGTTCTTGGGCTTGTACACCGTCCAGGCGTCCGCCTTCGCTACCCAGAGGTTGAACAACGCGCAGCCGTTCAACACCAGGAGAGCTGCCACCATCAAGTGCCGCAGCAGCGGTCCGCGCCAGGCGCACGCCCCCGCCGCGATCAGCACGAGGTACGGCGGAAGGAGAATCAGCATGCTGCGCTCGATGTAGAGCTGCGGGTTGAAGCGCGAAGCGATGAAGGCACACACCAGGGGTACCGTAAAGTACAGAATTGGCAGGATGCCCCTCCAGTCCTGCAGTTCGCCGGCGTCGTGCGCCTTGACGCGCGTGATCAACTGCCACAGCCCCATGAGGAGCAGCAATCCGAAAAACCCGTCCACCAGGAAGAACGGCCAGGGCTGCAACAGCAAGGCGCGAAAAGGCGCGTACGGCGAGATCGTCCGCAGCGTGTTGCCATGGCTCAGATAGATCAGCAGCAGCTTGTAGACCTCGGGCGCGGTGAATGGGCGCAGATAGCTCAGCCGCATTGGCTCGAGATGTCCCAGCGTCCAGAACAACAGCGGCACGAACGGGCAAGCGGCCACCCCGGTCACGATGATCACCGGGCGCAAGCGACTGCGCCAGCGCCGTTGTAACGCGCCGCTCCACAGCCAGAGAAAGACGGCGGCCAGCACGAAGATCGCAAAAACGTTGGTCCACGGTGCGAGCACCGCGGTGACGGCGACCCAAGTCCATTGGCGCCGGTGATTGCTGCTCCAGGCCCGATCGGCGGCCCAGACGAGACACGCGGTCAGCAACAACATCAGCATGTTGGTTTTGTTTTCCTGCGAGTACCAGATGTGCGCCGGCGACAGCGCCACCAGGGCGGCGGCGAGGAAGGCCACGCGCCTGTCGAACCACCGCCCGGCCAGAGCGAAAACGACCGCTACAGAGGCGATGCCGCACAACACCGAGGGCAACCGGACGGCAACTTCGGTGTCACCGAAGACGTGGATCCACAGCCACAAAACAGAAGCGTACAGCGGCGGGTGCACATCCTGCGTCAGCACCCAGCGCAACAAATCGCCATTCAGAGCCGCACCGGTGTAGACGACTTCATCGTACCACAGGCTTTGGTTCAGATACGGCAGACGCAGCACCAACGCCCCCGCGAGCAAACCCAAAAGCAACAGTTGCTGGCGCTGCTGTTCCGGCCAGTCGCTCGTGCGCGGAGCGGCGGGACCTCTTGCCGCTGTGTCGGGGCGTAATGAAGCCGCGGCGGCCGCGCGCCGCGATCTTGGTTTCGTGGAGTGCGTGGAGCGGCTCACTTCAGTCTCGCGGGAAACGCTGGCGTCATCCTGATCAGATCTCGACCACCGAGTCAGCACAGCGCCACTAAGGTCGACCCCGCGGTACTGGCGGCGATATTATCGTCGTGGCTCAAGGCGAGGGGTTTGTCCTCTGGCGACGAGAACACCGGAGAGAGTCAGGGCGGCTCTCCACCTCAAGCTCAGCTGAGCCCCAGGCGCTGGCGGATGGCCTCCATCCCCATCTCATCGACGATGGCGCCAAGCCGCTTCTTGATGCCGAGCGTTTGCACCAGATCGATGATCCGCGCCACCCGCTCCATTGCTTGATCCGGCGGGACAGCTTCCTCGAGTGCCTCGGCCAGCCGAGGGACCGCGCCCGCGCTGCCCCCGATGTAGAGGGTGAAGCCCTTCTTGCTGCCGATAAGACCGATATCCCGCACGTGGCTCTCGGCACAATCCATGGGGCAGCCCGACACGGCGATCTTCAGCTTGGCCGGCAAGCGCATGTTGGCGAATCGTGCGTCGAGCTCGATTCCGACCCGCAGAGAATCCTGCAGGCCGAGCTTGCAGTGGGAGGATCCAGGGCAAGCCTTGACGCTGCGCACGCATTGCCCTATGGCGGCGCCCGGCTCCATGCCGAGATCGCTCCAGGCTCGGTCCAAGTCCTGCTCCTTGATCCCGAGGATGGCAATCCGCTGGGACGAGGTGATCTTGATCGCCCGAGCGCCGTAACGTTCGGCCGCCTCGGCGATGCGCCTCAGAACGCTGAAGTCCGTGATGTACCCGCACGGGATGCGAGGCACGATGGCGAAGGTCTCGCCGTCCCTCTGAACGATGGCCCCTTTTTCGGTGATGTCTTTCTTCGGCATGGAAAACCTCTCGCTAGGCCGACACATGGGCAGGTGCAGCGGCAGCGTGCATGGCTGGAGGGCGAAAGTCAATTGTGCGCGGAGCGTTGAGGCGCGACGTGAGGGATAGGTGTTCGCTGATCAAGGGGCTAGCGGCCTTCCGCTAACCCCTTGATTTTCCAACTCCCCGGGCCGGACTCGAACCAGCGACCAATCGGTTAACAGTCTCTTTCCGGGCGCGAAGCACTTCAACGCGCCCCAAAAAGATCCGACTCACGAAAGCAACCCGTGCGTGCCGAGTGACGCATTCCGACGCAGTGTGCAGGCGGGTCCCCGCACAATTCCCGCACACTCTCCCCGGCCGCACGTGCGCCAGTGAGGTTCGCGAATCCGCGAAATCGCGCGCTGGCACACGTGGTCTCCGACCGACTGTGCCCGGAAAAGCGCTTGCTGTGGCGTCGTTTTCTGGTGCCCGTGCGGGAAGTGTGCGGGAGCGCTGAATGGTAGCGAAAGCGAACCACAACCGCCGACCTGGCAACGCCAACGCTCAGAAGCACGGCCTTACCCGCTTGAAACATGCGGTGAACACCCTGGGTAACCGCGCGATCGACCGCCGAACCACGATCGGCAAGGCGCTGGCCGCTTGGCGCTTCGAGCTGCTCACCGATCTTGGCGGCATCGAGGCCGTCTCGACGCAAGAGCTGGCGCTGGTGGAAGAAGCGGTGAAGACGAAGCTCATCCTCGACAGCGTCGATGCCTGGCTACTGACGCAACCGACGCTGATCCACAAGCGCAACCGGTCCGTGCTGCCGGCGGTGCGGGACCGGCAAGCGCTGGTGTCGACGCTACGGGGCTTGCTCGGGGATCTTGGGCTCAAGCGGCGCGCGAAGGCCATGCCGTCGTTGGGTGAGTACCTCGCAACCCGTGGCGGCAACGGCGGTGGCGACGCACAGAACCGGCCGGAGAGCGACGCGCCGGCCGCGGGACAGGCCACGGACTCAGGCGGACCGGAAGCGCCGCTGGCACGCGACGTGGCGCACCGGTGAGGGTACTCAGAGCACAGAAGGAGCCGCGAATGAACGCCCCCGGACCAGCTCAGCCACGCGCGGCGACTCTCGCTTCGAGAGCGGCTAGGCGCTCGCGGATGTCGAGCGCTTCGTCGAGCCGCTTGTTCGTGTGTTCCAGCTGGTCCTTCACGGCGTCGATGCGATCATTCACCGCCCGCAGCTCCGATCGCAGACCGCTCGCTTCCGCCTTCAGCTCTGTGCGCACTGCACCGATTTCGGCCCGGAGGGCGGCCAACTCCCCCTTGATGCGTTCCAAGTCCGGGGCAATCAGGTCCTGGATGGCTTGTTTGACGTTCTCGTACACGCCCTTAGCGGCCATGCTCCTATCTGCCCACCGTCGCCTGTCCCTGTCAAGCCGCGGGGAGCTGTGATGACCATTCTGGAAGCCATGCGCGACCCGGCGCTGTTCGGGCCGTGGTTCAAGGACCGGGACAGCTGGCGCGCGTGGGAAGCGTTCCTTGCCGCGTTGTTCGGGTTGCCGATGGACGCCGACGCCTGGGAGTTGATCGAGCGCCGATGGCAGGCGCGCGCTCGGCGCAACCGGAAGACGAAGCAAACGGAAGTCCCGCCGCTGGTCTTCCATCGCAACGGGCGGCCCATTGGCGACTTCCGCAAGACATGGGCGAAGGCGTTGGAGAAAGCCGGGCTACCGACGGACAAGGCGCACCGCAAGCTTTTTCATGACTTCCGGCGCTCCGCCGCACGTGACATGGTGCGGGCTGGTGTGCCGCAGTCCGTGGCGATGACCATCACCGGCCACAAGACCGTGAGCATGTTTCTCCGGTACAACATCACGGACGGCAAGGACCAGCGAGAGGCGTTGCAACGGATGGCCGAGATGCGGCGTCAGCGGACGGAAGCGGCGGCCGAGAACGCAGCGAAGGTTATACCGCTGCGCTCGGGGGCGCGCTCATGACGACCGACGAGCGCCGCGGGCTGGTGTTCAGGGTACCGGGCAAAATCGTGTAGAAATGCACGCTAAGGGGACGGGCGCCCAGCCCAGGCTCCAGCCCACTCCTTAAGGTGACGCTTACGGGTCACTTTGGTATTTAGGGGTGGAAAACAGGAGATATGGTGGAAGGGAAGAAGCTTTGGTCAGTTTTTCCTCTGTTGGCCACCTTCGCTTTGGGGATCGCCGCCACTGTGATCACCCTCACTATAACAAGGTGTTATGAGAAGCACGACGTAGCCCGACTGCTACTTTCTGAAGTCCAGTTCAACGACGCCAGAGCCCAAATATTTAGGGGCCTGCATGAGCGGCTTTCATCAGGGCAAGAGTTGAAGGACGTGCAGGGAAACCCGATCCCACTCGATTCTTTTCTCCAAGCTGAACTTCTTCCCGGTTCTTTTAGTTTCTCCACCTTCGACGCCACGCTAATGCGACAGGCGTATTTCGATCGCGACCTCATGGACACACTTCACGAATTCTATCGACGGCTTCGGCAAGCGGAACAGTTCAGAGAAGCCGCGGCGAGTGCCAACACCTCCCGTTGTCCCGATTTGCGAACGGGGCTTCTTAAGAACGTTTTTGAAAGCGCCGCACAAGCGGCCACGCTTGCACAAGAAAAAAACCTTGTCCGACGATTGGAAGAGATCGCAAGGTGAACAGTTCAGTCTTGGGTTTTGGTGCAGGCCGCCGTACTCCGCGAGGTGGCCCACAGCCGATCGCCCCAGGGACGCTCCGCACCTGTCGGGCGAGGAGATGACAATGCGAGCACGCTGGATTCACGATGATCCACAACCAAGGCACGGCTCAATCGGCTACACAGTTGTAGCGACCTGGGTGCCCGGAAAGTACTACGCCGTGATGACCTCCTTCGTAGAGGCAGACGTCCACTTCGATGTCCCGGCGTCTTTTGTGACCACGGTAAGGCCCTGCACCAAAAGTGGATTTGAGAGGCCTGAGGAATTTCTAGAGGATCCTCTGTACGAACGCGAGTACGGAGATGAGGAGGAGGCCCGACGGGGCCACAAGGAAGTGGTGGAGTTACTAGCTCACGGCGAGCTGTTGTTGGGTGCGCCTGATTGGGAGACGTTCCTGGGAGGGGTATTCGGCGACAAGCTTGACCGGAGGGTCTGCGACTTCTTCACTGCGGACAATCTTGACCAGCTAAGGGTGACGAGGAACCTCGCCTTGTTGACGCGGGTGTGCGTTGGAGAGGGAATCCGCGCCAGGGACGCGAAGCTAGCCACCAGGTCTATGGGGCTGCTCGCCGCGTCAATGCTGAGCGCTAACGAGCTGCATAAGGGGGGTCAGTTGGAACGCTTTGCGGGTTGGGAACGCTTTGCGGGTTGGTTCCTTGCAGCGTATCCGGACGTAGCGATGTGGCTGCAACTAAAAAAGCGAAGTGAGCTAGAAGGGATGACCGGCACGAAGGACCTGATGATGCAAGATGCCGACGGCAACGTCGTGTTCAATTTTCCGAGCCTTCGGCGTTTCATAGATGCCTACAAACAAGAGGCCGGGAGTTTGGAGACGGCTCGTGGTACTCGACGTCGAGGTTGAGCACCTCGTGCAGTAGGGCGAGCCAGGCGCGGGCCTCGGCGCTTTTCGCCAAAAGGGCGGCCGGGCCTTAGCGTGCAAAATTACATGAATCGGCCTGGTGCCCTTGTTCGTGGTCGCTTTCTCCACGCGGCTGGCGATCCTGTTGGGCTTCGGGCTGCGAGCGCTGCTGGGATCGCCGTAGGCAGGGGAGTCTGATGCCCTACCGCGGCGTTGCCCGGCAATGGTGACTTGCCCGCCAATTCGGAGGTCTGCCCGACAATTCGGTCGGCTCGTTGCCTGCTCCGGTTTTTGGCACGCTCAGGAGCGGATGCCCGTTGCGCAGACCAATCAAGCCGGCTTTTTGAAAGTGAGCCCGGGCGCTCTAGGCTTTCTGATCCAATCCCACACCCATTGTGGAACCCATCCCGCACGATTTCCGGGACTCAAATCAATCTTGCAAATGAACACATTGTCCTTGGGTCCGAGTAGTGGCTTCAATTGCCGGAACCATTCCGCCGGTGTTCGCGATGTCCACAGAATCCAACAGTTCGGCGCATAGCACATCCAATCAACTGCCTTATCAAATTGGGCCTTGAGGTCGTCCTCGGATGGCCCCTCCCATGGCATCTTTTCCCCGAAATTGAATGTGACGTGTAGAAACTGTCTACTCATTTTGATTGCTCAGGTTCCGATTCGTCTTCCTCTATGAGTAGAGGCGGATTGGACGGCAACAGCGAAGATTCTGGATCAGGCACAACAACGGCGCGAACAGGCTTAGGTTCCTTCTTGGTGCCGCCCTGCCACTTCCAAAAGCTAACCAGTTGAGTCCCTTCAAGGGATGCAAGATCCGGGTATTTGGCGGTATATTGCCGCATCGAAAGAAACCAACCAACGGCCAAGAGACCGAGCAGCGCAATCACGGTGAGAATAGCCGCATCGCCCTGAAGTTTCCAAATCGCAACGGCACACACACCGCACAGGGCAAGGACAACGGCAGTCGACTTACCCATAAATCCCTGCCCGAACTTCAGCACCCCGCCGATTCCCTGCAGCGCGCCCTTGATCAAATTGGACATCTCGTCCCGAGCCATAGAAATGCCAACTTACATCAGGTACGGCTGCCCGCCAAATCCGGCGGTTGCCCGCCAATGACGGGCGGGGTAAGCATCTGCGGGCAAAGCCCCCTGCCGCAACCAAAAAGCGCCCCCAAAGCGCCCCAGATGCATCAAGGGGCTAGCGGCCTTCCGCCAACCCCTTGATTTTTCAGCTCCCCGGGCCGGACTCGAACCAGCGACCAATCGGTTAACAGCCGCAGTAATACCTGTCACCGCGCGTGACTCAGCCCCAAAAGCCACGAAAAGACACGAAAACCAGCAGCGCCCGACGCCCGAACTGAGACGCATTTCATACCCGAGTTGGAACGAACATGCGGACCAAAAACGGACCAAGCTGGGGGTCGGCACATGCGCTGGCGAGCGGGCGAATTGTCGGAAAACTTGCCGTGGTGGCCCGCCGCGCTTTCGGTCAGAAACCGACTGCGCTTCCAGGGACGCCGAAAAACCCACGCTAGCACTATGCTTTTTCGATCCGGCTGACACTGGTCCGCATGTGGTCCGTGTTAGGAGGGCGATGGCGTGAACGGCCCTGACGACGGCCGGAACCGTGGCGGCCGGCCGCCTACGCATGGCCGATACAGCCTGATGCGTGGGCTGTCGCGTCCGAGTCGGCGCACGATGCTCGACCGCCGAACCACGATCGGCAAGGCCCTGGCCGCATGGCGCTCGGAGCTGCTGGCCGACTTGGGCGGCATCGAGGCCGTCTCGACGCAAGAGCTGGCGCTGGTGGAAGAAGCGGTAAAGACGAAACTCATCCTCGACTCGGTCGACGCCTGGCTGCTCATGCAACCGACCCTGATCAACAAGCGCAACCGGTCCGTGCTGCCGGCGGTGCGGGACCGGCAAACGCTGGTGTCGACGCTCCGGGGCTTGCTCGGGGATCTTGGGCTCAAGCGCCGGGGGAAGGCCATGCCGTCGTTGGGTGAGTACCTCGCAACCCGTGGCGGCAACGGCGGTGGCGACGCACAGAACCGGCCGGAGAGCGACGCGCCGACCGCGGGACAAGCCACGGCATCAACCGGGGCGGAAACGTTGCAGGAAGGCGCAGCGGGAACGTGAGAGCACACGTGACCATCCTCGATGCCATGCACGACCCGAAGCTTTTCGGGCCGTGGTTCAAGGACCGGGACAGCTGGCGCGCGTGGAAATCGTTTCTTGCGGCGTTGTTCGGGCTGCCGATGGACGCCAACGCCTTGGCGATCTACCAGCGCTGCACCGGCCGGAGCAGGCCACCGACCGAGCCGGCAACTGAAGCTTGGATGGTGGTCGGACGCCGGGGCGGAAAAAGTCGCATCGCAGCCTTGATCGCTTTGTTCCTTGCCACGTTCCGAGATTACCGTGAGTACCTCGCGCCGGGCGAGGTGGGGATGTTGCCCGTCATCGCGGCAGGCCGAAAGCAGGCACGAACGGTGATGCGCTACATGACGGGACTGATCAACGCCGTTCCGATGCTCCGCCAGATGCTGGCGTCAGAGCCGACCAAGGAAGCCATCGAGTTGACGAACCGCGTGACCATCGAGGTGTTAACCGCCAGTGTTGCAGCGGTCCGCAACTATACGATGGTGAGCGCGGTCTGCGATGAAATTGCTTTCTGGCCGACCGATGAAGACGGCGCCAACCCTGACGTGGAGATCCTGAACGCGCTGCGGCCGTGCATGGGCACCATTCCCGACTCCATTCTGATCGCGCTCAGCTCACCCTATGCCCGGCGCGGCACGCTTTGGGAGGCGCATCACGAACACTTCGGGCACGACGACGATGAAACCTTGGTGTGGCAGGCAGACACGGCAACGATGCATCCGCACCCGCCGGACTCACGTCTCGGGCGCCTGATCGCCAAGGCGTACAGGGACGATGAGGCGCGAGCGTCGGCAGAGTACGGGGCGCAGTTCCGGCGCGATATTGAATCGTTCGTGAGCCGCGAAGCCGTTGACGCCTGCATCGTCCCTGGCCGGCGCGAGCTGCTACCGGTGCCGGGCACTCCTTACGCCGCGTTCGTCGATCCGTCTGGCGGCAGTACGGACTCGATGACCCTGGCGATTGCGCACCAAGAGAAGACCGGCCGCGCGGTGCTTGATTGTGTGCGCGAGCGGAAGCCGCCGTTCAACCC
>JBEKBJ010000101.1:0-19158 GCA_050015455.1 Binatia bacterium
CTTCTGCATATCATGCAGCTTTGTGGACACTGCTGTGTACCACGCGCACCGGGGGAGGCTCCCCAGGTTTTCATCTCGCTCCCTTCGCTACCCACGGGACACATGGTAACTCGAAGGGCCTGCTCGCAGTCCCTCGACACCCTGCTGAGGGAAGAGTCTGGCCTGTCTTGAGTCCAGTCGAAGGAGTGGGGAAGCTCCGCTAGCACGCGAGCCTCATTTCGCCGCGGCCTTGCGTTTGCGCCTGCCGGTCTCGCGGCGCTCCTCGATCAACTCCTCCAACTCGCGCATGAACTCGCCGACGTCTTTGAAGGAGCGGTACACCGAGGCGAAGCGGACGTACGCCACCTTGTCGAGCTGGTGCAGCTCGCGCATGACCGCCTCACCGATAGCCGAGCTGGGGACTTCCTTCTCGCCACGCTCCTGCAGCGTCTGCTCGATGCGGTCTGCGGTCTGCTCGACGGCACTGATGCTAACCGGCCGCTTCTCACACGCCTTTTTCAGGCCGGCAATGATCTTCTGGCGGTCGAACAACTCGCGTCGCCCATCCTTTTTCACCACCATCGGCAGCATCTCCTCGATGCGCTCGTAAGTGGTGAAGCGTCGCTTGCAGTGAGAGCACTCGCGCCGGCGGCGGATGGTGTCACCGTCCTTGGTAAGTCGAGAATCGATGACCCGGTTCTCCAGGTCGCGGCAGAAGGGGCACTTCATTCGTTCGCACGCCCAACACAGGGCCGAAAATCACTTAGCGGACCGCTGCGAGAGGAGCAAACGGTCGTGCCAACGGCAGGGGCCGGGTGTGCGACAAATCTATGGGTAGGTCCCGGATACTTGCGTCTTGCCTCACGATTCTGCGCGTACAGGCAACTGGCAGCCAGGAGCTCATCGACATTCCCAGGCGCACCGCCAGGGGCGTTGCCCCTGGCTAACGTATTGTCGCCCCGTTGGGGCTCTGGCAGTGCGCCGTCAATCTGCAGGATCTCAGCCCCGTAAGGGGCGGCCCGCCATGAGCCTGGGGCAGCCCGGGCAGCAGGTGCCCCACCGCCCCAGGCATCCAGCTACGCGGCGTTGCCAGCGAACTGCAGCAACAGCGCCCGCGTCCGCTCCAACGAGCCGGTGCGATCGCTGCCGACCGGGAATGGCACCGCGAGAAATTCGGTAACTCCTATGGCAGCGAGTTGCTGCAGCTGTTCACCGACGACATCTTCGTCGCCGACGATGGCCATGGCGGCGGGGCCTTCGACGCCTTCCCGATCGAGCATCGCCCGGTATGAAGGTAAACTGTCGTAGATCCGGAACGCGCGCCCAGCACGCTCGCGTGCTGCGGCGACGTCCCCGGTGACGGCAATCGGTAACCCGACCACCACGCGCGGCGCCGGGCGCCCGGCTTTGGCCGCCGCCTCGCTGATCCGCGGTACGGTATACTCCCGCAACGTCTTCGGTCCCGTCATCCACGTGATCGTGCCGTCGGCTTCCGCGCCCGCCAAGGCGAGCATCTTCGGCGCCAGTGCAGCCAGCAGGATCGGGCAGGGCTCAGCGCCAGGTACCGCGACGTTCGCGTTCACCCGGAACTCGCTACCCTGGTAGCTGACCGTGCCGTGCCGGATGAGCGCGGTGAGCACCGCGACGTACTCCTTCATGTGAGTGAACGGCTTGGCGAACGACAGGCCGAGCATCGACTCGATGACGACCTGGTGCGACAAGCCGATACCGAGCGAGAAGCGGCCGCCGGTGGCGGCCTGCGTCGTTAGCGCTTGCTGCGCCATCGCCACCGGGTGGCGCAGGAAGGTCGGCACGACGGCGGTGCCGAGCGCGATACGCGCGGTCTCTCGTCCGATCAGCGCCGCCGCGGTGAGCGCATCGATCCCGAAGCTGTTCGCGAACCACGCCGACGCGAAGCCGTCCTGCTCAGCCTGCCGCGTTTGCGCGATCAAATCGTCGATAGGCGCCGGCCGCCCGGCAATGTCGCCGATTCCAATTGCAATCTTCATGGTTCCCTCGCTTTCGAGCCCAAAATCTCGTCCTTGGTCATGGTGTCGGCGATCATGCCGCTCATTTGGCCGCACCTCGCCGCCGCGGGACTCAGCGCGAAGGAGGTCGAGTTGTTGATCGCCAATCGGATCGCACGCTGCCTCCCCCTCAGAAACTGAACCGTAGGTCTTCGTGTTCGGAGACCACCCGCATCACCAGTTCCCTCTGTTCATCGGGCTCCACTTGCCCCCAGCGCAGCGCGAATGACTCGGCCTGGAACTCTGGGGTGAACTTTGCTGAACGGCCAAGAATGATTTCGCGTGCGCCGAGTTCCTGTGCCGTACGCGCGATGGCGAACAGCGAGTCGTTGGAGTTGAGGACCAAGGGAATCACCGCTTTGCCGTGCGCCTCGGCGAGGTTGACTACGGCGGAGAAGATGGTTTGCTCCTCGGCACCGAACTTCGGGTCGTCGTTGGCAGCCAGGCCGCGCTCGACTTTGACCGTCAGCACGACCAGATCGACACTCTGACGTTCCGCTTCTTTCAGTGCGCGGTCAAGGTGAACGAGGTTGTTCGGGTCGCGCACCGGGACGATCTTGCACGGCCGTTTGCCGAGCCCGATACGCGCCGGATCGAACTCCGGCGTGTAGCGGACGTTGAACTTCTCCAGCTCACGCTCCGAGCCGCGCTTCTTATGGCCGAGAAACCGCTCGGAGAGGGCGAAGAGGGCGAAAAACGCAATGGTGAAGCCGATCCCCCACTCGGTGGCTACTTTCTTCGTGGTCAGGTTCGTCAGCGCCGTTGCCAGGAGCACGAAAAAAATCAGCGTCAGGCCGACGGGCAGTTCGATCTTGCCGATGCGCAGATTCAGGGGCACCCTCCAAGCGCGCGGCCGCCGGTCCTTGAAGCGCAACACCACCATCGAAAGCGCCTTGAACACGAAGCTCCAGACCACGCCGAAGGCATACGCCTCACCAAGGGCATACACGTCGCCGCGGCTGGCCACGATGGTGAAGATCTGCAGCCCCACCACCAGATTGATGAGCCGGTGCGACGTGCCGTAGCGCGGATGCGGGTGACGGAACCAGTCTGGCAGCACGCCATCTTCCGCCACGCGGTTGAGCACGCCGTTGGAGCCGACGATGGCGGTGTTGACCGCGCCGGCCAAGATCAGAAACCCCACGAACACCACAAACACGCGCAGCACCAGGCGCGCCGACAGCGGTCCAACGACGTACATCGCCAGCCCACCGATCAGGTTGTCGCTGTACATGCTCATGCGCACGTCGTCGGGAATGATCATGACCGCGAAGAACGAGATCAGCGTGGTCATGAGCATGCTGTAGAGGAAGATGACAAACCCAGCCCGGATGAGATTCTTCACCTTTGGGTAGGCGATCTCGCGGTTCACCTGCGCTAGCGTTTCCTCGCCGCTCATCGCCAGGATGGAATGGCCGAAGGCGATCATGATCCCGAGCGCCCCGATCTTCTTCGCCCACTCGCCGTGCATCCAACCGAGCGCTTCGTTGCTGAAATGCAGCTCGAACGGCGGCAACGCGGCGCCACGCACCCAGAGCGTCAGGCCGCACCACGCCAGCATGACCACGATCATCACGGTGGTGACGCCCATCACCTTCATGGCCTTGTCGCTCGACTCTTCGATCCCGAGGACGTTCTGGTGCCAGAAGTACAGAGTGATGCCGATGGCGATCGCCGCCGAACTCGCGTCCGGCGGCAACGTGAGCGGCAGGTGGATCACATGCAGGAACTCATTGACCAGGCCGACGATGTACTGGCCCGCCGACACACCACTGATCGGCCCGGTGAGCACGTAGTCGAACATCAGGGCCGAGACGGAGATCTTGGCCAGTGTCCCGCCCATTGCCTCCTTGACGACGCGATAGACACCGCCGCGCACGAACATGGCGCACGACTCGATGTAGACGCCGCGCACGGCGTATGAGAACGCCATCACCGCGAAGATGTACCACGGTGCCGCCTTGCCGACGGCTTGCTCGACGATGCCGCCGATGTAGTAGGCCGTCGACGCGAGATCGCAGAGCACGATCGCCGCCGCCCGCCAGAAGGAAATGAACACCAGCATGGCGCTGGTCAGGACGATGATCTGCGGCCGGCTGGAATGAGCGGCGGGCGCTGCGGGCGCCAGTTGCCGGGCTTGGACCCTTGCCATTCAGGTACTTCTCCTCGCACGGCACACCAGTCGCGCGCTGCAATGCCGCTTTGCGTCCTGCAAGTTCTCGCGAACGGTGCAGGAGTTATGCCGCTGCCGCCGCGCCGATGGCCCGACACGGCAGCGAACCCCCGCACCCGCGGTCGTGCAGCTTGCAATGCGCCTTCATGCAGAATGCACGGCTCAGGGGGGCTAAGCGGACGATGCCCACAGGCGACAATCCCTCGTGCGCCAGTGCGAACCGCACGGCTGCACCGTGCAAGTTGAAGCCCCAGAGATCTTGAGTGAGACGGTCCCGGCGGGCTCACGACGCACGGCTCATGGCACGATGCGTGCGTTCACCCGGGATATGGACTCAGTACATTATGTCGAGATCGGACTGTGGGTCCTGAACATCATCATCTACGCGTCTTGTCTCTGGCTCTGGCTGCGGCCGGAATCGGACTGACTTCAGCGCCAGCCCCGTATCCCGGCCGGGTCAGATTGGCAGTCCGTCTCACGGCGTTCCCAGCTGGATGATCAGCCCACCGGCAACAATAAACGTCCCACCCACGATCAGGCTCAGCGAAGGCCGTTCGGCAAAGAATGCCGCGCTCAGGATCTGGCTCACCAGAAAGAAGACGGCGATGTACGCGCCCATCAGGCGGCCGAACGCGACGGAACGATTCAGATTCACTACCAGTCCGTAGGTTGCCAGCGTCGCCGCCCCCAGCAGTACCCACGGCCACGCGGAATGAATGAGACCGCGTCGGACCGCCGCGTCACCACCGATCTCCAGCGCGGCGGCCATGACCAATAAACCGATCGTACCCTTCATACCCGCTTCTGTAGCATGGAGACCAAGTCGAGTCTCGGGTCCGGAAATCACCATGCGTGCCGTACCCCGTGACAGGTCGCAGTCTGATCCTTGGCGTGGCGTTTCCTAGGGCGAAGTGACGGCTCGGTTTAGTCCCCGGGCGTCCACCTCGTTGGCAGCGAGCAGTTGCGCCTCACGCCGACGGTAAACCCGCTCCGAGACCGCCGCACCTATTGCCCACATGCAGCACACGCCCCAGAGAACCAATAGCGCCTTCCGAAGCTCTTCAGACGCGATCTGCGGGAACACCATCGAGAGGGCTAGCAGGCCCCCCACAGCGGCCAACACGTGGACCAAGAACTGGCGCGCCGTGCGGGTATGCTCGTACGCCAGGTGGGCTTCGAGGATCGCCCGCACTTCGTCGCCCTTCCGATCCTTCTGCTGCGACATTGTAAAGTGGATGAGGTCCGACATCCCGGTCCCGCATCTCCCATCCTCTGTGCCAAGTGAGGCTGGTGAGAAGGAATCAGCGATCGACAAGCGTTCACCAGACTGCTCGTCGCCGGCCCCATGCAAAATGCAAAACGGTGCAAACCGGATCATGCCCAATTGCACAAATCACTACTGCCACCTGGCGAGGTGGGTCAGGGGAGCACATTTTGGTTCACGCTGCCGATCGTCGAGACGGTCAACGCGACGTATGCGGGCGGTTCCAACGACGGTGATTTGACCGCCGCGCTTCTGATTCGCGCCTACGTCAAACCGTACCGTTTCCGCTTGCGCCAGAGTGTCGCCGGGTCAATTCCGAGGCGCAGTGCAGCGTCTTCGAGCGTGGCGGATTCTCTGATCGCCCGCTCGATGTGCTGGCGCTCCAGGTCGCGCAACGCCTGCGTTGGTAACGACGGTGTGCTCGTCGGCGCCGTTGGAGCGGCGAGCAGATACTCGGGAAGGTCATCAGCAGTAATCGTAGTTCCTTGTGCCAGGGCGACGGCCCGCTCGATCACGCTGAGAAGTTCGCGGACATTTCCCGGCCAACGATAGCGCGCGAAGACTTGTTGAACCTCTCCGGTGAGCTGCAGAGGGCCACGCCGGTAGCGGGCGCAGAGGGACGCCAGCAGGTGGGCGGTGAGACCGGGAAGATCTTCAACGCGATCACGCAGCGGTGGCAGCGTGATCTGGACCGTGCTGAGGCGGAAGTAGAGGTCTTCACGAAAGCGCCGCGCTCGCACATCCGCTTCGAGATCCCGTCGCGTGGCAGCGACGATGAGGGCATCGGCTTCGAGCAGACGGCCTTCACCATCCACCTCGAATCCGTGCTCGTCCAGAAAACGCATCAGTTTCGCTTGCTGAACCGCCGGGAGGTCTCCCACATCGTCGAAGAACAACGTCCCGCCATTCGCTGCACGCAACCAGTCGTATTTACTCCACCCGTCATCCACGCCCGCCAACAGCACATCCGCAGCACGATGTTGTGGGAGCGCCGCGCACGGAACGGCAATGAAAGCGGCCGTACGGCGCGGGCTCCAGTCATGGATCGCGGCCGCGAGCACGTGTTTGCCGGTTCCGCTCTCGCCGCGCAGCAGAACCGCCACCTCGGACGCCGCAACCCTTCGTGCGAGGGCAATGGCCCGTACCATCGCGGGATTGGCCGATTCCAGCAACGGCAGGTCCGCAGGCGGGGCTGAAGAGGGTCGGTTCTCGCTTCTCATGGGCACCGTTGACCTGCGCCGTGAGAGAGCAGATCACGTACCAGTGCGCCACGGCAGGAGGGATCACTTCTTGTTGAAGCGGGGCGCCGCCCGTTCGTGCGAATTGCAGGATCCTGAACGCCGCGTTGCGTAAGAATGCAAGTCCGGTCGCCCGCAGGCCGAGTTGGCGGCTCTGCTGCCTGTGATGACTGACTACGGGAGCCGGAGCCTCGTACCCTTGCAGAACGCAGGGTGGTGAACTCGAGATCGTGCGAGAATGCAGTGCCGCCCGCGCCGCCTCACCATCTGTGACTCCCGCCGGCTTCGGGAGTCGCCTGGCATGTTCCTTGCGGTACCGCCTTGCCAGGAGGTCCTACTAATGAACCTAGTGGTTTGGCTGCCAGCGATGTTCTTGCTGGGACTCGTGACTATGCTCCTGTGCTACGCCTTCATCGGGGCGTGCGAGAAAATCTGAGGAGGGGTCAGTCCATGATTTATCTCACAGCGGCGATCTCGCTGTTCTTGTTTGTCTATCTGTTCGCGGCGCTTATTCGTCCCGAATGGTTTTAGGGGCTGCGCCCAGCGTCGGTTCAGCGGCACCGCTCCCCTCCTTCGACTTTGCTCAGGACAGGGTTGGGTCGCTGCGCGCGGCTACGGATGGAACGTGAACTGATACAACGAAGCGACGCTCACTAAATGGAGGGTTAATCTCATGTGGCTTCTACCGCTGTCCATACTCGTTACCGCGGGAGTTCTTTCGGTCCCGCTGAGTCGTTATCTGGCGTGGATCATGAACGGGCAATATCGGGCGCCGCGCCTGTTACGCTGGTTCGAGGAACGCCTCGACACCGGTCCGCAGAACTGGAAGCAGTACACGGCGGCGTTGCTCATCTTCAATACCGTCCTCTTCATCTACGGGTTCATCGTCTTGGCTGTGCAGCCCTGGGCACCGTTGAACCCGCTCGGGAGAGGCATGCTCGAACCGACGACGATCTTCAACACCGTCGCGTCGTTCATGACCAACACCAACCTGCAACACTACTCGGGCGATGTGCACCTCTCCAATTTCAGCCAGCTCTTCTGCATCGTCGCCAACATGTTCATTTCAGCGGCCGTGGGTCTCTGCGCCCTGACCGCAATCATCCGTCTGTTCCGGGGTGAGAAGACCATCGGCAATTACTTCGTCGATATGTGGCGCGTGCTGGTCTACATGTTTGTGCCCGCCTGTCTGATCTGGGGCGTAATTTTCATGTCACAGGGCATGCCCATGACGTACCGGAGCGAAATTCAGGTCCAGACTCTCGAACCCGGTGCCATGGGCACCACCGATGACGGTCAGGTCAAGCCCCAGAACATCATCGTCGGCCCGGTGGCGGCGATGATTCCCATCAAGCAAATCGGCACCAATGGCGGCGGGTTTTTCGGCGCCAACGGCGCCCATCCCTTCGAAAACCCGACGGCGCTGACCAATTTTGTAACCTGTCTCGGCATGATGCTGTTTCCCATGGCGCTCGTGTTGATGTACGGGCGCATGCTGCGCCGGGTGCGTCACGCCGTCGTGATCTACGCGGTGATGGGCGCCTTACTATTGGGCATGATCGGCTGGGCGGTCTATTGGGACGCGCTCCAGCCGAATCCGGGGATTACCGCCCACGCGGCGAATGACACCTTTACCGTACCGAGTGCGACTGCGGCGGGGGGGAAGCGTGCGGTGCCATTCCCAGCAGTGGCCGGGCTGCCGGTCAATCAGGCCCAAGGCAACCTCGAGGGCGCCGAGCTGCGCTTCGGTACCTATGCGGGGGCAACCTTCGCCGCACTGACCACTGCGTTTACCACGGGGGCGGTCAATCGTGCGCACGACAGTCTTAATCCGTTGGCCGGGTTGTCACCGCTGGTGGGGATGTGGCTGAACTGCGTGTTCGGCGGCAAGGGCGTCGGCATGATCAATTTGCTCTTGTTCCTGATTATCGGCGTGTTCATCGCCGGTCAGATGGTGGGCCGGACGCCCGAGTACTTGGGCTTCAAGGTCGGGGCGCGTGAAATGAAGCTGGCGATGATCGCGTTGCTCGTCCATCCGATCATGATTCTCGGCCCGGCAGGATTGTTCGCGGCAACCGCCTGGGGCACAAAAGCCGAGAACAACCCAGGGGCACACGGGTTTTCGGAAATCGTCTACGAGTTCTCGTCCTCGTCCGCCAACAACGGCTCGGGGTTCGAAGGGCTCGGGGACACCTACGGCTTCAACGACAATCCGACGCCGGCGCCGACGAGCCCGCAGTGGGACATCGCAGCCGGTATGGTCATGTTGATCAGCCGCTATCTGCCGATCGTCGCGCCGATCGCGATGGCTGCGAGCCTCGGAGCCAAGAAGAAGTCACCGTTTACATCAGGAACGATGCGCGACGATACCGCGACATTTGGTTTCCTGGTGTTCGGCACGATTGTGATCATCGGCGCACTACTGTTCCTGCCCGTGGCCGCCCTTGGCCCGCTGGCTGAGCACTTGGGACCGATGCCGTTCGGCGGCTGAGTGCGAACGGCGGCCCATTCCCAAAGGAGGTAAACGTTGATGGCAATTCCCGCCACGCAGATCGCACCGGCTGCACCGAAAATCGAAACCGCGCCGCGACACCCGCGACCGCCTCGCCGGCCCCGGCGTCAAGCCTTGCTGGCGCCGGAGCTGGTGCGCGACGCACTCAAGCAGTCGTTGGTCATGCTGCGGCCGGACATCCAGTGGAAGAATCCGGTGATGTTCGTCGTCGAGGTCGGCGCCGTCTTGACGCTGCTGTTTGTGGTGCAGGCGATCGTCGCCGGCTCGTCGAGCCAAATGCCGGTCACCTACTTCATCGCGCTGGATTTCTGGCTTTTCCTGACGGTGCTGTTCGCCAATTTCGCCACAGCGCTGGCCGAGGCGCGCGGCAAATCCCAGGCCGACTCGCTCCGGCGCACGCGGCGTGACACGCCCGCCTACCGTCTGCGACTCAACAACACGGTTGAGGAAGTGTCCTCGATGGCACTGAGGACCGGTGACCGTGTCGTCGTCGAGGCCGGTCAGATCATCCCTGGCGATGGGGAGATCATCGAAGGCGTCGCATCGGTCGACGAGTCGGCAATTACCGGCGAGTCCGCACCGGTGATTCGCGAGGCCGGCGGCGACCGCTCCGGCGTCACCGGCGGCACCTTGGTGCTTTCAGACCGTATCATCGTGCGGATTACCACGGCCGCTGGCGAGTCGTTCCTCGACCGCATGATCGCGCTGGTGGAAGGCGCGATTCGCCAACGCACGCCGAACGAGATTGCACTGACTCTCGTGCTCTCCGCCTTCACGCTGATTTTCTTGATCGTGGTGGTGCCGCTCTGGCCGATGGCCTGGAACGCCGAGCAGTACATGATGAGCTATCTCGGCATCACGGAGCCGTTGAGGAGCCTGGGAACCGATGTCCCGACGCTGGTCGCGCTCTTGGTCTGCCTGATCCCGACGACGATTGGTGCATTGCTTGCCGCCATCGGCATCGCCGGGATGGACCGGGCGTTGCGAGCCAACATCATCGCCAAGAGCGGCAAAGCGGTGGAAACCGCGGGCGACATCGACACCGTGCTGCTCGACAAAACCGGTACGATCACCATGGGCAACCGGCAGGCCACCCAGTTTATGCCCCTCGGTCGCTACTCCAAGGCGGAGTTGGCGCGCTTAGCGGCGCTGGCGTCGGTGGCCGACGCAACGCCCGAAGGCAAGACGATCGTCAAATTGGCAGAGGAAGTGGACCGCATCGCGGCAGCAGCCAGTGCGCCGCGTGGCGCCGAGTTCGTTCCGTTCAGTGCGCAGACCCGCATGAGCGGCATCGACCTGCCGGACGGGCGCAAGATCCGCAAGGGCGCGCCGGATGCGGTGCTCCAGCTCGTGCGGCAGCAAAAGGGAAGCGTGCCGGATGGTTTGGACGAGACGGTAAAGGAGATCGCGTCCAAGGGCGCGACACCGCTCGTCGTGGCGGAGGGCAACGAGATCGCCGGCGTGGTGATGCTGGAGGACATCCTGAAGCTCGGCATCAAGGAGCGCTTCGAGCGGCTGCGCAAGATGGGTCTCCGTACGGTGATGATCACCGGCGACAACCCGCTGACGGCGGCGACCATCGCCGCCCAGGCCGGCGTCGACGATTTCATCGCTCAGTCCACCCCCGAAGCGAAGCTCGCGTACATCGTCAAGGAGCAGGCCGAGGGCAAGCTGGTGGCCATGATGGGCGACGGGACGAACGACGCCCCGGCGCTGGCTCAGGCCGATGTCGGCTTGGCGATGAATTCCGGAACGCAAGCGGCCAAAGAAGCGGGCAACATGGTCGATCTCGACAGCGACCCAACCAAGCTGCTCGAGGTGGTGGAGATCGGCAAACAGTTGCTGATAACGCGCGGCGCGCTGACGACCTTCTCGATTGCCAATGACGTCGCCAAGTACTTCGCCATCGTCCCGGCGCTTTTTGCCGGCACGTTGCCCTGGCTGAAGGCCATGGACATCATGCACTTACATTCTCCGACGTCGGCAATCCTGTCGGCGGTGATCTTCAATGCGATTGTCATCCCGCTGCTCATCCCGATCGCGCTCCGTGGCGTATCTTATCGGCCGGTGGGCGCCGACGCGCTCTTGCGCCGCAACTTGCTGATCTGGGGTTTGGGCGGCGTCATCGTACCGTTTGTGGGCATCAAGCTGATCGACGTCATCACGGTGGCACTACACTTGGCGGCGTGACGCTCGGCCTACGAGGAGACAACCATGTTGCGATATCTGACGAAGAGCTTGGTCTTAATGGGATTTGCGGTCACCATTTGTTGCGGTCTGTATCCCCTGACATTGTGGGTGATCGGGCAAACAGTTTTTCCGGAGCAGGCGAATGGCAGCCTGGTCCGTGGACCGGACGGGACTGTCGTTGGCTCGCGGCTCATCGCACAGCCGTTCACCAAGGATGAGTATTTCCAACCTCGCCCATCGGCACCGTCGTACGATGCATCGGCATCCGGGCCATCGAACTACAGCGCGTCGAACTACCAACTCCGCGCCCGCGTCGCCGGCATCCTCGGACCGATCGTGAAGTATCGCGGCGGGCCGAAGGCGGGGCAGCCGGTCGCGCCCGACATCGACGCGTGGTTCCAGCAGGATCAGTATCAGGGGCAGCCGCACATCGTTGCCCAGTGGGCGGACGCGCACAACGCGGTGGCGCAGGCGTGGGTGAAGGCCGATCCATCGCACGGCAAGTACGTGGACGAATGGGCGAAGACCCATCAAGCCGAGGTGGCGCAGTGGATCAAGGACAATCCTGACACCCCGAATCCGCAAGCGCCAGATCTCGCGGTGATCTTCTTCGACGACTTTTCCAAGCAACATCCGGGGCAGTTCCCGTCGGCTGTGCAGCATCAGACCGCCGACGGCAAGACCGAGACCGTGATCGAGCCGGTGAAGGAGGGCACCGACATCCAGTCGGACTTCTTCGACATGTGGCGGCAGGAACACGCCGAGGCCGACCTGGAAGAGGTGCCGGCGGACATGGTGATGGCCTCCGGCTCCGGCTTGGATCCGCACATCACGCTCGACAACGCGCTCTATCAGCTCGACCGCGTGGCCGGGGCATGGGCTAAGGACACCAATCGCAACGCGGCCGACGTGCAGCGCGAAATCAAGAACCTGATCGAGCACAACGCATCGGCGCCGGGTGGCGGGCTCTTCGGGCCGAAGCTGGTCAACGTGCTGGAGGTCAACCTCGAGCTGCGCAGCCGCTACGGAGCCCCCGCGGCCTGAGAGCGTATGAAAAAGGTCGAAGCGATTATCAAGCCGTTCAAGCTCGACGAGGTAAAGGAAGCCCTCGGCGGCATGGGCGTGCAGGGCATCACGGTGAGCGAGGTGAAAGGCTTTGGGCGCCAGAAGGGCCACAGCGAGCTCTATCGGGGAGCTGAGTACGCCGTCGATTTCCTCCCGAAGGTAAAGCTCGAAATTATCGTGAATGACGAAATGGTCTCGCACGTTGTTGATGCCATTACCAAGTCAGCCAGGACCGGCCGCATCGGCGACGGCAAGATCTTCGTCCTGCCCGTCGACGACGTCGTGCGCATCCGGACGGGCGAACAAGGACCGGATGCCATCAAGGACCGGATGCCATCTAAGAGAGTGCACGCCGGACTTCTCCCACGGCGCAGCCGTCTGCATTCCGATGCTCACCGGGCGTCGTGAATTTGTGAAGCGACGCTTTGTGTGGGTGCGCAGGTTGACCGGCGTACTTCGCTGCTTTCGCTTCTATAGCTAGAGCCAGCCATGCCCGATCCCTACGAGTTTCCGCCCTGCGGGCGGCGCGACGATCCGCTTGCCGAAATGCAGATGGTCTTCGACAAGGGGCGCCGCGCTTTCGCTAAACGGGGACCGTCGCCCGTCAGTCCGTGGCTGATCGTCGCAGTCATCCTGCTGGTGTAGGCGGCCACCGGTATCTACATCGTCGCGATCCGAGACAGACAGGGGCTGGATTCACTTTCGGCTGAGAGAAAGGACGGGAGACATCATGGGGGCAATGCAGAGGTTTGGACGTGTGCTGGTGGCGGTGCTGGCTCTGGGGGCACTGGGGCGTGCGACGCGAGCAGATGAACCGGAGACAGTCGATCAGCGCGTCAAAGAACCGGAACAAAAGGTCGATCAATCGAATCCTTTGCATGCACCGGCGGCACCGCCGGACAACAAGGAAACCCAGGAGGTAAAGCCGCCAGCGGCTACGCCTCCGTCAGGGACTGAACCGCAGCCTGCGACCGCGCCGCCGCCTGGGCTGTTGATGAGCACCTTGGGCAAGACGGGAATGGCCGAACCTTTGAACAAGGCCGGGATCAACATCTACGGCTATGTCGAAGGCGGTTACATGTATGACTTCACCTCGCATCACGATGGTCCAACCTTCATCGGGTTTAACAGCTTCAAAAACGAGGCCATTCTTGACAAGGTAAGTTTGAACGCCGAGCGCACGGTGGATCCGACCAAGAAGAAGTTTGACGTGGGCTTCCGCGTGGAAGGCATCTATGGTGCGGATGCTGCGTTCATCCACTCGAATGGGATGTGGGATACGCAGACGGGTCGCAATCAATGGGACCTTCTCCAAGCCTATGTGGACGTGACCCTCCCCGACTTGCCGGTGCGACTCCGCGTGGGCAAATGGATTGAGCTGGCCGGCTTCGAGCAATTCAGCGCCAACATCTACGGGGCCTTCGGTGATCCGGCCAGGGCACTCTATTCTTACAGTTACCAGTTTCTCTACGCCGAGCCGGGCACGCAGACGGGGGCTTTGGCCACCTACGTGTTGAACCCCCAGTGGACGTTTGACGCCGGCTTCACGCGGGGCTGGAACCAGTCGCTGCGCGACGCCAACGACGTTCTGGACTTCTTGGGCCGCGTGACCTTTGCGCCCAGCGACAAGACTTCCATCATTTTCGTGATGACGGAAGGCCCGGAGTTCCCGACGGGCGTCGGACGGAATCTACCTCCCGAAGACAACAGCCACTGGTGGACCGCCTTGGACTTGGTTATCACCCAGAAGATCACTGACAAATTGAGCCTCGGCTTGGGCTTTGACTACGTCGAGACTCCGGACATCCCCGGCTTAACGGGCGGGGCCAAGCAGTGGGGCGGTGTGGCTGGCTACGCCAGCTACGCGTTTGATCCGCACTTCACGCTGAACACCCGGCTGGAGTGGTATGAAGACGCCGCCAAGGGCTTCTCCAACGGTGCACCCGTCAGTGCCAACTACTATGCGCCCACGGTGGGCGTGGCCATCAAGCCGTTCCCAACAGACAATATCCTCTCCGGCTTGCTGTTCCGACCGGAAGTTCGCTACGACTACTCTGACCGCTCGGTGTTCAACAGCGGCGACCACAATCAGTTGACATTCGGCATGGACGCCCTCTTGACCTTCTAGGGGTGCGGATGCCATCTAAAAGAGTGTACGCCGGACTTCTCCCACGGCGCAGCCGTGTGCATTCCGATGCTCACCAGGCGTCGTGAATTTGTGAAGCGACGCTTTGTGTGGGTGCGCAGGTTGACCGGCGTACTTCGCTGCTATAGCTAGAGCCAGCCATGCCCGACCCATACCAGTTTCCGCCCCGCGGGCGGGGCGACGATCCGCTTGCCGAGATCCAGATGATCTTCGACAAGGTGCGCGGCGTTTTCGCTAAACGGGGACCGTCGCCCGTCAGTCCATGGCTGATCCTCGCAGTCATCCTGCTGGTGTATGCGGGTAGCGGCATCTACATCGTCGCGCCCGACGAGCGCGGCATCGTGCTGCGCTTCGGGCGGGTGGTGCGTGAGGCAGACCCCGGACCCGGCTATCATCTGCCGTGGCCGTTCGAGGCGGTGATCAAGCCGCCGGTCACGCAGATTCTCAAAGAAGAGTTCGGCTTTCGCACCGTGTCGGTGGGGCCGCCGGCGCGCTATCAAGACGTCGACCCCGAAGCGCTGATGCTTACCGGCGACGAGAACATCGTCAAGCTGCAGTTCATCGTGCAGTTCAAGGTCAAGACCGGGCCAACCGGGGCTACCGACTTCCTGTTCAACGTCCGCGATCCTGGGGACACAGTGCGCGACGCCGCTGAGGCCACCATGCGCGAGGTGCTCGGTCGCAATGACATCGACAACGCGCTCACCGAAGGCAAAGAGCAGATCCAGCAGGACGCGCAAGCACTGCTGCAACGCATCCTGGACCAGTATCAGGTCGGCCTCGAGGTCGTGACCGTGAAGCTGCAGGACGTCGATCCGCCGAATCAGGTGTCGGACGCGTTCAAGGACGTGATCAGCGCGCAGCAAGACAAGGAGCGGCTGATCAATGAAGCGCGCGGCTATGCCAACGACGTCGTGCCGAAGGCGCGCGGCCAGGCGGCGCAGTTGCTCAACGAAGCCGAGGGATACAGCGCCGCGAAGGTCCAGGACGCCAGCGGCGCCGCGCAGCGCTTCATCGCCCTGCAGGACGAATACGAGAAGGCCAAGGACGTCACGCGGCTCCGTCTCTATCTCGAGACGATGGAGCAAGTGTTGCCGCGCATGAACAAGATCATCCTCGACGACGTCGCGGGCAAGCAGGTGGTGCCCTATCTACCGCTCGATCAGGTCATCAAACCGAAGCCCGCGGAGGTACCGAAGCAATAATGGACCGGCGCTGGATACCCATTCTCGTCCTCGGCGCGGCGCTCGTCGTCGGCTGGAACCTCGTGGTGTACACCGTGCCGCAGTGGGAGCAGGCGATCGTGGTGCAGCTCGGCGAACCGGTGCGGACCGTGCAAGAGCCCGGCCTCTATTTCAAGCTGCCGCTGGTGCAGAGCGTGTTGTACTTCGACAAGCGCTTGCTCGCCTACGACGCCGCGCCGAAGGAAATTCTGACCAAAGACAAGCAGCAGCTGGTGGTCGACAACTTCTCGCGCTGGCGTATCCGCGACCCGCTGCAGTTCTATCGCACCGTGCGCAACGAAGCCGGCGCGCAGTCGCGCCTCGACGACGTGATCTATTCGATCGTGCGCGAGAACCTCGGGCGCCACACGTTGCGCGAGATCATGAACGAGAAGCGCACCGAGGTCATGGCCGAGGTGACCAAGGAGAGTGATGCCAAGGCGCGCGACTACGGCATCGAGGTCACCGACGTGCGCATCAAGCGCGCCGACTTGCCCGAGAAGAACGAGCTCAATGTGTTCAATCGCATGCGCACCGAGCGCGAGCGGCTCGCCAAGAAGTTCCGTGCCGAGGGCGACGAGGAAGCGCGCAAGATCCGCTCCGAGTCCGACAAGGAAGTGCAGATCCTCACCGCCGAGGCGCGCAAGCAAGCCGAGATCACGCGCGGCCAGGGCGACGCGCAAGCGGTGAAGATCTTCGCCGATGCCTACGGGCGTGACCCGGAGTTCTACCAACTCGTGCGCACCCTCGAAGCCTACCGCAACTCGATCACCGAGGGCACCACGCTGATCCTTTCGCCCAACAGCGAGTTCTTCCGTTACCTCAAACAGCTCGACCGACCCAAAGAGCACTGATCCGGCTGCGCAGCGTCACGGTCGGGCTGAGGAGGCTGTGCACAACAACTCTCAGCCGGCGCCCTTCGATACGCCTGTCCTGAGCCCCGTCGAAGGGCCGCGTAGGAAGAGCGGCTACTGCCCATGAAAGCGTGATCGTGTGGCGCCAGGAGCATGCCGACGCCGACCTGGAAGAGGTGCCGGCGGACATGGTGATGGCCTCCGGCTCAGGCTTGGACCCGCGCGGCGCCCAGGTCTTCGCCAGATTCGGGATGATCAGGAAGCCCGATTCGTCGAGGAAAACAAGGTAGGCGTCCAGCCGTGCGGCTTTTCTTTTGCCCGCGGCCACTGGTGGCGCCGCCAGCGCTCAAGCACGCCCATGTCGTCGGGCGGCATGGGGCACGCCTCGGACGCGGCGGCTGAGCGTGGGCGTTAGCCGTGCCCTCAGCGATGCGGTAAGATCGCCACGTGCCTGAACTCAGCCGCTTTCTGGGGATCGTGATCACCATGTTCTACCGGGAACACGGGCCGCCGCATTTCCACGCCTCGTACGGTGATTTCGACATCGAGGTGTCGATCCGTGACGGCGTGGTCGCGGGGCAGTTCCCGAAGCGTGCCCTCAGGCTTGTCTTGGAATGGTATGATCTGCACAAGGACGAACTTCTCGAGAACTGGGATCTGGCAGCGCAGCGAAAGCCGCTTAGGCGGATTCCACCATTGGAGTAGCACTATGGTGAGAGTGATTGAGGCTCGGCACGTCAGGGATTACGTAGTCTGGCTACGGTTCAGCGATGGTATCGAGGGTGAAGTGGACCTCCGCGACGAGCTGTACGGTGAGGTCTTCGCACCGCTGAAGGACCCGGCACTCTTCCGCTCGTTCGCTGTCCACCCCGAGTGGCACACCATCGCGTGGTCGAGTGGCGCCGACTTCGCACCGGAGTTCCTTCACGAGGCCGTGAAGGCACGGCTAACAGGCGGCTCCACTCCGACCGCGGCCACCGGAGCATTCTGATGATCGCGAGATCTCTGGCAAGTGGCCGCGGCGGGTGAGCGCAAGCCGTTAGACGGCTGGACGTAGACAGCGTGGGCACCAAGTATCTCCTGTACATCGATCTCCTCGGCTTTACGGGTCTCGTCCGGCGAGATCCTGCGCGCGTTGAGAAGATCTACAGCGTCCTGAACTCGCTGAACGTTCACTCGCACGCCGTGTTCCGCACGATCGTCTTCTCGGACACCATCCTGGCCTACAACCACGAGGAACCCACGACGCCCGACATGCACGGCTACGTCGTTTGGTACTCGATCGAGTTTGCTGAGGACCTGCATGATCGCCTCACGGGACAGGACATCTACTTTCGCGCCGTTCTTCTTCGCGGAGAGTTTCGCCACTACCGGCTGAAGAACGTGGAATGTTTCTTCGGCAACGCTTTGGTTGATGCATACCTCCGGGAGAAAGAGATTCCATCCCTTGGTCTCTTCATTGAATCCGAGTGCAACAGCCACAATCGATACTTCAGGACCGCCCCTTTCTCCAAGGATCTTCACTTCGTTTACCTCAATCGATCCATTGAAAACTTCCACCAAGACACCCAGGGCACCTTGCCCGCCGACGACCCGTGCATCGATGACTCCTATCCCGATCTGGCGGCCCAGGTCCGCTTCCTTCAAGACGTGCACCGCAACATGCGCGAGCATCCCGAGGCGTCCGTCAGGTCCAAGTTTCTTACCGCGTGGGACTTCTACTTCCGCCGCTACCCGAAGGTCCTCTCGGCCCTTGCCGAAGCGGACTTCGATCTGAGCGTGCTCTCGCCGCGCCATGATTGGAGTAATCAACTCCGTGTGCTTCGAAAGAATATCGAGTACTTCTCGCACCCCGAAGCGGTCGTCCAAGTCAATGGAGCTGACACGTCTCGCGCTTGAGCCACTCGTTGGGTTCATGCCATCATGGGGGACCGTAGCCGGCTGGGGCGCGGCGCGTTCAGGGTGGCGTGGCTCATCGGCGATCCGTTAGCCATCCGAGAGAGACCGTGAAGATAATCATGACCTCATTGTTGCTGTTCCTGTTCACGTTCGGCACAGGCGTTCCCGCCTATGCGCAAGGCATCGAATGGGAGACGCTCAACAACGAGGTCCAGGTGCTTTACCAGCAGGGGCGCTATGACCGTGCCGTTGTTGTGGCGAAAAAAGCGCTTCAGGTCGCCGAGCAGGAGGGTGGCCCGGATCATCCTAATGTGGCTGAGAGCCTGAACAGCCTGGGGGTGCTGTACAAGGCCCAAGGGCAGTACGCGCAGGCCGAGCCCCTTTACAAGCGCGCGCTGGCGATCGTGGAGAAGGTCCTCGGCCCGGATCATCCCTCTGTGGCTGAGAGCCTGAACAACCTCGCGGCGCTGTACAAGACCCAAGGCCAGTACGCGCAGGCCGAGCCGCTCTACAAGCGCGCGCTGGCGATCGTGGAGAAGGTCCTCGGCCCGGATCATCCCTCTGTGGCTGAGAGCCTGAACAACCTCG
>JBEKBJ010000102.1:0-18677 GCA_050015455.1 Binatia bacterium
GACAGCTGTCCCGCCTTCCGCTTTCGCAAGTACTGCGAGCACCTGGAGCTGATCGGGCAGCTGTGTTCCGAAGAGAAACAGCTGACGGGGAAGAAGGTGGCGGAGTAGCGGCGGAAGGTCAGCGCTGAGCGACGCCGTCGTCGTCCCCGAAAAAACGCGCCGCCAAGCAGCCCCACACGTGACATTTGTCAGCGGCAAAATGGGTAATCCGCGGGGTGGAAATTCCGTAGATTTACGTATGGACGATTTCGATTGGACAGACTAGTGATACCTAATGATATGTGCGCTTCAGCTTCCGTCAGGGCGACATGGTCTGGAACGGAAACCTGAGCAGGTGCAAGTCTGTCAGGCCGGGGAGGTTGCTGACGGTGATCTACCGTTCGTGAAGGGGGGATGCCGGGGCGATCGGAGGGGGCATAGTGTCCGCCGATCGCCCCGGTGCGGCAGTTGGCAGATCCGATGTCACCGCACAATCGGCAGGGCCATGGACAGATAACGGCCTCGGGCAAGGGCAGAGCGTTACGCGGTGTCCAGCTCGGGACGGCAAGACGGGGAATGAGGCGTGCGATGGCATGGATTTCCACCTCACTGCACGACGCGCTCATCGGACAACGACAGCGCGTGGTTCGTCTCAGCGAGGACCACTATCTCGTCCAGTGGCAGCCGCGATCCGGCCTCTGGTGCGTCGTCAAAATGGCCGCACTCGACCAGCACGGCGACAGCTGCGCCACCTTCCGCTTTCGCAAATACTGCGAGCACCTGGAGCTGATCGGGCAGCTGTGTTCCGAAGAGAAAGAGCTGACCAGCAAGGTGGCGGAATAGCGTCGGGCCGAATCCTCAGCCCCCGCGGCTGCCCTTGTTCGCGCACAGCCGGTTTCGTACACTGCGGCTGATGGGTTCCACCTTCGGGCACCTCTTTCGGGTCACCACGTTCGGGGAATCGCACGGAGGCGCCGTCGGCGTGGTCATCGACGGCTGTCCGCCACGCCTGCCGTTGACGACTGAAGAGATTCAGCACGATCTCGATCGGCGCCGTCCGGGGCAAAGCCAGATCACCACGCCGCGCGACGAGCCCGACCGGGCGGAGATCCTCTCCGGCGTCTTCGAAGGGCAAACCTTAGGTTCCCCCATCGCCATCATCGTGCGCAACACCGATGCGCGTCCAGCGGCGTACGCGAAGCTCAAGGATGTCTATCGGCCCTCGCACGCCGATTACACTTACGAGGCAAAGTACGGCATCCGCAACTGGCAGGGCGGCGGCCGCGCCTCAGCGCGCGAGACGGTCGGCCGCGTCGCCGCCGGAGCGATTGCGCGCAAGTTGCTGTCCACCACGGCGCAGATCGAGGTCGTCGCCTACGTGCGGCGGGTGCACACGATCGAGGCGGCCATCGATCCTGGTGCCGTATCCCTGGCACAGGTCGAATCCAACATGGTTCGCTGCCCGGATGCCTCGGCCGCCGAGGCGATGATCGCGCGCATCGAGGAAGCGCGCCGTAGCGCAGACTCACTCGGCGGGGTCGTCGAATGCGTCTGCCGCAACGTGCCGCCGGGCTTAGGCGAGCCGGTCTTCGATAAGCTCGAGGCTGATCTGGCCAGCGGCATGCTGTCGCTGCCGGCGGTGAAAGGGTTCGAGATCGGCAGCGGCTTCGCAGGCACCCTGCTCACGGGCGTGCAGCACAACGATCCGTTCACCGTCGATGCCAACGGGCGCGTGCGCACCACAAGTAACCGCTCCGGCGGCGTGCAAGGCGGGATCAGCAATGGCGAGGACATCATCTTCCGCGTCGCTTTCAAACCCACCGCCACCATCGCCCAGGCGCAGCAGACGGTCGATCGCGGCGGTCACGCCGTGACCCTCGAGGCCGGCGGGCGGCATGACCCGTGCGTACTGCCGCGCGCCGTGCCCATCGTCGAGGCGATGGCGTGCCTGGTGTTGGCGGATCACCTGCTGCGCCACCGCGGCCAGTGCGGATAAACGCCGCTCGGTCACGCGATACTTACGGAGAGTAGTGAAATCCGACGTCGATTCGTCCAGTATCCAGTCCCGTGCCCGTCGTGGTTCGACTGCGCAGTGCATTTGCAAGGCTCGCATCCAGGTTTGGGTCGCCGGCGTCAATCGCCGGGCTGTTCGCTGTGACGTGGAAGTCCCCTCCTGAGGCATTAACGAAACGCGCATCGACGTGGATGTCATGTGCTCCGCTGATACCCTGCGGCCCGATGTATTTGTCCGGCGCGTACACCAGATTGTAATCACCCTGGTAGTTGACCTCGCTGCGCGCGGTCGGCTGCGAGGTGACCTTGATGTTGCCGCTGGCACTGTTGTTCTGCAGAATGTTGTTGCGCACGAAAGCGGCGGGCGAGGCGGTAGTTGTGGTGCCAATGGCGATCCCGTACCCGCTGCTCCCGTACACGGTGTTGTTCACCACCGTAGAGTTCTTCGACCCCGACGTATTGCCAGCGATGCCGATCCCGTTCCCGCCGCTGTTGTAGACCAGGTTGTTGAAAACCAAGACATAGGCCGAATCCTGCACGCGGATGCCATCGCCGGAATTATCGTGAATAATGCAGTTTTGAATGGTGGAGTTGTCACTGCTACTCTTGAGAACGATGCCGGCATCGGCGGCCCCAGTAATCGTGAAGCCGTCGATCAACGTTCCTGCCGAACTGTTCAATTTGAAGCCGGCCTGAACAGAGGACAGCGACGCATCGATCACGACCGGCCCGGGCGGGTCGCCGGTGAGTGTCCCCGACACGTCGGCGATATACTGCACGCCATGTGGTGCTGCGCCCTCAGCGGGAGGTGTTACACCGTCCCTGTAAGTGCCTGACCCGACAATGACCTTGTAGCCGTTCAAGGCGAGCCGCCCCGCCGCGGCCACGGAGCCAAGGGGATGACTCTGATCACCCAAATTCGTGTCACTACCAGTTCTCGCGCTCACGTACAGCGGATTCGGAGGAGGCGGGCCAGAGGAGCCACCGCCACCGCAGGCGCTCAGGCCCACAACCGCGGACAGACTTAGGACAACGCCCACGTATCGCAGTTGACACATGCTTGACTCGTACCATCGCCAATTCGGTTTCGCCAGCCGAAAATTCTCTTCAAAACTGCACCTTCGGCACCTGCAGCGCCTCCTTCGGCGCTTGGAAGTACTTCTGCTGCGTGAAGCCGAACATCCGCGCGGTCAGGTTTTGCGGCACCCTCTGGATGTAGGTGTTGTAGTCGCGCACCGCCTCGTTGTAGCGGCGCCGCTCGGTGGCGATGCGGTTCTCGGTCCCGGCGAGCTCATCCGACAGCCGCGCGAACTGTTCGTTGGCCTTCAAGTCCGGGTAGCGCTCCGCGATCACCAGCAGCCGCGACAGGGCGCTGCTCAGGTCGTTGGCGGCGTCGATCTTCTCGTCGCGGCTGCCGGCGTTGATCAGGCGTGAGCGGGCGTCGGCAACGTGATCGAAGATCTCTTTTTCGTGCGCCGCATAGCCCTTCGTCACCTCCACCAGATTGGGGATCAGGTCGTTGCGGCGCTGCAGCTGGTTGTCTACCTGCGCCCACGCCGCATCGATCGCCTCCCGCATGGAGACCATGGTGTTGTACCCGCACCCCGTCAGTGTGGTGACGAGCATTGCCGCAAACGCCAGAGCTGCTGCCGAACGTCTCATCTGTTACCTCCTTTGTGTGTGCGCCAGTGAGCCAGCGCGCCAGTCCTCCGGTGAGAAACAAGCGCCGGTCCGTTCACTGGCGAGCCGGCTCACCATCTATCGGCACACCAGTTTCTACCTCACCAACCGCCTCCCGCGCCGCCGCCGCCAAAGCTGCCGCCGCCAAAGCCGCCGAACCCGCCGCCACCGCCGCTGAATCCCCCTCCGAACCCACCCCCGAAGCCGCCGCCGCGGTATCCACCTCCCGGCCAACCCATGAACAGCGGCAAGAGCGGAAAGCGGAAAAACAGGAGGAGGAATATGACCAGGAGCACGAGCAGAAGCAAGCCAGAGGCGATCGACCGCTGCGGGTGAGCCAGGGGCGCGGGGTGCACACCCTGCAGGCGCACTCCGGCACCCTCGGCGATGATGGCTGCCATGGCTTCGGTGGCGGCTCGGATGCCGCCGGCGTAGTCGCCGCGGCGAAACGCCGGACGCACCAGCTGATCGCGGATCGCCCCCACCTTGCCGTCAGGCAGCACCCCCTCGACGCCGTAGCCGGTCAGAATGAACGTCTCGTGATCTTTGATCGCCACTAGAAAAACGACGCCGTTGTCTTTACCTTTGGCGCCGGGCTTCCAGCGTTCGGCGATCTTCATGGCGTAGTCGAAGGCGGTCAGCGGCTCGGTCGAGTTCACCACCACGACGGCGATCTCCGCGCCGGTCTGACGCTTCAGTTCCCCTATGAGCGCATCCAAATGGCCAATGGTGCCGGCATCGATGACACCGGCGTAATCGGAGACGTACCCGCGCGGTGTCGGAACCGTCGGCTCAACGGCGGCTGCGGCGCTCCGAGACAGGCACAGCAGCAAGAGCGCCGAATAGAAAGCCGAAAGCCTAAAGTTGAAAGCCAGAGTCCTGCTGCTTTGCACTTTTCTCTTTCAGCTTTCGGCTGCTTCTTCCGGCAGCGTGTGGTCGATGAGATCGATCAGCCGCTCCACCTCATCCAGATAGCTGCGAAACGTATCCTCGATGCCGTCGGCCCAGCGCTGCATCCCCAGCTTGATATGAACTAGGTGGCGGATGGTCGGGAAGGTTTGCTGGAAGTGCCGTTCGAACTCATCGATCACCTGCAGGTAGCGGGTGCGGCTTTCGCCCCGGCGCAAGCGAATGAAGTTGCGCATGATGATGACAAACGTTTTGGCGGAATCGAGCATCAAGGCTTTCAGGCGCTTGCGTTCGGCGCCGACCTCGGCGTAGAGCGTGCGCAGCCGCAACAGCTTGCCGCGGGCTTCGTGCTCGGCTTGATAGCGCAGGTGGCGACCGTCAATGACCAGGGTCGCGAACACCTCTTCGCCGTAGAGCACGCGGTGCTGCTCTTTGATGTCGTGGAACTCCATCGGAAACACGTCACGCGCGCGGTCCAAGAACTGCCGGTCCAACAACAACGGCGTGGCCACCCGCAGCTTGTGCCACTTGGGCAAATGGTGGTGGAGCGCTGTCAGATGCTGAAAAGTGACGCGCTCGAGCACGATCGCGAGATTGAGGTCCGAAGTGCCCGCGACGAAATCCTCCCCCGCCGCGCTGCCGTATAGCGCGAGGCTGACCAGGTCCTTGCCGAAGATGAGTCGGACCTCTTCGGTAAGCCGCGTGATGGTTTTCTCGCTCTGCGCATCGAGCATAACGCCAGAACTATAGGTCACCGCTTGTGGGTCTGCAAACAGCAGGGAAGGCGGGGTACTGTCATACGACAGGTCCAGCGCGTTCCAGGGAAGCCGACGCCCGAGCAAGTGATCGACGATTGGGTCAGCACCCTCACCCAGGCGGCGTGGCCCGAGGAGAGGTCCGCGCAGATAACCCCCGGCGCTTTCAGGCCTGACGAGAGCTGTGGCGCGCAGCCAACTGCGGCGGTGACCTCGGGAAACGATCTACGTCCTATCTTGCTATGCCGCCTTGCCTAAGCTCCGAACTGCCTCACCATGGTAGACCTGTTACGGCGGGTCAGGTATTTGTTGCTTGTGGAAAACGTCATCGCGGTGATCATGGGTGGTGGGCGCGGGACGCGGTTGTACCCGCTCACCCAGTTGCGCAGCAAGCCGGCCGTCCCGCTGGTGGGGAAATACCGTCTCGTCGACGTCCCCATCAGCAATTGCATCAATTCCGGACTACGCAACATCTTCGTGCTGTCGCAGTTCCAGTCCGCGTCGTTGAACCGGCACGTGGCGCAGACCTACCGCTTCGATCCGTTCTCGCGCGGCTTCGTTGAGATCCTCGCGGCCGAGCAGACCGAGCAGAGCGAGGACTGGTATCAGGGCACCGCCGACGCCGTGCGCAAACACCTGCATCGGTTTCTCCGACCGGGGACGGACTGCATTCTGGTGCTTTCGGGCGACCAGCTGTATGTGATGGACTTTCGCAAGGTCCTGGAAGCCCACATCGCCAGCCGCGCCGACATCACGGTTACCGCCACACCGGTCACCGAGCGTGATGTGAGTGAGTTCGGCATCCTTCAGATCGACGGCTTCGGCACGGTTACCGACTTCGTCGAGAAGCCGCGCGATGTGGCTGTGCTGGGGCGGCTGGCCCTGAGCGAGCAGATGCTGGCGGGACGCGGTGTCGCGGTGGAACGCCGCTATCTGGCATCGATGGGCATCTACGTATTTCGCCCTGAGGTGCTGAGGCGTGTGCTGGAGGACCCGTCACAGGTCGACTTCGGGAAAGAGGTCTTCCCCAACGCGATTCGCGCCCAACGGGTGCATTCGCACTTCTTCGCCGGTTACTGGGAAGACATCGGGAACATCCGCACCTTCTATGAGGCTAACATCGATCTGGCATCGGGGAATCCGCCCATCGATCTCTTCAGGGAGCACGCCCCGATCTACACGCACCCGCGGTTTCTGCCCCCGACGAGCGTGCAGGACACGCACATTCAGGAATCGGTAGTGTGTGAGGGCAGCCGCATCGAGGCGGCGCAGATTGATCACTCGGTGGTTGGCATCCGCGGCATCATCGGGCGCGGCGTGCGCCTGTCCCGTACCATTATGATGGGAGCCGACTTCTACAATACGGCCGAGGATGGCAAACCGGGAGTGATTCCGATGGGGATCGGCGCGGGCAGTACCATCGAGCACGCCATCATCGACAAGAACGCCCGCATCGGCGAAGGGGTGACCATCCGCAACGAGAGGCAGATCCAGCACCTGGACGGGGCGGGCTACTACATCCGCGAGGGCCTGGTCATCATACCCAAGAGCGGCGTCATCGCGCCGGGTACGGTGATCTGAGTGGCAGTCCGGCAGATCTACAAGGGGCGCATCGTCGACCTGCGCCTGGAAACGGTGACGCTGCCAAATCAGGTCACCGTCACGCTGGAAATGATCCGCCATCCCGGCGCCGCGGCGATCGTCCCGGTGCACGAGGACGGCTCCGTCACCCTGGTGCACCAGTACCGCCATGCCGCCGATGGTTACATCTGGGAAATTCCAGCGGGCAAGCTCGATGCGGGCGAGGAGCCCGTGTGTTGCGCGGGGCGCGAGCTGCAGGAAGAGGTGGGCCTCAAGGCGGGAGAGCTGGTGCGACTCGGCATGATCTTCACCGCGCCGGGGTTCTGCGACGAACGCATCCATCTGTTTCTCGCCCGCCAGCTGACCGCCACGACGCCGCAGCTGGATGAGGATGAGGTCCTGTCGGTGAGCCGTATGCCGTTGGCGCACGCGTTGGACATGATTCGGTCCGGGGTCATTCAGGACGCCAAAACGATCGCCGGCCTCCACCACGCAGCCGCTTATCTAGCCGCGGAGCGACGTTGACCGGTGGCATCTGCCGCTGAAGCACACGCGCAATTGGTGACCGCTCTGCGCGAGCACGCCGACCTCGCGGCGGCGCTGCACTTGCTGGAGTGGGACCAGGAAACTTTCATGCCCTCCGCAGCGGTAGAGGCGCGCGCACGGCAAATCGGCACGCTCGCCGCGCTGCTGCACGAACGGCAGACAACGCCTGGGTTCCTGCAGCTGGTCGATGAGTTGGCCGAGCGCGTATCGGAATTGGACCCACAGCAGGCGGTCGACGCGTGCGAAACCAAATGGCGCCTCGATCGCAAGCGGCGGCTGGACGCGGCGTTGGTGCGAGAGCGATCGACCATACACGCGCAAGCCCGGGCCATCTGGGTTACGGCACGCCGCGATGATGACTTCGCCGCCCTCGCCCCGTGGCTTGGACGCATCGTCGAGATTGAACGCCAGGTGGCAGCGACGATTGATGCAAGCCGTGATGCGTACGATGTCTTACTCGAAGGTTACGAACCGGGCGCCTCGGCCGGGATGATCGAGTCGCTCTTCGGCGAATTGCGCCAAGCCCTGCTGCCGCTGGTGAATCGGTTGCGGGAGCGACTCGCGGCGCGCCCGCTGCCGGCGGGCGCGCTGTGCGGCGATTTCCCCCTCGATGCACAACGCCGCTTCAACCAGTGCATCGCCGCCGCTCTCGGCTTCGATTTCAGCCGCGGCCGCCTCGACGAGGCGGTGCACCCGTTTACCACCGGCATCGGCGATGACGTGCGGATCACGACCCGCTACGACGCCCGTGATCTCCGGTGCTCGTTGTACTCGACCCTTCACGAGACCGGGCATGCGCTGTACGAGCAGGGCCTCGACCGCGAGGCGTGGGGCACTCCGCGCGGGGCGTCGTGCTCCTTTGGCATTCACGAGTCGCAGTCGCGCCTATGGGAGAATCAAATCGGGCGCTCGGAAGCCTTCTGGAAACATTTTCTGCCGAACGCGTGTGAGGTTTTTCCCGGCCTTGTCGCAGCATCGCTCGATGCGGTGGTTCTCGCCGCCAACGAGGCGCGGCCGTCGCTCATCCGTACCGAGGCGGACGACATCACTTACAACTTGCACATCATCTTGCGCTTCGAGCTCGAGCGGGCGCTATTGGCTGGCGATGTCGACGTCGGCGCGCTTCCGCAAATGTGGCGCGAGAAGATGCGCGCGTATCTCGGTCTCAGCCCGGATACTGATCGCGAGGGTGTGCTGCAGGACGTGCACTGGGCGAGCGGCGCCTTCGGCTACTTCCCCACCTATGCCTTGGGCAACATTTACGCCGCCCAACTACTGCGCGCGGCGCGGGCGGACATCGGTTCGATCGACGCCCTGGTGTCGGCGGGCGAGTTCCACGTGCTACTCCAATGGTTGCGGCGGCACGTACATCGCCTCGGCCAGACATATCGGCCGGCCGAGCTGATCCGCGTCGTCACCGGCGAGCCGCCGACCCCACGCCCACTGTTCGAGTACCTAGAAGGCAGACTCGCATTCATCGAGTCTACGTAGCCATGTGTCCCATCGCGACACCTTCAGGGCGAGCGGGGAAAAGCATTGCAGCCAAAACGAGTTACCGCCCACGCTGAGACGGCTGTCATAAGAGCCACCCGGCATTGCCATTAGCTCCGTTTTACGCCCGGATAAGGAACCCACGCTCGTGTAAGGAATTTCGCTAAAAATTCCGAATGATGTATTGACTTGGCCGGCATTGGTCAGCTAATTGGTAGGTATAGTCCCGTTTTAACCTTATGAAATTCGGACACGACGACGGCGTTTTCGACGATATTGACTTACGTATCCTGGCGCTATTGCAGGAGAACTGTAAGCTGCCGCTGGCCAAGATCGGCGAGAAGGTCGGCCTCTCGGCACCCTCGGTTATCGATCGCATCAAGAAGCTGGAGGATAACGGGGTGATTGTCGGCTACCGCGCCATCGTGAACGCGCGCCAACTCGGGAAGGACGTCACCGCCTTCATCGGCGTGTCGGTCAGCCAGCCGAAACTCATCGACGCCTTGGAGCGCGATATCACGCAACTCGAAGATGTGCTCGAGTGCCATCATGTCACCGGTCAGCACACGCTGCTTCTGAAAGTGAAGACAGAGAGCACTTCCACCCTCGAGGAGTTGATCAGCAGAATCCGTTCGATCGACGGCGTCGAACGGACGGAAACCACGGTGGCGTTGTCGACGCATACGGAGCGGACGCAGATTGCCATCCATTTCGAGGCCGCCCCGGTGCCGAAGCGGCCGCGTAGAATCGGTGAAAAGCAGGTCATCCCTTTCAACGGAAGGCCGACATGACCGGGCCGCGAAGACTGCGCAAGCAGGGGCTGTACGACCCGTGCCACGAGCATGACGCCTGCGGTGTCGGTTTCGTCGTGAACATCAACGGCGCGGGCTCACACAACATCATTCAGCAGGGCCTTGCGGTGTTACAGAACCTTGCGCACCGGGGAGCCTGCGCGTGCGACGCGACGACCGGCGACGGTGCAGGGCTGCTGATCCAAGTTCCACATCAGTTTCTGGCGAAGGTGTGCAGCCAAATCGAGATCGACCTGCCGGCGCCGGGTTCGTACGGAGTTGGTATGGTGTTCCTGCCGAGCGACGTGCAGGAGCGGAACTACTGCAAGCAGCAGTTCGAAAAGACCGTTCGCGAAGAAGGCCAGCACCTGCTGGGTTGGCGGAACGTGCCCGTTGACCCGTCCAAATGTGGGGAGCTGGCCCGGATGGCGATGCCGACAATCCGGCAGATCTTCATCGGCGCCGGAGCAGGGATCGATGACCCGGCGAAGCTTGAGCGCAAGCTGTTTGTGATTCGCAAGCGGATAGAGCACGTGATCGGCGAGTCCAACCTCGTCAATAAGGGGATGTTCTACATTCCGAGCCTGTCGACCCGGACCCTGTGTTACAAGGGCTTGCTGCTGCCGGAGCAGATTCCGGCCTTCTACGAGGATCTTCGCGATCCGGACTTGACCAGCGCTCTGGCACTAATCCACCAGCGGTTCAGCACCAACACCCTGCCATCCTGGGATCGCGCGCAACCCTTCCGCTTCCTCGGTCACAACGGTGAGATCAACACGCTGCGCGGGAACATCAACTGGATGCGCGCACGCCAGAGCATCTTCTCCTCGCCGCTCTTCGGTGATGACATCCGAAAGATCCTGCCCGTCATCCAACCGACGACGAGCGATTCAGGCATGTTCGACAATGCGCTCGAGCTGTTGCACCACACCGGGCGGTCGCTGCCGCACGCCATGATGATGATGATCCCCGAGGCCTGGCAGAACCACGAGTCGATGAGCGACACGAAACGGGCCTTCTACGAGTATCACGCGTGCCTGATCGAGCCGTGGGACGGTCCGGCGTCGATCGCTTTCACAGACGGGACGATCGTCGGTGCAGTGCTTGACCGCAACGGTCTGCGGCCGTCGCGCTACGTCGTGACGAAGGACGGATTCGTGGTCATGGCTTCGGAGGTCGGTGTGCTCGACATCCCACCGGAGAACGTCTTGCACAAAGACCGGCTGCAGCCTGGGCGCATGTTCTTGGTGGACACGGCGCAAGGCCGGATCGTCGACGACGAGGAGATCAAGGAGACCCTCGCGGCGCGGCAGCCCTACCGGAAGTGGCTCGACATGCAGTTGGTCCACACCAAAGACTTGCCGCCGGCGGAGGAGGAGGAGTTCCCGGTTGAACCGAGCGAGGACTTGCTCTCCCTGCAAAAGGCATTCGGCTATACGCTCGAGGATCTGCGCATCCTCATGGCGCCGATGGCTGTCAACGCGCAGGAAGCCGTCGGCTCGATGGGGAACGACACCCCGCTGGCGGTGCTCTCCGACCGGCCGCAGTTGCTCTTCAACTACTTCAAGCAGCTGTTCGCGCAGGTGACGAACCCGGCGATCGACCCGCTCCGGGAGGAGCTGGTAATGTCCTCGGTCACCAGCATCGGACCGGGCAGGAATATCTTCGAGGAGACGCCCGAGCACTGCCATCAGCTGGAGGTGCAGTCGCCGATCCTGACGAATGACCAGCTCGCGCAGATCAAGGAGATTGGCAACGGCGAGCTGCGCACCAAGACGCTGCCGCTGAGGTTCCGAGCGGTGGGCGGTGGCCAGGCGCTGCGGGCAGAGCTCAATGTGCTGTGCGCGCGGGCGTCGCGGGCGGTCGCCAACGGCGCCACCATTTTGGTCCTGTCGGATCGTGGCTGCGTAAACGACGCGAAAGCTCCCATCCCGAGCTTGCTCGCCACGGCTGCGGTGCATCATCACCTGATCCGCCAAGGACAGCGGACGCGGTGCGGAATCGTCGTCGAGTCCGGAGAGCCGAGAGAAGTAATGCACTTCGCCTTGCTCATCGGCTACGGCGCGGGAGCCGTGAATCCATACGTGGCGTACGAGACGCTCGCGGCGATGGTCCAAGGGGGCTGGATCCATGGCCTCACGGTTAGTGAGGCGATCCACCGCTACATCAAGGCGATCAACAAAGGGCTCCTCAAAGTGGCGTCGAAGATGGGCATCTCGACGCTGCAAAGCTATCGGGGGGCGCAGATCTTCGAGGCTATCGGGCTGAACTATGAGGTGATTGACCAGTACTTCACGTGGACGACGTCGCGCATTGAGGGGATCGGTCTCGATGAGATCGCTCGCGAATACGCGGCGCGGATACACTCTGCCTACAACGTCTCTCCGACGCTGGATCAAGAGCTGGACCCAGGCGGGCAGTACCAGTGGCGCCGGCGCGGTGAACACCACATGTACAACCCCGAGACCGTCGCCAAGCTGCAACACGCCGTGCGCAGCGGGAACTACCGGACGTTCAAGGAGTACTCGGCGCTGGCGAACAACGAGAGTGAGAACCTCTGCACCATCCGCGGGCTGCTGAAGTTCAGGCCGGGCAAGCCGATCCCGATCGAGCAAGTCGAGCCGGCCAGCGAGGTCGTCAAACGTTTCAAGACCGGCGCGATGTCCTTGGGGTCGATCAGCCGCGAGGCGCATGAAACGCTGGCGATCGCCATGAACCGCATCGGCGGCAAGTCCAACACCGGTGAGGGCGGCGAAGACCCAGCCCGCTACGTCCCCGACCAGAACGGCGATCTGCGCCGCAGCGCCATCAAGCAGGTGGCCTCGGGACGCTTCGGCGTTACCAGTTACTATCTGGTGAACGCCGATGAGCTGCAGATCAAAATTGCACAAGGGGCGAAGCCCGGCGAGGGCGGACAACTGCCCGGCCACAAGGTCGACAAGTACATTGCGTCGGTCCGCTACTCCACGCCGGGAGTGGGTCTGATCTCCCCGCCGCCGCACCACGACATCTACTCGATCGAGGACTTGGCGCAGCTAATCCATGACCTGAAGAACGCAAACGATCGAGCCCGCATCAGCGTCAAGCTGGTGGCCGAGGTTGGCGTCGGCACGGTGGCCGCGGGAGTATCCAAAGCCAAAGCTGATGTGGTCCTGATCAGCGGCGACTCCGGCGGCACCGGCGCCTCACCGCTCACCTCGATCAAGCACGCCGGGATTCCATGGGAGCTCGGGTTGGCCGAAACGCAGCAGGTGCTGGTGATGAATGAGCTGCGCGGCCGCATCCGCGTCGAGACCGATGGCCAGATCAAAACCGGCCGTGACGTCGCTATCGCCGTACTGCTCGGCGCCGAGGAGATCGGCTTTGCCACCGCCGCGCTGATCGCGTCGGGCTGCGTCATGATGCGGGTCTGTCATCTCAACACCTGCCCCGTCGGCATCGCCACGCAGGACCCGGAGTTGCGCAAGCGCTTTGAGGGTAAGCCGGAACACGTCGTCAACTTCATGATGTTCGTCGCCGAGGAGCTGCGCGAGATCATGGCGGAGCTGGGGTTCCGCACGGTGGATGAGATGGTGGGCCGTGTCGATATGCTGGAGACGCGCGAGGTCATCACGCACTGGAAAGCAAAGGGCGTCGATATCAGCCAGATCCTGCACAAGCCCGACGTGCCGCCCGGCGTGGCCATCCGCCGCGTGCAGCAGCAGGAGCACGGGCTGGCGAAGGCGCTGGACAACAAACTGATCGAGCTGGCGCGGCCAGCGCTCGAACTGCGGCAGCCGGTCGAGATCGAGATGCCCATCCGCAATGTCAACCGCACCGTGTGTACAATGCTGTCGGCGGAGATCTCGCGCCGGTGGGGTATGGAGGGCTTGCCACCCGAGACCATCAAGATCAAGTTCACCGGTTCGGCCGGGCAAAGCTTCTGCGCCTTCATGGCCGGCGGCCTCGCCGTTACGCTCGAAGGCGACGCCAACGACTATTTCGGCAAAGGGTTGTCGGGCGGGCGCGTCATCGCCTATCCGCCGAAGAACGCCAACTTCCCCGCCGAAGAGAACATCATAGTTGGTAATGTTTCGCTCTACGGCGCCACCGGGGGCGAGGTGTTTCTGCGCGGGCTGGCCGGCGAACGCTTTTGCGTACGCAACAGCGGCGCCACTGCGGTGGTCGAAGGCGTCGGCGACCACGGCTGCGAGTACATGACCAGAGGCGTGGTCGTGGTGCTCGGCCGCAGCGGACGCAACTTCGCCGCCGGCATGAGCGGCGGCGTGGCGTACGTGCTCGATGACGACGGCACGTTCAAGACCCGCTGCAACCTCGACATGGTGGAGATCGATCCGCTGGACGAAGCAGACGCCGAGGCGATCCAAGCGCTGGTGCGCCGCCATTACGAGTACACCCAGAGCGCGGTGGCGTGGCGCGTGCTGTCGGGCTGGAAGCAGCGCCTACGGCAGTTCGTGAAAGTGATGGCGGTCGAGTACCGCCAGGTACTGGCGAAGCAACACCTGGATTCGGACGCGGCGAGACTGGCGAGCATCTAATAGCAGGTTGTTAGGGTGTTACGTTGTTAGATTGTTAGGGTCCTGGCTGTTATGGGAAAGATTACCGGGTTCCTCGATTACGAGCGCGAGCTACCGCCGCGGCGGCCCGTGCCCGAACGGCTCCGCGATTGGCGCGAATTGGAAGGCAAGCACCCCGAAGACAAGCTGCAGCGCCAGGCGGCGCGCTGCATGGATTGCGGCGTCCCCTTCTGCCACAAAGGCTGTCCGCTGGGGAATATCATCCCGGACTGGAACGATCTCATCTATCGCGGCCGCTGGAAGGAAGCCATCGACCGGCTGCACTCGACGAACAATTTCCCGGATTTCACCGGGCGGGTGTGCCCGGCACCGTGTGAGGAGGCCTGCGTCCTCAAGGTCAACAACGACCCGGTCACCATCAAGCAGATCGAGAAGCAGATCATCGAGCACGCGTTCAAAGAAGGGTGGGTCACCCCGCAGGTCCCGGCGCGTCGCACGGGCAAGAGGGTCGGCGTCGTCGGCTCGGGGCCCGCCGGGCTAGCCTGCGCCCAGCAGCTGGCGCGCGCCGGCCACGCCATCACGGTGTTCGAACGCGATGATCGCATTGGCGGTCTCCTGCGCTACGGCATTCCGGATTTCAAGTTGGAGAAATACGTCGTCGACCGCCGCGTCGAACAGATGCAGCGGGAAGGCGTGACCTTCCGCCCGAATACCAACGTAGGCGTGAACTATCCGGTAGAGCGCCTGCGCCAGGAGTTCGATGCCGTCGTGCTTGCCGGCGGCGCCACCTGGTCGCGCGATCTCGCCGTGCCCGGCCGCGAGTTGAAGGGCATCCATCTCGCCATGGAGTACTTGCCGCAGCAGAACAAGGTCGGGGCCGGCGATGCGGTTGCGAACCAGATCAGCGCCCAGGGTAAGCGCGTGGTCATCCTTGGCGCCGGCGACACCGGCTCGGACTGCCTGGGGACGGCGAATCGGCAGGGCGCTGTTTCCGTGCATCAGTTCGAGTTGCTGCCGCAGCCGCCCGGCACACGCACCGAAGACGTTGCACAATGGCCGTACTGGCCGATGATCCTGCGGACGTCTTCGTCGCACGAAGAGGGCGTGGCGCGCGAGTGGAGCATCAACACCAAGCGCTTCTCCGGTGACGAGCACGGCAACGTGAAGAAGCTCCATGGCGTGCGGCTCGAGTGTGACAAGGGCAACAATGGACGTCCGGTGATGCGCGAGATTCCGGGCAGCGAGTTCGAGATGGACGTCGACCTGGTGTTGTTGGCGCTTGGCTTCCTCGGCCCCGAACGGGCGGGATTGCTGACCGACCTCGGTGTCAAGCTGAGCAACGCTGGCAATGTCGCTGTCGACCAGAACTGGATGGCCAGCGTGCCCGGCGTGTTCTCCTGCGGCGACATGCGCCGCGGGCAATCACTGGTGGTCTGGGCGATCTGGGAGGGCCGCGAGTGCGCCCGCGGCGTCGATCAATTCCTCATGGGCCGCACCGACCTGCCAACCAGCCCGGACCCGTTCTGACGTCGCCACAGTTGCACGAACACGCGAGTCCCGCTAACAGTGTCGGCCTCAGGCCGGTCGGCGGGCATGTCGGTGGCCTGAGTAAGTGCCTGCGAGTATCGAACCATGCCTGATAGCGACGATCGTAATCCGACTGCGCCTGAGGACGACTTTGCTGCGCTGTTAGCCGCGAGTGAGGCGACCGAGGCGCAACAGAAGAAGATCGCCGTCGGGGAGGTGGTTCGCGGGCGCGTGATCGCGGTTGGGCAGACGGCTGCTTTCGTGGCGATCGGCGGCAAGGACGAAGCCACTATTGATCTAGCTGAATTCCGTGATCCGGCGAGCGGCACACTAACGCTGGCCGTCGGCGATCAGCTGGAGGCCACCGTCATCGACGACGGGCAGCGTTCGGGCGCGGTTGTCCTCAAGCGCACACTCGGTCGCGGCGGGCATCTCCCCGCCGAGCTCGAGCAAGCGATGGAGCATCGTATTCCTGTCGAAGGCCTGGTCGCGGCTGAGAACAAAGGCGGATTCGACGTACAGATCGGTGCCGTGCGTGCCTTCTGTCCCGGCTCGCAAATCGATCGCCGCCGTCCAGGCGAGCGCGTGCCGGCGGCGCAGTACATTGGCCAGCGCTTCCTGTTTCGCGTGACCAAGATCGAGTCCGGTGGTCGCAACATCGTCGTCTCTCGGCGCGAGCTGCTCGAAGAAGAGGCTGCGGTGCTGGCGGCGCAGACGTGGGAGAAGCTGCACGTCGGCGCGGTCGTCCAGGGGACGGTCACGGGCATCCGCGATTTCGGTGCGTTCGTGGATCTCGGCGGTGTCGAAGGGCTGATCCACGTCAGCGAGCTTGGTTACGGACGTGTCAAGCACCCGTCAGAGGTCCTGCAGGTCGGACAGGGAGTTGAGGCGCAAGTGCTCAAAATCGAGGACGCGCAAACGGGGCGCCGTCAGGTCGCGTTATCGCTGAAGGCGCTCGCAGTGGACCCGTGGACGACCGCCAAAGAGCGCTTTCCCGTCGGGGCAATGGTCCGTGGGGTTGTGCGTCGCCTGGAAGCCTTTGGCGCGTTCGTCGAGGTCACCCCGGGCCTGGACGGCCTCGTGCATATCTCCAAGCTGGCGCTCGACCGCCGCCTCTCGCACGCCCGCCAGGCGGTTAGCCTCGGCCAGGAGGTGGAAGTCACCGTGCTCGCCGTGGACGCGAAGGCGCGCCGCATCAGCCTGTCGATGATCGAGCACGCTCGCGAAACCCGCGACGCCGCCCTTGCCGCAGAGCGGGTGGATGAGCAAGCAAGGGCAGAAGACATGAACCAGCGCCGAACGCTCGGAACCTTCGCCGACCTCCTGGCTGAATCCAAGAAGAAGAGATCTTGAGGCGTGACGGATTAGTCGCCGTACGCTTCTACGCTCTCACGCTCCCACACTGACACGCTCTCACGCCACATCCTTCAGCCCCGCCCGCGGCGCGCCCACCAGCGCGACCATTTTCCCATCCGGCGCCTTGTTCTCATGCATCAGCTGGTGGCAAAGCGGTATCTCGTCGAATTTGTAGACCTGCCCCACGCACGGATCGATCTTGCCGTCGAGGACGAGCTGGTTGAAATCGCGTGCTTGCTCGTCGTTGAAGAGATGCGAGCCCTGGAACCGTTTCTGGCGCATCCACAGGTAACGCAGGTCGACGACCGCGTTGAACCCCGTCGTTCCGGCGCAGATGACGACCATGCCGGCAGTGTCGCACACGAATATGGAAGTGGGCACTGTGTTCTCACCCGGATGCTCGAAGACGATGCGTGGACTGCGGCGCTCGCCGACAATGTCCCAGATCGCCTTTCCAAAGGCGCGACACCCTGCCGCCCACTTACCGTACGCGTCGGCGTCCTTCCAGTGCGGCATCACGCCCCAGTGGCTGAACTTCTTGCGGTTGATGCACCCCTTCGCCCCCAGCTTCATGCAAAAATCGATCTTGCGGTCGTCACTGATGACGGCGACCGGAATGCCGCCCTGTGCCTTGGCGATCTGAGTCGCCATGCAGCCCAGGCCGCCGGCGGCGCCCCAGATGAGCACGATGTCACCCTGACGCACCGTGTGCGGCGGCCACCCCTGCAGCATGCGGAAGGCGGTGGAGCCGACCAGCGTCGGGGCGGCGGCCTCTTCCCACGTCAGGTGCTTGGCCTTCGGCAGACACTGGTGTGCCTGCGCCTTGGCGAACTGGCCGAAGCCGCCCCAGCCGGTTTCGTATCCCCACACCTTGAAGCTCGGGCTGAACGAGGGATCCTCTCCTGCCCGGACCACAGGATCATTCGCATCCCACCATCCGGCGTGCACCACGACATGGTCGCCGACCTTGACGTTGTTCACGTCCGAGCCCACTGCATACACGATCCCAGAGACGTCACTGCCGCCGATATGAAAATCGCTGGCGTCGAAGTTCGCTTTCTGGCGCACCGCGATGACATTGATCGGCGAGCCCAGCGCCGCCCAGATGTTGTTGAAGTTGATGCCGGTGGCCATGACATACACCCAGACCTCGTCCGGCTTGAGGGCGGGGATCTCGATTTTTTCGACCTGAAACGCCTGCTTCGGCTCGCCGAAGCGGCTGGCGCGGACGACCTGCGCGTACATGAACTTCGGGACCTGCCCGACGGGTGGCATCTCACCAATTTCGTAGATTTCTTTCGTGCTCATCACACCTCCGCAAACGTGTCGTGCAGTCGAATACGCGAACCGCTGCACCAAGGCAACGGGGGGTGGAGCGGTCGCTTCTGACAGGCTCCTGAAAAACCCCGCCCAATGCTTCGACAGGCTACCAATGAACCTAGACGTTCGAAGCGGTGGCGGGTACCAGTGTGAGTCCGAATTGCCGCGCATTGCGTTGGAGTCGGCGGAGGCATTGTTGTCGGTAGGCGGCT
>JBEKBJ010000103.1:0-18447 GCA_050015455.1 Binatia bacterium
CTACGCGCTTTAAGAAAGCTAAATAAAGAAAACCAAAAGAATCGCAGACAACTCCCCCTCTAACCGAGCGGACATCTGTAACTGCTAATGACCCGGACTTGTGTAAGTGCCACCAACAGGGAGGAGCAGCTGGTATCGCCACCCCAGTTCGCCGAGCCGCCTTGACGCGCTTGGCATTCTCTCACTCGAACGATTATGCTCAGCCGGCATGAAGGAGACGCCATGGTTGCCACTAGTGTGATCCTTCTCCTCTGGTTGGGATTCGCGGCAACACACATCGGGCTGTCGACCGCGACACCTCGCCAGCGTATGGTCGCGCGCCTCGGTGAGAATCCCTTCCGCGGCATCTATTCCCTGATCTCGTTCGCCTTCTTCATTCCCCTGATATGGGTCTACTTCGTCAACAAGCATGCCGGACCATGGCTGTGGGTGCTTCCCAGGGGCGTTCCGTTGCTGCTGGTGATGTACGTGGGGATGGCGGTGGCGTTCACTCTCGTCATCTCAAGCCTGGTGCGCCCGAGTCCGGCTGCGGTCATTCCCGGCAGCGCAACCCCTCGGGGCGTGCAACGGATCACACGGCATCCGCTGTTCATGGGCCTGGCGTTGTTCGGCCTGCTGCACATGTTGCCGAACGGCACCACCGGCGACGTCGTCTTCTTCGGCGGGTTTCCGCTGTTCTCGCTGGTCGGCGGCTGGCACCAGGATCAGCGCAAGTTGGCGTACGGCCCCGCCTCGTATCGGCAGTTCTACCAGAGCACACCCTTCCTGCCGTTCACGGGCGCCGACACCTGGCTGGGCATTCGCGAGATCTCGCCGGCCATCATCGCCGGCGGCATCCTCGCCACCATTGTGGTACGTCACTTCCACACCGCGTGGTTCGGCGGCTGAGAGTCACGGCGCGGCGTCGCCCTGATTCCACGAGTGAGGACCCATGTACGAAGGACAGCGAGTCGCGGTGGTCGTGCCGGCGCTGAACGAATCGGGACACATTGCCGGGGTGTTGCGGCGCATCCCCGATTACGTCGATTCCATCATCGTGGTGGACGACGGCAGCACTGATGACACGGCTGAGCAAGCCGCGGCCGTCGGCGACGGGCGTGTCGAGGTCATTCGCCATCCGCTACGCCGCGGCGTCGGGGGCGCCACGCTTTCCGGCATGCGGCGGGCGCTCGAGCTGCAAGCCGATCTCATCGTCAAAGTCGACGGGGACGGCCAGATGGATCCGACCAGGATCGCCAGCCTGCTGGACCCGCTGGTGCACCAGCATTACGACTACGCCAAAGGCAATCGCTTCCTTGATTCCGCCGCCTTACGGCAAATGCCGCTGCACCGGCTGTTCGGCAATTTCGTGTTGACCTTCCTAACCAAGCTGGCCTCCGGCTACTGGCACATCTTCGATCCGCAGAACGGGTATGTCGCCACGACCGCGAAGGCGCTGCGCGCCCTGGATCTAGACGCACTGGCGCAGGGCTTCTTCTTCGAGAACGACATGCTCATCAATCTGAATGTGTTGGACCTGCACGTGAAGGACGTAGCCATTCCGGCGCACTATGGTGGCGAGCGCTCTTCGGTACGCGTCAGGCGTATCCTCATCACGTTTCCATTTCATCTCATGTGTGGCTTTTGGACACGCATTTGGCGGAAGTATGTGCTACGCGATTTCTCGCCCATTGCGGTCTTCTGGATCGTCGGCTCGGCCCTCCTCGCCTGGGGCGTGGTGTTCGGCGGCTTGACTTGGCTGCGCTCGATTTTCAGCGGCAGGGCCGCGACCACCGGCACCGTGATGTTGAGCGTGCTGCCGTTCCTGCTCGGCTTCGAGCTCGTCCTGCAAGCCATCATTCTGGAGATCCGCGAGACGCCGCGCTGAGGCGGGGCCGACAGCGGCGCCGCCCGCGCCCTTTGAGCCGGGCGAGTGAACCCGCAGCAACGTCACCCAAGCAGTTGGCCGCGTCCTTCCCGGCTTGCATTCGCGGCTCAATCGTGAAGAAGTGCGGCGCTAACTGTTCGCGACGTCTTGAACTAGACGGGACACAACTGAGGCGCCTATGCCCGCATGCGGCCCGCAACCGTTCCGGTCAACAACCACCGACACCGAGACCTGCTCCACGTCTGGTGCGCCGTGATGAAAGGATAGCTCGATGGAGAGATGCCGGGAGCCGTGGCTTGTGAGGACGATCGGGATCATCGTGTTCGCCGGCATCATCGCCTGTAGATCGGCATGGGCGGAGACGCCAACGATGACGGTGACGTCAACACCCACTCGCCTGGGAACGTATACGCCCAAAGGTACTGCGACACCGACACGGACAGCAACGTCAACGTGGACGGCTAACGCGACGCCGACATGGACACCGCGCTGGGCCGGCTACTATGCCTGTCGCGGCGGCGTCTCACAGGGCGAGGTCTGTGGATTGGACGCACAGTGTCCTGGCCTGCGCGTCCCTCCGTCGACACCGGCGATTTGCACATGGGGAGGTCACCCACACATCTGTATGAACGCGCCGAAGTGCATGCTCACCGGCGATCCGTGTACCGACAACCTTGACTGCCCCGGATGGGCTGCCGTGACGCCGACCCCGGCTAACTACTGCCCGAGCAATAATGGGTTAGACTTGCCACGCCGTGACTGTACGCAGGATTCAGATTGTGGCCTTTGCGTCGGTGGAACCACTCCGGGCTGGAGTTGCACCAACAGCACCCAGTGCTCTGGAGGTGGCACTTGTGATCTCAGCGGCGGCCAGTGCATCAAGGGCTATCAGCAGGGTCAAGATGAGGTGTACCCGCAGGGCTCTGGTGCCGGCGGTGATCCCTACGTCGATTACTGTTTGCTGAATCAGACCTGCGAAAGCGACCAGAATGGGGCAGTGAACAGCACGACCGCTCGGTACGCCGTCGGCCTCAGATACTTCCCGGAATTGGCCAAGCTCGTGCACTTCATGTCCTCCATTAACACGGTGCGCATTCAGGGCTGGGATGCCGCCTCGGCGCTGATCGACAATGCTCCGATTTCCTGGTTTCTGGGCGCCACGGACATCAATCACGGGTTGTGGCAGAACATTCCTGGAGACAACACGATTTACGGAAACATGTCACCCAACAGCTTGAATAACAGTGGAGGGTTTATCGAGGGATTCGCCTACGATCCCGTTACCGATTCGTTGTGGGCCAGCGATGTTGACAACGTCCGCGAGTATTCCGCCTCGCCGCACTCGAAAGACTTGCCGAACCGAATCTTGGGTTACACCGATTTCACGGGCTACAGTCGCCTTGGCCTGGTCTGCCATGGAGGCTCGAACGACGGGACCAGTTGCAACCCGGACCTGAATTGCTCCGGTGGCACCTGTGTGCCCGATGCCAGCGGGGTCTACACCTGTCAGGGCGGCAGCAACGACGGCGACTCGTGCAGCGTCGACGCGAGTTGTACCGGTGGCGGCACCTGCAACCACGGTTATCTGGCCGGCGCGGCTGGGATCGCCGCGATGAAGCGCTGCAACGGATCGACGTCCTTCGGCACGCCCTGCTTGGTCGATGGGGATTGCAGTGACGGCACGTGCACGACGACGTTGTTGGTCGTCGAAATGTTCAACAACGACGTCGCTGGCTGGAAGGACATCTCGACAGCGCTCTCGGGCGCCATCCCCGACTTCTATCTCGGACAGATCGATGGTCTGCAGGGCAGCTGCAACCACAACCTCAGCGCGCCGACTGCGGCGACCCTGTGCTCGCCGAGCGACGTTGCCTTCGACACGTCAGGGAATATCTACGTATCCGACACCGGCAACGTCCGTGTCCTGGGGTATCCGACAGCGTCCCAAACCGGAGCGTCGGCTACGGTGGTGTTCGGTGCAGGAGACTTCACACATTGCGGGACTTTGTTCGCGGGAGGGTGCGGCGGCGGGGGTCAAAAGGGCATTACGGTCGATCCGGTTACCGGGGCGCTCAGCGTTGCCGATACGTACAACAACCGCGTCTTGACCTTCGCCGCACCGTTCACCTCGCCGGTGACTGCGCCGACCTACTGCATCGGCCAACCTGATTGCAGCACCACGTGGTCTGGCCAGAGTTCGGATGGCACGAAGCTCGATCGTTTGTACAACCCAAGCGCCGTGTCGAGTGACGGCAACGGGGGCCTGTACGTCGGCGACTCGGCAAACAACCGCGACCTGCATTTCCCCGCCCCGCTTGCGACCAACAAGCAAGCCGATCTTCTGCTCGGCCAAACCAGCGCTACAGTTACCGAGCAGATCAACGCCCACGTCGAGAGTGGGTTCAATTGGGGCGGTATCTGCTTCTACAGCGCCAATGGTATGACCGGCGTCTGCAAGGTCTCACAGTCCCATAACAGAGCCTTGTGCTGGAATGATTGGACGACATTCGGCCATCGTGGGGTGGCGCCAGAGACTGACGCCGATGCCGTACTGGGGCAGGTCGACGGCACCGGGGGTGTCGCGAATGCGGGTGGGTTGTCGGCGAATTCCCTGAACGGGCCGATGGGCTGTGCCGCCGACGCCGGGCATCTGTACATCGCCGATGCCGGCAACAACCGGATCACGCGCTACACCTTCGGTAGTCCTGAGGCGCTCACGACGCACCAGGCGGCTGATCTTTGTTACGGCCAAGCGGATTGCACACACAACAGTAGCGGATTGTCAGCCACCGCGCTCAGCTACCCCACCGATGTCCAGGTGGACGGCCATGGCAATCTGTGGATCGTGGATCAAGGCAATTACCGCGTGCTCGTCGCGTGCATGTCGCCGGGTACGCTCGGGACGGTGTGCACGAGCGGCAATTCTGGCGACAGCACGTGGGACCTCGTCTTCGGTCAAGCAGATTTCACCCATGCGGTGCCGGCCTGTTCGTCCGCACCGGCCGCGAATCGATTCTGCTTGCCATGGTCAGTCATCCCGGACGTCGTTATCGGCAATCAGGTCCTCGTTAGCGACGCAGCGGACAACGACGCCGCACGTATCCAAATCTTCGGTGGCCCGTGGAGCAGCGGGATGGACGCCAGCAGCACGCTCGGGCAACTGAGCACAGCGTCGTTCGCGGCCTACTCCGGCGTATGCGTCAACGGGACGAACGCGGGGAACGCCTGTAGCGAAACGGGGGACGAGTATCTACAGGGTGGCACCAGCGTGGCCTGCCCTGGCGGCTACTGTTCCTATGGTATTATCGCCTTGCGCTCAGCGAGCTCTCCGATCTCAATGGCGCTGACCAGCCTACACTCACCACGCTCACTGTGGGTGACACGCCGGGAGGGGATGGTCCGCTGGCTAGAGCCGTTCACGACTGGCAAGCTCGCTGGCCTCAAGACAGCGTCGAACACGAACCATGCGTTTGACTTCTGGGGCAGCGGCTACGTCGAATCGCAGCCCGACCACACCGGTGGGGGAATCGCGGAAGCACCTGATTACTCGATTTGGTTCGCGCAAGGTGGAGGGAACGAAGCCATTGCCGCGATCTATGCGATGTTTGATCCCGAGGGCACACTAACCGCTCCACCTACCGTCACGCCGGCCGCAACGCCGACCCCCACTGCGCCGCCCACCAACACGTCAACGCCGACCCAGACCTCAACGCCGACGCCGACCAGCGCATTTACCGTTACGCCTGTTGCCACCATCACGCCCACGCCGCCGCCGACTGTGCCGCCCACGTCCACCCCGACGCCGTGTGTCGGCGACTGCAATAGCGATGGTCACGTGACCGTCGACGAGATCCTGACGATGGTGAACATCGCCCTCGGGAACTCGGCGGTCACGACCTGCCAAGCCGGAGACGCCAATCACGATGGGCACATCACCGTCGATGAGCTCCTCACGGCGGTGAACAACGCGCTAACCGGGTGTGAGCGAAACGGAGGCAATCCGGGCGGGTGAAACGATGGCCCAAGGCCGCGCGGCAGTGCTGCTTTCAGGATGCTGGACCGGAGCTGCGCAAGCTCACCGCGCGCCTGCGGGCTGCCGGCGAACTGTCGGGCTCACTTTCTTCTTCGATGCGGCGTTAACCGACGATCCGCGTGCGTCCTACCGGCTGGCCGCCGCGATACCGGCACCACGCTTTCCGCGATGCGGCGGGCGCTCGACCTGCAAGCCGATTCCATCGCCAAAGTCGACGGGTAAATGTTGGCTCCTGTGCCTACCGCTTCGGGTCCGTGCGGATACGCCGCGAGTTTGTGATGCTTGCGACGCGGGACCCCGCAACGGCAGCGGCGCCTTTCACCCGCGGCACGCCAGGCCACTGAGCATTCGCAGATACTCCGCCGCGATCTCGTCCCAGTTCCAGTGAGCGCTGGCGTACGCACTGACGCTTTGGCGGAAGACCTCAGTCATCAGTCTCGGCTCATCGAGCAGCCCCATGACAGCGGACACAGTCGGCTCTGCGACCAGGAAATATTCGCGCCCGTCATTCCAGGCCGTGAATGTCTCGGACGAGATGATAGCAGGGGTACCGCAGGCCATTGCCTCCATCACGACCAGCGGAAACCCCTCACCCGTGGATGGCAAGAGCAACACGTCGGCGGCCCAGTAGTAATCGCGCAGCACCGTCTGCAACTGGAACGGGCGCACCAGAACGTTGGGCAGGCCCCAGGCGCTTGGCCGAATCGGACCCTCGCCGATCATTACGAACAGCCATTCCGGACGCCGACGGGCGACCTGCTCGACGATCAGCACTCCCTTCTTGTCAACGAAGCGCCCGACGAACGCGACCACACGCGATTCAGCGCCGAGCCCCACGCGCTCGCGCGCCGCGCGCCGGACGCCCTCGTCACCAAGGTGGAAAATCGACGCGTCCACGCCGTTGGGAACGAAACGAGGCGCCTGGCGGTAGGCGACGCTCTGCCCAAACCACTCGAGCACAGCGCGGCTGACGAACACTACCTGATCGGCCCGTTGGTGAACCCAGCGTCCCAGGGTCGCGTAGGCTAGCCGCTGCGTGCCTCGCAGTACCGCGCTACGGTACGGCACGGGACCCACATGCTGCGTCAAGAGCGTTGGCTTGCCAAACCGCCGCGCGTGCCACAAGGCCAGCACGCTGCCCATATACAGGCAGTCGTGAAGGTGGACCACATCGCACCACCGGACCCACTGCCGGACCGTCCCCGATGCGCGCGTGTGCCAGATGGGGTAAGGAACGCCAAGCCGCTCCTCGAGGAAGTTCCACGCCGGCACCCGCCGGCAGCCGGCGGCCGCCGGGGTCGGCGGCAGGTCACTCGAAAGCCACAGGACCTCATGGCCGGCGCGCCGATAGCGTTCGACCACTGCAGCCGCAACGGTCTCGATTCCGCCGTAGTGCGGCGGCTGGTAGTGGGTCACGACCAGGATGCGCATCGCCGGAGAGTTTCGCAGGCAGCCCCGCGCTTCTGTCGCATCGCTCACGGCCCACTTCGCGAAGCGGCTCCTGGCATGTATTCGCAGGCCAGAGCTTCACTCCCTGACACCCCCCCTGGGCACCAAGCCCGAGGGTCTGATTTTGCACCATCCTCAGACACACCATCCGTGCAAGCCGCATCCACCGCCGCGAGCCGGTATACGGGCATGAGTTCCAGCCGGCCGCCCGTACCCGGCCCTTTCCAGAGCAGACGCAGCGTTCGGTTCTCGTTTCCCCTGAACGTACCGCTGATCTCCAGCGTGTGCCCTCCCGTGTCGAGGTGCACCGATGGCCCGTGGACGTTCCACTGCTGCTGGTCGATCAGCACCTGCACCCTGGTCACGCCGGCCTCGGGCGCAATCACATAGTCGCCTGGGGTATCGATCATGATCGTCGCCTGGTAGCGCACCCGCACGCCGGTGACGTTCGGCGCAAACTTTTCTACGAGACGGTCCACTTGATTCGGCCACGTGGTGTAGTCGATCAAGGGTACCATATCGCTGACACGAGCAAGCACTTCGCCCGCCGGGCCAAACACCTCGTATTCACCGCGCGCGCCGTGGCAGCGCGCCTGTTCGACACGCCCGACCAGGTTAGGAGGGTGTTCCGGCAGATGAGCGTAAGCGATCTCGCCGCCGCGGTCGTCCGCATCAGGTACGAATTGCATGTGGAGGCCGGGGATCAGCCACTCGAAGTAGCCCTGCACTTGTGCGCTGGTCGATCCGGCGAAGATTACGAGCAGCGTCGCTCCCCGACTGGCAGCTAAATTGCGCAGCGCCGCTTCGACGTTCGCCACTGCGATCCCGTCTGCCGGCCCACGCAGCCACATGGCATCGTTGGGGCCCAAGACGTAGGTGTAACCGGGAGCGACCATGACGACCCGCTCACCGGGGCGGACGTTGTTGCGCAACCACGATGACAGCAACGCGAGGTTGTTGTGCATGGCACGCCGGACAACCGGTGAACTCCAGAAGCTAAACAGGAAGCTCGTATTGAGATACGCAGCCGCAGACAAGGCAGCAGTAAACAACGCCACCGCCGCTACGCGGCCCCCCTTTCGCCAGACGCCCTCAAACACCGCGCTCACCGCCGCTGCGCCGTACCCTGCCAAGGCGTAGGGGTACACCATCGTCGTTGCAGCGCGGCCGGTGTCCCAGTTTCCGGTCAGCACCAGGGTTCCGGCCAGCGTCAACAAGAACGCCACGGTCGTGAGACCGAAGATGCCGCGTGTCAGGTGCACCGTGCAATAAGCCACGCCTAACAGCATAAGGATGGCGGTGATCGGATCCACGAGTGGCTGGTCTCCGATGTTGTGCACCGGGTTGCCGTCGCCGTGAAAGAAGAACAAGCCCGCAGCGCTAGCGGCCCGGTCAATCCGCTTGCGAGTCGCTGTCTGCCAGCTGTCGTTCGGGTTGTAATACTCCACGTAGCCGCGAGCCCGATTGAGGCCGTCAAAATAATCATACTCGACACGTCCGGACAGGCGGTTGAAGAACAAAGGAAAGCCCATGCTGGCGATCATCGCGACCACGATCAGAGGTCGGAGGACCCGCAGCGGCCAGCGAACGTTCTTGTCGCGCATCGAAAACACGCCCGTGGCGGCGACGAGAAACACGATGAGAGGGCGATACGCAACGTACTCGTACAACAGGTAACCACCTACGAACCCGAGCCACACGTACGCCGATGGTCGTCCCCGGCGCAGCAGCCATGCCAACAACGCGAACACGACCGCGGGCCAGATCTGGTTCGGCTGCGGGATTCGCGAGTAGATGACATCCCAACGGGAACACGCCAGCAACGTTGTACCCACGACGGCGCCGAAGGGGCCAACGGTGTACTGCAGCCACAGGAAAACGGGGATCGTCTTCAGTGTGCTGACGGTCCCCAACGCCACTCGCATGCCTTTGAGCGTCGGACCTACGAGCCAGATGCCCGCCGCCGTCGTAAAGGTGTGGGTGAGGAACTCCCAACGCCAGCGTACGCCATCAACGAAGCCCTGCCCCCACACACCCGCCATCGCATCTTCGATCTGGGTTGTGTATCCTTCGCCCGGAAACGACCCAACGTTCCCCAGACGATACACGGCGGAGACAACCAGGAGTCCGATGACGAACAGAACGAGCCGCAGACGCCGCCTGCGGCTTGCCGCGGACGGCCGTTCCCAGCGGCCCCACAGCAGATCGAGCCCGCTGCCGAGCAGGACCGTGCCCGTCAGCCACGCGAGCCAGCTACGGTCGAAGCTGGCGTCCCAGTGTCGATACATGCCGTACGGCGCCCACACCCACAGCGCGACCCCGAGTGCAGTGAGCAAGCTGCCGGCGACCACACGGCGCCGACTTGCGGAGGCCGACGGCACCGGCGCGGGCGTACCTCCGAGCGGCAAACCGCTTTGCCAGAGCAGGGCGAAAAGCAAGGCCGCTCCCAGCAACCACCAAGCCCGGCCATCGCGCTGGTCAATCCTGGACGAGTAGATCGCCGCCGCGGCGCAAGCTGCCGAGACGACGAGGCCGACGAGGCGCAATACAGGTTTCAGCCGTCCCTGCGGTCGCTTCATGGGCTCAACAGCCGCCGTGCTGGTCACTGTCGGACAGACCCCGGGGGAACGATCTACTCGCCGCGCCGCGGCAGCGCCAACATGCTGAGAAAGAACGACGAGAATATGGTCTGCGCGCCAATGATCATCAACGTCGACGCCTGAATTGCCGGCCGCACGGCATCGAGCGCGCCCATCCCGCTTGCCAACCACTGCATCAGAATCCAGGTGTCAATTGCGAACCCCGCCAGGAACAACACCGCCCCAACCGCAAGGCCACGCTCGAGATTGAAGACGCGTATCAGCAGCTTCAGCGTGCGGTCGGGCGCGTACAGCCGTGCCGCATGGGAGTAAGCCTTGGCGAACATCCCGGTCGTCACGATCTGAAAGCCAAGAATCGTCAACAGGCTGCCTACCACCATGTAGTGGATGTCGAAGTGCAACCCGCCGATCACCACCGGACCAAAGCCAAGGAGTACCAGCGGTATCAGCCCGATCACCATACTGAGCCCGCCCGGTATCAGAAACAGGTAGCTCGGTGAGAACAGCAACATGAACCGCAAGTGGCGCCACCCGTCTCGGAACGAGCGCAGATGCGGTGGCCGGCTGCGGCCGTCGGGGTGCAGCGTAATGGGAATCTCGGTCACGCGCAGCCCGCCCAGCGCCGCCTTGATCACCATCTCCGAGGCGAACTCCATGCCCGTGGTCTGCAACTGCATGCGGCGATAGGCGTCTTTGGTGAAGGCGCGCATGCCGCAGTGGGCATCGGAGACGCTGGCGTGAAAGAGAAAATTCAGGATGCCGGAGAGCAGCGGGTTGCCGATCCAGCGGTGCAACCATGGCATGGCGCCGGGCTCGATCCTGCCACGCCGGCGGGAGCCCATGACCATGTCCGCCCCGGCGCGCAGCGGCGCGATGAAGCGTTCGAGGTCGGTGAGGTCGTACGAGTCGTCGGCGTCCGCCATGATGATGAACGGCGCGCGCGCCTCGTCGGCGCCGCGCATCAGCGCGCTGCCGTAGCCGCGCCGCGCTTCGTGCACGACACGCGCTCCGCAGCCCTCGGCGATTTCCGGCGAGCCGTCGGTCGAGCCGTTGTCCACCACGACGACCTCGCCGTGCAGGCCGAGGCGGCGCAACGTCGTCACCGCCTTGGTCACACAGGCGCCGACGGTCTCCGCTTCGTTCAGGCAGGGCAAAATGACCGATACCTCATAGCGGTCCGCCGCCTCCCTCGCGGGCGGTGCGCTACCGGCATCCCGGCTGATTGCCTCCGCCGAATTCATCGAGCACCTATTATGCTGAGCCACGGGAAAATGTAAAACTCACCCGGTTCGCACGCGCGCTGTCCCAACTTGCCGTCGCCTGCCTTCAAACCCAACCCCCTGGCCCCCTTCCCCGCGAGGGAAGGGGGGAGAAATGCTTTGGCTTTTCGCTCCCCTCTCCGCGCCGGAGAGGGGTCGGGGGAGAGGTCCGGGCGGTTCGCGCAAGGACGTTGTGTTCGAACTTAGGACACCACCGGTTCACGCGGGCTCACGAGACGAAAGCTAAAAGCTCCACGGTGCGGCGAAAGCAAGAGTGTAGACCTGCGACGTAACCCCTCAGTCTTTGTGACGTTCGGCAAGTGTGTTCTCTCCCACGCTGAGGTGACGCGCGGGAGAGGACATATTGCCGCCTCTCAGCTACGGCGCCGCCCAGACTGAGTGGTTATCCGTGAACCGGCGACTGCGCTCACGTCGTAGGCTTACCTGCAACGATGCAGAAGCTGGATGCCGTGCGATTCAGCCCGGGAATGGCCAGGAGAATGGATTCGAGCGCGGCAGCCGCAGGAACGCACGAGCGTGGACATCCCGGGAAGAGCCAGGCGAGCGGTCCGAGGAAGAAATCATTGTAGTGTACAGCTACCGGATCGAAGCCCGCGTTCCGGAAGGACGCGCCGGTGGCCGTAGGATTCAGCTCCCGCTCTCCCGGGCTGTGGTAAGCACGATACGCCCGCGCGAAGAGCCCCTTGAACACCCCGACGAGACGGCGCCCGCTGGGATCGTTCGCCACGAACACGCCGCCAGGTCGCAGCGCCTCATAACTACGCCGCACCAGTTCCTCCGTGCTGGCCTGATCGAGGTGATGCAACACGCCAAGGGCCCAGATCGCATCGAAGCTGCTCGGTACTACCGTCAGTTCCTCGATGTTTCCAACTTCGAACCGTACGTTCGCGAGCTGGCAACGGGCCGCCCGCTCCCTACCCTGCTCCACCGCCACCGGCGACAACTCGATCCCGACGATCACCGCCACCAGCGGCGCCATCAGACATTCGACCCGCCCGTCACCGCAGCCGAGACTGAGGACCCGGTCGCGCGCTGAGCGGCGCCCGTGTTCGGCCAGAAAGGCCGCCATGCGCCGGCGCACCTCCCCAAACAGCGGCGCGTCGAAGATCCGCGGAGCGTCGTGCAAATAGAACTCGTCGTGGTGCTCGCGCTCCCCCATGTGTCTGCTTCCTCTCGCCGATGAACCTTCCCACTGCGCGTGAGAGCTGTTCCGCACCAGACGCGCAACCGCCCTGCGGACAATACCCGTAGCGGGGATTGAAAGCCATGGCGAGCTTGTGGTTTACACCGGTACCCATGGACAGGTTTACTCCCCGTGCGCCGTGGTTACACCCGAGCGCTAGAGCCGGCGCTCGCCATTCGTCCCGAGAACCCGACCCGCGCGGCGCGAGTCTGTTGGGCCAATGAACCGCACGACAGGCCGACACGCCAGGGGCGATGCCCCAGGCTCAAATATGGCCGCCCCGTTGGGGCTGCTGACCGCCACCGATTCACGGGGCTCAGCCCTGAAAGGGCGCCAATCCATCAGCCCTGGGCAACGCCCAGGGCGGCTAGAGCGGCAGTGGCTCATTGGTGGCAGGCCGCCTCCCCTCAGCGGCCGCATCGAGGGACCATCCGCATTTATCGACACTCTCGTAAGGAGCGGGAACCTGACAGTGACGATGCGCTCTTAGGGCGACGTCAAGACAGGCCGGTTCGCAAACTAGATACTCTCGCCGGAAGGAGACCGTATGACAAGGCCCTCACAAAGATTGTGGTGCTACGCCACCGTGATGGTCATCGTCTTGAGCGGCCTGCCCCCCGGGGCGAGCGCCCAAGACAAGGATTTGGCGCGCACGCCGCCGATGGGTTGGAACAGCTGGAATCGCTTCGGACCCGGCGTCAGCGATGCCATAGTGCGCGCGCAAGCGGCTGCCCTGGTCGCCAGCGGGATGAAAGCCGCCGGTTATCAGTACGTGATCATTGATGACGGCTGGCAAGGCGAGCGTGACGCCACAGGGACGCTCGCTGCCAACGAGCGGTTTCCCGATATGAAGGGGCTGGCGCACTTCATCCATTCCATGGGCCTGAAGTTCGGCGCCTACTCATCACCCGGCGCAAAGAGTTGCCAAGGGTTCGCCGGCAGTCTCGGCCACGAGGACCAAGACGCGCAGACCTTCGCGTCCTGGGGGATTGATTATCTCAAGTACGACTGGTGCGGCGGCCAAGGCGACCCGAAAGCGGCGTACGCGAAGATGCACGACGCCTTGCGCCGCACCGGGCGGCCCATCGTGTACAGCATCTGCGAGTACGGCATGGATCGGGTATGGTCCTGGGGCGCATCGGTCGGCGGTAATCTCTGGCGCACCACGATGGATATCGCCGACAACTACGACCGCATGTCAGTCGTTGGGTTTTCACAAGCTGGGCTGGAACGCTTCGCCGGCCCTGGCCACTGGAATGATCCGGACATGCTGGAGGTTGGAAACGGCGGGATGAACTTCGACGAATACCGCACCCATATGGGTTTGTGGTGCCTGTTGGCGGCGCCGCTCATTGCGGGCACCGATCTCACACAAATGAAGCCGGAGACCATCGGTATCCTCACAAACCCGGAGGTGATCGCCGTCGACCAGGATCCTGCCGGCATCCAGGGGCGGCGGGTCGCCGAGGAAGGGCCGTTGGAAACCTGGGTCAAGCCGCTCTCCGACGGCAGCCGGGCCGTGGGGCTCTTCAACCGCGCGGCTCATAACCTGCCGATGACCGCTTCGTTCCGGGACATCGGCGTGCCGGAAGTCGCGCGAGTGCGCGACCTATGGGCGCGGCACGATATGGGCGTGTTACGGGAGCGGGTGTCGGCAAATGTGAACGCGCACGGCATGGTCATGCTTCGCGTGTGGGGAAGCACGGAGGACACGACGGCCACCGGTCCGAGTATGTCGGGCCAATGAACCCCCTCCTTACCAAGGGACTGCCGGTAGACGCTCGACTGGCCGGCGAATAAATTCGCGCCTACGAAAAACACGAAGTCGGCCTGCGCCAACTGCCCTAGTGTGGCCTAATGTGGGGCGGGGAGCCCGCGCAGGCGGGCTTGGGTGCAGTTTGTAGCTGCGGTTTCAACCGCTGGGGCACGGTGGCTAGCGGTCGCTCTTTTCGACCGCGTATCGAGGGATTGCCCGCTTAACCAGGGTCCGTGGCTGGCGCGAGGAAACATTGAAACGTAGTGCGCCTTCGTGTACGTGTGCCGCCGTCGTTACATCACACCGATGGTAGCAGCGTCTTTGAGATGGTTGCGGCTTGCCAGTGCCACCACCGGCACCGGAGTATGGGTCTACTGGTGGCTCGCATCTTCCCGGATGTCACCGAAGGCATCAATGCTCGTGTGGCTGGCAGCGCTGTTCCTGTGGGCGTTGGCGTTGTTCTCGACTTGGAAGGTGCGGCGCCCCGGCCGGACCACGGTGTGGGCGGCGTTGGTGATTGCCGCCCTCAGCCTGCCGCGGACGTTGTCGCTCGCTGACGCGCCGTACAGGGTCACCCCAGACGAGGTGTGCTGGGAGTTCCATGGCCTCCCAATGTTGGCCGAGCATCCCTGGGAGATCTTCGCGGGCGGCGACGACGGCCCACACAACCATATGAACTATTTTACCGAGGCACTGCAGACATGGCCGGCGCTGTTCTTCGAGCCTCTCTTCGGCGCGCGGCTGCCGTCAGCTTTTCTTGGGATCGTATCCCTTGCGCTTACCTACTTGCTCGCCTGCCGTCTTTTCGGGCGCGCCGCCGGCGCGGTCGCCGTTACAGTTATCGCGTGTTCCTATTGGCACGTTGTCTTCTCGCGCACCCCCTATCCGTTCATGGAAACGGTGGCGCTGGTGCCCGGCGCCTTGCTCGCGCTGGTGGTGGGCACGGAGGAGCGCAACCTATTTTTGCAGTTCATCAGCGGCGCGCTAATAGGCATGGGTCTCCTGGCCTACGATCCGGCGCGCATTGTCATCCCGCTGGCGGCTGCATGGTTCGCGCATCGCGCCGTCTTTAGCGGCATGGGCTGGCGTGAGGCCGTCAAGGGCGCCGCGGTGATCACGCTGGGAGCCGCCATCTTCCTCAGCCCTTTCCATCAACGCCAAGGCGTATTCTCGGCGCTCGCGCGGTATCGCCAAGTCTCAACGCAGCTCGAAGGTGGTCCAGTGCGCCGCATGAAGGAAGCCGGCTGGACCACCCCCGCTGCACGCCAAATACTGGCGAACCAAATCAACAGGGCCGCACGCGTATATTATTCCCAAGGCGCAGAAGTCGGCACCACTGACATTTCCAGCGATCCGCTCGTTGATCCCGTCTCGCTAGCCCTGGCGCTGTGCGGACTGGCACTTGCTCTAATCCGTTTTCGAGACAGCAATTGCTTCCTGCTGGTCGTCTGGGTGGGCGCCACGTTCGTGTTCGGGCAGGTGCTTACCAACATTCCACATTCCAGCTATCGCGCCGCACCCATATGCCCGGCGCTGGCCATCTGCGCGGGATTAGCGGGAGCCACCTTCAACGACCATGTACTCACCCCTTTGCGGACGCGGCGGGCGGCGGCGCAGACGGTCGCGCTCGTCGTGTTGCTGGCGGTGTTAGCGCCACTGAATCTCAGGTATCTCGCCGACTACTTTGCTCAACGCAGCCGCGATCCTGTCGTCGGCATGGATCGCCTCATCGCCGCAGGCAGCACAGCTCCAGTGTACTACGTGCTTGAAGCGGGACCCCAGCACGCGTGCTTGAGCTTTCTTACCACGGGGCGCACGGTCCGCGAGCTTCCGAGCCTGATCGACGGCCTGAGCACGATTGATAGAACACGTGATGCGGTGTTCGTCTTTGATCCAGCAATGGCCGAAGCCGGCGCGGAGATCGTGCGGCGCTGTTATCCCGGAGCCGTTACCGTCAGCGGGCCGTACCCGGCAGGACCCCAGCCCGTCCTAGCCCTCGCGGTCTCTCAAGAGGCGCTGGCAGCCGCTGGCAGCTGCGGGGCGCCGGCGGACGGCGTCGGCCTGCTCGCACGATACTTCAGCGGGGCCGACTGGGACGGGACGGTGACACGCGAGCGGATCGAGGATTGGCCGCTGCGCCGGGTGACGTCCGAGGACAGCGCACAATTCCGCAGCGTCGAGTGGTCAGGCTTCCTGGAAATTCCGGCATCGGGCTTCTATCTATTCGAACTTTTGACTGGGGACGCCGCGGGCGACGTTGCAATTGGTTCGCAAGTACAACTCGAACACCAAGGCAGCACCCGTATTCATCTCGACGCTGGCGAGTACCCACTCAGGTTCCGTTGCCGGCCTGAGACGTCAGGCTCCTGCTGGCTGCGATGGGCGGCACCCGGCGGCGTCTTAGAATCGATCCCTCGACAATACCTTCGGCCTCCTCGCAACGGCAGCCCCAACGGGTAAAAACCGCCCCCCGGCTCTCGCCGCGCTCTGCCTTTTGCGTGGCGCTTTTTGATGGGCGTGAGGACGGACATTTGGAGTAGGCGCGGTGTTTGCGTTGTCGGGGACACGGAGGCAACGACACTGCGGGCGACGATCTCGCATGAGCACCAGTTCGCCCCTGCGTCGCGGCTCCTGCTGCGTCACTTCTGGCACCCGTTCAGCCCGTTGTTCACCGCGGTGAGGATCAGCGCAACGTCGACTTGCGCACCGCTCGGGATGCCGTTCGGGCACGCCGTCACATCGGCGTTGCCCAAGGCGATGTTCACCATGGTCAGGATTTCGTCGACGGTTACGGTGCCATCGTTGTTGCAGTCGCCGACGCAGGCAATCGGCATCGGTGACGGCGTCGGTGTTGCAGTGGGCCTCCCAGTGACGGTTGCGGTTGGGCTGTGAGGACTTGGTGAGACGGTCGGTGGGGTGGGTGAGACGCTGGGCACCGGCGTGAAGCTGGACGTCGCGATCGGCGTCGGCGTCGGCGTGTTGGTCGGCGTCAATGTCGGTGTGGACGATGGGACCGGTGTCGGTGTCGCCGTAACGGTTGGCGTCGCCGTGGGTAACAGCGTCCCGGTGGGCGTTGGCGTCGGTGTCGCAGTCTTCGTCGGCGTGTAGGTCGGCGTGAAGGTCGCCGTGTTGGTTGGCGTCAGACTCGGCGTGTTCGTCGGGGTGCTGGTCGGCGTCTTCGTCGGCGTTGGCGTGTTGGTCGGCGTTGGTGTCGGTGTATTAGTGAGCGTGGGGCTGGCGGTCTTGGTCGGGGTCCGCGTGGGGGTGTTACTCGGCGTCGCGGTCGGAATCGCCGTCGGGGTCAGCGTTGGCGTGTTCGTCGCGGTGTTGGTGCGGGTGCTGGTTGGCGTCAACGTCGGCGTGTTCGTGGGCGTTGGCGTGTAGGTCGGCGTCGGTGTCGCTGTCGGAGCCGACAGGAGGGCACCCCAGAAGCCGCCGGACACGGAATACGGCGAGCCCGTCAGGGTTCCCGCGTCTGCCTGTCCGGCGGTACCGCCGAGGCTGAGACTACCGCCCGTGCTGAAGGTGGCGCCGCCACCGGCAATGACGTTACGGCTGAGATCGTAGCCCCCGCCAGTTTGTGCGCTCACCAGGGCAACCCCACCGGCGAGCATCAACACGCCGACCACACAACCGACCGCCACGCGCTCCATTGCTGTGCGCCTCTCAGGCAGAGCGCCCGTCAGAACGCCGCTGGTCGTGCGTCTTGGGCGTGGCGCGACCGGCGGTTGGCCACTGTCTGCGGGCTATCAAGGGCCTCAACCCGTGCCTGCAGCGCGGCGGTCGCTGCTTTGAGGGTGGCCAGCTCCTCCACCTGTTTCTGCAGCGTGGCGATCTGCCGCGCCTGCTTCTGCACCTCGTTGAGCAGCATGGCGTTGACAGAGTCATAGCGCACGGTGAGCGGCTTCCCGTCGCGGTCGTAGACGACCAAGTCGGGATTCACCCTGGCCACCTCCTCGGCCACCAAGCCAAAGCGCTCTTGCCCCGACGGGTCGAAGTCTCTCTTGTACTGGAAGCGCACCGGGCGCAGCTGGAAAACCTGCTCGCTCGCGTCGGCAATGTCGCGGACCTGTTCTTTGAAGCGCGCCGACGACGCGCAAAGGCCGAGTTGCTCCCCATTGATGCACACTGCCGAGCCGCCTACCCCGACTTGGATGCCCGCGATGTAGGTCGCCGTCTGGTTGGCGCCAATGCGAATCGTGTTCGATTCCCCCGCCTTACCCGAGCTGCCAATATCGATGTTGTAGTTGCCGGTCGTGAGAGAAGCCCCAGCGCCAGA
>JBEKBJ010000104.1:0-18433 GCA_050015455.1 Binatia bacterium
ACAGCCGTATCGCTCGCCGCCGCCGCCGCTCCAACTCCGCCGCCGTCCCCTGTGGTCGCATGCACGCAGTATACACCACCGCGGACGATCTTTCTATTACTTATGCAATCCTCAATAATGCCCGCTCCCATTGGCAATGACGGCGCCGACGGCGGCGCCGATCACGAACGCGCCGAGATACCCGGCCGTGTAGCTGGACTGCACAGCACCGCTCGTCGTGGTGACTTGCGTCACGTACGTCACGTTGTACACGGGGGAGCTGGGCGGAATGGTGTAGATTTCCTTCGGCACAGACGGGGCGGTTTTCCACGGCCCCTGTGGCGACACGGACATGAACCACACGCCTTGCAGGCAGAGGTAATAGACATCACCGACTTTGATGACCTTGTCGGGGGTGTTCGTCGCGTAGGAAAGTGACGTACCTTCGATCGGCTTGAACTGCGGTTCGCCGCTGTACGTCACGCTCGCCTGCGCCGCCGCGGCCACCGGATCGACGACCGCGGTGGTCGGAATCTGCGCCAGCAGCACGGCGTCCTTGGCCTCCTCGGTGCCCGGAACCGAAACCCGCACCGGGGCCACCGGACTGTTCATGGGGATGCGCGCGAAGTCCGCCGGCAAGTCGGGCGTCGCATAACTCCACGGTCCCTGCAGGCTGGCGGCGCGGAACCACCGACCGGCGGCGAGGAAGTAATACTGGCTCGTGGGGTTGTGAACGAAGAGAGCGCTGTCGGTGTTGCTCGCGTAGACCAGCTCGGTCCCGGGAATCGTCTTGTACACGGGCTGCCCGGTGAAGACGATGACTTCCGCCGGCTGGTCACTGAACAACACTTTCGGAACGGCGCTCTTCGCACCCGGCGGCGGAATGGCCTGCTTCAGCGCCGCCCACTGCGGATCCCGGGGCAACTTGGACATGTCCTTGGGAAGCGTGCGCGTGAACATCCACGGGCCTGCGAGCGCCGGCGCCGTGAGCCACTGCTTCTCGGTGAGGAGGTAAAACGCCGGGTGAGACTTGTCCCAGAAGAGCGGCCAATTCGTGTTCACCACGAAATCGAGTGTCGTCTCCGGAATCGCGGCGCGGATCGGCGGGCCGTCCACCTGCACCAGAATGGCAGGCCCGTAGCTGACGAATATCACCGGCGGGTCGTTCTTGACGTCCACGCCGGCGACCGAGTCCGGTTTGTTGACGGACGCCACCAGCCGATCCAGCGAGATGGTGACGGCCTTGTCCGGCGCGAGGAACGTCCTCACCAACTGATCCATCCGCGCCGCAGCCTCGGCTTCCAATGACGGGAAGCGGGTTTCACTGATCGTCAGGTTGTGGATCAACACAGTGCGGGCGTCTACGTTGACGTCCGTCTGGGCATGCACGCTCACGACGCCGACGACCGCCTTGCCTTTCGCCCGGGTCAGCGACACCGCCAGACGAAAATCGAGTTCCTTGAAGTTCTGCCAGTCGTCGACCTGCGGCTGGTAGTAGACCAGGCGCGCGCCGTCCTTCGTCATCTCGCGCGGCCATCCGGGATCCTGCGCGACGCTGACGCGGGCCAAGGCCATCATCAGGATCGGAACGACAATCACGCTATTCATCCTGGCTCTCATGTTGCTCCTCCCTCTGCGTTCGGGAGACAGTCGCGACCGTCTCCGCACCTGCCTTGCCTACTTCGCGCCCGGCGTTTCGACCGAGATCGCGAGGGCCTCGGTGTAGGTGATGTGGACGAGGCCTTGGCCGATTGGGCTGAAGCCTATGGCAAGCAGACGCTGAAGGATCACGCGGCGCTGCTACGAGCGATCAAATCAGAGCGTGTGGAGGCACTGCACGAACTGTGATGCGCAGGAGTTGCGGCAGGTACCATGGTGACAGGTCCGACGCCCAGGCGCCGGCCTGCTTTTGGCCGTCGCCTGGAGCGGCGTCTTCGGCATTCTTTCATGGCGCGAAGATCTCGCCCAGCACCGCAAGCACAGAATCGCCCGTGCGCTTGTCAATTTGTCCCAATTTGCGAATCAGACGGGCCTTGTCGACCGCACGTAACTGGTCAAGGACAACCTGACCTTCCTTGCCGCGAAATCGGCACTGGATACGCGACGGATACGCGCGGCCCTTCGTCGTCATGGGTGCCACGATGACGGTGCCGATATTGCGGTTCATCTCGTCCGGTGAAACGATGACAGATGGGCGGGTCTTGCGAATCTCGCGCCCCACGGTCGGATCGAGGCTGACCATATAGACCTCAAACCGCGTCACCATTGCCACTCGCTCTCATCCCACCGCGACGTAGAGGCAAGATCGCCGTCGAGCAGTCGATCGTCGCCCGCCAGTGCCATCTTGCGGAAGGCGTCGTCCCAGCCCTCTCGCGGCCGCGACACGGGGCGAATGACGAGGTGGTTTCCCTCCGCCTCAATCGTCACTTCGTCCGAGAGACCGGTTTGCTGTAGGAGTAGCTTCGGAATGCGCACCCCACGGGAGTTGCCGACGCGAACGATGCGAGTCTTCATAGTGGTTACATAGTAAGCACAATCCGAAGTCCGACGCAATCTTTGTCACGCCGAACTACATTTCGGCGCCCCAATGAAATCAGCGACCGAAGCGCCCGTCGCTTGGGTTGGCGGATCATTTCGGTGCGGACGCCGACGGGATTTCATCGTCGCTTGCGGAGAGCTGCCGACGCCGTTGCCGTTTGCGACACCGACGCGCGGCACAATCCCGTGACCGCTCAGTCCTAAGCCCAAAACGAAGAAGAAGGATGAGGCACCGGAATGATATAGAGCAGTGATCGGGCGACTAGCGAGGAAAGGAGGACAATTATGAAACGAGTGGCATGTTGAAGCTGCCGCTGTTGGTCTACTACCACCAGACGGCGCCTGCCGCGCACTTCCACGATCCCATCGGCGGCGTGTTCAAGGCCTCGGTCTACGGCGTGCTGATCGCTATTTCGGGCTGCCTGCGCGGCATGTAGTGCGGCAACAGTTCCTCAGCGGTTGGCGACGCGGCGACCAGCGCGGTGGTGACGGGAATTGTCTTCATCATCAGTGCCTGCGGCATTTTCGCCGTGGTGTTTTATGCGCTCGGCATTTGAGCAGCCGAAAGGGCGGTTCGGAAACCATGCTGGGCGGCGGCAAGCAGGAGAATCAGGAATACGCTGAGGCTAGCCAGAACGACGAGAATTGTTTTCCTTACTCGATGCATGGTCACTGCCTGCAGGATGACGTGCGGACTTGGCGGCGAACCGAAGCACGTTACACACGGCGTGCTCCCGGTTTCAATGACTGCTCACGTACGCTAGCCCCAGCACGTACAGCGCCGACACCAGGAGTTGCGCCAGCGTCGGCGGGACGCCGTAGCGCAAGAAGGTGGCGAACCGCACGGGCTTGGCGCGTGCAGCACAGATCCCCGCGCTCACGATGTTTGCCGAAGCATCAATCTAAGGTTGCGTTGCCTCCCAGCATGGCGCCGATCTGCCGGCGAGTGCCTCGACATCACCCAGACAACGCTGAAAGAGCAGCCGCGCTCGCCTTGATGGACTTTCCTTACTCAATGCCTTACCCTATCTCGCATGAAGGCAACCGTGACCAGCAAGGGGCAGATCACCATCCCGCTTCCCATTCGGCGCAAGCTGCGGTTGCACAGGGGCACGGTTCTGGAATTCGATGAGAGCGCCGACCATCTCAAAGCGACCAGACAGATCGACGCCGAGCGCATGCGGGCGGTGATCGGGATTGCCAAGAAAGAACTCGCCGGGCGGAGTGTGGCGGAATGGATCGACGAGCTGCGCGGCCCTGTGCAGCTCCCGCGCAAGCGCCGACGATGATCACGGCCGTCGACACCTCGGTGCTGATTGCCATCGCCAAGGGCGAACCCGAGGCGCGCCGATGGACGGACCTCCTGGCCGCCGCCCGAGGGGAAGGGGATCTGGTCATCTGCGACGTGGTCGCGGCGGAGTTCTTCGCGCTGCTGTTGGACGAGCGGAAATTTCAGCAGAGCCTGATCGGCCTCGGCATTGTTTTCAGCGCGGCCGGGCTCGATGCCGCTCGCCTCGCCGGGCGCATCTTCCGCGACCACCGTCGGAAGGGCGGACCGCGAGAGCACTTGATTCCGGATTTCCTCATCGGCGCCCATGCGCAGCGACAGGCAGATCGGATCGCCGCGATCGACCGCGGCTATCTGCGCACGTACTTCCCTCGCTTGCGCATCATCAAGCCGGCATAGAGTCCGTTGACCGAGCCAGTGCGACTCCGCCACGAGAAAGGCGGCAAGCGTCACGTGGAAACCACAGGCAGCAGGGCCATGGCGGCAGGAGATGTCGCTGGTATAATGGCCATCAACCGATGATGCCTGTGAAATATCGCTGTGTGGGGTTCCGACCGCGCGCCTCACGCGATATTTATGGAGATCGGGCCGCTCATCGGCCGCGTCGATAAGGAGAACCTCGTCATGTCTGGTGAAATGCAAACGGTGCTCGATGCCATTCTTTCGGAGAAGGCGCGCGCGGAAGACTATGCCAGTCTGCCGACGCCGAAGACGATGCGGGCGGTCACCACGCACAAAGACGAAGTGAAGAAGTTCGAGGGTCTCGCATCGTCCGAGAAGGACCCGCGCCGCAGCCTGCACGTCGACGAGGTGCCGATTCCCGAGCCGGGCCCGAACGAAGCGTTGGTCGCCGTGATGGCGTCCAGCATCAACTTCAACACGGTGTGGACCTCGATCTTCGAACCGTTGCCCACTTTTCAGTTCCTGGAGCGTCATGCCAAACGCAGCCCATGGGACAAGCGCCACGACTTGCCCTACCACATCATCGGTAGCGACGGCTCCGGGGTGATTTTGCGCACCGGCCCGGGTGTCACGCTGTTCAAGCCGGGCGATGAGGTCACCATTCATTGCAACTACGTCGACCTGCAATCCCCTGAGGGCCACGACGATTCGATGCTCGATCCCGACCAGCGCATCTGGGGCTTCGAGACGAACTTCGGCGGCTTAGCCGAGATCACGCTGGTGCGCGCCAACCAGCTCATGCCCAAGCCGCCGCACCTCACCTGGGAAGAGGCGGCCTCGATGCCGTTGGTGAACTCCACCGCGTACCGCATGTTGGTCAGCCACAACGCCGTGCAGATCAAGCAGGGCGACATCGTCCTGATCTGGGGCGCGGTTGGGGGCTTGGGAGGATTCGCGCTGCAATACGTGTTGAACGCTGGGGCGTTCCCCATCTGCGTGGTTTCTTCCGAGGAGCGCGCCAAGCTCTGCCGCACGGTGGGAGCGCGTTGGGTCATCGACCGCAAGGCCGAAGGCTACCGTTTCTGGAACCCCGATGGCACACAGAACTTGGCCGATGTGCGCCGCTTCGGAAAACGCATCCGCGAGCTCACTGACGGTGAGGATCCCGACGTGGTGTACGAGCACCCGGGACGCGAGACCTTCGCTGCCAGCGTGTTCGTCGCCCGGCCGGGCGGCAAGATCGTGACCTGTGCCTCTACCACCGGCTACATGCACGAGTACGACAACCGTTATCTCTGGATGAACAAGAAGCGCATCATCGGCTCGCATTTCGCCAACTACCGTGAAGCCTGGGAAGCCAATCGCTTGGTCTGCAAGCGGGCCATCCACCCGTTGCTGTCCGAGGCGTATCCGCTGGAACAGACGGGCGAAGCAGCCTACCGGGTGCATCGCAACATGGCCTTCGGGAAGATCGGTGTCTTGTGCTTGGCGCCGCGGGAAGGGCTCGGGGTGCGTGACCCGGAGGGACGCCAGCGTCACATCGGGCAAATCAACTTGTATCGCAACGCGGCCAAGGGTGAGTTCCGGCTGGTCAAGACCCAGCCGTAAGACGCAGCATGCTGGGCCCCTACCAACGGTAGCCGCCGGAGGGGGCGACAAATCTGGGCGGCCGCTGTTGTAACTTCGCGCCCTTCAACCCTCGCTAGCGCTCAGGGGGTGCACTCCTGTGGCACCCTAATCGCCGGCTGGCCGGGCGGCGGGTGGGCAGTCTTCGTTGGACAAGCTTCGTATAGTTGTGCTACAAGCGCGCCTGGTGGGATCGAGATCGGCGGGTTGGGATCGAGATCGGCGGGGGAGGAAACGCACGTGCGGAGAGGGCTCTTCAGATGGCTAGGGTGGTCAGAGCGGGACGTTCAGCGCGATATCGCGATTTTGAGGGAGGTCGTCCGCCGGATCATCGAGGTGGCGCAGCCGGAGCAGGTCATCCTTTTTGGCTCCGCCGCGCGCGGGCAGTTGCGGCCTGACAGCGACTTCGATCTGCTGGTCATCAAGTCCGACGTCGCGGATACCCGGGCGCTGACCCGGTATATCCACGCGCACCTCTTCGACATCAGGATGCCTATCGACATCATCGTGGCAACTCCCGAAGAGGTCGAGGCGTCGCAAAACAAAATGTTGGGGAACATTTACACCCAGGGCCGGCGCATCTATCCCCGGCGGCAGATGCCGCGCTACCAGCCACGGTGGTGAGGCGAGCGGCGGCCGACCTCATTTGAGTTCGCCCCGCGGCGGTGATTTCGCCGCGTCACACTACCTCTAAGACGAGCAGGACCTCGGACGTTGGGAAAGATGGACTACGGCATTGCACTCGCGTCGAGCGCGGACTCGTGGAAGCTGGCGAAGCGTGCGGAGGAACTCGGCTTCTCACACGCGTGGTTTTACGACACCCAGATGCTCTGCGCCGACGTCTTTGTGGCCATGGCAGCTGCGGCCGTGTACACGTCACACATCCGCCTGGGCACCGGCGTACTGATTCCCACGAACCGCATTGCTCCGGTGGCGGCCAACGCCTTGGCTTCGCTCAACAAGCTGGCGCCGGGGCGGATCATCTTCGGTGTTGGCACCGGCTTCACCGGCCGCCTCACCATGGGGCTGGGTCCGATGAAGCTGGCTGAGCTAGCGGAGTACGTGCGCGTGGTGCGGAAGCTGCTGACCGGAGAGCGAGTCGAATGGCAGTGCGAAGGGAAACCGAGGAAAATCCAATTCCTCAATCCGGAGGCGGGCCTGATCAACATCCAGGATCCAATCCCAGTGCATCTTTCCGCCATGGGGCCGAAGGCACGTAAGCTCGCCGCCGAAATTGCAGAGGGGTGGATCAATTTCATTTTCGCACCTCCTCTCGCCGTGGTGGATGTGGAAGCCATGCTGGCGGAATGGCGGGCGGCCGGCAGGGATGCCGCAGGCTGCTACACCACGGGATTCACCCTGGGTTGCGTGCTGAGCGATGGCGAGCCGTACGACAGCCTTCGTGCCAAGGCCCAGGCCGGGCCGCTCGCCGCGGTGATGCTACACGCGCTGCTCGAGCGCGAAATGCCCGGCGGTCTCGGCCCCGAGATCGACCCGCTGCTGGACAAGTACCGCACTGTCTACGAGACGTACGAGCCCGCGGATGCGCGCTACCTCACGCTCCATCGAGGTCACCTGCTTTTTCTCCGTCCGGAAGAGCAGCCGCTGATCACAGCCGAGCTGATCCGCGACTTCACCTTGACCGGCACGCGCGCTGCGCTGGCCGACAGGATCCGCGCGCTGCGCGATGCTGGTTACCGGCAATTGGCCGTCCAACTTGTTCCCGGACACGAGGACGCCTTGGAGGACTGGGTCCGGGTGTTCGAGAAGGTGTAGGTTGAAGTCAGTACAGCGCGACCGGCCGCAGCGGGGCTACCGGGTAGATGACCCCTTGCTTCGGCGGCATCGAGTTGTACACGCAGTCGATGTCGATGACCCCGACTCGCGGGCCGACGTAACGCCGATAGCCAGCGAACACTCCCCTGACCAGCACGCTTTCCATTTGCAGGTTTAAGGCGAACACGGCGACGGTTGTGCCGGCCTGTATCGCGGCGAGTTCACGGCGATACACAGTAGGCGCGAAGACCAAGCGGCGACTGCCTGCAGTCTGGCAGGGAACGACCGGAACGATCACCGGATAGCCATCGCTCCCGATGTACGAGAGAAACTTCAGTGTGCCCGCCTGCGCGAAGTGGGCTTCGGCCCAGGGCTTGAGGACGCGCTGGTCGCTCCGCGCCGTGTGCCTACTCGCCAGGCGCCTGGACAGCATCGTGATGAGTGCGCCGAAAGCGACGCGCATCATGTTGAGTTTCTCCTTGCCTCCATGCGTGATGAGATCGAGGCAGTGAACGGTGTGGATGCCGAAGTAGGAGTTGTAGCGGAACATCGGCTTCTTGTTATAGGTCTCGTAGTCCTCTCCGCTCTTCGCTTCGTGCGTCCACAGTGCCGTGCCGCGCCAGATCTCCTTCTCGGCGCTCATGATGAGGAAACCGGTGCGGGCGTTCTGCTTCACGTGTGTCTTGCTTAGCCCCTCGCAAAACTGGCCATACGTGAGATGGGTTGGGTCCTTCGCCTGGATCGAGGTGATCAAGGTTAGGTGCGGCAACCCCGCGCCGTCGACGGTCCCTACGAGTCCGATCTTCGCGTCCCGCTCGAACACCCGCATTTCCTGTTCGGTGAACGGCCTGCTGTCGCGCACGACAGCATCCACGGCGGCGCCGCTGGCGGGTTCAGTCATCGTTTTCTCGCAGCTACGTGACCCTGGTCGGTCCGGTGGCGACGACGATGTCGGGATCGACGCCGGAGGCGCGAGCCAGCTCGGCAAAGTGTTGCAGCTCCTGCGCCGTCAGCAGCTCCGTCTGCTCGTAATCCCAGGCGATGCCGAGCCGCCGGTACTTGTCCCGCGGCAGATTGTTGAAGGCGCAGAGCTCCCACCGGCGCACCAGGTCGCGCAGGTTTTGTGACAGGAAAGCGCCGATACCCCGGATATTCTCCTCGGTGGCGGTCGCGCCCGGAATGAGCGGTGTGCGGATCCACAACTCAGCGGGGTGGGAGTTGCGACGCATCCGTTCGCCGAGGTCGACGAGGTTGGATAGGATCTTGGCGTTCGACTGGCCGGTGAATCGGGTGTGTCTCTCGGCATCGATCTCCTTCACATCGTAGAGCACCAAGTCCGCACACCCGGCCAAGGTCTCCAGCGCCGATGCGGAACACATGCCGCAGGTGTCCAGGGCCGTGTGCAGGCCGAGCGAGCGACACCGCTGGAGAAACACCGCCACGAAAGCTGGCTGCAGCGCCGGCTCGCCACCCGACACGGTGATGCCGCCGCCGGACGTCTCGAAATAACTGCGGTCCTTTGCCACCTCGGCGACCAGGTCATCCAGGCGCCATTCGACACCGAGGAGCTCCAGCGCGGTGGTCGGGCATTCGTCCGTGCAGGCCCCACACAACGTGCAGCGGCTCAAGTCGATCTCGACCGCTTTCACGTGGCGGCGGATGGCGCCATCGCGGCACACGGCATCGCACCGGCCCGCGCCGATGCATTTCCAATCATGCCACACGATCTCGATCTTCGGCGACAGCGATTCCGGGTTCTGGCACCAGCGACACGCCAGGCTGCATCCTTTGAAGAACACGGTGGTGCGCAGGCCCGGCCCATCCTCGGTCGACATCCGCTGAATGCTGAGCACGGTGGCGCGATGGTCGCCCGCTTCCGCAGGGCGATGTCGACTTGTCGGGGATGCCGGAAGTGACTGACTTTCGATGCCAGCAGTGTTACGCAGGGCTTGGATTTCCTCCCCGACACGTTCCCATACTGAAAACCGCGCCTTTTGTCACCATCGATCCGGTGCCCTTGGTCGGCGTGCCCCCCTGACGCCAAAGCGAGCCCGCTATTCCCCGCGGCCGAAGCGCAAGCGCTCGCGTCCTTCGATCACTTCAGGCGTGATAAATGCCTGGCCGTCGGTCGACTGCCAGACTGCTTGCGCCGCCGCTGCATCGCCGCCAGTCATCCAGCCGGTGAGGCCGCTGACCTCGGCCGTAACCACGGTGATGGTGAAACGGAGCGGAAAATACAAGATATTGGACAGAGCAGCCAGCAGGCTCGTGCCCGCGTCGGGGGCGCGCCCTTGCCACATCTCGCTCACCTGTACAGGAGCCATTGCTCCGGTCATGGTCTCGGTGGCCGACCAAGCCGGCATCGCCATCGCAAGCACGAACAAAAGGGACATACACCAGACTTTCTTCATGACACATCCCTCCAATTCCAAGTGTACACTCTCGATGACTCCTTGTCAGCGGCGTTTTGGCGGCTGACAGGCCACCAGATCCCGGTCCCCACTTCATAGCCGCCAGGTCCCCCCTGGCCGTGGCGCCGCCACGCGCCCCTTGATCCGCTCTCACTTAATCGGGAGACCTTAGGTCGTTGTCGAGTGCGTGTTCAGGAGACCAGCGCCCGATTTGCATGGCTGTCATAATGCATCTATAAGATAGCGCATTATGACAGCCTACCACCGTCGTTCTCTTGGCCGTCTCGTGCGCGAGGTGCTGGCGGACATGCCGGTCGTGGTAATCACGGGACTTCGCCAGTCCGGCAAGAGCACCTTCTTGCAACACGAGAAGGGTCTGGCGGGCCGCCGCTATGTCAGCCTCGACGACTTTGCGCAGTTGGCCGCCGCCCGCAGCGACCCGGACGGATTCGTGCAATCCGAGGAGCCGCTCACCATCGACGAGGCGCAGAAGTGCCCCGAGCTGCTCCCCGCCATCAAGCGCGCGGTTGATCGGGCGCGCCAACCCGGGCACTTCGTGCTGTCCGGCTCCGCCAACTTCGCGTTGCTGCGTGGCATCAGCGAAAGCCTAGCGGGGCGGGCCCTATATCTGACGTTGTACCCGTTTTCGCGGCGCGAACTGCACGAGCGGCTCGATACGACTCCCTTCATTCGGAGGACGTTCGAAGACGGCAAGCCTCCGAGAATTGTGGCCGGCGAGAAGGTCAGCCCGAGCGACGTGCTTGCCGGCGGCCTGCCGCCGGTATGCCTGGGCCAGGTCCAGCGTCCGTGGATCTGGTTCAAAGGATACGAGCAGACCTACCTCGAGCGCGATGTCCGCGGGCTCACGCGAGTCGGCGACCTGGTTTCCTTTCGCAATCTCCTGCGTCTCGCCGCGCTGCGCACGGCGCAGGTGCTCACGATCAGCGAGCTGGGACGCGACGCCAAGCTGAATGCCGCGACGACCGCGCGCTACCTGAGCGTCCTGGAAGCCTCCTTCGTGGTGCAGCGGTTGGCGCCCTACTTGTCGAATCGTGCCAGCCGGCTGGATCAAGTCCCCGAAGTTGTACGTGTCCGACTCGGGCCTCTGTGCGCATCTGGCCGAGATTGACGAGAGGCGCGCCAGCGCTGACGTGTTGTGGGGCGCTCTGCTGGAGACCTACGCCGCGCAGAACCTGGCTGCGATCCTCGAGTCAGACTGGCCCGAGGCGCGCTTGGCGTACTGGCACGTGCAAGGGCGACACGAAGTGGACTTCGTCATCGAGGCCGGTCGCGACAGCGTCGCCATCGAGGTCAAGGCGGCGGCGCGCTGGGACGATCGCGACCTGGCGGCGCTACGAGCCTTTCTGGAAAAGACCGCACGCTGCCGCGTGGCGCTGCTCGCGCACGGAGGGGCGGAAACCGTGAAGCTTGCAGAGCGCCTGTGGGCCGTGCCGCTGGCGGCGGTTCTGGCGTAACGCGCGTCGCCGAGGGCGTTGCCCTTCCACCAGGTCGTGTGTCACCGCCGGTGCTGTAATTTCTTGTATAGCCACCCCCGGCGGCGATCCGACCCGGAGCAAGGGGCCTGCCCGCCGACAAGCCCTCCGAAGCCCCGGCGTAGGAGGGAGCCGTGGGCGAAGGCAAGAACCACATCGTCATCGGCAAAGGTCGCTACGTCAGTTTCGACGACGGCTACTGGTGATGATCCGCCGCTGCAAAGAGCCGTCAGGTTTCGCCCTAGCGGCTCTTCTCTATGGTGCCGGATGCGGTCCTGTCGCTATTGCGCATGGCGACAGTCGTAGGCCGACCCTGAGAAATCTTCTTGCAGTGTGTTAAGCTGCAAGTGCAAATGCCCTCGGAACGTCGAATAGAGCCCCTGGCGAGTTCAGAGACGCGAAGGATAGCGGCGCTTGAGCACGAGGTCCTGTCCGTTCTCAACCAAGCGAAGATCTACGACGTTGAATCTTATGGATGGCTGAACGAGAAGGATCCGGACCCCGAGTTCATCGGCCACGCCATGTGGCAAACAGACCAACCCTGCGTCGACTACGAGGCCCTGTGGAGCGAGCAGCCGGTGCGCCGACGGCCTGATAAGACTGAGAAGCTCATCGCCACGGCCGGAGAGGACTTTACTGGGCTGATGCAGGCGTCTCGTCTGTCGATCGGCCTTGCGCTTCTCTGGCATCACGAAGCCCGCCGGAATCCGTTCAGCGAATTCTTTTGGCTGCACCACACAGACGCCTTCCTGAAACTCGCGATCGCCTCCGATCGTCTCCGGGATCTGCTTGCCGTGTCGTGCACGGGTACCACGCCCGCATCCTACAAGAAGAAGGCTCGACGGAACCGGCTCTACGTTACTCCGTTCGCAGAAGCGGAGGCGCTACTCGCCGAACGTGGGCTGCGCGACAGTCGCCTCTCCGAACCACTGGCCTTACTTCCGGAGCTTGGCGAAAGGGTCTTCGGTTACATCGACCGTCGCAATGCGATCGTTCATGAGGTCGCGACGCGCATGGCGAAGCTGACGCGCGACAGCATTTCAGAGCTTCAGGAGCGCTTCGATCGCGAACAGACGGAGGGATTCTCTCCGCGGTCCGACGATCCAGCGGCCTGCGTCGCCGCTGGAGAAGCCCGCGCTCAATTAGAAGGCGAGGTGGACCTAGAAGGCGAGGTGGACCGCGCACTCAATGAGATCGTGGATTGGTACCGGCTTCTGATCCGCGCCAGCAACGCTGTCTTCCAGGTCGAATACTGGAGCCGTACCCTCGCGCGATAGGAAGACCCCAAAGGGCGACGACCACTGCTGAGCCGCCCTCTATCGCAGATTGCGACAGCCGGTCGTCACCCCGTTTCCGCGATTCCGAAGACCATCCCTGGGTTCACCTCCGTAGACGAGGGCCTCGCTGGCTTGACGGTAGTACCGCGCCTGTAGCATGATCACCGCAGCCCGGATTGCCGGGGAAAAAAGAGGGAGGTGCGGATGACCGCAGAGATCCTAGAGGCGGTTGCCTATGTGCTATTGGCAACCGTCCATGTGATGAAACTTATCTACTAGGATTGAAATTAATTATTTTATTACCTCTTTATTTTTTAGGCCGGGACCATCTCACCCCGGCCTTTTTTTGCCTGGTCGCTATGTACTCTGCTCTCAACCTCAGCTCTGATCCGAGAGTTTCAGGCTAAGTGGTGACTGCCAGTCGCCTAGCTTTTCTCAATTACACGAACATGATTATCAATAGATGGTGCACGTTTTCCGTGTCAGCGACCGACCGAAGGTCGAAATGAGACAGGCTGCGATCTGCGGGCGGATAGTAGCGCCCGTTCCTGGTCAGCCTCTCGGCTACTTCCTGCCTTCGCTCTTGGGCTTCCAATCCCGGGCGAGTTTCTGCGCCTCGGCAATCTGCGCGGGCGTCATCTTCGTGGCTACGAGGTCGCGGCCTCGGACGACCTTGTCGCGAAACTCTCCCTCCGAAGCTTTGAATCGGGAGGCTGCGAGGTTGAACCACTTGTGCGCCTGGACGTAGTCCTGCGGCACGCCCTGACCACCAAAGTACATGAAGCCGAGGTGGAACTGGGCCATGGCATCGCCCTGATCGGCGGCCTTCCGATACCACTTCGCGGAGGCCGCGTAGTCCTGTGGCACGCCCTGACCGCGAAAGTACATGAAGCCGAGGTTGAGCTGGGCCATGGCCTCGCCCTGATCGGCGGCCTTGCGGAACCACTTCACCGCCTCTGCATAGTCCTGCGGCACGCCCTCGCCGTCGCGGTACATGAAGCCGAGGAAGAACTGGGCAACTTCCTCGCCCTGATCGGCGGCCTTGCGGAACCACTTCACCGCCTCTGTATAGTCCTGCGGCACACCGTGGCCGTCGCGGTACATGTCGCCGAGGTTGAGCTGGGCACCGGCGCCGCCTTGATCGGCGTCCTTGCAATACCACTTCACCGCCTCTGCATAGTCCTGCGGCACACCGTGGCCGTCGCGGTACATGTCGCCGAGACTTTTAAGAACCCACTGGACGCCCTGATCAGCAGCCTTGCGATACCACTTCGCAGCTTCTGCATAGTCCTGCGGCACACCGTGGCCGTCGCGGTACATGTCGCCGAGGTGGAACTGGGCCATGGCCTCACCCTGATCGGCGGCCTTGCGATACCACTTCGCGGCTTCTGCATAGTCCTGCGGCACGCCCTTGCCGTCGCGGTACATGTCGTCTTCGCCGCGGTACATGTCGCCGAGCTCAAACTGGGCCTTGGCGTCGCCCTGATCGGCGGCCTTGCGGAACCACTTCACCGCCGCCGCAGCGTCCTGCGGCACGCCCACGCCGATTTCGTACATGACGCCGAGGTGGAACTGGGCCTTGGCGTCGCCCTGGTCGGCAAGCGGTTGCCAGAGCCGCAATGCGGTCGCGTAGTCGCCGCGCCCGTAGGCTGAATCCGCATCATCGAGCGGTCCGGCCACAGCGGTGCCCGCCAGCGTCGCGGCTACGAGCCACGCGGCCAGCGTCAAGCGAAGCAGTCGGGCGTGGTTCATGCTCACCCGTTCACTCCAACGTTCCGTAGCAGCAAGTGTAGAAGCGCGCCAGCGGGTGCGCGATGACGTTCCGAACCCGCGATCGCCGACATCGCCGCCACCGGCGCGCATAATTCCCGACCACACCCAAACCACTCAACTCCCCATATCCGATAAAATTACCAATTTATGGGATTTGCCGCAAAGGCCGCAAATGACCCACGTCATGCGCAAGGAAGGCCGGAGGTCCCGGCGGGAAATCGTCCGCCAGCTCCGGCTGCTCCCCCCGTCGCGGCGCTCGGCGACACTCGACCCGGTGGCACTCATTTGGTATCCATGATTCGGGGCGAGAGCAGAGGCCCTTTGCGATGACAGATCCGATTCTCCTGAAGCGCATCACTGCGGACCCCGAGATCTTCGGCGGCAAGCCGATCGTCCGCGGGATGCGGATCTCGGTGGAATTGATCCTCAGCTTGCTGGCGCAGGGAGAGAAACCGGAGGACATCCTCGCCGACTACCCAGATCTGGAACCGGACGACGTCCGTGCGTGCGTCGCGTACGCCCACGCGATCATCGCCAACGATTCGAACACGGCGCGATTGTAACCGTCCGAGGCGGTCGCATCCGCGTCTCGGCACGTGTCGTAGGGTCCGAAGCGCAAGCTTCGCATCCTTCGCTCACCTAAGGCCTGACCCACGCTGGGCTGTCGGTCGCAGAGGCGCAGTTGTTGGCCGTGCCTGGGCATGCTAACCGATTCCAATTCGATGACCGAACCGGTGCCGCGCCCACGTTCTGCACTCAGCGTCATTTTCCTCACCGTCTTTGTAGACCTGTTGGGTTTCGGCATCGTGTTGCCATTGCTGCCGTACTACGCGCGCGAGTTTCACGCCTCATCGACGACCGCCGGCGCACTGATCGCGGTGTATTCGGCGATGCAATTTGTCTGCGCGCCGTTGTGGGGACGCTGGTCGGACCGCATCGGCCGGCGTCCCGTGATCCTGATCAGCCTCGCCGGCTCGACCTTATCTTACCTTTTGTTCGCGCTCGCCGACAGCCTTGGTCTGTTGTTCATCTCGCGTATCTTCGCCGGCATCACCGGTGCCAACATCTCCGTGGCGCAAGCGTTCATTGCCGACAGCACCAGTGAGGAAAACCGGGCTCGTGGCATGGGGCTTATCGGCGCCGCCTTCGGTCTGGGATTCGTGTTCGGGCCGGCGATCGGAGGGCTGCTGGCGCATTACGGGCACGCCGCGCCAGGGTTCGCCGCCACGGCGATCTGTGGACTCAATCTGATTGCGGCGTTCCGGCGTCTGCCCGAGTCGCTGCCACCGGAGCGCCGCCGCGAGAGCCGTGGTCCGCATCCACTGATGCAGATACGTGAAGCACTCGGCCGGCCGCAAATGGGCGCTTTGATGTTCATGTTTGCGGCAGTGGTGTTTTCGTTCTCGGCAGTGGAGACGACGTTGTCGCTGTTCTGCGCCTCGGTGTATCAAATGAAGGCGTCACACATTTACTGGCTGTTCGCCTATCTCGGTGTGATGACGGCGGTGACGCAAGGTGCGTTGCTCGGCCGGCTCGCGCAACGGATCGGGGAAGATCATCTCGTCGTCGTTGGTGCCGCGCTCCTCGCGCTCGGCATCGGGGCGACGCCGCACGCGCCGCCGGTTGCACCGCTGCTCGTCGTGCTCGGCGCGATCGCCTTCGGCCAGGGGGTCACGTCGCCGGTGCTGTCGAGCCTGATCTCGAAAGCCAGCGGCGGCAGGTCTCACGGCGGTGTGCTCGGCATCTCGCAGTCGCTCGGCAGCTTGGCGCGGATTCTGGGGCCGCTCTGGGGCGGCGTGATGTTCGACTATGGCGGACCATCCGCGCCGTACTGGACCACAGCGGCGTTGATGCTGCTCGCCGCTTACGTGGGCCTCTCCGTACGGCATAACGCGCGGGCCACGGCTCAAGCTGAAGCTGAGTTGGAAACGAGCTAACCCAAGTTCACTGCTCCATCCGCAAAGCCAGAAAAGAATGGCCGCCGCTGCGCGGCGGCAGCGAATCGACCGCCTCTCGCTGCAAGTTGCCACCCAGTGCGGATCGCAGTACGGTCAGGCAGCACCGACGGGCAGTCCATGGCGGACGACTTTCCGCCGGGAACACATGCCAGAGATGGTCGCACACAGATTCTTCGCCGCAGACAAGTGCACTCGATGCGGGGAGTGTTTCACCCGGTGTCAGTACATGGATCTGACCCGGAGCGAGGCAATCCTCGAAATAAGGAGGCTCATCGAGGACCGTCCCACCACGACCGTTCTGCGCGACTGCGTCAGTTGCTACGCCTGCGACGCCTTTTGCCCGGAGGATGCCGGTCCCTACCAACTCATCCTGGAGAAATGGAGCCGGCGCTACGACCAGAACGGCCTGCCCGTGCGGGCTGCCTACATGCTTCCGTACCAAGATCCCAACTACCGAACGGACATGGTGCCGGAGATGAGCCCGCGCGAGAAGGAGCTCCTGACCACGTGGAAGCAGACCCCGGCGCAGGGCGAGGTCCTCTACCCTGGTTGCAACCTGCTCACGCTGCCGTCGCTCCTCGATCTCGGGGTGCTCGATGGCCTTCCGGTGTCGGGGGACTGGTCGTTGTGCTGCGGCGAGCCATTTTACCGCTTGGGGGCGTTCGCGGTTATGGAGCAGATCGCCGCGGCGCTCACCGCATACTATGCGGACAAGAAGATCACCAAGATGATCTTCGCCTGCCCGGCCTGCCTGAACATGTTCCGCAACATCCTGCCCGGTCGCTTCGGTGCCCGGTTCGACTTCGAGTGCGAGTACATCGCCGGCTGGCTTCTCCGCCGGTTAGACGACGGGCGGATTCGAGTCACCCGGCCGCTCGAACGTGCCGTTGCGGTTCACGACTCCTGCCACGGCCGCGTACTGGGCGACGAGATCATGGAGCAGACCCGAGAGTTGTATGCACGCCTCGGCGTTTCGGTCGTCAACACGAAGCATCACCATGCGGACGGGATCTGCTGCGGCATCGCGGCCGGCTGCAACCGCCAGATGCCGCAGGACATTGTCCGGGTCGGCCGGCGCGAGCTGCGCGAAGGTGTGGACACGGGTGCCGACGAAATGGCCATCTACTGCACCGGTTGTTACCTGATCCTCAACATCATCCAGAACCTGAGCCGACGCCGCGCGCCAAGCAGCAAACAGCGGCTGGTACATACGATGGAGTTGCTAGCGGAGGCCGTCGGCGAGCAGGTGCCGCGCACCGGGGTGCCACGCACCGTCGAGCGCAGGGCGCGCAAGATGTTGTTCAACATCATACGAGCGGCCTTGCCCAAGGTGCTGTCAACGAAACACTACAAGATCGGTGAACTCAAGATCGGCCCAGAGGAGTGAGAAGCCAAGGAGAAGCGAATTGGGCTGCAGTGCATATGTTGCCGCCATCCTGCTCCTCACGGCCAAACGGCCGATGCGTCATCCTGGTCAAGATGGCCAAGTAAGACAAGACCTGGGAGGAGGGGCTTCCCGAGGGAGCTGCGGATTCACGCAACATAGACGGTCTGCGCGTCGAGGGCGCACGCCAGGACGGGATTGTCTTTCGGATCGTCCGCCACGGTGAACACCTCGTACCGGCCGGGAACAACTTCGGCGACCCCTCGAAGCGCGTCCACGGCTTCCACGATCTCGTGCGGGGGGTACGGCCCATACCGCTGCACGTGCGGGCGCGCCAGCACGTCAGTCACTTCGGTGAGGATGGCCTCACATGTCACCAATGTGAAGCCACCGGTTTCGAGTATGCCGAGCAGCCGCCCGCTGAAACCACACGGCGTCAGCAGGAATCGCGCGAGGATGTTACTGTCGAGAACAGCCCGCAGACCGCTTTTTCGCGTGCTCACGCTGTGCATCCCGGCGGGCAGCGCT
>JBEKBJ010000105.1:0-18378 GCA_050015455.1 Binatia bacterium
CCCCTCCTACCGCACTCGCCACTTGCCGCCGCTTGACTTGCCCGATTCAAACAGCGATCACGCTACTAAACCGGACAGAATTTCCGGAAAAAAGCGGACAGAATTTCCGGAACCCACAGTCTCCACTCGCCGTAGCATCCAGTAGATCGCCTGATAGAGTAGGCAAATAACAAGGAAGATCAGGGTCGTGTAGCGGAGGACGGGAGAGTTAAAGTGACCAGGAACCTTGTCGAACGCGAAATCCGAGATCAAGATGTGGTCCGAGAGAGAATACCATTGGTACAGGACGATCCAGCCAGCGAGACTGAGCACAGTCGCGCCTACGATCAGGATTTCGGTCGGCACCACGCAGCCGAAAGAAGATCTCAGCCTATGAGCCAGCGCAGTAATCTGATATTTCCCAGATGGACGGGACACCAGATCGCCCTGGGACACCCATAGCCCAACGAGGGAAGCTGGGTCAACCATTTTCGCCTTGTCGCGCGGGTAGGCGTTCTCCGTCGACGCTCGCCCGCGCCTGCCGAGACGGCTCGTGGACGCTCGCGACGATGGGATACCGGGACGTAGTTAAATTGTTAAGTATCATGCGCCCGCAGCTGCGCTGTAATCGCGGCCCGGCTGACCCCCAGATACCGGCTCAACCTCCACCGGGGGTTGACCGGCGTCGGACCTGCGTAAGCCAGGGAGCCTTCACGGTCATCGATCGATTCGAGCGCCCTTTTCGGCCTTTAGAGCACCATCTCAGCCCGGAAATGGGCCTTGTAGGGAGCCAAGGAACGAAGGAAAGAGCGCTCATGGTGGAGCTGATCGGAGGTCCCTGGCCGAAGCCGCTCGCCCGTTCGTAGGCTACATCCGCCGCTTCGACTCGGCCCGTCCGCCCCAGCGCGGTCAGGAGCATTGCGTCAATCGCGGTAGTCCGTTGTCAAGGAAACTGCGGCGGTTTATGCTCTGCGCCCATATGCTATTTTCAGTTCGAAGACGCCCCACGCTCCTGGCTCTGCTATTGGCCCTGATGCTGTCGCTCGTTGCCGTGCCGGCGCAACCGCTCGGCGACACCGCAGCCGCGGCACGGCCGCGCCGCGAGAATCGCGGGGATTTGATTGTCCTGCACCTGTACGGCTCGTACTACGAGATGGGACGGCAACAGGCGGAGCTGCTCGGCCCGGTGGCGCGGCGGATGTACGAGTATCATCGTGCTAAGTATGCACAGCTGTTGACCGGCGGCGGTTTGCGCTTGAAGGTGTTCGACCTGGGGATGGGGCTGTTGACACGGGTGGGACCACTCTACGAGGAGAGCGGTTTCTTCGACGAGATCAACGGCATCGCCGATGGCCTGGGCGTGCCGCGCAGTGACCTGCTGCGGGCGGTCACCGCGACTTCCTTCGGCTCGACAGTGTTCGCTGCCACGCGGGGTGCCACCGCCGACGGCGGCGCCATCATTGGGCGCAACGTCGATTGGGACGACGGCGACGGTACGATGCGCCCATTGGTCATGCACTTTCACCCGAACAACGGCGACCTCGCATATATCGTCGCGGGCTGGCCCCTCATCGGCGCGCCCGCGATCGGCATCAACGAAGCCGGGCTGGCGCTGTCGTTTAATTTCTTCATCGTCGACGAGACCGTCGGCATGCCGCCACAGATGCGCGACCGGCGGGCCCTGCAGACTGCGAAGACGGTGGAGCAGGCTCTACGCGTTTTTACTAACGTGCGTAAACGCACCATGCCGACATTCATGGTGATGGCCGACGCGACCGGGGATATCGCGATGATCGAATATACCCCGAGCGCTTACGCCATCTTTCGGCCTGACGGTGACTGGTTTGCACAAGCCAATCACGCCCGCACGCCGCAAATGATCCCCTTCGACCGCTACCGCTCCGAGGACTCGTTCCAGCGCCGCGCTGCGATGGAAGCCGCCGGTCCGGCCGCACCTCGGTTCGATCACACCGGAGATCGCTGCACAGATACTGCGCGACCGATCCAACAGCCCGTATGTGAACGACCCAAGCGTCGCCAATCTATTCGTGCTGAACGCAGCCGTGATCCATCCCGCTTCGAAAACACTCTGGCACTCAACAACCATGCAGCCGGAGGCGCCGTTCGGCGAAATGGTACCGTTCTCGGTGGCCGCTGATGCGGCGGTCACCCGCACACTCCCAGCAGACCCGCGCCTCGGCACGCCCGCAATGCAGCACGAAGCTGCAGTGGTTGGGCAAATGCGCCAGGCGACGCGTCTGTTCAACGCCGGCAAGTTCGCTGAAGCCCAGCAAATCTGGGATGATCTTGCCCGGCAGGGTGAAGCCATTCTCAACCCTGCACGTCTGACGTATGGCCGGGCAGCCGCCAGCCTTCAACGGCATCAGCTGGAAGAAGCCGCCGCACTGTTGGCAAACATTGATCCGGCACATGCACCGTTCGATGTGCTGCTCGCGAGCACGGGCTATCGGGGTGTCATCGCCGACCGCCTAGGCCACCGTAGCGATGCCATCAGTTTGTACCGGCAGGTTGCAGCGTACGCGGACACTCACCCGGAGTACACCGATCCATTTGCGACAGAGATGCGTGCACTGGTCACCGCCGGCCTCTCACGCCCGCTGGATCGGGAGCCGATGCCGAAGACCCCGGCGCTACAGTATGTTCCGGAGTAACTCGGACGCCAGATCCTCCGCCCGGGGTTCGGGACAGGCCCTCAAAACGTGAAGCGGCGCATGCTGATATTCATCATCAGACCGACGGCGAGCATGCTGGCGAGCAATGACGAGCCCCCGTAGCTGAAGAAGGGCAAGGTAATGCCCACCACCGGCAACGAGCCGGTGGCCATGCCGATGTTGACCAGGACCTGGCAGAAGATCATCGCGGTCAGGCCGAATGCCAGTAGCACCCCGAAGCTGTCACGCGCGCGGCTAGCCACGATGAAGCAGCGCAGCAGGAGCGCGGTGTACATCGCCACGAGCACACACCCGCCGAGGAAGCCCCATTCCTCAGCGAAGACGGAGAAGATGAAATCCGTGTGCTGCTCGGGCAGGAAGTTCAATCGGTTTTGCGTGCCGTGCAGATACCCCTTGCCTGCGAGCATGCCCGAACCGATGGCGATCTTGGATTGGATGACGTGATAGCCGGCGCCGAGCGGGTCCGCGTTCGGGTTGATGAAACTCACCACCCGCCGCTGCTGGTAAGGCTTGAGATGATTCCACACGTGCGGCACCGTCGGTACCAGCACCGCCGCTAACACCAGCACGAGACGCAGCCGCAGTCCCGACACCAGCAGCAACGCCGCCGTACTGAGCCCCAAGACCACCACCGTCCCCAAGTCGGGTTGCCTGAGAATCAACAGCGCCGGCGTCGCGAGCAGCCCGGCAGAGACGAACACGCTGCGCAGCAGCAAGGGCCGTTCGCCGATCCGCCGGTGCAGGTGGCGCGCCAAGGCGATCACCAGCGCCAGCTTGACGAACTCGGAAGGTTGCAGCGAAGCCGGACCCATCGCGATCCAGCGCCGCGCGCCGCCGCCGCTCGCTCCCAGCAGCGCCACCAGCACCAGCATCGCTACCGCGACGGCGTAGAGCAGGTAGGCGTAGCGCTCGAGCCAGTGATAATCGAAGCTCAGCGCCGCGACGATGGCGATCAGCCCGAGCGCCGCCCACATCACTTGCCGCAGGAGCAAGCCGCTCACCAGGTGGCCCGGGACGTGCGTGGCGCTTAGCACGGTCACGACCCCGCAGCTGATGAGCAGCAGCGCGCAGACGAGCAGCGGCCAATCGAAATGCGCAATCAGTCGGCGGTCAATTTTGAGCATAGCTGGCGCCCTGGCGCGCCTTCTTCAGGTCGAAGTAGGTCTGCAGCACCTGCTTGGCGATGGGCGCGGCCACGGCGCCGCCACCGCCTTCGGCGTGCTCCACCAGCGTGGCTACGGCGATCTCCGGCGCATCGAACGGCGCGTAGGCCACGAACCACGCGTGGTCGCGTTCCTGCCACGGGAGCTGCGTCGACTTGACGCGCTCCTTACCCATTCTCACCACTTGTGATGTGCCGGTCTTGCCGGCCACCAGGATGCCGTTCAGGCGCGCATTCTTGCCGGTGCCGTTGGGCGCATTGACGACGTCGCGCAGACCTTCGCGCACCTGCATGAGCGTCGTCGGCCGCACCTTCAGGGTAGCAACCTGCTCTGGCGTTTCCCTTTTCACCACGTCGCCATCCAGCGTCTCGATCTGTTTCACGTACTGCGGGCGGAAGCGTTTGCCGACGGCCAGCGTGCTTATGACCTCGGCCATCTGCAACGGCGTGGCGGTGATGTAACCCTGACCGATGCCTGCCGACAGCGTCTCGCCGGCGTACCACGGCTGCTTGAAGCGGCGTCGCTTCCACGCGGTGTCCGGAATAGTGCCGGGCTTTTCATGCTCCAGGTCGATCCCCGTTGGCATCCCCAGGCCGTAGGCGCGGGCGTAACGCGCGATGGTGTCGATGCCTAGGCGCTGTGCCACCTGGTAGAAAAAGACGTCACACGACTGCACCAGCGCTTCGTGCACGTTCAGCGAGCCGTGCCCGCCCTTCTTCCAGCAGCGGAAGTAATGGTTGCCGAATTGCAGGCCCCCGCCGCAGTGGAGGCGGGTGAATGGATTGATGACGCCCTCTTCGAGCGCTGCGGTGGCGACGATGATCTTGAACGTCGAGCCCGGCGGGTACTGCCCCTGGATGGCGCGGTTGTTCAGCAAGCGATGCTTGTCGGTGAGCAGCGCGCGCCATTCGTCGCGATGGATGCCGCGCGCGAAGACGTTGGGGTCGTAAGACGGCCGGTTCACCATGGCAAGGATCTCGCCGGTGCTGGGAACGAGTGCTACCACGCTGCCAGCGTGGTCACCCATCGCTTGCCAGGCGGCTTCCTGCAGGTCGCGGTCGATTGTCAGCCGCACCGTGTCGCCCGGCACTTCGTCCACCTCGCGCAAGACGCGCAGCTTGCGCCCAACCGCGTCGACCTCGATCTCCTGTCCCCCGTCGACCCCGCGCAGGTAGCTCTCCAAGCGCTTCTCCAGACCGACCTTACCGATCAGGTCACCCATGCGGTTTCGCGCATCGGCCGTGAGATCCAGCTGGCTGGCCTCACCCACGTAGCCGAGCAGATGGGCCAGTTTGTCGTCCAGCGGATAGCTGCGGCGGGACGTGATCTGCAGGCTCACCCCTGGGAGATCGAGCTGATGCGTTTCCAGGGCCACGATCTCGTCCCAACTCAAATCGCGCTTGACGATGATCTCCTCGAATGGGGGCCGCGAAGCCGTCTGTGCCAACAACGCGTGCATGTCGGCGGCGTTCTGATGAAAGAACTGCGAGAGATTTTCCAACGTCAGGCTGATGTTGCGTGCGTCTTCAGGCACAAGCACCGCGTCGAAGGCCGGCCGACTGTCGACCAACACCCGGCCGAAGCGGTCAAGCACAGTGCCGCGCGTGGCCTGCAGCCGGTGCAGCCGAATGCGGTTGTTCTCGGAAAGCGTGCGCATCTCGTCACCGTGCAGGATCTGCAAGTCCCACAACCGCGCCAAGAGCAGCACAAAACACACGAGCCCGATACCGAGCGCTAGTGCGACGCGCCGGCGCAGAGGGTAAGGAACCTCGCGTTGAGTGAGCGGGACCATGCTACTCTTCCTCGGCCACAGCCACTCGCTGCGTGAGGGTCAGCAAGGCGAACACCGCAGGGCTGAGCACAGCTGCCAAGGCGGCTTCGATCAAGAGATACTGCACCACCGTTTGCCACAGGTTGCCCGCGGACAGGAAGACCGCGATCAGCACGAGAATCGCGCCGGTTTTCAGAACGGAGGCGAGAAACACGACGACGACTTTGGAAATGGCGTTGTCGACCCAGAGCCGCTGCGAGGTCAGGTATACGAGGGTAAACACCAGAGACATGCCGAACGCGTTCAATCCCACCACACTGCCCGAAAACGCGTCTTGCAGGTAGCCTAGCACAAAGGCACCCATGGCACCGGCCACTGTGTGCTGATGCAGCCCGAGGTACACGCAGATGATCAGCAGCAGGTCCGGAGTCGCTCTGCCGATGGAGGTGAGCGGCAGCAGCGTGGTTTGCAGCAACAGGGCTGCGATCACGACGGTCGTCAAAACCACTGCCGCTCGCATTCACGCCACTCCAATGCGACTTACTGTTGCGATCACGGTAATACGTCCTTCAGCTGCACGCTACCGCGTGCCACCAGCACCTCTTCGATACGGTCGAGGCGCACTGCGGGTTTGACCTCGGCGACCTGGAGCAGACCGCGGTTGCCACGCATGACGCGGGTCACCTCACCGACCATAATGCCCTTGGGGAAAATCCCGTCGAGCCCCGAGGTGACGATGCGATCGCCCACCTCGACGTCTTCGCCGCGCTTCAGATATTTCATCACACAGCCCCCGTCGAGCGCGCCCTCGACGATGCCGCGCGCCCGGCTGCGCTGCACCACCGCATCGACGCCGCTGTTGTGATCCGTGATCAGCAGCACGCGTGCGGAGTGGGCTCCGGCGGTCATGATCTGGCCTACGACGCCGAGCGGAGAGAGTACGGCCGCGTTCTTGTGCACGCCATCGGCTTCCCCCTTATTGATGATGACCGTGCTGAACCACGGCAGCGGATCCCGGCCGATGATCTGCGCGCTCTGCAGATCGCCGTCGAAGCCGGAGCGTAGATTGAGCAACGCTTCGAGCCGCTTGTCGGTCTGCTCAACTTCAGAAAGTCGGACCGCCTCCTGTTCCAGCTCCACGATACGGCGGCGCAGCCGTTCGTTTTCCTGGTGCACGCCGACCAGTGCGACGTACGTTTGCCAGGCGCCGCTCACCGCGTCGATGACGGCGGCAGTGATACTTTGCAGCGGCCGCATGCCGTCGAGGACCACACCGCCCAGAGGATCGATGCGCCGCGCCGTCCGAGAGCCGGCTGAGAACAACAGGAGTGAAATCAGCAACAACAGTCCGGAGGTGAGGCCGACGCGATTTCTCCGGACAAACTCCAGCATGTCACCAAAATCAAGGGTTCGAGGGTCCGAGGGTCCGAGGGTTCGAACGGTCCACGCTCTCTTGAACTATCGAGCGCTGGGGCCCTGGGACCCTACTCTTCTGGTTACTGGATGATAACATCCTTGAGCAACGAAAGCTCATCCAAGACCTTGCCGGCACCCATCACGACCGCCGTGAGCGGATCGTCGGCGAGCATGATGGGGAGCCCAGTTTCCTCGCGCAGCAACACGTCCAAGTTGCGCAGCAGGGCGCCGCCCCCGGCAAGGACGATACCTTTGTCGACGATGTCAGACGCCAGCTCCGGCGGCGTACGTTCCAAGGCGATGCGGACCGCATCGACGATCTGATTGATCGGTTCGAGCAGGGAATCGCGGATCTCTTCGTCGGAGACTTCCACCGTTTTCGGTACCCCGCCCACCAAATCGCGGCCTTTGATTTCCATCGTCTGGATTTCGTTACCGGGATAGGCGGAGCCGATGGTGATCTTGATCAGCTCTGCGGTGCGCTCACCGATTAAAAGGTTGTACTTGCGCTTGATGTACTGGACGATAGCTTCGTCCATCTTGTCGCCGCCGACGCGAACGGATTTCGTGAAGACCACGCCTTTGAGCGAGATCACGGCCACCTCGGTGGTGCCGCCGCCGATGTCGACGATCATGTTGCCGGTAGGTTCGGTGATGGGCAGACCGGCGCCGATGGCGGCGGCCATCGGCTCCTCGACCAGGTACACTTCCCGCGCTCCAGCGGATTCCGCCGATTCCTTCACCGCCCGCTTCTCCACCTCGGTGATTCCAAACGGGACGCAGATGATGATGCGGGGCCGAACCAGCGCCTTGCGGTTATGAATCTTCTGAATGAAGTACCGCAGCATCGCCTCGGTGATCTCGAAATCGGCGATTACGCCGTCCTTCAACGGTCTGATAGCGACGATCGATCCCGGGGTTCGCCCGAGCATTCTCTTGGCCTCGGCACCGACCGCCAGCACTCGCCGCCCGCCGCGCGCGTCCTTCTGCACCGCCACGACGGACGGTTCGTTACAGACGATGCCTTCGCCTCTGACGTAGATCAGTGTGTTGGCGGTTCCCAAATCGATCGCCAGATCGTTCGAGAACATGCCGAGAAGGAAGTCGAATACCATCTGTGTGCTGCCCGAGCCGTTTTGAAATCCTGTACAAGAATTCCGCCAGCAGAGCAAGGTAAGACTTCGGATTCGAGTGCGATAGCGAAGGCGCCAGCGGGGTCGAACCGATGAGAACCACCTCTACCATATCAATCTGCTTGGCTTTTTGTATAATGCGACTCGTAGCCATCGGGAGACCGAGGGGAGAGCGCAACGACCAGTCGGAAGTGTGAGGCGCGAGGATGATGCGAGCCGTTATCATTGCTGTCCTCTCTTTCGCCGGCATCATTGCAGGCGACGTGTTATTCCGAACCAGTCTGTTGCATCAGATCCGCCCGGTCATCCTCAGCCCGTCGGATCAAGCGGTAATCGATCCTCCGATGCACCTGGTCTGGGACGGACCGCAGCAAATGCGAGTCTTGCTGTCGATCGCAGGCGAGGCGGAGCGCGACCTGGGGGTGCATGAATCGCCCCTCGACATTCCCAGCGATCAGTTTCCACGCGACGGCGGCTACGGCATCGAGCTGCGGTCACTGTATTTCGGCGGCTGGGTCCGCGCAACGCGCTGGTTTCAAGTCCATGCCGCGCCCGAGCGCCAGCAAGAGCCCGACCACAAGACGCGTGCCTGGGAGGCGAAAGATCTACTGCGCGCGCTGGAGGCGGCGCGCACCGCTCGCGACAAGGCCCTCGGGCGAACCAAGTTCCTGAGCGAGGAGAATGCCGCGTTACGCGACGAGAGCGAGCGGCTGGCAAAGCAACTGGAGGCGCTTTACAAGTCGCAAGACGACGAAACGGAGCGCACAGCGGAACTGGAGAAGCGACTGGCCCAGCTCGGCGAGGAAAACCGGGCCCTTGCCGACGAGAATGCTGCTATCCGGCAGCGGCTGAGCACGGTCGTCCCCTGCACAGTCTGGGGATACTTCAGCTTCCCACAGCCGCAAATGATTCCGCTCACCCGCCGCGCGCTGAATGTCAGCGACGGCCGCGGCCAGGTGTTCCGGACACAACCGGAATGCGAAATCATCCGCCGTGCAGATCCAACCGCAGCCTCGATCTGCTTCTGCGTCGGGAATTCCTGGGGCGGGTAGGAAGCGATTCCCAACGCCTACCGGAACCCGGCCTGACAAAGAGGGGCTCGTCTACCGGGGAGTAACGCCGGTATTCGTGCCCGCCGGCCGCCGCTGCGCCGGCGCCGCAAGCACTTCGTCTCTGATCTCGTCCCCGGACTCTAAGGTGACGTCCATCGGCACGCCCGATTGTTCGAGTACGGCGCGCTTCACGCGATCGAAGTCCGTCAGCGACCGCAATCCAAACTTGTCAATCAAGCGGAGGGCCTCACGGTACGGGCCGGGCGTCATGTTGTAAATGTCCTTGTGGACCTCCACGAAGACATGCCCTTCCCGCACCCCGACCTTGACGGGTTGGTAAACGAATTCGCCGGGAGTCCCGACCGGCACCATCGGGAACAGCCGCTCAATGTCCTCCGGATATAGCCGCACACAGCCGTGGCTCACCTGCATGCCCACGCCCCAGGGAATGTCGGTGCCGTGGATGCCGTACAATGGCAGAGTCAGCCGGAGCCGGTATTTCCCGAGCGGGTTTTCGGGATCGCCGCCCGCAATGAAGTTGGGCGCCGGCTTGCCGTCGCGCCGGTGCTCCTCTTTGATGGACTCGGGCAACACCCAGCGAGGATTCACCGTCTTCTCGACCACCTTGAACTTTCCGGATGGTGTCTGCCAGTCGTCACGCCCGAGGCCTACGGGAAAGGTCGTGACGATTACCGTCCCTTCGGCGCCAGGCCGGAAGTAGTACAGGCGCATCTCCGGAATATTGACCACCACACCCTTGTGCTCGACATCGGGCAGCGCCCATGCCGTTGGTAGCAGGATGATCTGGCCGGGTTTGGGGATCCACGGGTCAACCCCAGGGTTGGCTTCGGTGATCTCGTTGTAACCGAGATCGTAGAAGCGCGCGATGTCCAGAAACGTGTCCTTGTTTTGCACTTGGTAGAACCGAGTGGAGCCGATCAGGGTGTGCGCACGGTTCTGGTCGGTGCTCCAGATCGCGACGTATGGGCGTCCGGCACTGACCTTCTGGTTAAACATGTCATCGGTCCACTCGCGCGCCCAGGCCGTACTTGCGGTTCCGGCCAGCAACACGAGCAGCCCCAGGGTTGTCGAGATCATCAACGTTTAGCAGTGTGGGGGAGCCAAGGCTTTATGACGTACCGTGAAACAGCGGACAGCCCACTGCCTTCCTTGGACGAACCGAATTCATCTCGTCTTTTATGAAAGCACAATGGTGCCGACAAACCAAGCTCGGCATTGAGCTTGGGGCGTCAGTGAAAAGCTGCAGCCGTCGCCGTCTAGGCTCGCCTCCTTTCGCGCCCAAGTTATTCACGAAGTCAGTGACTTCAAGGGGCGCGGATGCACGGGCGCTTGCATTTGCCTGGCAATCTGCAGCGATCCGCCGTATGATCCCCCCGGGTCGCGACCACATGACCGACGGCGCACGAGTTCGATCGCTCGCGATAGCCGGCCAATTTCGGCCGGGGACGCGCACCATTCTGGCTGCTCTGGCACTGTCTTCGATCCGACCGAATCCAAAGCAACCACGGCGCCACTTCGATGCCGCAGCCTTAGCGGGGCTGGCCGAATCGATCAAAGCGCGTGGCTTGCTGCAGCCGATTGTCGTCGCGCGCGACGGCGACGGCTACTCGCTCATGGCCGGCGAGCGCCGTTGGCGCGCCGCGCAACTTGCCGGCTTGGAAACCATACCGGCGCTGATCCGCGATGACGACCCGATCGAGATCGCCATGATCGAGAACCTGCAGCGCGAGGATTTGACGCCGCTGGAGGAAGCGGAAGGGCTCGGACAGTTGGTCGACCGCTTCGCGTATACACACGAAGCGTTGGCACAAATGCTGGGAAAGAGCCGCCCATATGTCAGCAACACGTTGGCGTTGCGGCGCTTGCCCGAAGAGATCAAGGCGGAGTGCTACGCTAACCCGAGCGTCTCACGCGAAATCCTCATCCAGGTCGCCCGCGAACAATCGCCTGAACGGCAAGCGATGCTGTGGCGTCTCGCCCGGCTTCATAAGTTGTCGGTGCAGAAGTTTCGCGCTGAAGCGGCCGGGACCAACCCCGCCAGGGATAGCATCCGTGATGTCGCACGTTTGATCCGGCGGCTTGGCCGCAAGCTGCGCACGCTTGATCAGCTTACCGTGGCGGGCGATGATCGACGCCGCCTCGAACGATTGCTTTTGCGCGGGCGCGAGCGGCTGGACCGTATGCTGAAGGCCTTGGCTCCGCAGGCCTGAGCCCGCAACCCAAGGACGGTGCACACCGAGCTGCTGCCTCGGGATGGAAAGGTCGTTTGAGGTCGCTCTTTATGTCTACGGCCGGCACGCTCTACGTTGTCGCAACCCCACTCGGCAATTTGGAGGACATTACCGTACGGGCCTTGCGCGTCCTGAAGGAAGTGCATCTGATTGCAGCTGAGGACACTCGGCACAGCCGCAAGCTCCTGGCGCATTACGGCATCTCCACGCCCCTGACAAGCTACTACGATTGGATCGAGCGTCACAAAGCGGCGCAGTTGGTCGAGGAGCTGAAACGCGGGAAGAGCATGGCGTTGATCTCCGACGCGGGGACCCCGGGTATCGCCGATCCCGGCTTTCATCTGATTCGCGAAGCCATTACCGCCGGCCTCCGCATCGAGGCGGTTCCTGGGCCGTCGGCTGTTGCGGCGGCACTGAGCGTTGCAGGGTTGCCGACCGACCGCTTCGTCTTCGAGGGCTTCGTGCCGGCACGCCGGAGCGCCCGCCGCAGGTTCTTTGCCGCGCTGGCGCAGGAGCCGCGGACGGTGGTGGTCTACGAGGCAGCCCGCAGGCTGGTGCCGTCTCTGCAAGATCTGCACGAGGTGCTCGGTCCGCGTCAGGTGGTCGTGGTCCGCGAGCTCACGAAAATGTTCGAGGAGATCCTGCGGGGTCGTGTTGACGAGCTGCTGAGGCAACTCGAGCAGCGCTTGGGCGATCGGTCGCTGCAAGGCGAGGTGACGCTGCTGCTCGCTGGCGGTCAAGCGACGCCGCAGGTTGTCGTGGAGGATATCACCGCGGCCATCGAACGCCTGCGTGGCGAAGGCCTGAGTCTCAAAGAGATCGCGCGCACCTTGGCGCGGGAGCGCGGTCTATCGCGTCGCGAGGTATATCAAGCGGGGCTCGCCCTCGGACACAGCTGACCGGCGACCTGCTGCGATCGAAGACTTGCTCCGTAATCAAGCCTCGCCAGTCAGTTACTGCCGGACCAGGCGCTTTCGCGGCGACGCCTGCCAGCCCTCAGTCGAACTCCACCTCCCGCGTCGTGGCACTACACTGAAGGTGTTGTGCATCATAGCCTGGGGTTGCCTCCTTTTGGCTACCCCAGGGCTATGATCCGCAACTCCTGCGGCGTAGGGTCGTGTCCAGTGGGCCGATTTCTGGGTAAGGGTAAGCGGAGAAGGAGAGGGAACTCAGCCACCGGCGGTGATGCTTGGTCAACTTTCAGGCCGGTCGCTGCACGGTCGCCACGGTGCTGCAGATGGGGCCGCCGATGTTGAGGGTGGACCCGACCCGCGCGTTGGCAACCTGCAACTCGGGCGGCACCTTGCCGAGGAGCTGCTGGTGCACCCAGCCGATCATGGCAACGCCGGTCGCGCTGATCGGATGCCCTTTGGCGATGAGGCCACCGGAGGTGTTGATCGGGCACTGGCCATCCCGGCGTGCCTTTCCCGCCATGAAGTAGGGCAGCCCCTTGCCCGGCTCGGCCAAACCAGTGACCTCGACCGACAGCGGGCCCATGATCGAGAAGCAGTCGTGCACCTCTTGCACCGACAGGTCCTTCGGCTTTGCACCCGCCATCTCCATGGCCGTCGAAAAAGCGCGTTTCGCGGCGACCGGTTTGAGCAGATTGTCGCCGCGCGCGGCCATCGACAAGCAGTCAGTGGCCAGTGCGAAGCCGGCCAGCTCGGTGGCGGCCGCCTTGCCGACCCCGAGTTTCGAGAGCCCTTCCTCGTCGCACACCAGGATGCGCGCCCAGCCGTCGGAGATCTGCGAACATTCAAACAGTTTCAGCGGCAGCGGTGGGTCGGCGAACAGCCGATAACTCTCCAGCACCGCCTGCTTGGTCACCGGCGCCTTGGTCTTGTGCATATGCGCCAGCGGATTGTGCGAAGCGTTTTCATAGAACAATGGCGGGATGGTCGCGAACTCCTCCTCGCTGTAACCGTAGGTTTTCATGTAGCGGTCCATGATCAGGGCAAAACAGTGCGGGAAGGTCAGCGGGGGGAACAGATCCTCCTTGTGCGCGCAGGCGCCCAGCGCTCCGCCCACCAGCTTGGAGTCCAGCTTGCCTTCGAGCGGGTGCATCTTCTCGATGCCGATGGCCAGGCCCACGTGTGCCTGCCCGGCCAAGATAGTGGTCGCGCAATCGAGCACGGCCAGACCGCCGGAGTCGCAAGCATTCGCCACGCCCTTGATGCTCTTGGCTGTGTACACCGGGTCCATGGCGACCAGGCCGGAAATGAGCAGCTGATTGTTGAGGGTCGCCGTGAGCAAGCCGGCGATGGCGATGTGTTCCACCAAGCCGCGGTCGACGTCATCGAGCTCCTTGGCGCCTGCGTCTTGGATCATCGACTCAACGGGGTAGTTGCCAAGGTTGCCGAAGCGGCTCTGCGCGTACTTGGTGACGTAGATCTTCTTCATCACGTGTCCTCCGTTGCGTATCTAACCAAGCAAAGTCGACCGAATGCAAGCGGAAACGCCAATGTTGGTCAGCTTCATAACGCACCGAGCGAGCGTGGCGCCATGACGTTCGATACCATCAGAGTTGCCGCTTCAGCGAACAAAAACCTCCCTGACCCCTACTTCTGCAAGGGTTGCGCACGCCGTTTTCCTACGTCGTGGGTGCCCAACCCTTAAAAATCGCGAGGCATCGCACGGCATTTGCCCGCTGCTCAGGCTGCGTGATAGGCTGGAACCGATTGCAAGGGTTGGCGAACGGTGGGCGGCAGTAGCTGGGTTTTTCGCCGTGTTCTGCGCTTTCGAACTTCGAGGTATTCTGACTGTCAGCCGCATGCGCAGCCAGCGAGACGATGGCCGAGGAAGGGCCAAACAGGGCGCTGCACCCGACGCGCCGAAAGACGAGCGCTGGTGAGCGCCAAGGCGTTGTACATAGTTGTACATAGTTGGCCGAGAGTCACCCGGTCAAGCCCGGCCCTAAGGGTCGCGGTATAACACGGGGGAGCGCTTATGAGTAACGCCAAGAATCAGGGTGGAGCCGAAAGATCCTCGGGCGCGCTAAACCTTAGGGAGCTGTATCGAGTATTCTTCGAGGAAGCCCCTGACGCTATGCTGGCTACTGACCCTCATGGGCGGTTCATTGTCGTCAACCGGCGGGGAACTGCACTGACCGGCTATTCCCGCGAGGAACTACTCGGCATGGCCATCGCGGACCTCATCAACCCGGAAGACCTTGCACGGGACCCGATCCGCATGGATGATTTGCGGGCCGGAGGAATCGTCACAAAGGAGCGCAACATCCTCCGGAAGGATGGCAGTTTGCTCCCGGTAGAGATCCGCACTCGGATGCAACCGGAAGGGAACTTGCTGGTCATCGTTCGCGACATCACCGAGCGTGTGCAGGCCGAATTGGCCAGCCGGGCGATGCAACAACAGCTCTTCAACATCATCGAGTTTCTGCCGGACGCCACCTTTGTTATTGATCAGGACAAACGAATCATCGCGTGGAACCGTGCGTGCGAGATCATGACCGGCGTGGAGAAAAAGGCGATGCTGGGTCAGGGCAATTTCGCTTACGCCGAGGCTTTCTTCGGCGAACGGCGCCCCATTTTGATTGATCTGCTGGACCTGTCCTCACCGGAGGTGGAGGCCGGCTACAAATACGTCAAGCACGCGGGCGACACGATCTATGCCGAGTCTCTCATCCCTGGCCTGCGGGGCGGTCAGGGTGCCCATCTTTGGGGAGTGGCGGCGCCGCTGTTTGACCAGGAAGGCCGGCGTTGCGGGGCCATCGAGGTCGTTCGGGACGTGACCGAGCGAAAGCGCATCGAGCAGGCGCTGCGCGAAAGCGAACTCAAGCATCGTACATTGTTTGAGACCGCCGGCGACGCCATCCTGCTGATGCGCAACGACCGGTTCATTGACTGCAACGCCCGGACGCTGACCATGTTTGGGTGCCGCCGCGAGCAGATCGTCGGCGCCCCGCCCTACGAATTCTCCCCCCCCAGGCAGCCGGATGGACGGCGCTCCGAAGAGAAGGCCCTGGAGAAGATCAACCTGGCGTTGACGGCGGGGCCGCAGTTCTTTGAATGGGAACACTGCCGGCGGGATGGGACGCCTTTTATGGCCGAGGTGAGCTTGAACCGCCTGGAACTGGGCGGGGAGACGCTGCTGCAGGCCATTGTGCGTGACATCGCCGAGCGCAAGCGGGCGGAAGAGGCATTGCGCCGGAGCGAGGAGCAGTTCCGCCTGATCATGGAGAACCTGGCCGACCTGGTGGTGGTGCTCGATCTGGACGGTCGCCGCCTCTACAACAGCCCCTCCTATCAGAGCATTCTGGGGGACGTGGACAAGCTGCGCGGATCGTCGTCCTTTGAAGAGGTCCATCCGGAGGATCAAGGCCGGGTGCGAAGAGCCTTCCAAGAGACGGTCCGCACGGGTGTGGGACAGCGGCTGGAATACCGCTTGATGGATCAGCACGGCAGGCCGCGGCACATCGAATCGCAGGGCAGCGTCATACGCGATGCTCAAGGCCGGGTGTCGCAGGTACTGGTAGTGTCCCGTGACGTTACCGAACGCAAGAAGACCGAGGAACGGCTGGCGGAGAGCGAACGGAAGTATCGCGAGCTTGTGGAACAGGCCAACAGCATCATTTTGCGCTGGACGTCCGACGGAAAGCTTACCTTCCTCAACGAGTTCGGCCAACGGTTCTTCGGCTACTTCGCCGAGGAGATCCTCGGCCGCCACGTGATCGGCACGATCGTCCCGACAACCGAGAGCAGCGGCCGCGACCTGCAGCAGCTCATAGACCAAATCTGCGCAGACCCAAAAGCATTCGAGCAGAACGTCAATGAGAACATGCGCCGCAATGGGGAGCGCGTCTGGATCAGCTGGACCAACCGGATCGTGCCGAGCGCCCAAGGACAAGTGGCCGAGATCTTGAGTGTCGGCACGGACATCACCGAACGCAGACAAGCGGAGGAGGAAATCCGCCGACTCCATGAGGACTTGCAACGCCATGCGGCGGAATTGGAGCGTCGCGTGGCGGAGCGAACTGCCGAACTGGCGGTGGCCCGGGATCATGCCGAGGACGCCGACCGCCTCAAATCGGCTTTCCTGGCGACCATGTCGCACGAACTGCGCACCCCGCTCAACTCCATCATCGGCTTCACCGGCATACTGCTTATGGGGCTGGTAGGCCCCCTGACGTGCGAGCAGGAAAAACAGCTCTCCATGGTGCAAGACAGCGCCCGGCACCTGCTGGAACTGATTAACGACGTGCTGGACATTTCCAAGATCGAAGCGGGCCAGTTCGAGCTTGCCCGTGATCCGTTTGATATGCGGACGACGATACAGAAAAGCCTCGAGAAGATCGCGCCCATGGCTGAGAAAAAGGGGCTGGCGGTGAGCGCCGTGATTGCCCCGCCGGTTGGCCAGGTCGTCGGCGACCGGCGGCGGATGGAGCAGATCCTCATCAACCTGCTCAGCAATGCCGTCAAGTTCACCGAGCGGGGCGAGGTTCGCATCGAAACCCAAGTTGAGGATGGGTGGCTGGTCACGCGAGTCATAGACACCGGCATCGGCATCCGGCCAGAAGACCTGGATATTCTCTTTAAGCCGTTCCGGCAGGTGGATATCGGGATCACTCGCCAGTATGAGGGCACCGGTTTGGGCCTTTGCATCTGCAAGCGGCTGGTGGAGTCGATGGGTGGTAGAATCCAGGTCGAAAGTGAATGGGGCAAAGGAAGCCGCTTTACCTTTACTCTGCCGCTCGAAAGGACCCCGACATGAAAGCTACGATCTTGGTTATTGAGGACAATGAAAAACATGCGTACCTCGTCACGTTCATCCTGGAGAAGTGCGGCTACCAAGTTATCCAGGCACGGGACGGGGAAGCCGGGATCGCGCTGGCCCGCCAGATCAAACCCGACCTGATCCTGTTGGACGTCCAGTTGCCCGTGATGGATGGATATGCCGTCGCCCGTGAGTTGACGAGAGATAAAGAGCTGCACGTCATCCCGATTGTGGCTGTGACTTCCTACGCCATGGTTGGCGACCGGGAACGCATCCTGGCGGCGGGGTGTGTGGGCTGCATCGAAAAACCGATCAACCCGCCAACGTTTGTGGCTGAAATAGAGCAATACCTGCCGGCCGACAAGACAAACAACACGTTAAGGAGAGTCCCATGAGTACATTACTCATTGTGGACGACAATGAAAAAACCCTGTATATGCTGCAGGTGCTTTTGTCTTCCAAGGGTTTTCAAGTGGAACGGGCTTCGAACGGTGCCGAGGCATTGGAACGGGCGCGCCGCGCGCCGCCGGATATGATCATCAGCGACATCCTGATGCCGGTGATGGACGGTTTTGCACTGTGCCGCGCCTGGAAGGAAGATGAACGGCTGAAGGACATCCCTTTCGTCTTTTACACTGCTACCTATACGGATCCCAAGGACGAAGATTTCGGCCTTAGCCTTGGCGCTGACCGGTTTATCGTCAAACCGATCGAGCCGGACAAGTTGCTGGCCCTGCTTTGGGAAACCATCAAAAATCGCAAGGCCGACAAGCCCGTCGCCCCGCGCCAGACTGTAGAAGAAGCCGAATACTACAAAGAGTACAATGCGGCCCTCATCCGCAAGCTGGAAGACAAAATGCTGCAACTTGAGGAGGCGAATCGCATCTTGGAACGTGACATCGCCGAGCGCAAGCGGGCCGAAGCCGAACAAGCGGCGCTCTTTGAGATCGCCAAGGTCATAGCTGGGTTGGTCGATCTCAACGAGATTCTCAATCGCGTGCACCAGCGCGTCGCTACTCTGCTGCCCTGCGACCGCGTCGTTACCTATTACTGGGACGCGGCGCGCAACGCGTACCGGGCCCTGGCATGGCACGGCGTCCCGTCCCCGCTCGAGCCCGATACCATCGCCCTGGAGTTCCATTCCGGCCAACCCGTGGCCGAGCGGCTGCTTGGCGGGGAAACGGTGCTC
>JBEKBJ010000106.1:0-18050 GCA_050015455.1 Binatia bacterium
CCGCCCCGGTGCGCCCGCTGCACGGGCTATTCGCGAGAGGGGGGGTTCATCGCCGAATTCGGAAGGTGAAAATGGCTGTGATTCCGCACCGCTTGACAAAGACCGCCATGGCAGAGGGGTTGGCATCAGACTGCGAACACCGTGCCTCGTGCTTCAGGCAGTCTCGGCTCAAGCCGCCGTTTCGTAGGGGTGCGGCTCAGCGTTCAGGGTGCGTGCCCGCAGCGCCCTGCGCACGGCAGCGGCGGAAAGTTTGAAGTAGGCGCAGACGGAATCGAAGCTGAAGATGCTGTAGTCGCTGTCGTACGAGTAGATGTACGCCAGCGCATCCGCCCGCACCGCCGGACAGGGATCGTTGAGGTCCGCGATCGCCTGCTCGAGCACAGCGAGCAGCAGCATCTCCTCGGACTCCAGCGCTCGCGGGGGATTGCAAGCCGTCAGCAGTTGCCTACATCGCATATCCTTCTCCTCAGCCACCTGAGAGGCTAGCAAAGGTGGTGCCAGAAACGAGCGAGTAGGCCGACCATCGCTAGGGGCAACGCCCGGTACACAAATGTCCGCCGGTACGTCAATGGAAGTACCGGCTGCCCCGAAGCATGCGGCCCGCAAAGATCACTGCGTCTGGCGGCGTATCGCATCGGCGACCAGCGCCGCAAGTTCCTTGGCGAGGCCACGCCACAGCTGCGTCAGCTCACATCCGGCCGCCGCCGGATGACCGCCGCCGCCGAGTGCGGCCGCCAGCTGCGAAAGATCCAGCATGCAATCCGGCGAACGCCGCAGGCTGACGCTCAAGGCGCGCGCATCGAACAGCGCGAACACGGTCCGCGTTGCCGCTTTCCCCCACGCGTCGGCGATCTCGCTCGGATACCCGTCGCAAACCGCTCCGACCACGGTGAGATCCCGCGACGCGCGCGCGACGCGGCTGCGTTCCGCCACCTCGAAGCTTCGCTGCAACTCGGCGTCGAGCTGCTGCTCCGCCTGGCGCAGGCGTGGCGTGTATGTCACCGCGGGGTCGATGTTCAGCAACTCGCGAAAAGCCTCGTTACCGAGCAAGTTGACCAGCTGTCCGAGCTTTCGCGACCCCGGGACCTGATGAACCCAGCGGTCGTTGTCGTCTGCCATCGCCACCAGCAGCTGCAATCCCTCGAACCAGTCGTTCTCTCGGTGCTCGGCGCGTAGCCGATTGCACAGGTACTCATACGTCAGCCGCGACGCGGCGCTTTGCTCGCTGAGCACGTAATCAGTGAACCGCACGCTCACCTCGCCGCGCTGGTGGCGTTCGAGAGCAGTGCGATGGTGATCGATCCAGAAGACCAGGACGCCGGCATCGATGAGCGCTTGCAGGTGGCGGTCCACCGCCGCATCGGTCCACGAAATGTCGGTGATCCAGACCTCGTGGGTCGCGTCGGCCGGCTCACAACGCAAGCCCAGGAGCGTCTCATTGATCTTCGCATTGCTGCTGAAGTGCGGCACCACGGTCGCTTCGCGATGATAGCGCGCGACCGCCACCGCCGCCGTGACGCCATCGAGGCAGCACGGCCCGTGACTGACGACGTGGACAAAGGTGGCCTTTTTCCCTAGCTTCACGCGCTCGATTATACTCAGACGACCCCCAAGGCTGAAAGGAGACGCACCAATGAAGCTGGCCGGCCGGATAGCCCTGATCACGGGGGCAGGATCGGGGTTGGGACGCGAGATCGCGCTGACCTTCGCGCGCGAGGGCGCCAAAGTCGCCATCAACGACGTCCGTCGCGAAAGCGCCGACCGCGTCGCGCAGGAGGTCAGGGCCGCCGGCCATGACGCTCTCACGTTAGTTGCCGACGTGTCCGACAGCGTGGAAGTGCGCGCCATGTTCGAGGAGCTCGGCGAGACGTGGAGGACACTCGACATTCTGGTGAACAATGCCGGGATCGTGGTGGTGAGCGATGAGGTGAAGAGCAATTTCAATCAGGCGCTGGCGGAGATGTTGAGCGGCGGGCGCCCCACGCAGTCGGTCGGAGCCACGCGCACGATGCTCGATTCACAGTGGCGGCGCACGCTTTCGATCCATCTCGATGGGACGTTCTACTGCACGCGCGAAGCCTTGAAGATCATGGAACCAAGGGGTGCGGGGAAGATCATCAACATGGCTTCCGTCGCCGGCACCGCAGGACTGCTCATCTCGCCGGACTATTCGGCAGCCAAAGCCGGCATCATCGGTCTGACCAAGGCAGTGGCGCGTGAAGTCGTCGGTCGGGGCATCTACGTTAATGCGATCGCGCCCGGATTCATCGACACACCGTTCCTCGACGTGATGGATGAAACGATGAAGCAGATTCTCGCGCTGCAGTGTCCCATCGGCCGGTTCGGAACGCCGCAAGAAGTGGCGGCCGTGGCCCTGTATCTCGCCAGCGACGACTCCAACTACACCGTCGGCCAGGTCATCTCGCCGAACGGCGGATACTACATGTAATCGCCGTGCTGCTCAGACGCTGCGCACAACCGTGTCGCGGCTGACGCGTTTGGCCAGGTGCCGGCGCACCCACAGGGGCACCACGAGCAAGGCCACGAGGAGAGCAGCCGCAGCAACGAATTTGCCCGAGTGCACATCGAGCAGTGCGTGGCCGAAGAAACTGTAGGCGAAGGCCCGCGGCGTCAGCCCTGCAGCCACGGCAATCGTGAATGGCAGCACATCCATCGCGGACAGGCCGGCACCGTAGTTGATCACGGTCATGGGCACAATGGGAATGAGGTTGAGGAGAAACACTAGACCTACACCCCAAGGGCCGTGCTTCGGGCCGGGGAGACGGTCGCCGAGCTGTTCGCGGACGAAATCGCGCCCCAGCAGCCGCGCGATGCTGAAGCCGATCACAGCGCCAAGCGTCCCACCCACTGCGGCGTACAGCGTGCCCCACGCGACCCCAAAGGCCAGCCCCCCCGCCAGGAAAAGCAACGTGGAGGGGAAAAAGATGAAGGGTCTAAGGGCAAAGACGCCGATAAAAATCAACGGTGCGAACGGCCCCCAGTTGCGGATGTAGTCGCGCACGCTGTCGGGTGTCAGTGGCAGATGGTGTTGCGTGCGCACCAGGGCAAAAATACCGGTCAATGCCACCAACACGATGAAGACGGCGAATCGCCGCAATGAGCGCCCTGAGACGCAGAAGTGCCCCACCCTTTACTCACTAGTAGGCTTAGCTGTCAGACGCAAGGGACGGGATGGAGGCGGCCGGAAGGACAGGACCAACCTGTCCCTCCGGCGAATTGAAATTTACCTCATTTGGTTTCTTCCGCGGCCGGGGCCTGTTTCTTCTTGCTCTTCTTGCCCGATTTCTTCGCGTGTTTCTTTTTGGGCGTCTTCGTCGCTTTGCCGGCTTGTGCCGCTCCACCGGCAGCGGGCTGGCCGCCCGCGGGCGCGGCCTCCTGAGCCAAGCTCAGAGAAGCTACGCCGAGGGACAACAGTGCAACGAGTACCAGCGTCGTCAGTCTTTTCATCTGCCATCACCTCCTTTCCGACAGTGAATCTTTATACCATCGGTCCGTGTGAATCAAAAGGCGCTCCGAAAAGATTTGCCCCACGCTCCAGCCATGACATGGCAATAGCTCATCTAATAAGAGGAGAGCGCGGGCGGCACGGCAAGCTGCGCGGGTGAATGCTCTGTCACCCCCTTAGTGGCCCAGACCTGCGGCGATGTTGCGTGCCGCCTGCCGCCCGCGTATCATACGCCAGGATTGAGATGGAGGTGGCAGTGGAGTGCAGCTCGGCAGCGCCCGCCGAAGCCCAGGTAGCTTCGCCAGGCACAATCGTCGGGGCGGAGGGTGGCCGGCATCGCTTGCGCGGATCGGATTGGCCGTTTACTCTCGCAGAAACGGTTGCAGGGGAATACCAGATGCGCTGCTCCAGGGAGGTTAACCGTGCGTTCGTCACCGGCAAAGACTGAACGGACTGTGTCACACCGGATCTGGCTCACTCCGAGTATTGCAGCGGAATTGAAGTGGCTGGCGGGCGAGGCGCCGCCGAATGTCGCCCGGCACGCGCGCATCGTGCTGGGCCGTGGCCGCGGCATGTCGATCCCGGCGGTGGCTGCCGCGGTCGGAGTGCATCCGAATACCGTGCGCAACTGCGTGCGCCGCTTCGAAACTCACGGCCTTCACGGGTTACTGCACGCCGGCATCGGCAAGCCGAAGAACGTCGCCTTCTCCGAAGCAACCCGCGACGAAATCGCGCGCACCGCCATGCATTCTCCCGCCAGCGCCAACGAGCCGGGGACGTATTGGTCACTGCGCCGGCTGCGGGCGCATCTGTACCGGCGTGGCGTGCTGCAATCGATCAGTGTCGAGGGCTTGCGCCAGCTGTTGCGGGGCCTGCCCTTGCCGGCGTTGTACTGGCGGCGCGCCAGCCGGCCGGTCGGACCGCTCAGCAGCGAAATGAAGCGCGCGCTAGAGAGCCTCGTAAAGGGACCACGCCGCGACCGCAGCTTGCGCGCGCAGATCGTGCTCGCCAGCAGCCGCGGTCTCAATGAGGCGGAAATCGCCTCCGCGCTCCATTTGGGGCGTGCCAGCGTGCGCCGCTGGCTCAGGCGCTTTCGCCGCTTCGGCATCCTCGGCCTGCACACGTTGCCGCGTCGGGCCGCATTGACCGTGAGAACGCGCCGCGCCGTGGTCCGGATGGCCACCACCGATCCGCGGCACTACGGGGTCAACCAGCCGTGGACCCTGCGTGCCCTGCACCGGGCGTTGCTGCGCCAGCGTGTGGTTCGCGGCGTTACCGCGGAACAAGTCGGGCGCCTTCTGGCCGAATCGGGGGTGTCGTTGCCAGGCACCGCACCGCAGCGCCTCGAAGATCGCTCGCCAGCGGTAGGCTAGCCCGGGCGAACTGAGAATCGACCGCCTCTTCAACCGACTGCTGACCGCTGACACCAGCGTGGACTCCGGTTTCCCGGCCGCATCCGCTGCCGCGCGCGAACGGATCGATTGCAGACAAGGGCCGCATTCGATAGCTTGTGCACGCCGCGTGAGTTCGACGTGAGGATGGATCTGCGAGGGCACAAGCCATGGAGGGTGGGGGTGCTACTTGCGGTAGTGGCTGCGATCGCACCGCCGCGGAGCACGGGCGCGCAGCTTCGCGGCGACGTGAACTGCAACGGCAGTGTGGCCGCGGATGACCTCGCGGCGTTGGCCGCAGTCATCTTCGATGACGCATCCTCCGATTGCGCTGAGGCTGACGTGAACGTTGATCGGCAGATCGGCAGTGCGGACCTCACCGCGCTCGTCGACGTTCTCGAGACCCCCGTCGCCACCGGTCCTGTGTTTACCTACGTCGGGCTGGCAGCCGCGAACGGCACACCGTTGGGTATGCTCGGATACGCCGGCGCCGTGCCGGTGTTCTTCAGCAATGCCGCTTCGGGTTTCCAACTGGTTGTCGAGGCACGGACCGGTTCGAGCGGGTTTGCCCCGGGCCTTGTGACGTTTCGCTCCGCGCCACGAGATCCCACCCAACGCCCTGACATCCAGATGGAAAGCAGCCGGCCCCTCGGCGACGGCAGCCCAAGCGTGTGTGACGGCGGCGTTCCCGCCGTGAACCCTCCGGACTTCAGCATGACGCAGTCGGTCGCCGACGCACTCAACGATCTGGGGTGCCACTTCGTCAGCGCCACGGCTCCCGATTCGGCTTGTACCCTCGATCGCTTTGGAAATTATGATTTCATCGGCAGCGGCACCCAGGTGCAGTTTTGTTTGAGCGTCTCGGCGAGCCTGGCGTTCCCTCTCAGTGATACGCTGCTCACCGTGCAGTTGCGTGACACGGCCGGGAATATCGGGCCGCGCCAACAGATGCTGGTTCGAATTGCCCCCGGGCCGATGCCGCCGACGTTCACACCCACGTCGACACCGACTCCAGTCCCGCCGACCGCTTCGCGTACGCCCACGCCGACATGGACGCCGACACGTACGCGCACGCAGACGCCTCCCCCCACGCCCACCCGCACGCCAAGCGCCACGCCGTCGGGGACGCCGACGGCAACCCCCAGTCGCATCCCGGCGACGCCGACACCCTCGTTGACGCAGGCTCCGTCGGCGACGCCCACACCGACGCGGCCGTCGCCGACACCGACACGCAGCCCCACTCGGGCCCCGAGCCCACGCCCCTCAGCGACACCGACGTGGACCACAACATCGACATCGACTCTCACGCCGTCACCCACGGTGACTCCGACCGCGGCGCTCGGCCCGGTGGTGACGTTCTTTGGACTTACCAACCAGGATGACACACTGGTGTCCCCCAGCAGCACCGGTGGCCTCCCGGTGTTCTCGCGCGCCATGGGTTCGGGGTTCTCGATTGTGGTCGAAGGTGCGCCCGGCCTGAGCAGGGCGCCCGTGGGTCCGTGCGCCTTCGGAGTCTATAACACAGTTAGTGACTCCTGCACGCCCTCTTGCACGATTGGTTGCACCGGCTGTTGTACCGGCTTTCCCGATCTGCAAATTGAAGCGTCAAACCCGCTCGGCAATGGCAGCCCTGCCGTGTGTGACGGTGGGACCGGCGGTGGCGTCCCGGGCGTCGATCCGGTCACCTTCTATCCGACGACCAACCCGAACATCATCAACATCGTCAATGACTTGGCGTGCCGCTTCCTCGACGGCAGTGGATCGCCTATTGGCAGGCCTTCGACCTACGCCTGCGTGAAGTATTTGCCGTCCGAGGAATACGGCTACGCCAACCCCCAGAGCACGATGGAATTCTGCGCGCCGATCACGTCGGTCGAGCAGTTTCCTCCAGGTACAGACACGACGCTGACGGTGCGCTTGCGCGACGTGAACGGCAACGTCGGCGCGCCGGCGCAGATCATCATCCACATCGGGCCGTAATCAGGATCTCGCCTTTGGGATCAGCGGAGCGTCGGCGAGCCCTGCTGCAACAGCACCGGCCGCACCACCGCCAGCCGGCGGTTGCGCGCGACGGCAACGGCGAGGCCGAACACCAGCGTCAGCACCAGCACGATCGTGGCCCCGGCCGCAACGTTGAAGAAATAGGAGACGAATAACCCGGCGACGGCAGAGAGCACAGCGCTGAGGACCGCAATGCACAGCATGGCCCGGTAGCCCTGGGCCAGCTGATACCCGATGGCAGCCGGGATCACCAGCAGCGCCTCGACCAGAATGATCCCCACCACGCGGATGGCTGCAACCACAGCCAGCGCCAGACCGGTGAGCAGCAGAAACGACAACGCCGTCACCGGCAGGCCGCTGGCACGTGCCACCTCTTCGTCGAAGGAGACGAAGAGGAGTTCCTTGAACAACAGCCCAACGCCTGCCAACACCAACAGCGCGATGGCCGCGAGCAACTCCAGATCCTGCGGCGACACGGAGAGGATGTTGCCGAACAGGTAGCCGAACAAGTCCACCTGATAAGTGTGTGACAAGCTTATCAGCGCCACACCCAATGCCATGGCCGACGAGAACAGAATCCCGATGCTGGTGTCTTCGTGCAGACGCCCCGCTCGGCTGAGCCACCCGATCCCCCAGGCCACCAGTGTGGCGAACACGGCAGCCGCAACCAGCGGCTCCACCCCAAGCACAACGCCAATGGCGATGCCTCCGAAGGCAGAGTGCGAAATGCCGACGCCGATGAACGACAGCCGCTTGAGCACGACGAAGAACCCGAGGACCCCGCACAGCAGGCCGGCAAGCACCCCGGCGAGCAACGCCCGCTGCATGAAGCCGTAGCTCAGCAGCTCAGTCATGGACGTGCGCGACCCCGTCCGTTTCCTGGGAGAGGAAGTCGAACTCGCACCGGTATGCCTCGTGCAGCCGCGGGCTTTGCAGCACGGTCTGCGGATGGCCATGGATGTGCGCCGTGCCGTTGATGCAGATCAACTCATCGGCGTGCACCCCGAGCGCCAGCAGATCGTGGGACACCGCGACCACGGTGAGACCGAGATCGCGCCGCAGCCGCTGCAGCAGGGCGTACAACTCATGCTGCGCCGGCAGATCGAGGCCGATCGTGGGCTCGTCAAGCAGGAGCAATTTGGTTTCGGCACACATGGCACGCGCCAGAAACGCACGCTGCTGCTCACCGCCCGACAATTCGCCAATGCGCCGCTGTTCGTACCCGGACAAGCCGACCTGGCGAATGGACTCGTCCACCTTGCGCCAATCCTCGCGCCGGGGAAAACGAAACAGCCCGAGGCAACAGGCCCGCCCCATCATGACGACGTCGCGCACGCTGACCGGGAAGCGGGTGTCGAACTCCGGCCGCTGCGGCACGTAGCCGATCTCATGCGCGCGACGACCCAGCTGCGATGGTGACCGGCCGAGGACGAGGACGGAGCCGCGGCTCGGCACAATGAGGCCGAGGAGGACACGCAGCAGCGTCGTCTTGCCGGCCCCGTTCGGTCCGATGATGCCGAGGAACGTGCCCGCGGCGACGGAAAACGAGATGCCCCATAGTACCGGATGGCTGCCGAGGTCGACGGCGAGGTCGCGGACATCGATCAAAGAAGGATTCCCTGTCATCACAGCAGGGCCTTGGCGAATGCCCGAAGATTATAGCGCATGAGGTCGAGGTAGTGCTGTCGGGCCGGTAGATCAGGTCCGCCGAGCTCGTCCACGGTCACCAGCTGTGCGCCGATCTCCTGCGCAATCTGTTCCGCCATGCGCGGACTGAATTGCGGCTCGATCAGTAAGGCGCGCACATGAGCGGCACGCGCCCTTTGGACGATCGCGGCAATCTCTTGCGCCGAAGGTTCCTTGCCCGGAAAGCTTTCGACCACCGCCACCTCGTGCAGATCATATCGCCTTCCGAAGTACTGCCAAGCGGAATGAAACCCGACGTAGTTGCGGTCAGTGGCGGGCGCGAGTGTCGTGCGGATCTCCGTGTCGAGTTGCGTCAGCGCCGCCCCAAACTCGCCGGCCGCAGCACGGAATGCCGCTGCGTGGCTCGGATCAGCTTGGCTCAACCCGTTGGCGATCGCCGGCACAAAGTGATCGCGGACCAGCACCGGATCGAGCCAGACATGCGGATCACCACCCTGGCTTTTGCCCTCTCTCTCGGTCGCTCCGAGCAGCGGTACGCCGGTGGCCAGTGTGATGACCGTCATCGGCTCAGTATGTGCCGCCCTGAGCTTGGCCGCCCACGCGTCCAATCCCGCGCCCACCTCGACGAGGACGGCAGCTTCGGCCACTGCGCGCATCTGGGCCGGTGTCGGCTCGAAGGTGTGCGGACTCGCGCCGGCAGGCAACAGCGTCACCACGTCGACCGCATCTCTGCCGACCTGGCGCACCATGTCGGCCACCGGGAAGATCGTGGCGACCACGCGCACAGTTCCGGCCGCGGGGTGAATCGCTGTGGTGCCGCACAGCCACATTGCGGCTATCAACCAACGCCAGGACATCCCCAGGCATGGTGGACGACTTCCCCGGCACGGTCAAACGGCGCAGTCAAATCCTTGCGGCGGCAAAGAACCGTCGGCTATAACGCGAGACATCATGCGTCTTCCCGGCAGCTTCCCCTTGATCCTGGCCGTGGTGATTGCGTCAGCCGGCTGTCAGCGTGGTTCGGCGCCGGCACCGGGTCCGCCTGCGAGCCCAGCGCAACCGTTCAAGGTGGCTTTGCTGAGCCCGGGGCCGGTGAGCGATGCCGGATGGAATGCGTTGGCCTACGACGGCCTGCTCGCCGTTCGCGACCAGCTCGGGGCGGAAATCAGTCAGGCGCAAACGAAGACGCCCGCCGAGTTCGAGGAGGGTTTCCGCGATTTCGCGCGCCGCGGCTACCAACTGGTGTTGGGTCACGGCTTTGAATTCCAAGACGCGGCGGCCGCCGTCGCGCCCGACTTCCCCAAGACGGTGTTCATCACCACCTCTGGGAACACCGTGCGTCGCAACGTGGCGCCGCTGCGCTTCATGCTCGAAGAGGCCACCTATCTCGAAGGCATGCTGGCGGCGTCGATGTCAAAGAGCGGCAAGGCCGGCGTCGTCGGCGGGATGGAGATCCCGTCGGTGAAAAGTACCATCATCGCCTTCGATGCCGGCGTCAGAGCGGTGCGGCCGGACTTCGCTGTGGTGACCTCGTACGTCGGCAACTGGGAAGATGTCGGCGCCGCCAAGGAAGCGGCGCTGGCCCTGGTCGAGCAAGGATGCGACTTCCTCTTTCACAATGCCGACGCGGCCGGACTCGGCGTCTTCCAGGCAGCGCAGGCGAGGCATGTGTTTGCTTTCGGCAGCAACAAGAACCAGAACGACGTTGCCCCGGACGTCGTCATCGCCAGTGCCGTCAGTGACATCCCGCGCGCGTTCGTCGAGGTGGCGCGCCAGGTGAAGGAGGGTCGCTTCACCGGGCGGATCCAGCACATGGGCATGAAGGAGGGCGTGGTCAGCTTGGTGTTCAACCCGCGCCTCGAATCGCAGATTCCATCGGCGGTCAAAGAGCGCATCGAGCAGGCCCGCCAGGCCATCATCGCGGGAACGTTGAAGGTCCCAACCGCTGAATTCTGAGCGGAGTGCCGGCATGAGACTGCGGCGTCGTTCCGTGGTAGGGGAGCAGCATGCTGCGCCCCTACACGCGAGCGCGATTCCCGGTGAAACCGAAGTCAGCGCGTCCCTCCTAGCGGTGCGTGACATCAGCAAGTGTTTCGGGAACACCCAGGCGTTGGCCGACGTCACACTCGAATTCCACGCCGGCGAGATCCATGCGGTGCTAGGTGAAAACGGCGCCGGAAAGTCGACGCTGATGCACGTTCTCGCCGGCGTTTATCGTCCGGACTCCGGTGCGGTACTACTCGACGGCTGGCCCGCTGTCTTCAATTCTCCTCGCGCAGCGCGCCGGGCCGGCATCGGTATGGTGCACCAGCACTTCACCTTGGTAGAGCCGCTCACGGTGGCGGAAAATCTAGCCCTCAGCTTGCCGCAGCAAAGCGGCTGGCGTTACGACGCCGCAGCCGCCGCCGCGGAAGCGCGAGCGCTAGCCGAACGTGTTGGGCTCGACCTCAGCCCGACGGAATTGACCGTCGCGGAGTTACCCGTCGGCGCGCGGCAACGGATCGAGATCCTCAAAGCGCTTGCCCATGCCGCACGCGTCCTCATCCTGGACGAGCCCACCGCGGTGCTGACGCCGCAGGAGGTGCGCAAACTCTTCGCCATGCTGCGGGGACTGCGGGCGCAAGGGCGGCTGATCATCTTCATCACGCACAAGCTGCGCGAGGTGCGGGAAATCGCCGATCGGGTCACCATCATGCGGCGCGGCTGCGTCGTCGGCACCTTTGATCCGGCGTTGCTCAGCGAGAGCGAGATGGCAGAGCGCATGATCGGCGATGTTGTCCCGGCGCGGCCGCGGCTCACCGAACGCCCCAGGGGCCACATCGTATTGAACGTCGCTCAGCTCAGCGCGCGCGACGAGCGCGGCCTGCCCGCGCTCCTGGATGTGAGCTTCGTGGTACGCGGCAGCGAAGTCTTCGGCATCGCCGGCGTGGACGGCAACGGGCAGCGCGAGCTGTTCGAGGTGCTCGCCGGCTTGCGGCCGCCCTCGGGTGGAGCAGTGAGCGTTCGTGGTTCGCCAGTTACCGACTTCACCCCGGGTGCGCTTTTGGCTGCCGGCATCGGCCACATCCCGCCGGACCGGCAGCGCGATGGGCTGGTGCTGCCAATGACAGTGCAAGAGAATTTCCTGCTCAGCCGCACGCTGGTCGATCGCTGCAGCCGCCGAGGCTTCCTAAGCGTCAAGGCGGCGCGGCGCTTCAGTGCGGCGGCGGCGCGCGCGTACGACGTGCGCGCCGACCTCGACGCGCCGGCGCGATCGCTGTCCGGCGGCAATCAGCAGCGGGTGGTGGTGGCGCGCGCCCTGGCACAACGGCCCGCCGTGTTGGTCGCCGCGAACCCCAGTCGCGGCTTGGACGTCGCCGCCACACGCGCGGTCGCCGACGCCTTGCTCGACAGCGCGATCCGCGGCTGTGCCGTGGTGTTGATCTCGACCGATCTCGATGAGGTCCTAGATCTGAGCGATCGCGTAGCGGTGTTGTCGCGCGGCCGCTTGAGCACGGGGCTCGAGTCGCCGATCGACATCGAACAGCTCGGCCTGTTGATGGCCGGTGTGCAGCACTGATGCGAACCCTCGCCGCCCGCTTTGCTCCATCGGTGTTGGCGCTGGCCGGCGCACTGGCGGCCAGTGCGCTCATCGTTGCGCTCGCCGGCCGCGACCCGGCCGTGGCGTTCGGCGCACTCTGGTACGGCGCGTTCGGCAGTGCGGACAGTCTTTCCGAGGTGGCGGTCAAGACGTGTCCGCTGCTGCTCTGCGGGCTGGCCATTGCCATCTCGTTCCAGGCCGGGGTGTGGAATATCGGCGTCGAGGGTCAACTGCTGATGGGCGCGCTGGCAATGGCGGCGCTCGGCACGCATGCGCTGTCGCTGCCGGCCGGTCTCGCGCTCGGCGCCTACCTGATCGCGGCCGCCGCTGCGGGGGCGGTATGGGCCGGCATCGCCGGCGTGCTCAAGCTGCGGCGCAACGTCAACGAGGTCATCAGCACGATCATGTTGAACTTCGTCGCGCTCGGGCTGATCGGGTATCTGGTGCAAGGGCCGTTGATGGAGGCAGCTGGTCGTTACCCGCAAACCGATGCGGTCCTGCCCGCGTTGTGGATGCCACGGTTGGTGCTCGGCCATCGCGCGCACGCGGGGCTGTTGCTCGCGCTCTTGATCGCCGGCGCGCTACATGTGCTGCTCTACCGGGGTGTTGCCGGCTACGAGATGCGCGCCGCGGGACTGAACCCGGCAGCGGCGCGGCTTGCCGGCATCGACGTCGACGGCCGCCTGCTCTTGTCACTGCTGGTGAGTGGAGCGTTGGCGGGGCTGGCGGGCGGCATCGAGGTGAGCGCGGTGACGCACCGGCTCTACGAGCACTTCTCGCCGGGGTGGGGCTTCACGGCCATAGCGGTCGGCTTGCTCGGACGGCTCTCTCCCGCAGGTGTGGTGGTCGCAGCCATCTTCTTCGGCGCCCTCGACGCCGGCTCCAACGCCATGCAACGCGCCGCGGGCGTGTCGTCTGTACTGGTGGCGATCATCCAAGCCATCGTGATTCTCTCGCTGGTCGCGCTCGAACGCGGCCGCTGGCTGCCGGGGAGACAGGAGAAGCAATTTACATCTTGAAGCAATGCGACGTGGCGGTGCTCGGGCGTGCGCTCGCCTGGAGATCGAGTCTTCGCACAGTCTCAAGAACCACCGTCACGCGCTTCAATGAGTGCGCACTCAAGCGCGTTTCGGTCGTGCGGGCGGCTTCTTTGGTTTCAGGCTGACGAGCTTCCGCCTGGACTTTTTCTCTTGCTCGCGAAGATCCGCAACGATCGCCTCAATATCGTTGTTGAACTTCGCCGCATGCCTCTGCCGTACCTTCCGCACTTCCTCGACGATCGGATCTTTCCACATGGTCTATTCTCCACGGCGGCAGCGCACGAACCGTAGGCGCGCCTGCGTCACGGGACCACCTGCAGCGGCTTCCCATCTCGGAGTCGATAAACGTGGAAGTCGGAATCGACTGTGAAAACCTGCCGCTGCTTGCGGCTTTCAGCCACGGCGATCAAGGAGGCATCAGCCAGATCCATGGGCCGGTCGCGATACTTCTCCATGAGCGCGGCCATGCGGTCGCCTTCTGCCGTTGTGAGATCATGCAGCTGCAGTTTGCCGTCGCTGCGCAGCTGCCACAGTGCCGCTTGGTATGGGTAGCCGCCGACCGCGCCGAGCAGATACATCGCCTCCGTGAAGCACGGCCACGTGGTCAGCAGCGGTTCGGCGGGCAGGCGCTTCAGTGACGCCGCGCACGCCGCATGCTTCGCGTCGTCTTCATCGAGCAACGCGACCAGCGCGCCAGTATCCGTGAGCGTCACAAGCGACCCTTCCTGCGCTTGTCGATCAGCGCTTGAGCAAACTTGTTCCCGGATTCCTCGGACATTCGTGCGCCACCGGGGACACGTTCGCTACTGTGAAGCACACCGACGTACCCCTCGAGAAAATCGGCCAGCGTCTGGCGCCCATTCCCTTCGCCCTCGTCATGCCGACGCCTCACGTGCGCTCGCACGAAGCGCCTGCGCAAGCTGTCGAGCGCGATCAGTTCCGCGGTTGTCCCGCGCTTGCGTGCCTGCACGGTGAGCGCGCGTTCGATTTCTGGCGGTACGGTGATTTTCATGGAGCGCTCCTTTCTCGGTCGTGACAGTGGGACTGCCTGACTTATAGCGCGTGTTTGCCAGCACCGTCCACCATCCGCGTGGTTCATCCGCATCGTCGCGTGTGATTGCGTCGACTGCGTAGGGCGCTACGCAACAATGGTACGTCGGGACATCTCGGAGGTACGCATTTCCTCGGGAAATCTGCTACGAACAACCCTTGATGAGTCTTCGAGAAACCACCCGAAGCATCATTGCGCTAGTCGAGGAAATGAGCGGGTTTCCAGTCCTCGTGTCTGAAGATCCTAGCCTCCAGACTCTGGCCGTCGTGCGGATGGCGCGTGGCGGCGCGTCGGCCCACACGATCTCATACAAGCTCTCGCCCGGCACTCAGCCGGATTACTTAATCGCTTGCCAATGCGGGTTCATATTACGACACTTCGCCCCCCCCCCAGATCAGCGGTTTGACCTTGCAGCAGCCAAGACGGGCCGCGACATCGTAGGTCGTCTCCTCTCGGACCCGGGCGGTCCCCCCTCGAAACTCAAGCTGCCGCCCTCCGCGCGCGAGCGGCTGCGCGATCAGCTCTTCGATGGACTGATGCTGCAGCTCCGCTCAATCCCGGTTGGCCTGCGCGTGGACGCGTGGATTCTCGATACCTATCCGGACCTCGCGCCCCTGCAGCGCATTTCCGTTTTGCAACAGTTGCAGGAGAACCAAGCGGCACTCGGCCCTGACGTTCGCAAGATCGCTCCTAGAAAAATCTACGGCGCCAGCGTCGCCATGAACGCAGCCTTCGCGGCTTTCTGGACCCGCGCGTTCGACGATCTCGCTCTGTCACTGCCCTATCGCACAGCGGGTTATGAGAAGACTGGAAGGGAGTTGCTCAAGCTGTTCGATGAATCCCCCACCGAGCCGAGCCACGATCGGGATCTCATCGACGTCTGGGGAAATCACCTGAGCTTGTCCTCCTGGTACCAGTGGATCCCCTCCACGGTCGGGAAACCCGCTGCCGCGTGACTCACATGAGCGAGCCCAAGGTTCTCGAATTCACGCTGGCTGCGGGAGACTTCGATCAGTCCTTGCTTCCGCCGAATGCTCGCGCGCAGGGAACGACAGCGTTTCGGGAAGCCGTGAAGCGCTATCTCCAGGACGAATTCACGCATCTCGGCGGGTGGTGCCAAGTCGACGTCGATGATCGACTCATCAGGGTAAGCTGGACGCCAAACCGCCAAGCACCCGACGAGCTTGACCAGATCATCGCCAAGCTGGAGCGCGGCGAACGCTCGGGTGCAATCATGCTCCTGCAGCTGCTGCTTTCCGATCGGCCTGCCGATGTCTCCATCCTTTACAACCTGGGCATGGGGCTCAGTGATGTCGGCCGGCTGGATGATGCGGAGATCCACCTCCGCCGCGCTCTCGATATCGCGCCTGATTTCACGAATGCGCGGGTGGCGCTGGGTGTAGCGCTCCAGCGCCACGGTCGAACCAACGAGGCGATCAGCGAGCTTCGCAAAGCCGCGGAGCGCTCTCCGGAGAACCCATGGGCCCAACGTAATCTCGGCGCGTGTCTGTTGAGCACTGGGCAATTCGAGGAAGCCGAGAGCTGCTTGCGCAAGGCGTCGGTGATCAATCCGGACGACCAGCAGACCTGGTACGGTCTCGGGCAGGCACTCGAGAACTTGGGGAAGACCGCCGATGCGGACGCTGCGTACCGCAAGGTGATCGACGTCGACGAGTACGGCCCAGTCGCCGAGAGGGCGCGCGATGCCCTCCGAGCGATCGCGGCGAAGATATTCCGCGACAAGGTGCCAGGAGTCCCGCGCCCCGACGCCGTCATGTACTGCCTCGGCGCAATCGAGAAATTCGAGAAGATGTCGCGATCCGACATCCAGCAGATAGCCTTCGAGATCGCAATGCTGGGAAGGAAGGGGTTGAACGTAAACAACCCCGAGCAGAAGTACCGACTCAAGAGCCTTCCTGGAGAGTACAGCGGGTTACACCTGGTCTCCCTGATGTACGTGGGCTTCAAGATAATCGCGCCGGAGCAGGACGTCGGGTTCGACCTGTCGAAGGAGTACGCGATGGCGAAGGCGATGCAGCAAAAGGGCAACACGCCAGAAGGCTAGAGGGGGCAGATTCATGGAGGCCACGACGGGGGCGGTATCCCAGCAACAAACCCACGAGCGCACTTCCTGCTGGTGCATCTATGTCGGTCGGGAAAGTGGTCGCAACTTTGACATCGCTCGGGCGCAGGGAATCTGGGGAGCAAGGCGGGATTGGTTTCGGGACCTACGCGCTGGCGATCGGGTATTGTTTGCGCACCATCTGACCTCCGACCAAAGCCCTGTGCCGCGGGGTTATCCTCGCGTGGCAACCACAGCAGATCTGAGTGGTCTTGCGAGGTCGGTGGTCCAAGCCGAGGTGACTTCTGACCCATTCAAAGCGTCGGATCGCGTATGGTCTGATGATATTTACCCCTATCGATTTCGGTTCCGGGAAGTCGGCTCTACCCAGAATGTCAACTTCAATGATCAGAGCTATCCCGTGGCTGTCGTGGAAGCCGTACGTCTATCGTGCATACAACAGGCGCGACCGTTCCGCGCGGATGGGGCGAATACGCCATCAGGGGAAAGGGAGACAAAAGACGTCCTGCCCCCGCCGGATCTAATTGCCGTTCAGGCGCAATTTGCCGCTGCACTCCGTAGATCTCACGTATCATTCGGCCCGAGGCATGACGATGTCGTGCGCGCGTTCGTCGCCAGCCTGGCGACCAAGCCGCTGGTGATCCTCACCGGCCTTTCCGGCTCTGGCAAAACCCAGATTGCGCTGCGGTTCGGCGATTGGCTCGGCAGGGATCGCTCTCTCGTTGTGCCGGTTCGCCCTGACTGGACAGGCTCCGAAGCACTGTTCGGTTATGAGGACGCGTTGCAACCGCCAAGAGATGGGCGTCGCGCTTGGAGCGTTCCGGAAGCCTTGAAGTTCATGCTTCGAGCCGCGAACGATTCCGGTAACCCTTACCTCCTGGTGCTTGACGAGATGAATCTTGCCCACGTCGAACGGTACTTCGCCGACGTGCTATCGGGTATGGAATCGGAGCGAGGGTGCCTCCCCAACCTGCGACCCGAAGACGACGGGCAATGGCGACTCATTCCTGGCAGGCCCGGGAGAATCCCCGTCCCGAGGAATCTGTTCATCGTAGGCACCGTCAACGTGGATGAGACCACATACCTCTTTTCGCCAAAGGTGCTGGATCGAGCAAACACCTTCGAGTTTCGCGTCGACACGGAGGACTTGCTGGTCGACGCCCACAAGCCTCTGGAGTGTGAACCGGGCGCCTCAGGGTTGGTCCGCGGATTCCTTGCGGTCGCCACCGATGACGAGTGGCAGCGTAATCGCCCCGCTCAGGGTGTTGCCGCTTTCGAGCAACATCTGAAGACGCTCCATTCGCTGCTTGCCGAGGGTGGATTCGAGTTCGGGCACCACGTGTTCTACGAAGGAATCCGCTTCGCCGCCATGCTGGATGCGGCCGGAGACCCAGACCCGGAGCATGCCTTTGATTTGCAGATCATGCAGAAGGTTCTTCCGAGAATACACGGGTCTCGCCGACGCCTCGAACCTACGCTCTGTGCGCTGGGCCGCTTTTGCTTCGACCTGTCCTTCGAGCCCGGGTCGGTCAATGACACCAGCCAGCGCTTTAACCCCCTCACGCAAGACCCTGGCGCGAGCCGCCTTCCGATCTCCTTCGAGAAAGTGCGGCGGATGACGCGCGACTTGCAAGCGGACGGGTATACCAGCTTTACGGGATAGTGAGTTGGTACCACTGCTGTCCGGTTAACGAAACCATGCCTAGGTCCAAGCTCTTGAAAGAGAGGCGGTATTGCCGCAGTTGGCGGTTAAACGACTTGAACTCTGTTTGCCTTTCGCACCCGCGCGCC
>JBEKBJ010000107.1:0-17935 GCA_050015455.1 Binatia bacterium
ATGGGCAAGCCTACTAGCTTGTCCTAACCTAATTGTCAAGGCCCTCAGGACCCACCTACCGGGTTTTTGAAACTTCTTTCCGCCCCTACGACTTTTCGGCCTAGCATCGGATCAGGGGGCTGCCGCGCCGCCCTTGACCGCCAGCTGGCGACCGAGTGGGATTCGCTGCCCAACAAAGCATAACGCGAGCTCGACAACGCGTAGTGGTCGTCAAACGCGGCGACGTCTACACCGTCGAGTTGGACCCCACACGGGGCTCTGAACTCAAGAAGAGTCCCGGCACTCATGAGCGCTGGGCGCTGACTGCGGCGCGCTGCTCATCCGCTTCACGATCGATCTCGCGCTCCAGGCGCTCCAGGTCCTCGGGCGACAGGTGAAAGTACTTCGCCTGCGGATGGTGGAAGACCACGGCGCTCACCGAACCTTCCGGCTCCATCATGTAACCCTCAGTGAGGTGCACGCCGATCTGCTGCTCCACGTCGAGCAGGCGGAAGAGCTTCTCCTGATCTTCGAGGCGCGGGCAGGCCGGATAACCGAAGGACACGCGCACGCCGCGGTAACGCGCTTTGAAGAGATCGCTCATCGTGATGTCGGGCGGATCGGGGAAACCCCACATCTGGCGGATCTTCTGATGCAGCAGCTCGGCGAAGGCCTCGGCGCCTTCGAGCGCCAACACCTGCAGGGCGTGCGATTTCAGGTATTCCCCGTGCTCCTTCCATTGCTCGGCCAAGTGCCGCACGCCCGGGGCGACGGTGGTCGCGAACAGGCACACGTAATCGCGCCTGGCTGCATCCGCTGGCAAGGTGAAATCGGCGAGACATAGGTGCGGCTCCACTGACTGGCGGCCGAAATGAAATGTCTCCAGCACCGTGTGGCCGTCGGAGGCGTGGATCCGTAAGCGGTCGCCATCGGAATGCGCCGGGAAGAAGCGGTACACCGCCTTGGCCGCGATATCCGCCCGCGCCAGCATGACCTCCTCAACCGCCGCCACTTGCTCGCGCAGCTCTTTGGCTTTGGGATCGCCTGCCGCCAGCGCTTCCTCGAACTTGCCTTTGAAGCCGAGGTGGCGCGTGTAGAGCATCGCCGGGTTGATGTAGCGAAAGATCGCATCGAGATCGTAATCACGAATCACGTGCAGCCGCAGATCCGGCGGCACCGGCACGTCTTCGAGCGGCGCCACCGGCGATCGGCGCACCGCCGCGGTGCCCTCGGCTTGCGCCGGGTAGCGCTTCGGCCCCATCGCCTGCAGCTGCCGCGTCTCCTGCTCCAGCTTCGTCGCGAGCACCCGCCGCCCTTTTGGATCCATGAGCTGCTTGGCGAGGGCGAGGCCATTCATCGCGTCCTTCGCGTACGCCACGACGCCGCCGTACTCCGGCGCGATCTTCAGCCGCGTGAAGCGATTCGACAGCGCGGCGCCACCCACCAGGATCGGACAGTTCACGCCGGCCGCCTTCAAGTCCTGCGCCGTCACCACCATCATCTGCGCCGACTTCACCAGCAATCCGGACAGACCGATGGCGTCCGGCTGATGCTGCCGATACGCTTTGATCAACTCTTCCGGAGGCACCTTGATCCCGACGTTGACGATGTGGAATCCGTTGTTGCTGAGGATGATGTCGGCCAGGTTCTTGCCGATGTCGTGCACGTCGCCTTTGACCGTCGCGAGCACGATCTTGCCTTTGCTCGCGCTGGCCGCCTTTTCCATATGTGGCTCGAGATAGGCGACCGCCGCCTTCATTGCTTCCGCCGATTGCAGCACCTCGGCCACGATCATTTCGTTGGCGCCGAACAAGCGGCCAACCTCGTCCATGCCGGTCATGAGCGGGCCGTTGATGATCTCCAGCGGCGTGCGACGGCAGCGCAACGCTTCATCGAGATCGCCGAACAAGCCGTCTTTGGAGCCTTCGAGAATGTACAACGCCAGCCGTTCATCCAGCGGTAGATCGCGCCGCTGCTCGACCGTCGCTTGCGGCACTTTGGCTCGGAAATGGGCACTGAAGGCGGCGATCGGATCGTCACCGCGCCACCAAATCAAGTCCTCCGCCAGCCGCCGCTCTTCTTCAGGGATCGACGGATAGCGTTCCAGTTTCTCCGAGTTCACGATCGCCATGTCGAGGCCGGCTTGCACGCAGTGGTAGAGAAACACCGAGTTCAAGACTTCGCGACCGGCCTGCGGCAGGCCGAAGGAAACGTTGGAGATACCCAGAAGAGTTCTGCACTCGGGCAATGCGTTCTTGATCAGGCGGACGCCTTCGATGGTCTCCACGCCCGCACCGATGTAGTTCCTGTCGCCGGTGCCGACCGGGAACACCAGGGCGTCGAAGATGATGTCCTCTGGTGGCACGCCGTACTTCGCCGTCAGCAGCTCGTACGAGCGCTGCGCGATCTGCAGCTTGCGCTCGCGGGTGATCGCTTGTGCCTGTTGTTTGTCTTCGTCGATGCAGCCCACGATCAGCGCGGCACCGAAGCGGCGGGCCAGCGGGACGACTTTGCGGAAGCGCTCTTCGCCGTCCTCCAGGTTGATGGAGTTGATGATCGACTTGCCCTGCGTGCGTTTGAGCGCCTGCTCGATCACGGCCGCGTCAGTCGAGTCGATCATGATCGGCACCTTGATTTTCTTGACCAGCATTTCGAGAAAGGCGATGATGTCGGCGGTCTCGTTCCGATCGGGATCTTGCAGGCAGACGTCCAGCACGTGCGCGCCTTTACGCACCTGGGCGCGGCCGACTTCCGCGGCTTGGTCGAACTCGCCGGCGGCGATCAGGTCCTTGAACTTGCGGCTGCCGAGAACGTTGGTGCGTTCCCCGACAATGACCGGCCGCGTCTCCTGGTCGATGGCGAGCGGCTCGATTCCCGAGACCACGGTGCGGCGCACGGTCACCGGCTTGCGCGGGGCGTAGCGCGCGGCGACCTCAGCCAGCAAACGGATGTGTTCCGCCGTCGTGCCGCAGCAGCCGCCGATGATGTTGACCCAGCCCTCGGCGCAGAAGCGCTCGATCTTCTGCGCCAGCGTCGCCGGCAACTCGTTGTAGCTGCCCTCTTCGTCCGGCAGGCCGGCGTTGGGAAACGCCAAGGTGGCGAAGCGCGAGATCTCGGCCAACGTGCGCAAGTGATCGGTCATGAAGTCGGGGCCGGTGGCGCAGTTCATGCCGATGGCGAGCAGGTCGCGGTGCGCCACCGAAACGTACAGTGCTTCGATCGATTGTCCGGCCAGCATCGTTCCCATGGTCTCGATAGAGACGGAGAGCACGACGGGAACGGCACGGCCCAGGCGAGCGAGGGCGTCGTCGATGCCGAGCAGCGCGGCTTTGACGTTGAGGGTGTCTTGTTGTGTTTCGAGGAAGAGCACATCCACACCGCCTTCAACCAAAGCTACCGTCTGATCGGCGTAGGCGGATTGCACGTCGTCGAACGTGATGCCGCCGGTGACCGAGATGGTCTTCGTGCCCGGTCCCATGGAGCCCGCGACGAAGCGTGGCCGTCCTGGCGTCGAGGCCGCATCGACTGCCGCGCGTGCCAGCCGGGCGGCGGTGTAGTTGATCTCGTGGACTTTGTCGGCCAGCCCGTATTCCGAGAGCACGATGCGCGTGCCGCCGAAAGTGTCAGTCTCGATGATGTCCGCGCCAGCGTTGAGGTAGTCGCGGTGGATTCTAGCAATCGCATCCGGCCGTGTTAGCACGAGGTGCTCGTTACAGCCTTCCAAATGTGGTCCGCCGAAGTCTTCGGCGGTCGGATTCATAGCCTGGATGGCCGTTCCCATCGCGCCGTCGAGGACGAGGATACGTTGTTCCACGGCGGCGCGCAGCACCTCGATACGGTCAGTTGCGGACATAGATTTACTTACTTGTTTAGCGTACCCAGGGGGCCAGTTCCAAGATCATCCAAGACCAGCGCCTGCATGCCCGAACTAGGCGCGGGCTCTGATCTCGCGCCAGGGGAAACGCGGCGGTGGCGTGCGCAGGTCGTGCATCCGCACCTCCTCAATGTGGAAGCCGGCTGCGGCGATCGTCGCCACCGTATCGCGGTTGATGTTGCAGCCATCAACAAGCCACCGCCACAGTGGATTGAAGATGTCCTGCACCGCGGCACGAAGGACACGCGGGCTGCGGACGTGCTCGAACAGCCGCACGGGCGCATGCGGCCGTAGCACTCGGCGCAATTCGCACAGGCCCTTCTGTTCGTCGGGAACGGAACAGAAGACCATGGTCGCCAAGGCTGCATCGAAACTCGCGTCGGGGAAGGGCAGGGTTTGCACGTCACCTTCCAGCACCGTGATCCGTGCGGAGGCCGTTTTGGCGCGTTCGGCAGCAAAAGCGCGATACTCCTCGAAGGGTTCGACGGCGATCACCTCCGCGGTAGCGGGGTAATGCGCGAAGTTCAGGCCCGTGCCGCAGCCGACCTCCAGCACCCGACCGGTGAGGTCGCCGGCCAACTGCGCGCGGATCTGCGACAAGCCGGCAGCTTCCAGCGGCGCGGTGAATATCTCGTACAGTAAAGATATCCCGCCGTAACGGCAGGCGACCCACCGTGCGATCAGCCTCATGGGCCGTTGGTTAGCAAGCTGTTGCGGAAGTGGAAAGTCTGTAGGCATCACCTGTGGTGGTGCCTGCTCCACGGTTTGCCCCGAAAAGGAGTTTGACTTTGTCCGGTAGCACCGGTACAAGCCCTGGCCGATTGCTTTCGGTAGTGAGCCATTCATCCGCTTGAACCTGGCACGGAGAGCACAGATCTCGGTTGGTGGCATGAGTTAGGTGACCTGCACCCAGGGCGCATGCTATCTTCGCATCACACCCGCCCAGCGGTCACTGGATCGTGCCGAACGGAAAGGAGATACTTATGGACGATGCACTTCTGAGCAAGAGACGCGAGGAGGAAGAAGAGGAAGACGAGTGGGACGAGGAGGAGGAAGATGAGGATGAGGATCTCGACGACGAAGACGATGACGACTGGGACGTCGACGAGTGATGCAGGGCCCCTGACGTGCGCGCGGTCATCCAGCGAGTGTCTGTCGCTAGAGTCACGGTAGGTGACGAGGTTGCCGGGACCATTGGGCGTGGGGTGCTCGTGCTTGTGGGGATCGCCGACGGTGATACCGAGACGGAGGCCAATTGGCTGGTCGACAAGCTCTTGGATTTCCGCATCTTTGAAGACGACAAGGGAAAACTCAACCGTTCGCTGCGTGACCTGAACGGCGAACTGATGCTGGTGTCGCAGTTTACGTTGCTCGCTGACGCCCGTAAGGGGCGCCGGCCTTCGTTTGCCGCCGCCGCCCGTCCCGAACAGGCCGTCCCGTTGTACGAGCACATGGTTCGCCGCGCCCGTGACCGGGGGGTCACGGTGGCCACCGGCCGTTTCGGGGCGCGCATGCGGGTGGAGCTAGTGAACGAGGGCCCGGTCACGATTATACTGGATTCCAAGGATCGCTGAGTAGGTGGGGTCATGCCGGGCGCCGGGTTGTACGCCATCTCGGACTCGAAGTTGAAGTTCGGCGAAGATGGCCGTTGGTACGCCGACGGTGAACCGGTCGTGCATAAGCGACTGGCATTGCTTTTAAGTGGTCACCTGCGTCGCAAAGCGAGCGGCGGGTACGAAATTTGGCTCGACGAGAGATACCATACCGACGTCGAGGTTGAAGACACCCCATACGTGGTCACTGCGGTTGGCATCGCCAGCAGCCCCGGTTCGCCGGTCTTCGACGTGCAACTCAACGACGGCACCAGCGAGCCGCTGGACCCAGGCAGCTTGCAGGTAGGTGTGGGGAATGTCTTGTATTGCCGCGTGAAGGGCGGCAGCGAACGTGCCCGGTTCCTGCGCTCGGTTTACTACCACCTCGCGCAGTTCATCGAGGAGGCGGGTGACGGACAGTTCCGACTCCGTTGTGGCAACGCCGCACACACTATCAAGCAGCTCTGAAGAAGCGGCGCTACTGCACGTCGTCTTGGTTGCGCCGGAGATCCCACCCAATACCGGCAGCATTGCGCGCTTGTGCGCCGCAACCTACACGCGGCTTCACCTAATTCGACCCCTCGGCTTTTCGCTCGACGACCGGTATCTCAAGAGAGCCGGCCTCGATTACTGGCCGTATGTCGACGTCCGCGTGTACGATGATTGGCGGCAATTCCGCCGCCACCGCACCGGAGCACGGATGCACTTCTTCTCGGCGCGGGCCACTCGGAGCTACCTGGATATTCATTACGCCACCGGCGATTGTCTTGTGTTCGGGGGCGAAGCCACGGGGCTGCCCCCGTCACTACGGGCGGCGCATCGTGAGGAGACGTACGTGATTCCAATCTCGCACCCACACGTCCGCAGCCTGAATCTTTCCAACGCGGTTTCGATCGTTCTCTACGAAGCATTGCGCCAGCTAGCGGGGCGCCCGCTGGCGGGTTGAGCCGCAGCGGCGCCCAGTTGGCCGAAGCGTCGACGTTTGCTCAGGCCCATGGCCGTTGCCCGCTCTCGGTAGTTCCCGGAATAGGCTGGGCAGTCCATAGTAATCTTTGCACTGCACCCTTGTAAAAGCTTCTGCCCGGGCCACTGATGCGCTGATCCAGCGATGGCCGAGCCCGGAACCAGGGCGCCTGGATAAATGGCATAAATCCCGCTGGCACAATGCGCCTATGGAACCTGGTATCTTTTTGGATGAACTGCTGAAACCTGAGGCCACCATGCCGGAGCAGTTCCAGGAGATATGGCACGGCGGCAGGCCGATCACTCCGGAACGCGCGCTGGTGATGGTCGTTTTGTGGCAAGCGGCCAGCGATCTGCAGAAGTTCAGATTCGCCAAGTCTCGCAAGCAGCAGCGCCTGTACATGGAAGCGTACAAGTGGGTTGCTTCCGACGACCGTAGCTGGCCGTACTCCTTCGTGAATCTCTGTGAGACGCTGAAGTTGTCGCCGGAATATATCCGGGGGGGTATGCTCGAAGGCCGTCTGCCTGCCAAAAAGACCCAGAGCGCTTCTGAGCCGATGGAAGAGGCCGCCTGAGCTACCTCGTCCAAACGAGGAGACCGGAATAGTCAACCTTGCCTTCGGACACACCTTCTTATCGCTGTTAGCCGATCAGAGGCGCACGCTGCGCGCCCAGAGGGCGCCGACTTGCTCGCGTAGCTCCTCAAGCGAGCCGGTGTTGCGGATGACGACGTGCGCGTAGCGCTGGCGTTCGGCGTCGCCCAGTTGCGCGGCGATGCGCACCCTGGCCTCTTCCGGCGCCAAGCGGCGCTGCTTTCCGAGTCGATCGATGACGACGTCTCGGTCAGCGACGATGAGCCAAACCTCGTCCACGAGCGAGAGCCAGCCGGCCTCGATCAGCACGGCAGCTTCCACAACGATCGGTTCGAGCCACCCAGCCGCGCGGTGAGCCTCAATGCGCCGCCCAATCTCGGCGGCGATCAGGGGATGTACAATGGCATTGAGTCGAGCCCGTGCGTGTGCATCGCTGAAGACTACGGCCCCGAGCCTCTGGCGATCGATGCTACCATCTGGCGCCAGTATGTCACGGCCAAATGCTTCGGTGACCCGCTGCCATCCTTGTGTGCGAGGCCGATAGACTTCATGTCCGACACTGTCGGCGCGGATGATTTTGGCGCCCAGCGCTTCGAGAATATCGGCAACCGTGCTTTTTCCGGAGCCGATACCGCCGGTCAGTCCGATGACCCTCACAGCAGCGCCATACCGGATCGGCGCGCAGGGGTCCACCGGCGGGTAGCACCCAGCCCCGCGGTGCCGGTCGCCATCGGCGACCGGCAGTCTTCGGGTTTTGTCAGTGTGTCGACCGCGAGTTGGGAACCGTGGATATGGCTGGCCTGGGTGTGGCCGGGTACGGCATCAACCGACCGCGGCCAGGCAATCCTCAGAACTCGATTCGGAGCCGGTATGGCGCACGGGGTGGCCTCCGAAAGCCAACGCGTGCTTGCGCCAGCGCTGAAGGCCTTGCCGCATGTACGCCGGATTGATCTCCAGGGTTTCGCAAATGTTTTCGAACGAGAAGTACCAGTTGCGGTCCTCGCAGGAGATCCATTCCTCTGCATCAGCGAACAGCTGATGGCCATGAACATCCTTCGTAAAGGCGTATTTTTGGTAGCATTCCAGCGCGTCCTGCAGCACGGCCAACATGAGCCGCTTCTCTCCACGAACCGCGGAGCCGCCGCGAAAGGCGGCATAGAACTGCGCCGGTAACAATGCGTCGGGTTCAAACAAGCCGAAGGATCGATCCGTCATAAGCTCCCCCCCCCCCAATAGGGCGGTGAATGCATCCTAGTGATGCTCCAGACTCCAGCCAAATGAAAAGCGCTACAGCAGAGCCTCAAGAAGTTTTATTCTTCCTGCGGCACAGACAGACAACTTCCCGTCCACGCCGTGGACTGGTTTGGCGACTCTTGACTCCGGCAGAGCCGGCGCGTCGGCTCTGCCCGACATTACTTCTTGCCGAGCACCGCCTCTCTGAAGGTCTTCGCGACTGAAAAGCGAACCTTCTTGCGGGCCGGGATCTTGATCTGCTCGCCGGTTTGCGGATTGCGACCCATGCGCGCCTTGGTCTGCACCTTGCGGAACGTGCCCAGACCGGGGATCTTGACGGGATCGCCCTTGCGCACGGAACCGACTGTCACATCAACCAGCTTCTGCAGCACGGCATCGGCCTGCTTCTTGTTTAGCTCCGCTGCCTCAGCCAACCTCTGAACCAGTTGCGACTTCGTCATCGCCCTTCCCTCCCCTCGTGCTCGACGCTCCACTGCCGAGCCAGTTAACGTGTTATAACTGCTACGAGCAGGTGGTCGGTGTCAAGGGAATTCCGTCCAAGAACCAACCTTTTTTGCCTTTTTTGGGGTTTGCAGCGGCGAGCGACGTGAGCCGCGGGCGCCAGCGGCTCCTGCCGGTCGCAGGCGCCGCGCCCCTAATCGTAGTATTCCAGTCCCAGGTGGGTGATCAGCTCCTCACCGCGCAGGAAACGGAGCGTATTTTTGAGCTTCATGAGCTGGATAAACAAGTCGTGCTCGGGGTACAGGCCAGGCGCGGTTTGTGGGCTCTTGAAGTAGAACGACAGCCATTCCTGAACGCCTCTCATACCGGCCCGTTGCGCCAGGTCGAGGAAGAGCGCCAGATCGAGCACGAGCGGTGCCGCCAGGATCGAATCGCGGCACAGGAAGTTGATCTTGATCTGCATTGGGTAGCCGAGCCAACCGAAGATGTCGATGTTGTCCCAGCCTTCCTTGTTATCGCCGCGCGGCGGGTAATAATGGATGTTAACCTGATGAATGTACTCTTTGTACAGATCGGGGTAAAGTTTCTCCTGTAGAATCACATCGAGAACGGAAAGCTTGCTCTCCTCCTTTGTCTTGAAGGAGGACGGCTCGTCCAGCACCTCCCCGTCACGGTTGCCGAGGATGTTGGTGGAAAACCACCCCGTCAGCCCGAGCATGCGGGCCTTCAGGCCGGGCGCGATGATCGTCTTCATCAACGTCTGGCCGGTCTTGAAATCTTTGCCGCAAACGGGGACGCGGTTGCGCTCGGCGAGTTCGGTCATGGCGGGAATATCGACAGTGAGATTCGGCGCGCCGTTCGCGAAGGGGATGCCAAGCGACAACGCGGCGTACGCGTAGACCATGCTCGGAGCGATTGCCGGGTCGTCCTGGCGCAAGCCCTCCTCGAACCGCGCCAGCGAGCTGTGCACCGGCCCCGGCCGCAGGAAGCTCTCGGTGCTGGCGCACCAGATCATTACCAGACGTGCCGCGCCGCAGGCGGCATGGAAGGCGCGAATGTCCTCCATCACCTGGTTGGCGAGGTCGAGCTTGCTGGCGCCGCGCTTCACGTGCGTACCGTCGAGCCGCTTGACGTATTCGCGATCGAACACGCCGGGCCACGGCACTACCGCCTCAATTTCCGACCGCACCAGGTCGGCGCGCGCGGGCTCGATCACCCCCGCCCGCAGCGCTGCCTCGTAGGCGTTGTCCGGAAAAATGTCCCAGGCGCCGAACACCAGATCTTCCAGCCCCGCCAACGGCACGAAATCGCGAATGCGCGGCGTGCGTTTGTCGGTGCGTTTGCCGAGCCGGATGGTCCCGAGCTGCGTGAGTGAGCCAATTGGTTTGCCCACCCCCTTCTTCAGCAGCTCGACCCCGGCAATGAAGGTGCTGCTGACCGCGCCGAGCCCCACCAGCAGCACGCCGAGCTTGCCCTCGGCTTTTTCTACTTCAGTTAGAGTGACTGCCATCGCCAGTCAACACATACGGGACGGGGCTCAGGCGCGCAAGTCGCGAGCGCTCTTCGTCAGTGTATCTCCCACGTAGACGAGGTTTGCCACAGCTCGGCCCACTCGGCCGCTCCGCCCAGCACGAATACGCCGCCGGCACTTGCATGCTCCCCCGAGTATGTGTATGAATTACGCAAAGTGGAGGTTCGATGCAAGTAGTTACGGAGAAGACGCCTGCTCAGCTGGAAGCGGAATTTGCCTGCCTCAACCAACCGCGCGTTTACGATAGCGAGACGTGCGCGCAGCTGGCGGACACCATCCATCGCATTCACGCGCTCAAGGCCGAACGCCACGCGGTGGTGTTGGCCCACAACTATCAGCGCCCAGAGATTTTCGAGGTGGCCGACTTCATGGGAGACTCACTTGAGCTGGCACGCCAGGCGACCACGACGGACGCCGACGTGATCGTGTTTTGCGGCGTTCACTTCATGGCCGAGACGGCCAAGATCTTGAACCCGGAGAAGACTGTCCTGCTGCCGGACTTGCGTGCCGGCTGCTCGCTTGCCGACAGCGTCACCGCCGACGAGCTGGTGCAGCGCCGTGACCAGCTGCGCCAGGTCTATCCGGACCTGCAGGCGGTGGCCTACGTGAACACCACAGCGGAGGTGAAGGCCGTGGTCGACGTCTGTTGCACTTCCGCCAATGCCGTGAAGATCGTCAACGCGTTGCCGACACAGCACATCCTATTCGTGCCCGATGAGCATCTCGGCGACTACGTCCAGAGCCAGTCGACCAAGACCGTAATCTCCTGGAACGGCAACTGTTACGTGCACCACCAGATCACGCCCGAGAGCATCCGCGCCGTCAAGGAAGCCTTGCCGAACGTGCGCGTCCTCGTCCATCCGGAGTGCCGGGCCGACGTCATCGCGCTGGCCGATGCCGTGCTCAGCACCAGCGGCATGCTACGCTACGCCAAGGCGAGCGACGCGCAGGAGTTCCTCGTGGTCACCGAATGCGGCCTGTCGGATCGCCTGCTCATCGAGCTTCCGGAGAAGAAGTTTTACAAGGCGTGCAAGCTCTGCCAGTTCATGAAGATGATCACCATCGAGGACACCCTGCATGCGCTCGAACGCATGCAGCACGAGATCGTCCTCGATGAAGCGGTGCGGGCCGGCGCCGAGCGCTCGGTTCGCCGCATGCTCGAACTGAGTAACTGACGGGATTGCCTCATTGCTTCATTGGATGAGTTTGCCTCCTCGGCCTCAAATGACCCAAGGGCTCAATGGCCCAATCTCGCAATGACTCAATCTGCCGATGAGGCGCTCTCCACTGGTTGCTGTCGACGTCGTCATCTTCACCATCGCGGACGGCGAACTCCAGGCGCTGCTGGTTGAGGTCAAGTCGGGCCCCTTCGCCGGTCGCTGGGCGTTTCCCGGCGGCCTGGTCCCCGTGGGTGAGGCGCCGGACGTCACGGCCAAGCGTGAGTTGTTATCACAGACGGGGATCGGCGACGTATACCTCGAGCAGCTGCGCACCTTCGGCGATCCCAAGCGTGATCCGCAGGCGCACGTCGTGTCGGTGGCCTACTTCGCTTTGGTCGCCGGCAAGGGTGAGGGTCAGGCGGACAATCCGAAATACCGGCGCATGCAGTGGGGTCCGATGCGCGACCTGCCGTCGCTGGCGTACGACCACAATCTGCTCGCGCAAAGTGCGCTGGAGCGTTTGCGGTCGAAGCTCGCCTACACCAACATTGTGTACAGTCTGCTGCCGCGTGAGCTAACCCTCGGCGAGTTGCAGGAGATCTACGAGATCATCATCGGGCGGCCGCTCGACCGCCGCAATTTCCGCAGGAGGATCCTCGCGCTCGGTCTGCTGCGTCCGCTCCGCCGCCAGCGCCGTGGGCGCCACCGGCCGGCGCAGCTCTACACCTTCACTCGCCGCGAGCCGATGAACGTCGAGATGTTGTGAGGAATGTGAGCCGGTGCGCCGGTCGCCGGTGGCGTGGGGACCGGTTGCGCTCGAACCGGAAGTAAGCCAGCAGGCAGACCGCGTCTCGGCCGCCGCCCGTTGAGAAGCCTCCAAGGGCATGGCTCACGACGCCACCTCACCTGCAAGCGTCAGCGGTGGCGAATATCTCCCGCCTCGATGTTCCACCACCACGATGCCGGCGTTGGGCGTCAGGGTGACGCCATCCCAGGAGCCGGTGACGTACGCGCAGAGGGCGAGCATCACCCCTCCGTGGCTCACGATTACAACGTCCTGGCCGCCGCTCTCCCCCGTGATACGCTCGAATATCGGCACCACACGCTCGTAGACGTCGCTCAGTGATTCACCACCCTGCGGCCGCCAATGCCAGCGCGGCCCCTCGTGGTATGCCGGATCGCTCAGCGGGGCATCGTACGGCTGCCCGGCGAATATCCCAAAGCTTTGCTCGTGCAGGTCGGGGACGGCCTGCACTGCGAGCCCCAGGACTTCGGCGATGACCTCCGCCGTCTGCCACGCACGCAGGTACGGGCTGACCATGATGCGTATCGGTTTATATCGTTTCGCGATCTGCAGGGCGGCGGCGCGGGCCTGCTCGCGGCCACGCGCCGTCAGCGGCACTCGCTGATCTTGCGTGAACGTGCGCTCGCGGTTCCCCTCGCTCTCGCCATGGCGCACCAAGATCAGTCGTCCGGTAGAATCGGCGTTCTCGACAACCATACACCCGATCCAATCACTCCGTTCTGCAACGTTCAGCGCGGCGGAATACAGAATCAGAAACTCGCAGGCAGACAGGTCAGCCGCAGCCGATCGTAATCGACGCGGCCATCCGCAGCACGAGCGAAAAAACGAACCCACTTCACACCCGGCCGTGTTCCCACGGGGACCACAACGTTAATCGACGAGGTACAGGCGTGCAGATCTGACATCGGCAGCGGCGGCATGGCGGCGCGGATGGCAGCGGCATTAGAGGCATCCGCGGCGCTGCCGCCCGGTGCCGGTGAGAGCACGCCATAGTCCACGATCGACGAACCGGAGCCGCACTCGGGCAAACGCCGGTCAGGAACGTTGAAGCACGCTGACAACGCAAAGGTGCATTGTCCCGGGGTTTCATCATGATCACAGGTATCGCCGTCGCGGCACACCAGCGCCACGTGCGGCAATGCCGTTGCGATCTCCGGCGGATCCACGTTCCACTCTACCAGACAGTCACTCACGCGCGCGCCGCCGCCGCTCAACAGGCGTGTCGCGTTAACCACGGCGTTCATCGCCGCCAGCGCATTGATGCGCGGGAAAGTCAGGCCGTTGCGCTGGTCTAGCGTCGGGACCCCGGTGCTCTTCAAGAACCCCTCCAACGCATCCGCGCTGAGCGTCGGATCCAGGGAAAGCAGCAGTGCCGCCGTGCCGGTGGCGTGCGGGGTGGCCATCGAGGTGCCGTAGAGCAACGCCGTCGAACCTCCGAGGCCGGTGGATTTGATGGCTTCGGGGTACGGCGCGCCAGCCACCGACAGCGTCCCGCCCGGAGCAAGCAGATCCAAAGCCGCGTCCGCGTCGCTGTATGGTGCTATAGCGTCATGCTTCGTGACAGCTCCCACAGAGACTGCCGAACTAACGCAGGCGGGAGCAGCCATGCCATCGTGCAGTCCGAAGTTCCCGGAGGCCACGAAGGTTAGCGTGCCGCGGGCGCGCAGCACCTCCAGCACCTGCGCGAATGCCCTGGTATAGGCGTCGGCGTCGTCACAGTAGGAGGCATATTGCGCATCGCTCTCTAGACTCATGTTGATGGCCTGCACCTCCGGCAGGTTGGCGGCGATCCAATCGAGGCCGGCAATCCAGTCCGACAGCAGCCCACGGGCGGAGTCGTCGAGCACCTTGACCGCCACCACCTTTGCGTCCGGCGCCACTCCCATCGGGGCCACGATGCCTTTGGACACGATGATGCCGGTGACGTGAATACCGTGGACGTGAGCGGTGATTGCACTCCCGGGGCCGGACTGCTCCGTGGTGCCGTCGGGGCAGCAGTGGTCGCTGCAAAAACACTGTTGATCGATGATGCTGCCGGCGAGGTCGGGATGCGTGGGATCGACGCCGGTATCCAGCACCGCTACCGTCACGCCCCCTCCTCGGTCGTCACGCCGATGGACGGCGTCGGCGCGGATCTGCGGCACACTCTGCGCAAGGGCGGCGGAGCCGTAGCGTGGCGGATCGACACCCACCACCGCCGGGTTCGCTAGCAACTGCTCCAACCCTTGGGCCGTGACCGTTGCAGTGAAAGCGCTGACGTACGTGAATCGCCGGTGCACACTGACATGTTGCGGCGACAGCGCAGCCAGCACCGCATCGCCGGCTTCCGCGACGGCGCGACGGCGTGCGGCCAGGTCCCGCCCCGCCACCGCGACCGGGGGCGCAGCCAGTGTCACGAACACCTCCGCTTCGCCTGTGGTCTCGATCCGTTGGCGGATCTCGAGGCCGCACTTCGATGCGCTTTGCACCGGCGCCGCTGTGGCGAGCATGACGCACAGGAGAGCTGCTGCCGCCAGGCAACGAAGGAGAGGCATACCGCAGATTACACCGATCGGCGGCCTGCACGTCAAGGTGCATCGGTTGCTGTGTTGACACGTTTCCATTCCACGGCTCTGCGGCGCAGGAGATATCGATAACCCCGGGGCGAAGGAACACGCGCACCATGTTTCACACCCGAGACAGAGTTGGGCGCTCTACCCTGAGGCGCAAGCAGTGGCGCAAATTGGTGGTGTGAAAAGTGGTGTGAATTTGGATGCAGCCGGTTGCAATCAGACGACGGCGAATGTAGGGAAATCAGACCGGTTGCGCTTGGAGAGGTGGCCGAGCGGTCGAAGGCGCACGCCTGCTAAGCGTGTGTACACCCCCAACATTCCCGCTACTTAGGCCCCCTGTGGTGTGAATTGCGGTGTGAATCCACCACCAAAACCCGCCCATTCGAGGAGCTTCGGGTGCCGTTCACGCAGCCATCGGATGCGATCGAAAGAGGCATTCCGCCGGACGGACGCACGGGGCGAGCCCAGCGCCTGACCGGCAATGCCAACGCCCGAAAGCACGGTGCATCCACGCTGAAACGCGCCGTGAAAGAGCTGGGTTCCCGCGCCATCGACCGCCGCACCGCAACGGGCAAAGCGCTGGCCGCGTGGCGCTCCGAACTGCTCGCGGATCTCGGCGGCATCGAGGCCGTCTCGACGCAAGAGCTGGCGCTGGTCGAAGAGGCCGTCAAGACGAAGCTGATCCTCGACAGCGTCGACGCCTGGCTACTTACCCAACCGACGCTGATCCACAAGCGCAACCGGTCCGTTCTGCCGGCGGTGCGGGACCGGCAAGCGCTCGTGTCGACGCTCCGGGGCTTGCTCGGGGATCTTGGGCTCAAGCGGCGGGCGAAGGCCATGCCGTCGTTGGGTGAGTACCTCGCAACCCGTGGCGGCAACGGCGGTGGCGACGCACAGCACCGGCCGCAGAGCGACGCGCCGACCGCGGGACAGGCCACGGCATCAACCGGGGCGGATTCGTCGCAGGAAGGCGCAGCAGGAACGTGAGAGCCCACACGCCTACAGACGGCACTGAGAGAAGCCGGCTCGCGCACCTGCTGGCGGCAGCGGCATGGCTCGGACCGGATGCGGTCGGGAGCGATCACCGTAACTTCGCCTTGGAGGGCCTCCCCACCCCCTTATTCTGCGCTGATGACTTCGGTCAGTCTGCCGAGCTGCTCCAAGGCACCTGCCAGCTGTTGATACACTTCGGCGGTATGCCCGGACTGGTGCGGCATCCTGCCAAGCTGCGCGGCCGCGCCTCCCAACCGTACCAACACGTCCGGTATCGCTGCCTCGGGGATGCCCGCAACCTGGACACCGCGGTAGTTCGTCAGGATTGCCTGAATCGCCTTCGGGAGCCTTTTGAGATCGGTCGTTCCATCAGCGTTGCAGTAGGGGAGCTTCCACGTCCTGATGTCAGCGGCGTTTCCGACGTACCCGAAACAGCGTGCCGGCAACTTGTATTTCGGGTGCAAAAGCCCTTCGGGTTCGGAATCCGCAGCCGGTGTGGTGGGCGCTGGCATCTCCGGAAGAAGGCGAAGCGCGGCATCGCCAGTCTCTGTACGCGGGCGGTAGATGCCCTGCACACTCAACCACCACAAGCTGCCGTGTGGCTCCGCTGCCGCCAGATTGACGAACACGCGGTCCTGCAATCCGCCGTGTTCGATATCGGCCACGTAGAGCATGCAGCCGTCACTGACTGCCACCGTTCGGACTCGCTGCTCGTCGGCATAGCGCTGCGCTTGAGCAAGCGCCTTCTCGACGGCAAGCCGGTTCCACGCAAGTGCGCCGGGACGCTTCACCTCAACGACAAGGTGCTTGATACCCATCCGCGTGAGCACGAGATCCGCGTACCCGATCTGGTGATTGATATCGCTGAGAGACCAGTCGAGCGCGACCGTGAACAGGTCTTCGAGGATATTCTCCGCAACCTTTTCGGCAGCGCTCCCGTAGCGTTGCGCCTCTGCGAGCCTTGCCTCTCGCTTGGCAAGAAAGGTCGACCAGTGTCGCTGGAGGTGCTCAAGGCAGTGTTGGTACGAAGCCAGGCTTTCAACTGGCATAGCGGCGGTCCCTTTTGCCGGTTCGACCCGATCCTCTGCCCCGACGGCCTCCCGATGTCAAGAATCTACGGTGACATGTGGTGAACAGGAACGCGGTGCTCACCCGATGACAATTCTCGAAGCTATGCACGACCCGGCGCTGTTCGGGCCGTGGTTCAAGGACCGGGACAGCTGGCGGGCCTGGGAAGCGTTCCTTGCAGCGCTGTTCGGGCTGCCGATGGACGGTGACGCACTGGCGATCTACCAGCGCTGCACCGGCCGGAGCAGGCCACCGACCGAGCCGGCAACTGAGGCCTGGATGGTGGTCGGGCGCCGGGGCGGAAAAAGTCGCATCGCAGCCTTGATCGCTTTGTTCCTTGCCACATTCCGAGATTACCGCGAGTACCTTGCGCCGGGTGAGGTGGGCATGTTGCCCGTGATCGCGGCGGGCCGAAAGCAGGCACGAACGGTGATGCGCTACATGACGGGACTCATCAACGCCGTTCCGATGCTGCGCCAGATGCTCGCCTCAGAGCCGACCAAGGAAGCCATCGAGTTGACGAACCGCGTGACCATCGAGGTGTTAACCGCCAGCGTTGCCGCGGTCCGCAACTACACGATGGTGAGCGCGGTCTGCGATGAGATTGCCTTCTGGCCAACCGATGAGGACGGCGCCAACCCTGACGTGGAGATCCTCAACGCCCTGCGGCCGTGTATGGGCACCATTCCCGACTCTATTCTGATCGCGCTCAGCTCACCCTATGCCCGGCGCGGCACGCTTTGGGAGGCGCATCACGAGCACTTTGGGCACGACGACGATGAGACCTTGGTGTGGCAGGCGGACACTGCAACCATGCATCCGCACGCGCCGGATTCACGTCTCGGGCGCCTGATCGCCAAGGCGTACAGGGACGATGAGGCGCGAGCGTTGGCAGAGTACGGCGCGCAGTTTCGCCGGGACATCGAGAGCTTCGTTGCTCGCGAAGTGGTCGAGGCTTGCGTGGTGTCTGACCGACACGAGCTGCCGCCGGTGCCGGGCACTCCTTACGCTGCGTTCGTCGATCCGTCTGGCGGCAGTACGGACTCGATGACCCTGGCGATTGCGCACCAAGAGAAGACCGGCCGCGCGGTGCTTGATTGTGTGCGCGAGCGGAAGCCGCCGTTCAACCC
>JBEKBJ010000108.1:0-17811 GCA_050015455.1 Binatia bacterium
AGTATGAGCGGACTTTTCGGCCGACCGAGTTTCGCCATGCTGTCTCCTCCCATTGCCTTTATGGGGGAGACGGTCAACCTGTTTATTTCTTCAATTATTTTCTGTTACGACCGACTAGTAGCGCTTTGGACGGAACCCCAGGAAGCCATCGAACCAGCGCCGGACCATCATCATCTCCACCGTAAAGCCCTGGTCGTCGTTGAGATACAGAGCGGAAACAGCCAGCATGTGCAGTGGCCTCCAGGTGGACCTATAGCCCGCTGCAATCGCGCGCCTGTACACTGCGCCAAAGTCAGCCAGGTCCCGGAACCCAAGAGCGATGTGCGTCAGACCCTGGTCGCAGACACGATATCCCTCAGGCCTCAGCTTGCCCACCGGGTCGGTGTACTGCACAAGCTCAACAAGGAAGTCCCCAGCCCAAAGAAGCAGTGATCTGGAGCGCGCCCCTGGAAGGCCCCATAGCGCCTCGTGCTCCGGCCCGTGTAAAACAACCCCCGTGGTTTCGTGCATTCCCAGGGCATCTACGAAGAATCGGCGCGACCGGTCGAGATCCGGTACTGACAACGTAACGCTCCGCGCTGCGACCGCCACCTCAGGCCGCGGCCGCTGGGGAGCAGACGGTAGCCGCGGGTCCTCCTCCATCAGTTCGACCATGACGCCCTCTGGGTCGCGCACGCAGACGCGCCGCGAGGCGACTCTTCCAATCGGATTTGTCAGGGTAGACACGCCTGCGTTTTTCAGACGCTCAAGCGTTGCATCGAGGTCATCCACGTGAAGACCCAATCTCGAGTACCCGACATCGCACGGCCGCCAATCGGTACGCATAGGTCTCGCCTCGGGCCGCTCGAACCGGAACATCTCGAAATGAAAAAACTCCTGCTTGTCGACCAGAAACCTGATTGTGGTGGCCACCTTGGGCAAGCCCAGCATTCGGGAGAACAGGGGACCCCGAACTATCCCTGTCCGGCCTGAAGGCAAAAAACCGAAAAGCTCCCGATACCACGCGTACGTGGTTTGCAGGTCTATCGTGCTGAACGCAACCTGGCAGACCGACGGAGAGGCGACCATGGTCATCCACCCTATGTGCGCAGCATGCGGTCCCTCTGCTCACGCACCTCAATGGGCCAGGCCATTGAAAGAACCTCCTGTTGCGACCTTTACACCCGGCCGAGGGGATTTGCCGCCTGGATCAAGTAGGGCAATTCATCCGCTTTTTCGGGCTTGAAACGAATGTCTCCATCCCAGCGGATAGCCTCCTTAATGCGCTCGCCATAACCACCTGGGACATCGAGAAAGCTATAATATAGGCTGAAAACGATGCCACGCAGGCCGATGTCGAGCTTTCTAAGGTGTCGGCCAATTGACCCTGGGAAAAACCGATCGAGCTGCGTCAGTTTCAACAGCACACGGATGACGAAGGTCGGCACGAAGCGCAGTATCTTCAGCAGCCTCCCTAACATGTCACGATCATGCGGAGAAATGTAGGCAATCATCCGGTCAATGTGCTCGACAAAGCCGCATTCTGAAAACCGCGGCAACCGGCCATCGCCAGGCAAGAAAATGTCCCCGATCCGGTTGATGACATGAAGCTGTGTAGCGCTAAAGTATTCTGAAGCCATTACGCCATCTCCTTCAAGATCTGCTGGCTCGCCTTGATCGAGAGCGCTAGGATGGTGAGTACTGGATTCATGCCCGTCGACATAGGGAACACACTGCTATCCGCACTGTACACATTTCGGAAGCCGTGCAGATGGAACTCCGGGTCTACGCAGCTTCTTCCCCCATCCACTCCCATGCTTAGTCCGCCGAAATGATGTGGACAGATACTGAAACGGGCCGTTACGACCCACTTGGCGCCGAAACTGTAAAGAACGTCGTATGCAATCTGCTGCCCCTCTTTCGTGCGCCGCCCTTCGTCGTCTGTCAGCCCGCTATTGATGATCATACTGTCGTGTCTGTCGAGGCGAAGAGTCCCCGGATGGAAACTGCGGATGGAACTCTCCACGCACGAAAGATAGCGAAATTTGCGCATCACCTCATGATGCTTGCGGCCCATTCCGGGAAAAAGCCACGCCAGACCTCCGGGTGGAGGGAATGTGTTCTCAAACTTGATACCCTTTTGACGGAGCTTGGGGTCGTGCGTCCCGTACACCTGGAAGGGCCCCTTGTGCGCGTTGATCTCGCGGTCATACATCCCACAATTGAACCATTGCGTATGTATATAGAAATTGTCCCCCAGCGCCGGTAACTTGACCTTGAAACCCGATTCCAACAAAAGCTTCGTATTCCCAAGTGGAGCCCCTGCCAGCACGAGCTTTCGGCCGAAAAAGCTCAGCCGCTCATCTTGCCGGTATTCCCCATTGACAATGACGCCATCGGGTTTCACCCCCACCTGCTTCACCTCGAACTCCGGAATCAGATGGAGCCCCTGCGTGAGAGCCCGCTTCAAGACGGTATGGGGCATGCTGCCCTTGCCGTCAATTCGGCAACCGCCAAGGCAGCAGATGCAGTCGTTGCCTTTGTCCCAGTGACAGTCATCCATGGCACGCAGCTCCGCTCTTGCCGTGTAACCGAGCTTCGCCAGCCCCTCGACAAAGATCCTGCAGCACTCGTTTCGATATCTCTCGTCAACTAGCGCTGTGGGAAGGAGTTGGTCGGCCTTCTTGTACCATGGCTCCATCTCCTCGACCGTGAAATACGGGATACCAGACTTCTCCCGCCAATAACTAAAAACATACTCGTCGAACCGGCACATGATTGCCTGATAGGCGAGCGTACCTCCTCCCACGGCCTTGCCACGCATAATTCCGTTCTTGCACGAGGTATCCAGCTCCATTCCGCCCGACCAGTATATCTGTGAGTAGTAATCTATCTCCGGACGAGTTAATGTGTCCCGTGGATAGTATTTCCCCGCCTCCAACATGAGGCACTTAACACCGGCTCGTGTCAGTTCATTGGCGATAACTGATCCCGAGGGCCCGGACCCGACAACGATTACGTCATACAGCCCCTTAACGTCAGTGGACATCGGTTTCATAATGCCCTGCCCCAGACCACACCCCTGCCCTTCTCAGGCTCGGCACTCCTGGCTCACCTATCCGCCTGCGGAAAGGCTTGATCATGAGCATAACCGCTTTTAGTATGCCAAAGTACAGCATTTCGAAGACATTCCTAAAGCTCCATGCAGGCGTCTTTATCCCCAGCCTGGGGAACAAAAACGCGGCCTGATCCATGCCTTTCGCCGGGCATCCCTTGACGCGAACAATCCTGCCGGCCACAAGCTTTCCTTCCACCGCTGCACACGACCCTATGAGTGCGACCTTCTCCCCTGGATGAACTACGTCACCCTTGTAGTACCCGACCACAATTCCCATCGCCTTGAGCCCGGCAACGAGGCCAGGATAGTATCGCTCCGAGGTGGCGAGTGCCCCCGCCAAGGCATTCAGACACCCGTGGACGCACCTTCTCCCAGAGTCTGGATTTACCCCCGGATAGAATTTGACAGGCGTCCTAACCTTCTGTACATCCCAAGTCACAGAATACGGGGTCTCAATCTTGAGTACTCTCTTGGACAGTTCATCGATGCTCACATCGCCCTTGATCACTATGTCATCCCAGTCGAGGGTTCCATAGCCCCGAGTGCTCGCCTCGACGAGATGCACTACATCCCCGGGTCGGTAATTCAGGATGCGCGCCGCCACCATATCGACAGCCATTGGATCGTTCGCAATGAGAATGACTCCAAGATGGTATGGGTAGGGAGCGAATTCAGACCCGTGTCCGATCTCTATCGCATCACTCACAATGAGGTTTGGATAGCCGACCTCGAGAAGATCCACAATCTTTTCATCGACTCTGTCATCGTGGTAGAGCATTCTCTCCTTGTGGGTCAAGATACCTACGTTAAGCTTTAGCGCGTTGGTAATCTGACACGCGTTGTGAAACTTGAGCTTTGGCACCCAGATCTTGTAATTCGCCTCATAGAGGGACCGTGCGACGAGCATCGTTTTGTGCCATTTTGCCCGCCTCAATTGCACCCTGACCCGTCTTTCCTCGTTGAAATCCCTGAGTGGCACGTGAAGCCTTCGTGCCATCCTGGAGTATCCGGCATGATGGAAGAACAACCTGGTCGGTATGCCCATTCCCCCGGACTCTCCGATGCATACCTCAGAACGAGCGTCCATCTTCCTTAGAGCATGGATGATGGCCTCGATGACACTCGTATGAGTGTACGCAGAGTTGACAACAGCTGTCGAGAACACCACATTGGGTTTGATCAAAATCTTCCCCCCCGGCCTCTCCCGCAGCTCCTCGATTCCCTCCTCGACGATCTCCTGTATCACGGATGCATCGTAGGTCTCGCACCTTCGCAGCAGCACCTTTCGTGTTTTCACTTTCCCGTCATCCATGGAGTGATCGCGCATACAGTATCAACCTGAACTATTCGTCGGTTAAGGGCCTCACTGAAGCTCTTGCTGACTCCGGAGTTGTCAGGAGCATCTGCACCCATTGCCCCTCTAGCTTTGCAGAAACCATTTTGGATTGCCAAGGTGGTACGGGCGTCACGGCGCACGCTTGCGGAAGCATCGGTAGCCGAACCACCGCGTGGCCGCGAGGCCACCGGCACAACGGACGGAAGCGGGGTGCCGAGCGACGAACGAACGGCAGGATGGACGTACCGAGGCATCAACCGAGCCGCAAACGCCGCTGGCAACCGAGGCGGTGCAATGAGGCAGACGCGTACAGCGGTGGTGCCTTCAGACCGCGCTGCGAAGACTGACAGCAGCCCTGTAGCGCACCTGATCGCCGTCGCGGAGCGGCTCGGACCGGATGAGGTGGGGGTGCTGGCGCTGATCGCGACACCCGAGGCCCACTGACTTGCCGGCAACGGAACGCAGATCGGCAGCCACCCGGATACGGGACGGCGGGGCCGGCGCCGCTACGGTGACCTGCACCTTGAGACCGTACCTGCATCGACGCGTGTCAGCCGACGACGCGGGCACCCCCGCACACAACGGCGAGTCCACCCGGCCTGAACTGCCAGGACTTACGGAAGTCGCCGAGGCGGCCGAATGACCGTCAAGGGCTCGCGCGACGTGGCTGGTTAGGTGGTTCGGGAGCACTCAGCCGCGAGCGGCAAGCCTGACTTCCACCGCCGCGAGGCGCTCACGGATGTTCAGCGCTTCGGAAGCTTGCCCGGCCCAAAAATCACCAGGATGATCGTCATCTTTCCGTGCACCCGCTCGTCGAGGATGAAGTTCTTGCCCGTCAGCTCGCTGATGAACTTCACTCGGACGGCGATGTCCACGTCCTGGAAGTCCATCGTGATCGAAGTCCATCGTGATCGACCGCTGTCCCTGCATTGTGGTATATGGGCCACGATGACATCGGACCTCTTCGTGCCGCGCACCGAGTGGCACGCTATAGCCCGCCTCATTCTTGCTGCGCTGGCTGGTGCGGCAATCGGTTGGAATCGCCAGATGAGGGGCAAGCCCGCGGGACTGCGAACCTACATGCTGGTGAGTGTCGGTGCCGCGTTGTTCGCGTTGATCGCGATGCTGGTGGTACCGTCCGATGGGTCGGCGCTTGGGCGGGCACTTCAAGGCGTAGCCACGGGGATAGGTTTTCTGGGCGCGGGGGAGATCATCCACCAGATCAGACGCAAGGCAGGCAGTCCGCTTGTATATGGACTCACCTCGGCGGCAGCGATTTGGATGACGGCTGCGATCGGCATGGCAGCGGCCTGCGGCCTGTGGTGGATCACCGTATTCGCCGTCGTGTTGGCGCTGGTAATCCTCAGCGGTGCGGAGCGGATCGAGGAGCGGTTTCTGCCGAAGCGGCAGGGGTGAACCGAGCGGTGACAAGACGCGTAACAAGTGGGATGAGGCCCGATCGCAACAAGCACTTGCAGCAGCAACCGACCTACAACACCGTCAGAGGATCGTAACCGCGGAAAATCCGGCGAAACGGTTGATCCGAAAACTTGAAGCAGTGTCCAGATAATGGCATATCAGCGCGCGATGGCGGGCCCTGCATGTCGGGCTGTTCTAACAACCAACGAGGTGGCCGGTATGGAAAAAGCGCCAATAGTGGATTTTCTGAAGAAATCTGTTCGTTTATTTGAGGCTTTCCCTGCTGCGCAATTGCAGGAACTGGTTGACGGCTCGCGGACAACAACGTTCGAGCCCAATGAGGCGATCATTGCCTTTGGTCAGGAAGGTCAGTTTTTAGGGGTGATGCTCGATGGCGAAGCGGAAGCGTCAAACACCGACGACAGCGGTGAGAAACGGCGCATCGCCATCCTCAAAGCCGGAGATATTTTCGGCGAAATGTCGCTGATGACAGGCGACCGGACCATCGCCGACATCATCGGCATTTCCCGGTGCACCGTATTGCTTATTCCACAAAACCTGTTCTCTTCGATCCTGGTCACGCACCCGCCGGCAATCCGGTATCTGTCAAAAACGATCAGCGAACGGGTCAAAGCGCTGTCGCTCGATGAGCGGGGGAGTCGATTAAGCGAGTCGGCGTTCCGCAAAGACGAAGATCCGTATGGATTCAAGCTTCACGGCGTGTATCCCGAAAAGATACTGGTTGTCAACTGCGGCTCATCGTCGTTGAAGTACAACCTGTTCGATACCGCCGATGAGAGCCGCAACGCCCGCGGCAGCATCGAAAAAATCGGCGAGGAAGGGACCAGGCACACGCTCCATACCGCACGGGGGGATGTAACATGCAATTTACCGAAGGGAACGCATGGCGACGCGCTGAAGTCGATGGTGGCAGAACTGACCGGCGCATCGGCCGGCATCCTGAAATCCTCTGACGAGATCACTATCGTGGGCCACCGTGTCGTGCATGGCGGTGACAAATTCAGCAGCGCGGAAATTATCACCGACGATGTCCAGAAGGTTATCGAGGAACTGTCGTCGATAGCTCCGCTGCATAATCCGGTGAATGTGATTGGTATCAAGGAGGCGCGGCGGATATTTACAAGAGCGACGCATGTCGCGGTGTTCGACACCGCTTTTCATCAGACCATGCCCGCCTATGCGTATCTTTACGGATTGCCCTATGAGCTGTATGAGCGCGAAAAAATTCGCCGTTACGGGTTTCACGGGATGTCGCATTCGTATGTGGGGCTCAAGGCCGCGCAGTTTCTCAAGCGGCCGTTCAATGCGATGGAAATCATTTCGTGTCACCTCGGCAACGGCGCGTCGGTGTGCGCCATCGACCATGGAAGGTCGGTGGATACCTCGATGGGGTTTACGCCGGCGGAGGGGTTGATCATGGGAACGCGGTGCGGAAGCGTCGATCCGGCCGCGCTGGCGTATCTCATGCGTACCGAGGGAATGACCCTGGATGATTTGGATCTGTTGATTAATAAAAAGAGTGGGCTCAAGGGGCTTTCCGGTCTGTCAAACGACATGCGCATCATTGAGGACAATGCGCAGAAAGGGCACAACCGCGCCCTGCTCGCGTTCAAGACGTACTGCTACCAGGTACGCAAATACATCGGCGCTTATTTTGCCGCGATGGGCGGTCTGGACGTGCTGATTTTCACCGGTGGCATCGGGCAGGGAAGCGCCGGTGTGCGCAGTCTGGCATGTCAAGGGCTTGGATCCATGGGGATCGTGATCGATGAAAAGAAAAACGCCGGGGCAAACGGGTTTACCGATGTCAGCGAAATATCGGCCGCATCTTCACCCGTCAAGGTGCTGGTGGTCCCGGCGAATGAAGAACTGATGATCGCCCGCGAAGCTCTTCGTGCCCAGAACCGCCGTCACATCACCGCGATCATCTCCACCCAGAAATCTCCACCGGTTCCGATCGAAGTTTCGGCGCACCATGTGCACTTGTCGCAGGAGCATGTGGAAGCGCTGTTCGGGGCCGGTCACCGGCTGACGCCTGAAAGTGAATTGTCGCAGCCCGGTCAGTATGCATGCGCGGAAAAGGTCAATCTGATCGGGCCCAAGGGGCGTGTTGACAGGGTGCGCGTGCTCGGTCCTGTCCGCAAAGAGACGCAGGTGGAAGTAGCGATGACGGAACAGTTCAAACTGGGCATACATCCCCCGATACGCGAATCGGGCGATATCGAGGAGACCCCGGGCGTCACGCTCGAGGGATCATGCGGGACGGTTGTGACCAACAAAGGAGTCATCTGTGCGCAGCGCCACATCCACATGTCGCCCGAGGATGCACTGCAGCGGGGGTTGGCAGACCGTTTTCGGGTTCGCGTGCGCGCGGCAGGCGGGCGCGAATTGATATTCGGCGATGTGCTGGTCCGGGTACACCCGGATTACCGGCTCGCGATGCATATCGATACCGATGAAGCGAACGCAGCGAGCATCACGACCGGGAGGACCGGTTCGATCGACGGCGTGCAGAGTCAGAGGTAGAAGCTGATCCGGTATTCTGTGCGCTGAAAAAACTTTGCGCGCCGGCGCTCGCCGCGAACGCGTGCGCGGCTTGCACCACCAGATCGTCGCCATGACGGGGCCCGACGATCTACATGCCCGGCAGGCTCATTTCACGTCGATGGCCGTCACCCCGTCCCAATCGGTCCCGGGGACCGTAGCCAGCATTTCGCGACAGCGCTTAAGATACAACTCCGCCGGGCGATCTCCGGCACGCACTTCGAGCACCGCACGGAATGCGATGATTGCCTCTTCCCATTGCCGCTGCCGATATGCACCCAGGCCGGCTGCAAAGCGCTCGACCAGCCCCGCCCACTGCGCGCGCTCCTCAGCCGGTCCGAGGACCTCGAAAATCCGAACCGGAAGACTTTTGCCTTTCACGCGAACCATGTCGAGCTCGCGCGTCACCAGGGTGTCATCCGCCGCGCGCACGGTGCCCTCGCTCGCAATGATCTCGGTGCCGTAGAGTTTGTTGAGCCCTTCCAACCGCGAGCCCAGATTGACGTTGTCACCAATAACCGTGTAACTGAGCCGCTGCACCGAACCCATGTTGCCGACGACCATCGGCCCGCTATTGATGCCGATGCCGATCCGTAGCTCCGGCCAGCCGCGCTGCTGCCAAGCACCCTGGAGGCCGCGCAAGCGAGTGACCAGGTTCAAGGCGGCGCGACAGGCGCGTCCAGCGTGGTCGGCCTGCGGCAGCGGCGCACCCCAGACCGCCATAATCGCGTCGCCCACGTACTTGTCGAGCATGCCGTCGTGGCGAAAGATCACCTCGGTCATCTCGCCGAGAAAGTGATTCAGCAGTTCGACCAGGGTCTCCGCACTGAGCCGCTCAGCGATGCTGGTGAAGTCGCGGATGTCGCAAAAGAGCACCGTCAGGTCCCGCGTCTCCCCTCCCAGCGCCAGAGTCTCCGGCCGCTCGCTGACCAGACGTGCAAGCGACGGGCTCACGTAGAGGCCAAACGCACGCCGGATTTCTCGCTTCTCGCGCTCTTCGACGACGTACTGCTGCAGCGTGATCGCCCCGTACGTGAGACCGATCGCGAGGAGCGGATACACGACGTTCAGCAACCAACCGTGCGTGACTAATGCCCACTGGCTGAGCGCCGCATACGTGCCGAGCACGGCAGCAGACACGAGCGCTCCGGTGACACCGCGGCCGTAGCGTAGCAGAAACCCGAGCGACGCCGCCAACACAAAGACCAACGCCGGCTCGAAGGCTCCGCTGCCTCCCGGCTGAAAAACGAAATCCCCGCGCAGGATGTTGTCGAGGACATTCGCATGGATCTCCACACCTGGAAAGGTCCCGCCGAAGGGGGTGACGCGGACGTCCGCGAGCGCCGTCGCCGTCACGCCAACCAGGATGATCTTGCCACGGAACGCTTCCGGCGGTACCCCGCCGGTGAGCACCTCGGCGGCCGATACATGGCGGAACGTTTTTCCGGGGCCGCGAAAATTGATCAACATCTGCCCGTCTCGAGCGACCGGGATCAGCTGCGCGCCGAAACGGATGGACTCGACGCCGTACGGTCCAAAGTGGATCGCGAGTGGCACCTGCGGCCGGTACGCCCGTAGCATAGCCAGCGCCAAGGGCAACGCGATCTGGTCGTTGAACCGGATCGCCAGCGGCGCACGCCGATAGGAACCATCTGCGTCCGGAAAGAAATTGATGTACCCGACGCCCCGTGCCGCAGCGGTGAGGGCCGGCAGGTTTGCTTGAACCAGGCGGGCCTGCGGGAGATGCTGCTCACCACCTCCGCTGCGGCTGTCCTGCACAAGGCTGTAGCTCGTCGGTAACCGCACGGGAGGGCGATCGGCCTGGCGTTCGAAATCGAAGAAATATCCCAGAATTACCCGCCGCGAGCTGCGTAGCACCTCCGCAAGTCTCTCGTCGTCGGCTGCTCCTTGGTCGAGAGCACGTTGGATTGTTTTCCATGTGCGATCGTCGATCCCAGTGAGGCGCTGGTGCAAGAGGTCGAGGTCGCGGTCCGCACTGGATTCCGACTCGACAATATCGAAGCCGATGACGGAGGGATTCGCGGTGTCTAGCCGATCGAGCAGTTGCGCCATCAGGCCACGCGACCATGGCCAGCGCCCGAATTGCTCCACGCTCGCGTCGTCGACCGCCACGATCACGATGTCGGGGCTGGCTTCTCGCACGCCGCGCTGCAGGAGACGGTAATCGAGTGCGCGCAATTCAATCAGATCGAGGTAGCTGCATCCATGAAACTGGAGAAGGGACAGCAGAGTCCCCAGCAGCAGCCCAAGGCGGAGCGACGACATGCGGGGCCAGGCGATCAGGCTGTGCATCGGACCTCGAAGGTTGAACAATTACCGCAATTTGCCGTTGCTAGAAACCCCGGACCCCTGTCCCGGTCTACGCATGTGTAACTTCGGAAGCCGACCTGGTGCGGGCCGGGCTGGCCCAGGCCTCGGCATGCGTCGGCAAGATCACCGTGCACCCCCAGGATGGACACCGGAGGGTCACAGGCCGACTCTGGCGCCATGACGTACGCGCGTTGACGCTGTATTGGACACGTGCGACATGATCTGCAAAACTGTGAGGGTGATCGCTCTGGGAGAAGCGGTGAGTCTGGGTGCATCGGAGCGGGGGAAATGTCCGCTAGCGCGCGTGCCGCTGTGGCGAGCCGCTGCGATGGTTGCGGCGTGCGTTTTGACGTTGTGGGGCTGTGGCGGTGGGTCCGGCTCGGGTGGGCCCGGTAGCCTCGATGTTCAGCCGGTGTGGCCGCAGCCCGGCGGGGGCGAGAGCACTGTGCAGCTTCCTGGCGCCGCGCAAACGGTGCGTGTAACGTTCGACTCCGAAGCCGGACTCCAGTGCTGCCTCGCGGTCAACCCCACCACAGTGCCGATCGACCCCGTGTCCGGCTTACGGCTGCTGGTTTTGGACCAGCTGCCGCCCGGACCTGCAACTTTCACCATGACAGCCTTCGCCACCGACTTCGCGCCGGCTCCGGAGGGGTTCACCGCACTGTGTGCGACCAGTCCTCCCGGCATAGGGCAGGCCTGCGATGCGACACGCCCGGCCAGCGCCGCCTTCCAGAGCCAACCACAGCCGGTCACTATCGTCGCGGGAACGCGGCCGCCGGCGATCGACATCGGCATGGCGTCCCTGCCTTTCGTATTCGACCTGCAGCCGCCGCCGAATGATTCCGCCGCCACCCCCGTGCTGGTGGCGTTCACTGCCGCTGATGCAACCACCCAGATTGACGGGGACTCGATCACGGTCGAGGCATCGTTCCGATCGCTGTCGAAGCGAATTGCGGTGAAGCTGAGCCCCTGTGATGACAAGACCGCTAGCCCCTGCAGCGAACAGGGTTACCTGCAGGTTACGGGCTTTTTCGCCGTGAGCACCCCGGTCCCTTTTCCGCCCGGCCCAGTTTCGCTGCACATCACTGGGCGTGACCTGGCGTCTCCTCCGGCCGAACTCGATTTCATCTACGACTTCACGGTCATCGGCGATAGCCAGGCGGCAATCGCACCCGCCGTGACCTTCTCTCCCCAGTCTCTTGGCCGCTCAGCAGGCGACCGCACCGACCCCGTCACGGCGGCTGAACAACAGGCTAGGGGAACCGCCCGTACGCTATCCGCAGTGGCGGCCGTACCGGTCCGAACCGCAACCAGTACCCCCGCGCCGTTCAACCGCCGCCGCGCGGCGACGCCGACCGCCACGGCTAGGCCGACGGTAACCTACATCCCGGAAGGATCTCCATGATGCGTTGCGCGGTGTTCGTAGGCCTGGTCTTGTGGCTTCTGCCCTGCGGCCTCGCTGGTGCCTCGGAACAAAGCACACGCCTGTCCGCCCGCGGCCTCGTGGAGTTCCACGCCGGGCACTACAGCGAGGCTTTGGCATTGTTCGACCAGGCGGTCGCAGCCGACACGACGGACGCGTATGCCCGCTACTACCGCGCGGTAACACGTGGCCGGCTGCACGATCTGGAAGGCGCCATCACCGACTTGCGTGCGGCGCTCGCGGCCAAACCCGATTTCGATCAGGCGGCACTCGAGCTCGGCGCCGCGCTGGTGCAAACCGACGCCTATGCCGAAGCCATCCCCTGGCTGCAACAGGCGCAGCGCGCCCCCGAGTCCGACGTGCAGGCCTCGCTGTTCCTTGGGCTGGCGCAGCTGCGGCTGGGAAAGCTGGCCGCGGCGGGAGAAAATTTCCAACGCGCCGAAAAGGAACCTCAACAGAGCATCGCAGCACGATATTTCGAAGGCGTGGTCGCATACCGCGAGGGCGACCAGAGAGAGGCCGAGCGTCTGTTCGCTGAGGTGGTCCGTGCCGGTCCCGACTCCGAGATGAAGCGCGAAGCCAGCCTGTTTCTGCAGCGCCTCCGCGGCACGGCAGGCCACGTCTATCATGTCTACGGAGCACTCGGGTTCCAGTATGACAGTAACGTGGTACTGGCCCCCTCGAACGACGTGATCAAGCAGGCCGCGGGGATATCGCGGCAGTCGGACGGGCGGGCCACCCTCGCCGCCGGCGGCACCTACGCGCTCTGGCAGCAGGACCGCACGCAGCTCTCAGTCGGCTACGACTTCTACCAGAGCCTGCATTTTCGGCTGACCGACTTCGATCTCCAGGACGACGGACCGAATGTGCAGCTCGTGACAGCCGTCGGTCCTTTCCAGTTCGGCGTGTTGGGACGCTACGATTATTATCTGCTGAGCAGCGACAGTTTTTTGCAAGAAGGGACGGCGCTGCCCTGGATCACCGTGCTCAATGACAGTGGCCGGACCGAGGTGTTGTACCGCATGCGGCGGCGCGACTTCATCAAGCACGATTTCTGGGTCCGCGATGCCTTCAACCACTCTGCGGGCGTGCGCCAGTACTTCTACCTGGGCTCGCCCGAAGATTATGTGTTCCTCGGCTACCGCTTCGACCGGGACGATCCGATTCACTCCGGCGCGGCGTCGAAGCAGTTCGCTTATGACGGCCAGGAGGTGAGCGGGGGACTCGGGTGGGCTCTGCCCGCCGGCATCACGGTCGAGCTCACGTACGCCTACCGCTACGAAAACTATGCCCCACCAAGCGACGGCCGCCACGATGACCAGCACGATATTGTCCTCGTCTGTCGCAAAGACCTCACCGAACACCTCGCGCTGGTAGGCGGGTACTTCGGGACGATCAACAACTCCACCAACAACGTTGGTAACAAACAATTCGACTACGAGCGTCACGTCGGCTCCGTGGCGCTGGAAGCGGGGTTCTGATCATGTTCCGGTTCCGCTGCCGTACGCTAATGTCACTCGTGTTTGCCCTCATGATGCGTGTCGCATGGGCGCAGGAGGTGGGTATCGTCGCCACGCTGGAGGGCACCGCCGATGTCGGCCGCAGCGACACCTGGTCGGCGGCCGACCTCGGGACCGCGGTCAGTCTGGGTGACCAGGTGCGCACTGGGAATCCAGGACGACTCTCGATCGTGTTCCAAGATGATAGCGTGCTTACCGTCGCTGACGACTCGCAGCTCGTTATCGATCAGCAGGTTTACAACCCTTCCGGTGGGGCAGTACGCTCGCTGATGGGCCTCCTCCGTGGCAAATTGGATGCCGTGGTTGGCGAGTATTACCATGAGCCCGGAAGCGCCTACGAGGTAACGACGGCCACGGCGGTGGCCGGCGTGCGCGGCACCGAGTTTTCCGTTTCGTACGATCCGATCACCGAGCTGACCGAGGTGATGGCGGTGAGCGGGGTGGTCCATGTGCACAGCCTGCTCGATCCGACCGGTCCGGGTGTGCTGGTGCGCGCCAGCGAGGTGACCACGGTTGCGCCGGGACAGTTGCCGCTACCACCGCGTCGGGTCGAGGAGACCATCTTCCGCCAGCGCCTCGAAGGCTTTGATTTCATCGGCGGTGGCCGGGCGGAGAGCCTGGTCGCCAGCAGTTCACTGCGCAGCGGGGCCACCGTACCGGCGGCGGAACGCGCGCCGGGCCGTGTGGCCGCACCACCCCCCCGGCAGAACCGCATGGAGCGACACGACGCCAGCAACCTGGTCGGCGAGTGTCCCGCTATTGTGAAGGCAACCACAGGCCAACTGGGCATCGCCTTCCCGCGCTAGCGCATGTCTCGCCACTGGGTGCTCCCAAACCGTCTGCCGGCCATCCTTGTCGATCAGCGTCGGTTGCGAGAGCGACCGGAGCGTACCGTGTCACGCTGCTTGCAGGCGGCGTTCGAGGACGCGCAGGCTGGCTTGTTGGCCCATGAGGACGAGCCGGTCGCCGACCTCGATGCGCGCGTCGGCGGGCGGGTTGAACAGCATCTCACCGTCGGCGCGCTTGATGGCGATGACGATGATGCCCATCTCTTCGCGGATGCGCGACGTCTCGAGCGTCTCTCCCGCCGCGAGCTCGCCGCCAGCCACGGGCACCTCCTCGATCTGGAGCTCCAAGCTGCTGTAGTGCGTCGCCAGGTCGATCACGTCCAGGACGGCCGGCCGCAGCAGAGCATGGGCCATGCGATGGCCGCCGATCACGTAGGGCGAGACGACGCGGGTGGCGCCGGCGTGCAGCAGCTTGCGCTCGCTGCGGTCGTCCTCGGCGCGCGCCACGATCAGGAGACCCTTGTTCAGCTCGCGTGCCGTCAGTACGACGTAGACGTTGTCTGAATCCTTGGAAAGCGCCGCCACCAGGCCCCGCGCGCGCTTGATGCCGGCAGCCTCCAAGACAGTGTCCTCCGTCGCGTCGCCTTCGACAAAGGCGAACTGGGCGTCCTCGAGGTCGCGCAAGGCCTCGGGGTGACGCTCGATCACCACGAAGGGCACGGGTTTCGCCACCAACTCCTTGCAGACGATCCGCCCCATGCGTCCATAGCCGCACACCAGGAAGTGGTCCGTCATCTGCGAAATTTGCCGTAACACTTTTCGCCTCCCAAAGGCGCGCCGAATCTCGCCTTCAATGAGCTGCCGCGCCGCCAGGCTGGCGGCGTAAATGACGACGCCGATGCCGCCGACGATCAAGGCCATGGTGAAGAATCGGCCGGCGGTGTCGAGCGGCTGCACCTCGAAATAGCCGACCGTGGAGATGGTGATCACCGTCATGTACAGGGCGTCCACGAAGCCCATGCCGGCAATCAGCATGTAACCGGCGACGCCCCCGGCGACCACGCCCAGGAGCGCCGCCAGTGCGCGCACCGCAACCGATCGCCGGCCCATGGTTTGTCTTTCTACCGATCTCCCCTCAAGTTCGCCAGCGCCACCACCGAAATTGATGCAGAGTAGCTACAGGTACGGGCCGCAGTGCAAAGCTGTAAGGGGGAGCGCACTCGGCAGCGGCTGCTTGCCGGCGCTGGCCCGCTTCTGTCGGGTTGGTGGCACACAGGCCGCGGAACGTGGTAGTGGCGTGCGGGCGAACTAACCGATACCGCGAAGGGCTGGTACAATGTGGTGTCGAGAAACGCGATCGATGCGCGCTGGTTTGGATCTCGTCAGTGACCGGCCCTCTGCTCGATCCGCCCCCGCGCGAGGCGCATCAGGAAAGCTACCGCCATCAGGAAAGCGACGGCCCATCGTGAATCCTGATCGGCAACGGAACAGCTGCCACCACCACTGCTGAGAGGCAGGGCCGTGCCAGTGCCCGGTTCAGTGTTGAGGGTGCCCCCCGTCGGATTGCGATTGTCGGATGGCGAGTGCGCTGTGGCCGTCGGCGTTGGTCCAACCGCATAGTTGCCAGAGAACCGAACCTTGTTGAACGGAGTCGCGCTGGTAAGGTTTATCGCACCCTCGCCGAAGAGGTTGCCGGTTGTTGTGATCTGCGACACGGATCCGACCAAGGTGGTATCGGTATAGGCTTGCGCGGTGAGGCTAGAAGCACCTGGCGGCTGATCCTCCGCGAAATTGCACGAAAGCCGGTTGATCGGTGTGGCGAAGGTGATGACTAATGTGCCCGGTGTAGATGGCTGATACAGGACGTTCCCGACCAGGGTTTGGAACGGGGTCTGGAGCGGGACCTGGAAGATTGTTGTGGACTGACCGATCTCCCACGTGCCTGGGGGATCAGGGGTAAATGTCATTCCAGAAACAGTCAGGTTCTCCGCAAGCGTCCCGGGGGCAAAGGAATTGAAGTCGGTAGATAACTGCGTCGAGCCGGCGGCCACGATGTTGTCAATGGCGATCAGCAGCGGCAGCGCCGTGGCCGTCGGCGTCGGCGTGGGGCTCACGGCAGCAGCTGTCGCTGGGCGCGGCAAAGTCGCGGAAAAGAAAATGCACAGGGCGGCGGCGCGTCCAGCTGGCAATGAGACAAACTCCCTCCGGCCATGTCTTGCCATCGGCGGTCTCATCATCTGCGCCCTTTATACGGTATCGGCGGTGGGGGTCAACGCAAGAATTGACGTGGGGGTGGCGCATCGCGCCAGCAGGCTTCGGGCGCGGGGGATCTCAGTGCTCGCCGGGGCGGCGGGTAAGCTCCAGGGCGAGCAGCGCGGCGCCGTAGGCGCCCATCAGCTGCGGCTGCTCAGGCACGATGACTGCCTCGCCCGTGGCCTCGGCCAGCAACGCGCGCACGGCAGGGTTGCGCGCGACGCCGCCGGAAAGCATGAGCGGCGCGACCAGACCAACGTGATAGATCATAGTCACAATGCGCGAGACCATCGAGCGGTGCAGCCCGCGCACGATGGCGTCGAGCGGAACGCCACGCGCAATGAGCGAGATGATCTCCGACTCGGCGAACACCGTGCACGTGCTGCTGATCGGCGCATCGTCCACGGCTGCAAGCGCGCGCCGGGCGAACTCGTCCAGCGGCAACGCCAGACGCGCGGCGGTGTTCTCGAGAAAGCGTCCCGTCCCGGCCGCGCACTTGTCGTTCATGCTGAAGTCGACGGCCTTGCCGCCAGCGCCGATGCGGATCACCTTGCTGTCCTGCCCGCCGATGTCCACCAGCGTGCCCGCCGTCTTCAGGCAGGCATGGACCCCGCGTGCATGGCAGCTGATCTCGGTGACACTCTTCGTCACGGCAGTGAGCAGCTTGCGTCCGTAACCAGTCGCCACCGTCGGCATCTCCTCGGCGGCGCCCAGCTCGCAGCGCAGATCGCGAAGCATGCGCGCCACCTGTTCCTCGACGCACGGATGCGCGCTCTCCAGCCGCCAGCCGATAAGCGCAGCGTCCGCGGACACGCCCACCAGCTTCGTGGTGGTCGATCCGGAGTCGATACCAACCGCAACCAGACGAGTCACGCCGAGAATCTTGCATCGGGCCGAGGAAAATGCCAGCGCCTCAGCCCACCCGATATCAAAGTCAGGGAGAGGGCTAGCACGTGGTGCCCCCCTGATCCGATGCTAGGCCGAAAAGTCGTAGGGGCGGAAAGAAGTTTCAAAAACCCGGTAGGTGGGTCCTGAGGGCCTTGACAATTAGGTTAGGACAAGCTAGTAGGCTTGCCCAT
>JBEKBJ010000109.1:0-17529 GCA_050015455.1 Binatia bacterium
CCTCACGCTCTTCGAGAAAATTCCCATTTCAAGCCTCTTCCAGCGATTCGACGCTATGAGCACGCCACACGAGGTCAGCAACCAGCTGAGTTTGTTCCCGTATTAACCGGACAGCAGTGCGCCCAACTGTTTCTGTTACTGAAAAACGCTCGTGAGCCTTTCCGTGAATTCTGATCTGGAGGCACTGGAACGGGACCTCGGGGCCGAGTTCGGGCGGTACGCCGATGTCGAGCTCCCCGCCCGCTTTTCCGATCTCCAACGGGAGTGGTCTGCAATCCGGCAGCGCTGCGGCTTGCTGGACGCCCGCTTCCGCGGTCTGCTGCGCATCACCGGGTCCGATCGCACTACCTTCCTGCAAGGAATGATCACCAACGACGTGGTGAAGTTGCAGAGCGGACAGGGGACCTACGCGGCGCTGCTGAACATCCAGGGGAAAGTGGTGTCAGATCTGCGCGTCTACGTGCTGGCCGAAGAGCTGTGGCTGGATCTGCCGGCAGCGCGAGCGAGCGCGGTACGCCAGATGTTCGAGCGCCACATCATCGCCGACGATGTCGAGTTTGTTGAGAACGAGCGCACTGCACTGGTGGTCCTCGAAGGACCGCAAGCTGCATCATTGGCGATGGGAGTCTTCGGCGAGAGCGTGGAAGACTTGCTGCCGCTGGCGCATCGCGAAATGCGGCTGGACGGAGATTGCGTGCGGCTGGCGGCCGTCACCCACGCGGGTGAAAGCGGCTTCGTGGTCTTCGGCGACCCGGCCACGGCCGCGCGCTTGTGGCAGCGCTGCCAGGCGGCCGGCGCCGAGCCGGTCGGGATGGAGGCGCTCGATGTGTTGCGGCTCGAGGCCGGCATTCCGTGGTATGGCCATGACATGGACGAGAGTATGCTGATCAGCGAGGCTGGTCTGGAAGCGGCGATCAGCTATCACAAGGGGTGTTACCTGGGGCAGGAAGTTGTCGAGCGGATTGCGGCGCGCGGGCAAGTACATCGCAAGCTGGTTGGACTGGTGTGCGAGGGTCAAATCGTGCCGCCGCCGAATTCCAAGCTCGTCTGCGACGGTAAGGAGGCCGGGTGGATTACCAGCGCGGCGTGGTCACCGGCGCGCGCATCCATCATTGCGCTCGGGTACCTGCAGCGAGAGTATTGGGATGCAGGCAGGGAAATGTCGGTTACGCTGCCGCAGGGGAGCACGCCGGCACGGGTTGCACCCTTGCCGTTTTACGTCCGGTCGTCGCAGTAGGGAAGTCCGCGGAGCGCGAGCGGGGACGGGCAGGGCTTAGCGTAAGGGACATGAAGAAGGGAGCCGAAGGAGAGCGATGGCAAACCAACTGGGCAAACGGTACCAGTGCGAGACCTGCGGTACGGAAGTCCTGTGCAACAAGCCGGGGGTCGGCTCGGTGATGTGTTGCGACCAGGATATGAAAGTGAAGGAAGCGAAGCCGCTGCCCTCGAGTGACTAAGTGCAGAAGTCGGTAGGGGCGCAGCATGCTGCGCCCGTCCTCTACGACAAGGACGGGCCGGTAGCCATAGTGACGTTGAACCGGCCGCACGTGCTCAACGCCTACGACGTGGCGATGCGCGACGCGCTATATGAGGCCCTCGGCGCCGTCCGCGATGATCCCGAGGTCGGTGCCATGATACTTCGTGGCAACGGTCCGGCCTTCTGCACGGGCGGTGACGTGCGCGAGTTCGGCCGCGCCCCTTCGCCGGTGATGGCGCGCGAGGTGCGCTGGCAGCGCGACGTGTGGCGACTGTTGCGCTCACTTCCGCAGGCGACAGTGGCCGCCGTCCACGGGTATGCTGTCGGCGGCGGATTTGAGATGGCGCTGCTGTGCGATCTCTGCATCGCCGCAGAGGATACACGCTTCGCGTATCCCGAAACGGGCCTGGCCATGATCCCGGGCGTCGCCGGGACGCAGACGACCCCGCGCGCGCTCGGCCTCGGTCGGGCGCTCGATTTCATCCTCACCGGACGGTGGTTGAGCGCGGCAGAAGCCTATCGGCTTGGCATCGTGGTACGGGTCGTTCCCCGCAAGGCACTGCACGCAACCGCCGTTGACCTCGCCCGTCGCGTGTGCGCGCTGCGCTCCTCGCTGGTGGCCCGCGTCAAGCGCGCGGTACACGATGGGATCGAATTGAGCCTGGCGGACGGTCTGGCGCTCGAAGGGCGGTTGAGTTCATTGATTGGAAGAGGTTGCCGAGTTTTGCCGGCAGCGGTTGGCGAGCTTCAAGAAGCCTGAGGTAATCCGTTTCATCGATGAGTTGCCGAAGAATCCTATGGGCAAGATCCTGAGGAAGGATCTACGAACGCAGTTGAGCGAGGCCAGCGAGTGACACGGAACGCCGCGGCCTACGGCTTGCGCACGCGCATCGCCGATGGCATCGCCTGGCTGACGCTGGAGCGGGCGCGCACCGGGAACCGCATCACACAGGCATTGGCGCAGGATCTGTGTCGGCGTGCCGCTGAATTGGAGGAGGATGATCATGTGGTTGCGGTGGTGCTCGCGGCCTCCGGCGCACATTTCTGTCTGGGTGTCGAGAAGGGCGGCGACTGGGAGCGGCAAGTGGACTGGGTCGAAGCCATTGCGCGCCTGACACGGCCGGTGATCGCCGTGATCCAGGGCGATGCGCTCGCTGAAGGCCTGGAGCTCGCACTTGCCTGCGATCTTCGCGTGGCCTCGGATCGGGCGCGGTTCGCGCTTCCGCAACTGCAGGCGGGCCGGTTGCCGTCGCACGGCGGCACGCAACGGTTGCCACGCACGATCGGCCGTACACGCGCCCTCGAGTTGTTGCTCAGCGGCCGCAGGATCGATGCGGCGGAAGCGGAAATGATCGGCCTGATCTCGCGTGTGGTCCCGCACCGCAGCCTCGGCCGAGCCGTCCGCCTGCTGGTCGACACGCTCAAGCGCAAGGGGCCGATTGCCTTACGCTACGCCAAGGAAGCCGTCTTGAGCGGGCTCGACCTGCCGCTCGACCAGGGTATCCGCCTCGAGGAAGATCTGTATGTGCTGCTGCAGACGACGCGCGACCGCCGCCAGGGCATCACCGCGTTCCTACATCACCGCAAGCCTGTGTTCCGCGGAACATGAACAGGAAGGGGAGACCGACAACCGTCATGGCCAACCAACTCGGCAAGATTTACAGCTGCTCCAAATGTGGCTCGCAGGTAATCGTTACCAAAGCCGGCACCGGCACGCTCAAGTGCTGCGGCCAGGAGATGGAGCAAAAGAAATAGGTAAGAGGTGGGGCGGCGCAGCGATCCGGTGAAGTCGGCCGGCCCCCCTCTCATCGTAAACAAAGGCCAGCCCTGCTTTGGTCCGCTGCGTTGCGGCTGGGGGCCCACGTGCAATTTTTGTACGAGACCTACGGTTTTTGTACGAGACCTACGGTATCTTTTTGACGCAATCCGCTCCGGGCTGCATCGTGTGCAGTGAAGCTCGCGCCCGCTCGTGGCTGACTATCAATCAGCCCGCGTGGCACCTCGGTTGCTGCACTTGCGGGGCTCGCGAATGCATACAGGTTACCCACAGTCGCGTTTGGACAAGAAGCGCACGATCCTGCTACTTCGCTCGGTAGTCGTCATCTCCACCAGCTACCTAATCCTCTTCGGGCAGGCGCCCACCGCTCCCACGAGCGTGATTTATATCCTGGCCCTCATTCTCACCAATGTAGGCCTCGCCTTCACTCCTCGACATTGGTTTCACCGGCAATGGTTTTCCGCAGCCTTGCTCCTGTGCGATACGGCTGTGGTGTTGGTGGGGCTGTACCTCACCGTTGGGTGCTTGTCGCAAGACTTCCTGATCATCTATTTTTTCACCATTTTCCTTACCACGGCCACTTCCAGCCTGGCGCAGATTGCCGCCAGCGCCGCCCTGGTGAGTTGCCTCTACGGCTACTGGTTGTGGCTGACGACAGCCCACACGCTCGGCGCAGGCGAGTGGCTGCGGCTGCCGTTTTTTTTCATCGTCGCGGTCTTCTACGCCTTCATGACTGAGGAGGCCAAAATGGAGCGCCTCTGCCGGCTACGCGCAGAGCACGAAAGTGAGCGCCTCCGTTTTCTATTTAGTCTCGGCAGTCTCGTTCCGCAGCGTGTCGCGACCGAGGAAATCATTACGCACATAGGTCATCTCGTCGAGGCGGCGTTCCCACGTCTGCGTTGCGGCCCCGGCGCTGAAGCTGCAACGGCCGGCCGCCAGTGCAATGTGTTCCCGCTCCGGTCGAACGGCCGCAGCTTCGGAAGCCTGCGGGTGACTACTGATGATGACCTAGCCCTGGGGCCCAACGAGAGCGCTTTCTGCCATCTGGCGGCGGCCATCGCTGCCAATGCCCTCTACACCGCGGAGCAAGTCAACGCGGCAGAGGATGGCCTCCATATGAAGGAAGAGTTCCTTGCCACCTTATCCCATGAACTACGCAGCCCGTTGCACGTCATCCTGGGCAACGCCGAGATTGTCAGCGAGGCGCTGAAGCCCACAGCCGACACCTTCGTCAGCGAAAGCCTCGAGCGCTTGCGCGCGAGTGCTTACCGGCTGCTTGACGTGATCGAGGAGATGCTGTGCTTCGCCGAATTGCGGGCCGGGAAATCGCTGGTGCATAGCCACGCAGTGGATGTGCGCGAGCTGTTCCAAGAATGCAACTTCACCATGCTGGAACGGCTCGCCGGGCGCCCCATCGGTTTCGAATGGCGGGTCGCCGACGACGTGCCGCTCCTGGAGACTGACGCCCGCAAATTACGGCTCATTGTCAACGGATTGCTGAGTAATGCGGCCAAATTCACCGAGAAGGGCGTTGTTCAACTCTGGGCCGAGCGCGTCGGGACGCACGTCGAGATCGTCGTGCGCGATTCCGGCATCGGCATCGCCACGACGGATCTAGCCCCTATCTTCCAGCCCTTCCGGCAGCTTGATGGATCGATCACGCGGCGCTTCCAGGGCCTCGGGCTCGGCCTTGCTTTGGCGGAGGAACTGACCACGGCGCTTGGCGGCACTGTCGACGTAGAGAGTGAGTTGAACCGGGGCTCAACCTTTCGCATCAGCCTACCGCTCACTGCAGCTGCTGCAGACGCAACCGCACCCTTACGCTGGCACGCGGTTTCCTGATCTCTCGGCGGTGGGGCTTTTGGCGCCGGCTTCACGGCGTGGGCGCAGGACGCGCGCGGTACTTCTCCACCAAGTTCAGGAGGTTCTCCACGTCAACCGGCTTCTGGAAGTAGCCCTGCGCTCCGAGCCGCTCAGCATTGGATTCGGCGTCGTGGTGCCCGGAGTAGATGACGACCGGTATGGCTGAAATACGCGGGTCCTGCCGCTTCTCGTTTACGAATTCGAATCCGTCCATGCCGGGCATCATCAGATCGAGGAGAATAAGACAGGGTTTCAATCCTTTGTGCAGCTGCTCGAGAGCCTCGCTCCCGTCCGCTGCGGTCACTACCGTGTAGCCATACACCTCCAGCGCCGATTTCATCGCCTCACGTGTATCGGCATCATCCTCCACCACTAACACCGGGAACAGCTGCGTAACCCGTCTCGACATCGCAATTTGCCTCTGCACTTCAATTATACGCCGCCCCGAGCCCGCTGAAAGACGGCCCCCACGCTTCGACGTCTTACTGGTTTGAAGGGCCGGCCACGGGCCAGGCCAGGTGATGTCAGTCCAGCGACAAGCGGGGCTGCTGATCTTCCGCTTTGGCCGTCTGGCTGCTAGAGACAGCCGCGTGGCACTACTCGAAGTGTGCGACCTGCACACCAGCTTTCTGATGCCGTACGGCGAGGCGCGGGCGGTCGACGGGATCACCTTCACAGTCGACCCCGGTCGCACGCTCGGTCTTGTCGGCGAATCCGGCTGCGGAAAAACTATGGCGGCGTTATCCATCCTGCGCCTGACGCCGTCGGGTTCCCGGGTGACCGGAGAAATCACTTTCGACGGCCGCAACCTGCTCACTCTGAGTGAAGCTGAAATGCGCCACATCCGTGGCAACGCCATAGCAATGATCTTCCAGGAACCGATGAGCTCCCTCAATCCGGTGTTCACCGCCGGCAATCAGATTGCCGAAGCGGTACGGCTGCATCAGGGGCTGAGCTGGCGTGCGGCACACGCGCAAGCCATAGAAATGCTGAAGCTGGTCGAGATCCCCGAGCCCGAGCGCCGGGTGAACGAGTATCCGCACCAGCTCAGCGGTGGAATGCGCCAGCGCGTGATGATCGCCATGGCCCTGTCGTGTCACCCGCGGCTGCTGATTGCCGACGAGCCCACCACCGCGCTCGACGTCACCATCCAAGCGCAGATCCTGGATCTGCTGGCTGGCCTGCAACAGCGGCTCGGCATGGCGCTCATTTTGGTGACGCACGATCTCGGGATCGTCGCGGAGCGTGCCGACGAGGTGGCGATTATGTATGCCGGACGCATAGTCGAACGGGCGCCGGTGCGGGCCATCTTTAGCCGCCCGTTGCATCCGTACACGCGTGGCCTGCTGCGGTCGATCCCGAAGGTTGGCGCCGAGAAGGGGCGGCGTCTCGAAGCCATTCCGGGCGTCGTGCCCGACCTATCGTGTCTGCCCTCCGGGTGCCATTTCCGCGACCGCTGCGCAAAGGCGATTCCACGCTGCGCCGCCGTTGATCCGCTGCTGGAAGAGTTGCAGCCTGGGCATCGGGTCGCATGCATCCGGGCCTCGGAGCCGGGGTGGTCATGACGCCTCTCGTAGAAACCCGCAACCTGAAGAAATACTTCCCGGTCCGCGGCGGCCTCTTTGGCCCGCGCCAGTTCGTGCGCGCGGTGGACGGCGTGGATGTGCAGGTGTATCCGGGTGAGACGCTCGGTGTCGTGGGCGAATCGGGCTGCGGCAAATCGACGTTTGGGCGATTGATTCTGCGTCTGTTGGAGCCGACCGAGGGCGAGGTGCTGTTTGAGGGCGAGGATCTTCGCGCCCTGCCTCCCAAGACCCTGCGCCAGAAGCGGCGCGAGATGCAGATCATCTTTCAGGATCCGTACGGCTCGCTGAACCCACGCATGCGGGTAGGAAGGATCGTCGGCGAGGGGATCGAGATTCACCAGCTGGCGAGCGGCGCCGAAAAAAGGCGGCGCGTGATGGGGTTGCTCGAGCGCGTCGGCCTCCGCCCCGACGCCTACGACCGCTACCCCCACGAATTCAGTGGCGGGCAGCGCCAACGCATCGGCATCGCACGCGCCCTGGCCGTGCAGCCGCGGCTCATAGTGGCCGACGAACCCGTCTCCGCCCTCGACGTGTCGATCCAGGCGCAGATCGTGAACCTGCTCCAGGACTTGCAAGAGGAAATGGGTTTGGCCTACGTTTTCATTGCACATGACCTGCGGGTTGTGGAACATATAAGCCATCGCGTGGCGATCATGTACCTCGGGAAAATCGTTGAGCTGGCGGAGAGTGGGGAGATCTATCGCAACCCGCGACATCCATACACGCGTGCCTTACTGTCCGCCATCCCGGTTCCGGATCCGCAGCTGCACCGCAGCCGCGTGCTCTTGCCCGGAGACGTCCCGAGTCCTATCCATCCACCTGCGGGCTGCCCGTTTCATCCGCGCTGCCCGTATGTCGAAGAGCGCTGTCGTGTTACGGAGCCGAAACTGCTAAAAGGTCGCAACAGTCACGCGGTCGCGTGTCACGTATTCCCGACGTGAGGGGAGGAAGGAGGAAGGGGCGGTGTTCTGGAAACGGAGAGGTGGCCTGGATTCGAATCGGCGCGGCGCAGAACATGAGCGCACAAATCCGGTGGTGGCGGAAAGCAACCTGGTCGTTCCGGCGCCGATCCTGCGGTCGTCGCTTGGGCACGACACGGTGGTGAGTGGCCGGCTCAGCTTTACCGTGCCCACACGCATCGACGGCATGCTGCGGGGCGAGGTGCGCGCCAGTGAGATGTTGGTAGTCGGCGAAGATGCCATTGTCGAAGGCATCGTGCGCGCGCTGAAGTTGGTCGTGCTGGGCCAGGTTCGCGGCGAGGTTCGGGGCGCCGAACGGGTTGAAATCGGTACCAGCGGGCGGGTGATCGGAACAGTCGAGACGCATAGCCTGGTGGTGCAAGAAGGCGGCTGCCTTGACGGCGATTGCCGCATCGCCCCACCGCGCGCGCCGCTCCGCGTGCTGCGTTCTGTGCCCGCAGCCGCGAGTAGCTGAGATAAGGCAGTCAAGAGTCGATAGTTTATAGTCGACAGCTGACAACGGGAGGTCTTGCCCTGCTTTCCTTGCGCCGTCGACTATCGACTATGAACTGAGGCCAGCGCGCGCTGGCTGGACGAACCGCTCCGCTGGCGGCAGTGTAGACGGGAAGGAAGACGACATATGGCGGACGAACCCAAGGAGGCCGCGCACCAGATTTCGATCCAGGTGGATGCGCAGAGCGCCACGGGGGTGTACTCAAACCTCATGATGATCAGCCATCGCAAGGAGGAGTTCATTCTCGACTTCCTCTTCGTGCAGCCGCAGCGCGCGCCGCAGGGCCAGGCGATTGCCAACCTGCGTTCGCGGGTCATTACCACCCCGGAGCACATGAAGCGCATCCTCAAGGCCATTGAGGAGAACATCAACCGCTACGAACAAGCGTTCGGAGCCATCCAGGCAGCCACCGATATGCCCAAGGTCATGCACTGAGCCGGAAGGACCAGCACGGCTGGTGATGTGGTTGCGGTAGCTATAGCCAGGCGGAACGCCTCTCGACTTTCACGCGGACTTACAAATGCACCTCTAGCGCAAGGGTCTCATAGTCCACGCGTGGCGCTTTCCGGCCGGCCGAGCGATCTTTCACCTCCATTTCGACCAATCCCAGGGAAGCAAGCAACGCCAGATCGTCGGCAACATTCTTGACGTCGCGATCAACAAGGCGAGCCACGGCGCGGATCGACTCAGGTCGATGGTCGCGGACCGCCTTCAAGATTTCCAGACGCCGCGGAGTCAAGACCTTGCTCATTGCGCGCACATCGGAAAAATAGATCCACTCCCACTGGGGGCTGACCCGCTTCCCCGCCTCAACGCGATTAATCACCTGTCCCGCTTCGCGGAAGATTGTCCCCGGAGGACGTAGCCCGATTTTGACCCGTTTGATCTTCATGACCTTCCTTTCAGCTCGATGCCCAGCTGCGCAGCCTAGTGCACACGCCGGAGTTGCGGTTGCTTCGCGAAGGAAGTCGCGCGCTGGGATGCTGGTACCGCCTTCTGATTTCCCGGCTTTTTATGCCTCACCATCGCAGTGGAGATTGCACCCGAGGTGAAGAATCTGAACTGGGGCACCGGACGAATGGCCGTGCTTGGTTACGAACGCCCCACGAATGAAGTGATCCAACGCGGACGCAACTTGCCGGAGTGGCCTCTCACGGTCCATCCGCTCCCTCAGCTCGTCAAGTTTGCGGAACATTTGGGCCGCCTTGAAGAAGTCCATACAGAGGACGCGCTTGTCGCGACCGGAACAGTAGCCCAAGACCTGCGCGCACCCGTCGCAGTGGTGTCTGAAGCCATCGTGGATCTTGCACTCGCCGAGATACTGGAACCGCCCGCGCTCGAAGTGGTGGATGCGCACGTCGACGTGTCCGTTGTGGTAGCCTTCCGCTGCCGTTGGCAGGCCGGCTTGCGTCAGTAGGTTCGCCAGCATTAGGGAGAGTCCAAGCTCGTCAAGGACGGCGTATTTCTTGGCGCCACCCTCGATGAGTTTAATCGCTCGTTCGACAGCGCGCTCCACTGCTTCGAGAAACTGATCGTCAGTGCTTGCCGACCACATCGCAAGGACGTCCGGATTGTGTTCCTTCACGATGCTGTAAAGTGTCAGCAACGAGCTATCATCCGGCACATTCATCAGTCCTCCGCCCCCAACGTGCCGAATCCGGGAATCGTCCAGACCACCTTCACATCCTTGGCCCAGTTTTCGAGTGCGGACTCGTTACCGTCGAACGTCCGGATCTTTTCGATCGCTTGGCTCGTTGAAAGCACCGTCGGCGTAGCGCTCGTCATGTCTACGAAGATTCGATCAAGACGCAGCGACCTCGTCGACGCCAGACGTTCAAGGGCAAGATAGGCTTCAGCCGCACCCAGCCCCCGCACTGCGGCAAGTCGAATCGCATCGGCGAGTGTCACGCCCCGACCCGGCATGTCGAGCAGTCTCTCCAACAAGCCCTTGCTGATCTCAGTGATTCGTTGATCGCCCACCAGCTGCGCGACTTCTGCAATAACCGTCGCTTCTGCCGGAAGGAGTTCTGGTGCCGTCAACAACCACCGGACCAGGTTCCCTCCACGCGCCAAGTCGCTGGCCGTTAGCGTCACAACCTTCCATCTGGCCGAACCCTCACGAATCCTCCGGCGGATGAAGCGATCGCGGCGCAGGTTGTCGCCTACGTGAAATGAGGCGCCATCGATATAGATCGCGAGGCGTCGCTCAGGAACGGCGAAGTCGGCGATCGATATCGGAGCCGCATCATCGTCTGGAGCGATGGGCACCTGCTTCTGCGGGTGGAATCCGTTCTGCTCGAACAGCTTCAGGAACCTCAGCTCAAGCGGCGAGCCAACCCCAGCCGCAAATGCCTCCAACCACGGACGGGGGTCGTCAATGTCTCCAGTTTCAAGCGGACGCTTCGCGGGTGGCGATGCCGCAAGCATTTCGAGGTCGGCGGCGACGCGCGGCCACTCGAGCAGGTCGTGGAATCGCTGATTCTGATACGACTTCAGACACCGATAGCATGCCCGGTCACAGCTCGGGTGGTCGAGATGATCAAGCGCACGACGAGCGACGACATCGAATTCCTCGGCGATTCTCTGCAGGTATCCGCTACCTCCGAGACCAGGATCGACAAACGTGAGCGCCGCGCCAGTGTGTGGCACGCCGTTGGACGATACCTTCCACGGCCCTTCCAACTCGAACTCGATCTCCGGCCCGTCCAGCATGTAGACGTGACGCATTCCGGCACGCAGGGCATAGCCCAACGAGAGGCCCCACCGTTGGAACGCGTCGGCATTCATCGAGTCGGGCACCGTGACCATCAGACGCAGCAACTCGGCTTGGCCGGCCGTCGCCAGCGCTGTGGGGCGCGGCGGGCTGCCGCGCTGCGGGCATCCAACGGAATGGCCGTACGGGTCGTCCTGCGTCTTCTTGGCCTTCTTCACCTTCGGTTTCCCGCCAGACTCCTTGGCGGGCGGCTCCGGCACCAACATGTGCCCGCATGCCCCACACAACAGATACCCCTTCGCACCCGAGTGAAGACACGGAACGTCGTTGTCTCGCTCCTTGTCAGACGGCGGCAACCCCTCGTTGAGCCAACACACCTCTTCGTGGCGGCCCCACCGCAGCCCCCATCCCGGGCCAACACTCCAGCGACCGAAGACGTCACCGTCCCACTGCGGGTAGGTCTTCACGAGGTTGCGCGTCGCGAAGCGGTCCTCTTCATCCAGAATCGGGCTTTCGTCGGTTCGCGCGAGAAACCCGCCGAACTCGGCGGCCTGTACCGCTTGGCCGGGGCTATCGTCACCGCAACGTGGACAGCGCGGGTGATCCGCCACAAAGCGGAGCGTGCACTTGCGACAAAGCCGGTATGGTCGGCCCGGCACCTCGAAGCCCGGATTCCACGGCGACGCTGTATCGAGCCCAATGACTTTCCATCGCTTGGTGCGCGCGTAGACGTGAGCGTCCGGTTGGAACTGCGCAATCCCAAAGCGCCGTGCGACGGTCACCGGATCTTCTTCGTGCGGATCACCGAGCAATCGAAGCGAGGCAGGCTCGGTAGGGAACTCATAGCCAGGCAAGATTCCAAACTCGGCGAAACGCCGCAGGGGGTATCCCGCGGAACGATCATCGGCTTCTTCCCGCTGGCCGTACCTTCCGGATTGTATTCCGAGCAGCCGCGCAACAAGGTCACCGGCTCGCGCAGCAGCGTGTTTCTGAAGCAGAGAGGCTGAATAGACATCCAGTGCTCTTCGCAGCTCTTTCACTTGGCGCCCAGTTCGATCGACCACGTCATGAATCCGCTCCGGTAACCGCTCAACCTCAGCACGCAGCTTCGCTTCGTCTAGCCCAGCCTCCTGAATCACGTCGGCACCAAACGCATCGCGAGCCATGGCGATCCCGTGACCGATAGTCGCTCGCACGCCTGCGGTGAGCGCGGCGACAGTCTCTTGCTTCACGTCCCCTGTCGGCGACACGTACTCCGCCATCTTGCCGGCCAGGCCTGGCTGAGCGGCACCAAACACGATCGCGTTCAGATGACGGAAGATGACATCTCTGTTGCCGAGAGCGAGGGCCGGCGCCGGAACTTCGCCGGCGATCATCTCCGTTGGTTTGTCGTAGAAGTACTGATCGTGAGGTGTGCTCCGCGCGTACCCAACGACCAGACCAACCCGTGTCCGTCTCCCGGCCCGTCCGCCTCGCTGCGCGTAGTTGTCAGGACGCGGCGGCACGTTTCGCAACACCACGGCGTCGAGCCCGCCCACGTCGATACCCATCTCCAGCGTCGGCGAGCATGCCAACAGGTTCCGCTTCGACTCCGCCGCGCTGGCTTTGAACTCTCGCTCCAGCTCGGCGCGGTCTTCGTTCGGAACTTGTGCGGTGTGTTCCGCTGCCACCAGCGGAATGTACTCCGGCGCCCGAATGCGGCGCACGGATCGGTTCTCCGCGATCTCCGCGTCGGACCATCGGATCAGCCGCCCGTGGCAGCGCGGACAGGGCAATCCTTCCCGAGCCCCACCCATCGGCGTCGAGCAGACCTCGCAGTGCACGCGGTCGCGTTCGGCCAACAGCTGCAGCACCAAGCGCTCGGCATTCAACTGCAGCAGCCGGAAGCTACTCTGCGATCCGTACAGCTCGGCATCAATCAGGAATCTCCCGCCGTAGAGAAACCGGAGTAACTGCCGCATGGTCTCATCGTCGGGCTCCCTTCCACCGAACTCGTCTAAGAGATGCCGCAGCACGGCTTCCACTCGCGGCCCCATGCCGCCCTTGCGAGGTTTCCGCCAGGCGTTGTGTAGCTTGATGCCGTACGGAACCTCGCTGGCATCCATGAACGGGAGCACCTCTCCTCCCTTGCTCAGCGGGTACCCTTGCGGCTGCTTCAGGCGTCGCTCCCATTCGGCGGCGCGCAAGTAGTCCGGGCACTGCGGGTTGAGCGGGTGGTAGCGAAGCAGCTCGCGTGACACGCAGCCACGCGTCCGGATGTCATCCAGCACGCAGCGACAGACGTATTCCAGCTGCTCCAGTGAGATGCCGAGCCGCTCGGCCTCGTTTGCCCCTTTTGCTCGCACATAGTCAGCAAGCTCCTGATACACGACGGCAACGAGCCCGAGATTCAACAGCGTCGCTCGATAGCCGGCGTTAACCGCAATCTCGTCCAGGACAGGCGCCTCTTCCCATGCGCGGATACGCTGACGCGCCTCCTCTGCGATCCATGCGTCTGGATCACTGGGCGCGTACGGGTTGTCGCGTTCGTGAACGCCGAGCTCGCCAAGCAGCTCAACCGTGCGCTGGAAGGTGAGGGAAGCGTGCGCGTCCAGCAGCTGCACCACACGACGCCGCATACGGTCGTATCGGCTCGCGAAGATGATGAAACGCGCCTGATGCGCGGCATCTTGCCTGCTGTCGCTGAACACGAGCAGACGCTGCTTGCCATCGCCCTGTTCCGCCTCGGCGAGGGCTTCAACGAGCCCTTCGCTCAGCACCTTGACCGCAGCTGATGTGCCGAGCGCGACCGGCGTCAGTACGCTTCGGCTTCCAGCAGAACCGCCGCAGCACAGGCAGCGCGTGCGCGCCGGCGTCAGCGTCACCTTCAGATCGTAGTCCGTCTCTTCGCTGCTGAACGAGAGCGTCCGGACGTCGAACGACCCGTGCAAGACCGGCCGCTGCTTGATCTGGGTCGGCTGTCTGGCACTGCGAGCACGCCTTGGACGGGCCCCTTCTTCTTCGACGTCATCTTCTTCTTCGTCCTCGCTCGCGACCTGAAAGCGAGCCGGCTCGTAGAGCATCCACTCCGGTCCTTCGGAAGCGACAGCGCTCGCTCGCAACGGCCCCTCATCGGGATCGCCCACGAACCGCACGTAGTCCGCGCCACAGTTGCGGCACAGGTAGAGCGGTGCGGTGACGTGCCCGCACTCACACCGCTGCTCGCCCATCGGATACAGCTTGCCGCAATCAGGATTGACGCAGCGGTGAAACTGCCAGCCGCCACGGATGAACCGGTGGGCACGCAAGCGAAGTCCGCCAGGCATCCCGTCCGGCAGTGCCGCCCCAAGCACGAGCGCCGTCTCAACCTCGTGCCGCAGATCTTCCTCGGAACTATCTCGGCGGTCAGGAATCTCGGCGTGCATGCGCGAAACGAGCTGGCTCAGCGACATCGGTGCGCTGATGAGCCAGCGGTTAAGGTCCCAGAGCAGGCGAACGCGCCGGGCCGCTTCTGCGAGCGGAGTGTCGGCTGGCAGGCCGCCGAGAGCGCACAACGCCCGCCGCACCGATTCGAGATCGCCGACGTTGAAGTGCTCGACCTGCTGTGGCTGTTGCGGATATCCGGCCTCCGGGGGCACGCGTACCTCTTCCAGCTCCTCACCGAGCACCCGAATCGATGTGGGAGCGGCGCCGGTCAGCTTGCTGAAGAACTCTTGCACCGCCGCATCGCGCAGGCGAATCACGTCGTCGCGCGTACGCCCTTCTTCGGAAACGGTCTTGATCGTCGCCGACGTGCCGATGGAGACGAGCTTCGGGTACCGCTGCGTGCGATCCGACTCCGGAACGTCGGCTCGCCAGTCCTGCCGCGCCGCAGCGAGGTGCGCTCGAACCCGGCGCATGAGCAGCGCGATGTTGCTGCCGAGCGTGCCGCGGTAGGTGTGCACCTCGTCGAGCACGAGGAAGCGGCAGCGATGGTTGGCGAAAATGTCCTCTCGGTCCGCCGGCCGCGTCAGCAGGTACTCGAGCATCATGTAGTTGGTGAGCAGGAGGTGCGGCGGATTCTTGCGCATCTCGTGACGCCGCGCCTGCGACGTACCACGGTCGTATTGAGCGAATGTAACGGCGCCACTGAAACCCGACGCCTGCAGGTAGTCCTCGATCCGCTGCCGCTGATCGTTCGAGAGAGCAGTCATCGGATAGACGAGGATCGCGGTCAGCCCCGACTTGTTGAAGCGCGCAGCGTCCTCGATCGCGTTCTGGATCACCGGCAACAAGAACGCCTCGGTCTTGCCGCTACCGGTCCCCGTTGTGACCACGAGCGGCCGTGCGGCAGGACTCGAAAGTTCCGCGATGGCTTCCGACTGGTGGACGAAGGCAAAGTCGGGCGTGGCCGAGCCATGCTTTCGCGCGCGGTCTTCCATCACGCGCGCGAGTTTGGGATCGATGGGCAGGTCCCGCCACCGCTTCCCGAGCTTGAACGGGCGATGCGCCTGATAGAACGGCTCCTGTGCCAGGAAGAGCGGCTGGTCCAGCTCGCGTTCGAGCGCGGCCCGCAGCGCCTTGTCCTTGGCGCGGAACTCCGTGCGCAGGTAGTCGCGGTACTCGTCGATGACGTGGTCGAGAGCGAGTATGGGGTGCAGGGTCATGGGCGCCACCCCCGAACCGTGTGGTTGAATGAGCCCAAGATGAGCCAATGATGATGCAATGAACGCGGCCCGGCGAAGCACCCCTGTGGCGCAAGTTGCTGATTTTTCGTCAAAGCCATTCCGTCCGACGCAGGGTTCAATGAGCCAATCATGAGCCAATCAATGAGCCAATGACGGAACAGCCGGGGGCTCATTGTTCGGGCTCTCCCTTCGGCGCGTACTGCGGGAGCCAGTATCGCGCCCCCAACCCCCGTTTGCCCGATCCAACAATAGCTCCGCGTTCGCATAGTGTCTGAAGCAGCCGCGTCACTTGGGCTTTGCCATAGTGCGACCACTGCCGGATATCACGGCTCGTCAATCCCGCTGCCTTTCGGCGTTCAAGCTCGTCGAGTAACAGCCCTTCGAACCGCTGCTCCGACATCCCGAGGTCGCGCGGCCGCTCTCCCTCGATCTGAAGTGTCTCATAGGCGACGGGTCCCAGGACGTACTTCCGGCCGCGCCCCTCACCCTGTCGATCCACCAGCCCCTTCAAACGGAGGTCGTCGAGCATCTGGCGTACAGCGGTGTCGGTTTGCTGGCAGAGTTCAGCTGCTGCCGGCACCGTGATCTCACGATGCCGCCGGAGGTGCGCCAACACGAGCAGATCGAACACGGATAGGGCTCGTCCGTCCTCACTGCAGCGGCGCACGAGTGACGCGAATGCGCGATCGAAGGAGCCATCGCGTAGCACGACGGCAACGCTTCCCGAGCTCGAGCGATATTCGGGAGCTTGTTTACCTGCCTCCAGCATGGCCCGGAACATGCGCTTCACGCCGAGCGACGACCGCTCTGCCAGACCGATCCGCTGCAGCGCTGACGCCAGCAACTCGTTCCGCCGCTTGGATTCAGTCACGAGGATGTTGCGCTCGTTGACCCCACCGAACCATCCACCGGGGCTCCCGACCTCGATGCGGTTCCGGTATATCCGCACGGCAACATTGCCGGTCTCGCGGTATTCCCTGTGAATCAATGCGTTGGCCACCGCCTCGCGATAGGCTGGCCGCGGGTACTTTTGGACGTCGACCCGGAACATGCCAACTTGAAACGACTCCACGTCGTTGATCAGCTCGACCAGCTCGGCGGCCCGCTGCGACAGCGCCAGAATCGGCGCCCGCGAGTCTTCCGTGAACACCGGGGTCAGCTCGTCCCGGTCGAAGCGCTGCAGCTTCACCTCATGTGTCGCGGCGAACTGTCGAATGGCGTCGGCCTGCCCAAGCAGCAACACGGCGGCGCGAGTCACCGCAACCTTTTTCCCTTCGCCATGGACGAGCTCCAGTGAGCGCAGCAGCTGGTTGTCACCAAGCCGTGCAAGCTCGTCTCGCTGGTTCTCGACGAGGATCGCCCGCAAGCGCTCGATCTCCACCGCGCTCAGGACCTCTCGCCAGTCGGGATGCACAATCTCGGCGGTGAAGTCCTGAGGGCCGACCTCCTCCCTACGGATTTTCTCGATCTCGACCGGCGTCATCGCGCGCAGGCCCTGACCGGTTCGCATCAGGTACTTCCCCGAGCGCGTGAAGAAGATCTGTCCACGCGGACGCGCTGGAATCTTGAGTGCCAACGCGACACCGTCCGCAGTGTGAACCAACTCGGGCTCGATGCGGATGCCCGCCGCATCCATCACGCTATCGCGCAGTTTCTGCAGGTCGGCGGCCGATTGTTCCTCGATCCTGACGATCCGCCGAGGGCGGCGGTCGGTGATCCCCATGACGAGCCAGCCCCCGCCTTCGTTTCCGATGCCGACGGCGTACTCGGCGATCTCTTTCCGGGAAAGCAAGGCTCTCTTGAACTCCAGACCTTCGTCTTCGGCGGCGGTCATCAGTTGGCGGAGCTGAGCCTCGTCCATAGCGGTTGCTCGCGGTTATTGAGGATTGCATAAGTAATAGAAAGATCGTCCGCGGTGGTGTATACTGCGTGCATGCGACCACAGGGGACGGCGGCGGAGTTGGAGCGGCGGCGGCGGCGAGCGATACGGCTGT
>JBEKBJ010000110.1:0-17430 GCA_050015455.1 Binatia bacterium
TTTCAAGTGGGTGAAGACCGCGGACGAGATTCTGACGAAGATTGCCCGCTTCTGCGCTGACACCGTGGCTCGCCATGGCTAGTCGCTTATTACGCGAATTTAGGTTACGGCCGACTAGCCGCGCCGCTCGGTGTACACGTTGGCGACTTGTGGATCGAACTGCTCCAGCAAGAGCCGCTAGACCGGCTTCTCCGAGGCCGTCTTCGGCCGCCGCGCTTCTCCGGTGCATCTGCATTAGGGAGTCGCTGCACCGACCGTTCGAGCGGTCAGTTTGACCGCCACGTGTCGACCGCACGGCACTCGACGTCGGTGAATTGCGACTCGATCAGAGCCACGGCACCGGCAGCCAACGGCCCGCCTGGTGGGGCGGGCAGGACGCCGTCATACGTGTGCGACCCCGCCATGTATTGAGCGAGATCGACACGGAGCCAGCCGGCCTTGGCGTTCTCCGGGTCGCGCAGGTTCGCGCGCTACACTCCGGGCAGGTCGTGCACGGATCGCATATCCTTCCCCAGGGAGGCCGGTTCTTCGGAGTCGACGTTACGTCGATAAAAGCTGCCCGTGTAGTCCAAGATACCACCTGACCGACACCATCGCGATGGCAACTGGCAGAGTGGTCCGGCCCGCGACCATAAAGCCGCGGAGGCCGCCCCGTCCAATTAGATGGGGTCCCAGTGCCGGTCATGGTGATATCCTCAAGTGCTTAGGTTAGTTGCCAAGGTGCACGTCGACGGCGGCATGATTCTCGATGTGTTTCACATCCGAATCAAGGAGCGCGACAGCCGCCGTCGCCAGCGGTCCATTCAACGAGGCGGGCACGACACCGTCGTAGATGTGCCTTGCCGCTTGGTGGGGACTGATTTGGACGCGCAACCAGCCTGCCGGCCCGCCCTGTGCATCGCGGAGTTCGGCCCGGTACACACCCCGCACAGAGAGCCTGGTATTCACCTGCGAGCCCAGTGCCGCCCTCCCCATTCTGCCGTCGATGCGATCAAACGCACTCGTTTGGAATGAGGCTCCCTCCGCAGGTTTGAGCGTCAGGCGGATCGTTCCGTCCTTCCAGGCGGCGTCAACCTCGCCGATGAGCGGTGCTTGGGGATCGGCAGTCCCCCGCACGATCATTTTGTCGCGTTCCGGGAACCATACTGCGGCAATCGTCTTGTCATTGGCCTGGAGGAGGAACCGGGGGCCTCCCGTCCACGATTGCGAGCCAGCCGGCACCAACACCGCCGCCGACGCGCCCGCCATCTTGTCCACCACCAACCCGCGGTGTGCTGCGTGCGCAGCAAAGTCGACACCGGTGTCGACCGGTATCGCGTTCAGTCTTGGGGCACAGCAGATGATCCCACCCAGGATCAGCAAGAGCACGCCGCGACCTGGTGCGGTGCTCGTCGGTCGCGCACGCCTGGACGCGCCCGGCAGCTCGGCGGTTGCTGATCGGCGGGCCTGCATTGTCTTGAACAATTCCATCTCGGAAACCTCCTTATCTAGCTAGGTAATCTCCCTATGTACGATTCAACTTTGTTTGAATCCTCGGGATTGGCTCTTTCGCTCCTGTAGACGCGCCACCCCGGCGATAAGTTCCCGCCGCTGCACAACGCGGAGCGGCTTCTGCCTTCGGCGGCTCGAGGCGCAGCTGGTTGCTCAGCACCAAGTAACGACCGTGCGGTTCCGCGATCCTCGCACGTGTCGTGATGAATTTTCCTGCACTGGGGCCGTCCATGGCAGTATGGTGCACCCCGCCGGGCTGTCTTGGCCCGCAAGGCTGGGCCTGGTTCTGCTCATCGCGCTCACTGTCTTTGTAAGTGCAGTGCGCCCGCCGGCATGGCACTCTGGTCGGGCGAACAGCTCACTGGGGCTGACGCGGTTGAGCCAGCTTTCCGAGCCCGCGGGTGATCATGACACGCCCCTGCCTTCGCCTATGGCCGGCGAGCAAGTGTTCGCACCGCCGCTGGCGGCAATCGTGCCCATCACGCTGAAGACTCGGCGGACCAGCCGTCGTTCTGTTCCGCTTCGCCGGCTGAAGCTTCCGCCTCGCAGCGTCACCAGCTCGTTTTTCTCCGACTAGCGCAATCTCCCTCCGACCCATTGGGTCGCTGTCTCCAGCGTCCCTCGGGAGTTCTGCCGGCGGCGTCTGCCCCGCTGCGGTCGGCAGGCCCCGGGGGCGTCATTGGTCATGGGGGTTTAGCACTTCAGAGGAGAGCGAACATGTTGCCGGTAATTAGTCGATCGATCCATACCGCCCTGCACCTCCGGCGGGAACTTTTCGAAACCGGGGTGCGTCAATGAGTTCAGGCACGATACCGTACGAAGAGTTTGCCGAGGTTGCCCTGAGCTACTTCAATCAAGTTCACAACGCTGCCCAACGGCTCTGCCGCAACCCGGCCGATGCGGACGATCTCGTGCAGGAAAGCTATCGCTTGGCCTTTCAACACTACCGCGAGCTACGCAGCCTGGCGCACTGCCGTGCGTGGCTGTATCGCATCCTCCATCGCCAGGTCGTGACGCAGCACCGCCGCCAGCGTTCTGGACCGCCGTTGGTGCTCATCGACGGCGGTCGAGACGACAGCGGTGAGGCCGCACCGCCCGCGATCTTCGATGGCGACCTGCTGGAGTACATCTCGCTGCAGGAGGTTCGCGCCGCCATTGAGGCCTTGCCGTCCGACCTGCGGATCGCGGTGACGTTGTGCGACATCGAAGGATTCACGTACGCCGAGATCGCTGACATCACCGGCTGCCCAGTGGGCACGGTGCGTTCGCGCATCGCCCGGGCCCGAGCGAAGCTCATGACCAAGCTCCAGACCCACGCGGAGGACTGCGGCATTCGCCGTAAGACAGCATGAGCGCCTGTCCCGCCTTTCAGGATTTGAACGCGCTGATCGACGGCGCTCTGCCTCGCGAAGAGGAGGTGGTACTGCGACGGCATCTCGACGGCTGCGCGGCCTGCCGCCGCTGGGTGGACGGGGTGAACGCGCTCAGACAGGCAGTCGGCCGCGCCTACGGCAGTGCGGTGCCGTCTCCCGCGCTGCAACGGGCGGTGAGGGCAAGCCTTCCAAAGCGGCGCCATTGGTGGTGGGCCGGAGTGGTCGCCGGACCCTTTCTGCTCGCCTCGGGCGCGTTCCTGTAGGGGCGCGGCTATGCCGAGTTTCGCGCTCCGCTTCCCGCATACGATCATCGTCGGTGCATTGATCACGATCCTGCTGGGGCTCATCGCCTTCTCTCGCATGCCGGTGGACGTGTTTCCGAACCTGAAGATTCCGGCGGTCGTGGTGGCAACCTTCTATCCCGGCATGCCGCCGCTGGAAATGGAGCGGGACATCACCACCCGCTTTGAACGCTTCTTCACCTTGGGCAGCGACGTCGAGCACATCGAATCGCGCTCCCTGCCGGGGGTGAGCATCATCAAGGTGTTCTTCCAGCCGGACGCCAACATCGATACGGCCGCCGCCTCGCTGGCGGATCTGGCGATGGCGGACCTGCGCCACCTGCCGCCGGGAACGCTCCCACCTCTCGTGCTCAAATCCGACGCTTCATCACTGCCGGTTACTCTGGTGACGGTATCGGGCGAGGGGTTCTCGGAAGCCCAGTTGCGCGATCAGGCCCAGTACAACATCCGCAACCAGCTGGCGACGGTGGGCGGCTCCTCGGTGCCGCCACCATTCGGCGGCAAATACCGCCAGATCATGGTGTACGTGGATCGCGAGGCCTTGCAGGCGCGCGGGCTGACGTTGATGGACATCGTCGGGAAGATCAACAGCGCCAACCTCATCATCCCAGCCGGCGACGCCAAGATCGGCAGCACCGACTATTTCGTGGACACCAACAGCCTGATCGAAGATCCGGACTGGATCAACGATGTGCCGGTAAAGGTGGGCGGCGGGCAAGCCCCGGTGCTGGTGCGTGACATCGGTCATGCGGAGGATGCGGCGCAGATCCAGCAGAACGTCGTGCGCATCAACGGCCAGCGCTCCGTCTATCTGCCGGTCCTCAAGCAGGGAAACGCCAATACCATTGCGGTGGTGGACGGCGTCCGCAACCTCCTGCCGAAGGTGTTCGACTTGCCGGCGGGGATGAAGCTCAAAAGCATCTTCGACCAGTCGAGCTACATCCGCGCCGCCGTGGAGAGCCTCGAACACGAGGCCGGTTTGGCCGCCATCCTGGCGTCGCTGATGATCCTGATCTTTCTCGGCAGCTTCAAGTCGACCTTCGCCATTTTTCTGTCGATTCCGCTTTCCATCCTCGCCGCCACCTTCGGGCTCTACATGAACGGCTCGACCATCAACGTGATGACGCTGGGCGGTTTCGCGCTCGCCATCGGCCGGCTTGTGGACGATTCGGTCGTGGTGTTGGAGAACGTGGACCGCCACCTCGCCATGGGGAAGCCACCGGCCGATGCCGCGCGCGACGGGGCACGCGAGGTGGCGCTTCCCGTCCTGGCCTCGACCGTCACCACGGTGATCGTCTTCTTCCCCGTCATGTTCCTGGCGGGCGTGGCCAAGTATCTGTTCAGCGCACTATCGCTGGCGGTGGTGTTCTCGATGATGGCTTCCTACGTCGTCGCCATGACGGTCATCCCAATCTACTGCGCGCGGTTTCTGACGGTGGAGGAGGCGCAGGCGGAGGAACAAGGCGGACACAAGTACCTCGGCGCCTTTATCCGCGTGTACGAACATTTCGCCGCTTGGTACGAGCGCATGCTTGATCGCGCCCTGAATCGAAAGTACGCGGTGATGGCAGTGGTGGCGGTGCTCTTCCTGGTCGTGATGTCGGGTTACCGTCTGATCGGCACCGAGCTCTTCCCACGCACCGACGCCGGACAGTTCATCATCAACGTGCGCGCCCCGCGCGGCTCACGCATCGAGGTGACCGAGGCCCTGACGACGGACATCGAGAAGGTGATTCACCAAGTCATCCCGCCGCGCGACCTCTCCATGGTCGTCTCCAACCTCGGACTCGCTCCGGGCTTCTCGGCGATTTACTCGCCGAATGCCGCCAGCGACTCGGGCTTCGTCATGGTCAGCCTGAAGGCGGATCACAAGCGCTCAACCTGGCACTACATGAATGTCCTGCGCGCGGCGCTCCGCACGCAGGTGCCGGAGGTGCGTACCTTCTTCCAGTCAGGCAGTATCATCGACGCGGTGCTGAACTTCGGTCTTGCCGCACCCATCGATGTCCAGTTGAGCGGTCCGGACTACGACGTCTTGCACGCCGTGGCGCGCACAGTCGAACACCGCATCCGGACGTTGCCCGAGGTGGCGGAGGCGTTCATCCCGCAAGAGTCCGGGTATCCCTCACTCAACGTCGACGTCGATCGGCTCAGGGCGGGGCGGCTCGGTCTGAACCAGAAGGACGTTGTCACCAACATCATCACGGCGCTGACCTCAAACGAGATGATCGCACCGTCTATCTGGATTGACCCGCACAGCGGAAACGATTACTTTCTCACTGTCCAGTATCGGGAGCAGGACATCAAGTCGCTGGAAACGCTGCTCAATATTCCGGTGTTGGGCGGCAACGATGGGCAGGACCACCACAACACGGTCCTCCTGCGTAACGTGGCGACGATCTCGCCGGAAACGCAACCCGCCGAGGCCGACCATTACAACATCCAGCGGGTGGTCGACGTCCTGGCGGCACCGCGCGGCGATGACCTCAAGGGTACGCAGGCAGCCATGATGAAAGCGCTGGCCGGCATGGAGCTGCCCACAGGCGTCAGCCTTACCTATCGCGGCGCGGTAGCCGCCATGCAGTCGTCGTTTGCCAGCTTCGGTTTTGGCCTGGGCACCGCCATGGTGCTGCTCTATCTGGTCATGGTGGCGCAGTTCCGGTCCTTCATCGATCCGTTCATTATCATGTTCGCCGTCCCGATGGGCTTCATCGGTGTGGTTCTGGTGCTGCTCGCCACCGGAACCACCCTCAACATTGAGTCTTTCATGGGGACTATCGTGATGGTCGGCATCGTGGTGTCGAACTCGATCCTGCTGGTCGATTTCGCCAACCAGCGGCGCCGGGAAGGGCAGGAATTGCGGCGCGCCATCGTCGAAGCGGCGCGCATTCGCATGCGGCCGATCTTGATGACGGCGCTGGCAACGGTCGTGGGGCTGCTGCCGATCGCGATGAAGCTCGGTGCCGGCTCTGAGGCTTCGGCTCCGTTGGCCCGGGCTGCAGTGGGTGGTCTGGCGGTCTCGACGGCACTGACGCTGGTCCTGGTACCAGCAATCTACGAGGTGATTTATTCGCGACAGAGGGTCCAATGAGGAAGCTGGTGTTGCGAGCTGCGCTCGGCGGGCTGTCCGTTCTGGCAGCCGCCGGCTGTGGGGCAGGGGCTAGCGATCCGCCTCCACACTCGCAAGCAACAACGGTTACTGTGGTCCAGCCTGAACGAGCGGACATGACACGCTCGATCACGCTGCCTGGCGATCTGGTGGGGTATTACCAAGCTTCGCTGTATGGCAAGGTCAGTGGCTACCTGAAGAGCATCAGCGTCGACAAAGGCGATACGGTGAAAAGCGGGCAGGTCCTGGCCGAGATCGAGGTGCCCGAGCTGGAGCAGCGGCTGAGACGTGCGCGCGCCAACCTGGAGGTGAAACAGCGGACGTTCGAGCGCCTGCAGCGCGTCTGGAATAGCGACAAACGGCTCGTGGCGCAGGAAGATGTCGATATCGCCGAGGGGCAGTACGAGCAGGCCAAGGCGCAAGTCGAGGAGCTGGAAGCCCTGATGAGTTACACCCGCATCGTGGCACCGTTCGGCGGCGTCATCACCGGGCGTTTCGTTGATCCCGGCGCGCTCATCCAGGCCAGCGGTTCGAGCTCGGAATCGGCTGAAGGGGTGACCGGACCGTCCCGCGCGGGCGTTTCTCCGGTGGTCAGCCTGGCGGAGATCAGCAAGCTTCGCGTCTATTTCTACGTTCCCGAGGACGAAACGAGTTTGATTCGCGTGGGCATGCCGGCCACGTTGAAACTGCGGGAATTCCCCGGACGCACCTTCACCGGCACGATCACACGATTCTCCGAGGCGCTCGATCTCTCGACTCGAACGATGCTCACGGAGGTCGACCTCGATAACCCGAAGCGGGAATTGTATCCGGGCATGTATGCGGACGTGACCCTCGAACTGGCGCGACATCCCAACGCGATCGAGGTGCCCGCTACTGCGGTCGGCACCGCCAAGGGGAAGAGCTTCGTTTACGCCGTCGAAGGCGCGCAGTTGGTGCGGGTGCCGGTGACAATTGGACTGAGTACACCCAATCGCGTCGAAATCCTTTCAGGCTTGTCGGGGAACGAGCAGGTCGTCAAGAATTTCAGTCCCGCCCTTGTTGAAGGCGAACGGGTGCAACCACAACTGGCCAAGGGCGCCACCGTTGCAGGCGGCACAGACGCTCTGGCGAGCGCTGATTGACCTTCCAACTCCTCGGGGGGATCCGCAATGCAGACGAGAGCGCTTGGCGCATTTGTCGTAGGTATGACGTTAGCCACTCTGTCCTTGACGTTGGACGCGGTCCGCGCCGATGAAGTCCCTCTGGCCCCGGGTGCGCCGCTGACGCTGCAGAAGGCTGTCGAACTGGCGTTGCGCTATCATCCGGCTCGCCTCGCGGCTCAAGCGGAAGCTGGCGCGGCGCAGGAACGGATCGGCGAAGCTCGATCGGCCCTGCTGCCGCAGGTCTACGGCGGTGCGCAATACCTGCGCGGAACGGACAACGGTATCGGCGATACGAGTTACTTGCCCGCGCTCGGCGTGCCGCGCCTGCCCAGCGTCGGCCAAAATACCAACTCATGGCAGACCTTCGACAACTACCTGATGAACGTCTCTGCCTTTCAGTACCTGTTCGACTTCGGTCGCACTCGCGGACTGATCGACCAGCGCCGGGCAGAGGCCGATATCGAGCGGGGGCGGCAGCGGTTCGTCGAGCTGGACCTCGTCTTTCAAGTCACCAAGAGTTACGCGGATCTGCTGGCGGCAACTGAGACCGTCAAGGTCTACGAGAAAGCCGTGGCGCAACGCAAGGAGCACCTGCACGAGGCGGAGGTGAAGTCAGAAGCCGGCTTGAAACCGGAGATCGACGTCTACACCGCCAAGGCCGAGCTGGCCCGAGCGCAAATGAACCTGGTTGACGCGCGCAATGCCGCGGCCACCGGCAAGGTAGCCCTCGACAACGCCATGGGCCTCGGGCCGAACGCGCCGGCGTACACTCTGGCCGAGACCCTGACCTACGGATCCATCAGCGAACCGGTGGAGACATTTCTGCAGACGGCCTTCAGCTTGCGCCCGGATCTGAAGATGCTCCAGGACGCGGCCCGCGCCGCTGGCGCCGAGATCCAGCAGTACCGCAGCGACTACTTCCCCATCCTCGGGGCCACGGCCGGCTACAGCGCCCGAGGCCAAGACCTGCCCGCGTCCAACAACTTCGATGTCGGCCTGCTGATCACGTGGCCGTTGTTCAACGGCTTCTTGACCGAGCACCAGATCGCCGAGGTGAAGTTGCACCAGGAGGCCATCCGCCACAGTATCGAGGATATGCGCCAGCGTATCTATCTTCAGGTGAAGAGCGGGTATCTCGTTTGGCAGGCCTCGTTGGATCGCATCCATCGCGCCGAGCAACGGGTGGCCGCCTCGCGTGCCGAGCTGGATCTGGCGCAGAAGCGGTACGAAACGGGCCTCGGCAACATCATCGAGCTGACCGATGCCCAGCGCCGTTTCACGGAGGACGAGGCGGACCTCGTCAACGCCCTCGCCGACTTCTCGACCGCCAAGGCCGCGCTCACCCGCGACACGGGAGCCGGGCTCCCACAGAGCTGAGCGGCAGAGGCGCTGTGCCAGCCGCCGGCGGGCGGAGCCTTCACGCTCGCTGTAGGCGATCGCCAGGGCTGCAGCCGGCGATCTACCAATTCACACAGTGTTCAGACCGCTGTCATCGTGCGTTCATCAACGAGAGCTATCCTCGCGTACATGAACAACGCAAAGGAGGTCGCGATGTATGAACAACGGAATCGGGCGTCTGCCCCTGCTGCTGACGTTTTGGCAGCGCCTGGGCGCGTGGGTGGACCGGAGCGGGCCTCGGGAGAGAACGGCGGCTCAGATCTTCTTGACCATCAGTGTGGTCTTGGGAACGTTGCTGTGTTTCGGGTTCCGGCCGGTGCTGGCAGGGTTCCGCGATTGGCTGCAGTGGCGTCTGACACTGAGGCGGACGACGAGCGGAACGGAGACGATCCGAACTCTCCCGCGACCGAGGAGTGGATCTGCGCCGGTGATGACGGCGTGGTGATAATACCCCGAACGTGGGCGCGTTGAGCCCATCTACCCGCTATTCTCAGACGAAGCCTTTCAACCAATGCGAGACGATCACAACCTGACCAATGCGGCGACCGGCGCCATCTGCACGAAAACTGCCATCTATGAGTCCGGCTGCAGTTGTAGGTCCAGGACCTTTCGGGGCAGGGGCGAGGTCTTTCCCTGCTGCCTGCGCTGCCAGAGCAGAGTCGAATGGGAATTGGTCCAAGAATTACCCGTTTTGGACCCAGCTTGTACGTCCTCTCTTTCGAAGGACCGTGGCAGGGATGGAATACAAGGCCGGGCAGGGACCACAACGGCCCCAGACGTACCCACTCAGAGGGCAGCGCCAGCGTCAACCTCGTTTGCCCCACGTTAGCGAGGCCAGAGGTGCTAGATGACCGAACCCCAAGCTACGGATTGCGCTCCGTTCACGCCCGACCTGCTCCTGCCGGCGCAGGCATATGCGCCCCGTGGTCCATCCTTGCCATTGAAGCGGCTGATGGTGGCGCTGATTGAAGACGCCGTCAGTTGCCTGTGCCGCTACCGGCACGCGCGAACCCGCCACGAGCGACGGCTCTTTCGCGAAGCCGAGCAGTGGCTGATGTCATCGGATGGCGACTGGCCCTTCTCCTTCGAGAACAGCTGCGTGGCGCTGGGGCTCGATCCCGGTGCACTGCGGCGCGGCATCATGGCAGGGTCTTCGAGGTGAGGTCGGCCTATAACCACTCCGCAGAGCAGGAGAAGAAAAGAAGGCGACAACGAGCAGGGGCACACGAAGGATGACACGGCCTGGCAAGCAGACGGACTTCAGCGGAAATTCATCTGTGCGTCATCATGCCGTAACAGGCTGTGTGCGAAGCTGAGGGCATGAGAGCAGGAGCCGTGGGAGAATCCCCCCTCCAGCGACTCCAACAACTGGGGAACGGCTGCCTGGTCGTTCCCCAGTGAAATTTCACCGGACCTTCCGCCTGCCGTCACTCGCCGTTCATCGCAGCTAGTTATGCTGCGTGCAAAGGAGACGATACTATGTTCCCCAAAGTCGATGTGACTGGCGCGCTGGCCAGCAAACCAGCGTGGGCAGCAACACCGCTCCTCGTCGACCCGACGCAGGCGTGGATCCTGCTCCTCGCTCTCCTGGCTGTCTGCTGCACCGTGTTGTACCTGCTTACGAAACCGGGCGGCAGGGGCCGGCCACGCGGCGGGTCGCAGAGTGCGAGGCCGGCCGGCGGGCGCGAGACGCGCACCCACGCGGCTCGACCGCAGCCGACCTGGAGACCGAGGCTGAAGAATTCTCCGGCATGATTTATAGCGGCGCAGTGTTTATCGGCTGCTTACAGGAGCTTCAATTGCTCGTTAACCCCGATGTGACAAAACTCTTCGCGATAACCGCCTGCGGAATCGCAAGCGTCGCGGCCTGGCGTGATCTGCAGGTCAATGGATATAGTCCGCATCTGGGAGCAGGGGTGCATCTCGACTCGTTCGCTGGCAATCAAGTTGTAACGAATTCGTGGAGACTACCCGTCCGCCGCGCGAAAATTCACGAGATGTTTACATCGCCGTAACTGCGCCGACAACGCTCTCAGACCATACTGCGAGTGAGAGGATATCAGAATTGCTGCCCGCGCACTTGCATGCAGTCGACGGTCAGATCAGAGTGAAGATCCCCGGCTTGAAGGGTTCGCCGCAGAGAGCGCTCGAGATTAAAGGCCACCTCCGAAAGTATGCGGGGATCGATCACGTTCTAGCCAACCGGACGACGGGGAACCTGTTGGTCTTCTACAACCCTCAACGGATCGAGCAGCGCCAGGTCCTGCGGGCATTGCGGCGGTTCGGTTGGCTGAGGCAAGTCCGGAATGGGGATAGTCCGACTGCCTCGGTTCCCGAGAGTTTAGGCCGCAGCAGTCGAAGATATGGTTCTGAGCGAGCGGCTCCCTCTTGGGACCGCTCATCGACCGCAGAAGTGTTCCGTGGAGATACGGATGAAGCTTGTTGAGCACAACAGGATGGTCGGGGAGCCGACTCAGATCCACATACTCTCCTTTGAAGGCCCCGATGACTACTCGCGAGCCGGCGGACTCGCGACTCGGGTGACCGGGTTGGCCGCCGCACTCAGTGAAGCCGGCTTCAACGATCAACTTGACCTTCAGGACCCACGATGATCCGGCTCTGACACTGAGCGAGGTTCCTACGGCTCCAGATTCATGTGGCGCAGCCGCCGCGCCATCACCCGCATTACCTCAATGGCGAAATATGGAGTTTGCTGGACCAGATACGTGAAGCGGGCCTCATCAATCGGAACGAGCTGGCAGTCTGTCTTGGCGCGAGCCGATGCACTGCGCGGGTTGCGGTCGATCAACGCCATCTCCCCCAGGATACCTCCGGGCCCGATCGTCTCGATTACACGATCGCGGACCAGCACCTCGACCTCGCCCTCTTTCACGACATACATCACGTCGCCAGGGCTCCCCGCGGCAAAGATCACCTGCCCTGTCGCAAACGCGCGTTGTTCACCTGCAAACCGTACGAGATACGAGCCGGCCTGGCTCGGCGCTGCCACTCGCGAACCCTCCTCTCCGCTTTGATCGCACCCGCACACTCTGCAAGAGCGTGCACGTCCAACGCTAGCCCAGCGGATGTTACAACTCTGTTGCCGCCGTGTGAAAATCTCGCGAACAGTTTTGCCTGGCCTGGTGCGTGGACAACCTCGATCACCCCGCCTATCTCTCCGTCATCTACCAGATTCTTATTACACGATGATGACGCGACTGCGCCTGGGCGTGGGATCCCCAAGTTGCGAGCGCTCCCGCCCGCAGTGGACTTAGTGCTGTTGCTGATCTTGCTGATGTCGCTTGAGCCTCGGCGATGCCGACAGCACGCTGACGGCGGTGGAGTAACCAGATGGTCGTTCCTGCTTTGCATCAGTGCCATTCGTGTTCCAACAAGTAGCAGGAAATCTTGTTTCAATAATCCTCCGGAAACGGCGGTGCCTGAATCGAGGAATATGGATAGACGGCCACTTTCGCTCCGGCGGAATAATCCTTCTTCAGGTCCGTCCAAAGCGCCCTCCATGTCTTGTAGATGTACGTTCCGGCGACGGGTCCGAAATATTCGGTGTCCACTTTCGAATGGTACGGGCTGAGAATGAGGGTTCTCTTATAAGGCGCTTGCGGCTGCCTGCGCGCCATGGCGAACTGTTCGCCGCCGTAGTCGCTTCCGAAGCGCGCGTTTCCATAGTGATGCATCTGGCCGTCAGGGCTCAGGCAGATGAGCACGCCGTCACCGTCCACTCTCGTTGAGAAATAACACGGCCAGAGCGCCTTTCCCGCTTCGTTCTCGATGGGGAACGTGTTGGAAATAGTAATGTCGGCCTGGCTGATTAGGTCGGTCGCATAGAATTTCTTGCCGAACTTTACGCCCTCATAGAACGACTCGAGCCCGTCCCCGGCGAATATCCGCACGACTTCGCGCTTTTCATTGACGATTGCATCAACCTTGAAGTCAAACCCGATCTTCCTGGCGACTTCGTGGACATCATCACGCAGGTGGTTTCCGTACACCTTGCCGAAGGTGAATTCGGATATCGTGCCGTCGGGATTTCGAGGCGTGGCCTTCATATGGTTGTAGTTGATGGTCTCCATCCCCACGATTCCCGGCAACACAATCTTCAAGCCTCCGCTGAAACCGGCGTCCACATGCGGGATGATACAGCCGATTCCTATGCGGAGGTCGCATGATGCATACTCGCGATTGACAAAAATGGGTGTACCTTTGCTTGATTTTCCAAAGTCAACGAGGTGGCCATGCGAATAGTGATTATACACCGGATAATTCTCGACGATTTTCCCGCCGAGTTTCTTTGACAGTTCGGCACGCGTCATGGCGCGATGCGTGCCAAGCGCCGAGATGAACCGTATTTGGTCAGGCCCGATCCCTGCCTTCGTCAGAGAAGCGAGCACTGCGGGAACAATCACGCTGACCGGCGTGGGGCGCGTGAGGTCGTCAAATAAGATGACGACTCGCTTCTTGCCCTTCGCCAGAACGGACAAGGGCTCGGCACCTATCGGGCTCTCGATGCTTTTCTCTATGGCGTCGAGGTCGATTGACTCGGTTCCGTGTCCGGCCATCCGGCACTCGTGAACTTCCCAGTTCTTCGGGAATTTCAGCGCCAAGCTTCTATCGCCGTACCATGCCTTTGTGGGAATCACGACGGTGTTGTTCCGCATGCTCATCCACTCCTTGCCATTCGTAGTCGTTCCTTCGGGACAGCTCGCCCTCGGCAGGGCTGGAAGGTATTCCTACGTCGTGAGCCCCGCATCCGCAAGAACGCGCGAAATCAATTCCGCCCCGCCGCCGCTCTTGAAAGCGATCCGCCGCCGCGCCGATCAACCTGAAGCTGGCTGCCGGCAGGCCACTGAATTCTTACCCTGACGTGACAATAGATGAGTCTGTCTTCGTGCTGCGTCAGGCGAACCTGTCATTCCCGCGCACGCAGGGAATCCAGACGGGGAGAGGCGGACGGGTGCACAGGCATGGATGCCCGCTTTCGCGGGCATGATGAATCGCGGGAATCGCTAAGGCCACAACCAATGACGTTGGGGAAACGCGGTGCCGAATCCAGGGCGCCTGCACTGGCAGGGCGCGGGCGGCTATCTGTTCTGCAACGTTTTGTCACATCAAGGCTAACAACTGGCCCGGAAGTCCAATATCCAGACGTCGACACCGTACACGCTCCGCGGAAGCTGGCCGGGCTTCGTCAGCTTCATCCAGTTATTGGGTCGCCTCGTGGCCCCCCGGAGCCGTCATTCGCAGCAGGCTCCAGGCTTACACGCGCGCAAGAACGCCTCCGCCGCAAGAGGCCGCTTGCCCTTCTCCACCACGCTGTTGAAGTACACTTCGCCTTCATCGAAGTCGAACAGCAGGCTGCCGAGCCGTGCTTCCGCCCACACCCGGTTGCGGCCATCCTGACGAACCGTTGCCTCACCTGCCGTGGTGGCGTGTGACGGGCTCAGCGCGGGCACGGTGCGTCGGAGGAAACACAAGTAGAGAGAACGATACTTCCCCGGTGCGAGGAGACGCCTGTTGACCCGCTGGACGGTCGCCTCGTCCGCCATGACGTGCAACGGATCGCGCATGCCGGCGTACCTCAGCTGGAGCAGAAGTTCCTCCTCACTATGGGGACCGAAGAACCGGTCGAAGTCAGCGATTGTGGGGGGCTTCTCCGCGAGCATGGTGGAAAGAAATGAGCGCACCAGCTTGATGCGGGGCGACTCATGCGCTGACGCGCCAAGTAACACCGGAGACAAAGCAAGAAGTGCTGCCCATTTACGCACGCGTACCCTCCATTCGCTCCAACGGCTTAGCCGAACGCTGGCGCTCGGGCACTGCGCGCTCTTCGCTGTCACGTGGAGCGGCGTGTTCGGCTCTGCTGCGTCCTCTGCGTCATGCAGCCGATTTCACGTTCTCCCGAATGATACGCGGATGGCGGGCAGCGATTCTCAGAAGCCCAATTGCCGGCCCGTTCGGCCTCCTGCGACCCTGTTCCCAGTTTCGCAGCGTGTGAACACTTATACCCATCGCCTCTGCAAACTGCGACTGCGAAAGGCCGACAAAGCGCCGTAGAGCCGCGACATCCTCTCCCGACTCTATCTGGCCCGTCATCAGGCGTTTGCGAACACGCCCAGGAATGGCCCGGGCGAACTGCTGCTCTGTGAGCTCAGGAATTTTAGTCATCGCGACCCGCCTCCGACATAAGAACGATACATCTCGGCCTCGCGCTTTGTCGCAAAGCGCGCGCTGATGATCCGTACGATGTCCTCTTCTTGCTCTGTGTAGATAACGAGAACGATTCCCCGGGAGATGGGGCCGATAGCGATAAACCTGTCCTCGTCGTACGAATGTGCTTCGTCGAATATTTCCAGGTACTCGTCGCCCCGCTCGAACAGGGTGCTCGCCTGCTCGAACGACACGCCATGCCTCTTCCGGTTTCTGGTGTTCTTGGATTCATCCCAGACAAACCTCACGAGGCGACCCTACGGCCGGCGAGCGACTAAGTCAATGACTTATCCCGGAGGGAGCCACGAAGTCACGCGAAACACTGGCGCCCTCACCCAGCCCTCTCCCACGCTGAGGTGACGCGCGGGAGAGGGCGCCTTGCAGCATCTCAGCTCCTGCGCCACCGAGACTGCGCTGTCCCGATTCGGCCCGCTTCGTGCTTGAATTAGTGGCATGGTTCGGTAAGCAGTCATGGCCAGTCGTCCGCCTTTCGGCAAGCATTGCCGGAGCTTGCTTCAATCTTCGTGTAGGAGTGCTGCGAGAGGGAACGGTTCGGTGGTGTGGAACAAACATCGAGGAGGGTAATATGAGCGAGCTCAAAAAACGTAGCCGAATCTTTCTGGGAGGGGACCCGACGGCACGCGGCCATAGGGCGCTGCTCTACTCCCTCGGGTTTTCGCGCGAGCAGGTCGAGAGGCCGCTCGTGGCCGTAGTCAATACCTGGAACGAGCTGCATCCGGGGCACTTTCATCTCAATCGCATCGCGGCGAAAGTAAAAGAGGGCGTGTTGATGGCGGGAGGGATGCCGGCGGAGTTCAACACGATCAGCATCTGCGACGGCCTTAACGTAGGCGAGGAGGGCATGCGTTATGTTCTGCCCAGCCGCGAGATCATCGCCGACTCGGTCGAGCTTACCGTGCAGGCGCACGCCTATGACGCGATGGTTCTCATCGGCTCCTGCGACAAGATACTTCCGGGCCTGCTCATGGCAGCCGCGAGGCTGGACATCCCGGCAATCATTGTGGCCGGCGGGCCGATGTATCCAGGCTATTGGCCGCGCCTCCAACTGAAGTGGGGCGAGCAAGGGATGGAGCAGCTGAGACCTCGTTGGGAGAGCGGGGAATTGACCGATGAACAATTGGAAGAGCTGACCACCTGCATCTATCCGTGCGCCGGGGCGTGTTACGGAATGGGAACCGCAAACACGATGGGTTGCCTGACGGAGGCCGTCGGAATGTCGCTCCCCGGCGACGGCACGGCGCCTGCCGTTTCCGCCAAGAAGGAACGGATCGCGGTTGAGGCGGGCGTGCGCGTCATGGGACTGCTGAAAGATGATCTGACGCCGTCGAAAATAATGACGGCGGCCGCGTTTGACAACATGCTGCGCGTCAACATGGCGATCGGCGGCTCGCTCAATACGGTGCTGCACATCCCCGCGATCGCGCACGAGCTCGGAATCAAGGTCAACATGGACATGTTCGACGCTATGTCGCGCCTTACGCCGCACCTGTGCAGCATAGAGCCTTCCGGCCCGTATTCCGTGACCGATCTCGACAGCGCCGGCGGCATCCCGGGTGTGATGAAACGACTCGAGAGCAAATTGAATCGCGATGCCCTCACTGTCACAGGTCGAAGCGTCGGCGAGAACCTGGCGAAGGCCGAGGTGTTCAATGCCGAGGTCATACACAGTCTCGAGGCGCCCGTTCATGAATACGGCGGCATCGCGGTATTGAAGGGAAATCTTGCCCTGGGCGGTGCGGTCATCAAGCAGGTTGCGGTCCCGAAGAACCTCTGGAAATTTGAGGGGCCTGCCCGCGTATTCGATTGTGAGGAAGACGCCACCCGGGCGTTGATGGCGCAAGGAATAAAGCCCGGTGACGTGGTCGTGATTCGGTATGAGGGTCCGAAGGGCGGTCCAGGCATGCGCGAGATGCAGATGTTCCGGGCGCTGTTGAAGTTCACGGGCCTTGGTAGTCAGGTGTATCTCATCACCGACGGCCGATTTTCAGGCTACAGTGAGGGCACGTGCATCGGCTATCTCTCGCCCGAAGCGGCCGACGGCGGGGCGATTGCGATTGTCCAAGACGGCGACCTCATATCAATCGACATCGAGGCGCGGAAGGTCGATGTGAAGCTGAGCGAGACGGAAATGGACAAGAGGCTCAGGCAATGGAGGCGTCCACCGGCGCGAGTCACCAAAGGATACCTGGCGAGGTACGCGGCCGCCGCGAAGTCCGCGGCCGAGGGAGCGATATTGTCCTGAGTAATAAGGTGGACTTTCGCACTTTCTGACAGGGCCTGTCTAGGTGCCGGGGGGCGTAGGGATCAAGGCTATGTTGCGTAGGCGAGCGCGTCGATGAAAGGGGCGAGGAATTTCGGTGAGAGCG
>JBEKBJ010000111.1:0-17194 GCA_050015455.1 Binatia bacterium
CGCAGTTTGGCTCGGCCCACTCGCCGACCACAGCGGGCCGCCCGGCCGGCGTCAGCCGCCCGCAGCGGCGCCCAACGCGCCGGATCGCGCGCGCCGGTGCGTTAGCGCCGGATTTGGGGATAGCTGGCCCACTTGCCAGCATACTGCCAACGTGCGAGCTTGGCGAGTTCACTTCTACAAAATGGACCATCTGGGCGACCCGATCTTGATGGCCGATGGCCGCGTCCGGCTTGGGGTCGAGGGGTGCAAGCGGATGCTTCGCGCTGGCATCAAGCGGAAGCACATAGAGGGTCGTGACAATCTTGTGCTGGCCATTGGCGGGAAAACAGCGAGAGACGGCCTCCGCGACCGGCTATCGTGGGCCGGCATCGCGGTTCAGAGGCATCCAGATGCGAGTATTGATTTCGAGGGATTCTATCTCGGTGAAGCTGGCCCGCTCGCTTGGCGCCAGAAGTTTCCGCTTGCCGCGAAGTACGTCGACACCGTCAGCCAAGGGCACCGAAACAAAGATATCCCAGCCGACGTGCGCGATGAGTTCATCCGAATGTTCGAGTGGGGCAAGCGGATCGCGGCGAAGATGCCCGTTGCGGAATCAAGTATGCCCGCAACGGGTTCGCGATGTCGGCGGCGTCGGTGTCCGCCGTCGAGGTGCACCCGGCGTTAGGTGCCCTAATTCCGACAGTACCGGCCGCTGGGGTACAGCTATCTCTGCTGACGGCGACATGCACCCGCATTCCCCGACGCCAACGCCTGCTCCCGCCTGTCACGGGCACCGGAGCGCTACAAGCCATGGGATCATTCTGCGCAGCCCTGCGCGCCGTGCGAGATCAGGTACTGCGAAAATCGCCCGTCCGGCTGTCCCCCCCAAGGGGTGCCGCTCGGCTCAGAGGGTCACCCGGGTTACTCGACTGTGCCCGCAACCGTGCCTGCGACGGTCCCGACGGTACCAACACCGCGTCACCGGGAAAGCGCTCGCGACGGGGCGGCGCTTGTGTTGCTGCTGTAAGAGTAGCGGGAGCACCGGCACAGTCCGGGCACAAGGCACGCGCAAGTGCTTGAACCGCAAGCGCCGTGCGACGGGCCGCTGCGAAGGTCGCCAGCCATACGGGACCCGGCCGGGTGAGACCGACGTGGTGGCGCTGATTCACAAGCTGCGCCGCAAGCCGCGCGGTGGCGAGCGGCTGAGCTTCAACGCAATTGCAGACCGGCTGAACGCCGAAGGGCACCCGACCCGGACCGGCAGGCCGTGGGCGCCGGAGACGGGACCGCAGATCGCCGGCCGCTGAGGTCCGGCACGGCGTTGGGCAAATATTAGGCAGGGCAACCGCGGGGATGCCGGTGTCGAGCGCCCTACCCTACCTGCACGATCGTGCCTTCGTCGGGGTGAGAAAGTTGCCGCCAGTCGTTATCGCGTGCTACATGTGACCGACGGCGAAGACGGCCGAAAGTACGCAACCGCGTACAGGTGCACTCGTGAGAGCGCCAATCCGATTTGGTTACTTCTTGGATTTTCGCAACCCCCCAGGCTCGGGGCTCAGCTTTGGCGAGTTCTACTCGGAGATCTTTCGACAGATCGAACATGCCGAACAGTCCGGCTTCGATTCCGTTTGGCTCTCCGAGCATCACTTCACCGATGACGGATATCTCGCGCCGATCATGCCTGCACTCGCTGCCGTCGCCTCCCGCACACGGCGGGTCTCGATCGGCACGTTCGTCCTTCTCGCGCCATTCTATCATCCATTGCGGTTGGCTGAGGACGCCGCGTTTATCGACGTCATTTCCGGCGGCCGCCTCCGTCTGGGCATCGGGCTTGGTTACCGCACCGAAGAGTTCGAGGTGTTGGGAGTGCCGCGCAGCCAACGGTTGGGCCGCACGCTCGAGGCGATCGAGATCATGCGGCGTGCGTGGACGAGCGAACGGTTCAGCTTCGAGGGGAAGTATTTCCAGTTCCGCAACGTCCGGATCGTGCCGCGCCCGATCAGCCAGCCACATCCGGAGCTGCTGTGGGGCGGCATGGCGCCGAAAGCCATCGAACGCGGCGCCGAGCTCGGCCTCTCCTTCGCCTGCAATCTCGGGGCGAAGGAGGTCGCGATGTATCACGAGGCGCTCCGCCGTCGCGGAAAAGATCCCGCCGCCTACAACGTCGTGAGCAGCCGGCCCATCTACGTCGCCGACAGCGCGGCGCAGGCGTGGGCCGACATCGAGCGGCCGTTGATGTACCAGGCGGAGGTATATGCGAAGTGGCTGTCCGAAGCTGCGGGATCTGATCAGCAATGGTTTGTGCCGGAGACTGCTTGGCTCCAGCGTTCGGCCGTATTCGGAACTCCGCAGGAGGTCACGACGCGCCTGCGCGCGATCCTCGAGAAGAATCCCATGACAGAGTTGGTCGTCGTCATGCAGTTACCCGGGCTCGAACCAGCCAAGGCGATGCAGTCGCTGCAACGCTTCGCGACCGACGTCATGCCCGCATTGCGGCACGGCACCTAGCGCTGGTGTCGAGCGAGCGTTCGCCCTTCCGTCACCCGACACCACCCGAAGACCGATCCCCAGCGCCGGCACCATAACAAACCCCGAGCAACGGTTGCTGACTAGGCTGACCCGCAGGGCCCGACGGCTGAAAATCGGCGTCGTCAAACCGATCTGCCTGGCGCGGGAGTCAGTCTCTTCCGGCGGCGTGCCTCTTGACGACGCCGAACGTCCGAGCGATGCCTAACCCGATGCGCTGCGGCTAGGGTCGCTCCCGAAAACCGGTTTCCACGGCCGGCCGCCGCGGCGCTTTCCTTGCCGTGGGCGCTGCGTGGAGGGTGCAAGCTATGGCGGAAATAGTCGGGAGCGGCCTTTCGGGCTGCCTGAGCCAGGCAACTCAGTTGGCTGAGAAGAACTTCCCTGTCTTCATCGTGGGCGACACGGGAACCGGAAAAGAGCTTGTCGCAGACGCTTACGCAGAAGATTGGTGTCGTAAGAAGGGCGTTGAGAAGGAGAAGAAATACGCGCGACTAAACTGCACCGGGCTCAGCGATGACCTTCTCGCGGCCGAGCTGTTTGGATACGTGAAGGGCGCCTTCACCGACGCGGCCGAGAACCGGGAAGGCTTGGTGCAGAACCACGATCTCATCCTGCTCGACGAACTCGGCGATGCCAGTGCGCTATTTCAGGCTGCAATCCTGCGCCTCGCTGAAACCGGCGACTACAAGCGTGTTGGGGCAAGGACAATCGAGCCCTGGAGCGGCCGGCTGATTGCTTCGACGAATCGACCGAAAAACGTCCGCCATGACCTAGTTCAAAGGTTTCATTGGCTAGAGCTACCCTGCCTCGCAATGCGCCCAGACGATATTGTCGCGCTTGTTCTGCATTTTGGGGAGAAGTTCGGCGTCACGTCATTCGCTGAACGGTTCGCCAAGTTTGCTGCGCTGTATACCTGGCCAGGGAATGTTCGAGAACTGCTGAGATGGTTGAAAGAAGCATCTCTTACCGGCTGTGCGGACATCCCCGAAGGACGCTTATGCCCCCCGAACCCCCGGTTGCCGATCCGCTATGATCTCGCGCTCGATGGACACTTTGCCTCGGAGAGCACGAACCGGGTGGAGCTGAAGGGGTTTTCGTTGCACTTCTATCGGCACAGGCCATTAGATTGGATGATGGAGCAAAACCTTGTGGCCGAGCAGTATAGGCAGATGAAGGAGGAACTCCCCCCAGAGTTCCACCTCGGCCGGATCGCAGATGTCCTAGAGCAAAGCACACCTTACGGACGCCAGCAGCGCTCGGTTGCATGGCGGGCGCCGGAGTTGGCGCACTTGTGGAAGCATGACGTGCGGGCAGGCGTTCCGCCTGACGCCCGAGCTTGGCTGGTTGACTTACTGAAGAGGAATCCCAAGCGGTTGCCAGCAGTAGATCGTCAGCGGTTGGGCACTGAACTTTCGAACGCACTCACAAGAGAAAGATCGATTCGAGGGCTGGCGCGATGGCTAGGTGTGCCTGAGTCCACCGTGCGAGATCGCATCAAGGCGCTAGGAATTAAGCACGAAGAGTGATCTTCCCGGCCCTCGGTCCCGGGAGAGACAAACGCGCGGATAACGCGCGAAGAAGGCGCCGTCTCAACCTAATCCGCGCATTGTCACGCACGTCAGGAACTCGCACACCTGGACGTACTGCCTTTGCTGCTTGGCACGTTACATGCGGCAAGCAGCGGGCGAGAGGGTTAACCCCATGGACGCAGAGTTCCTTACCTGTAGTGACGTCGCGAAACTGGCGCAGCGGACGCCGGCAACAATTCGAGAGGCCGCAGATGCCGGGCGGCTGCACGTCGCAGCGCGCACCGCCGGTGGGGTGCGGCTGTTCCGCAGGGCTGACGTCGAGGTTTTTCTCCGGAAACGTGAGCAGCGGGATGGTCAGTGACGCCCGTGCGCGTGACCGTTGCGTTGCTTTTCTGGCGAGGGTCTCGGAGCCGATCAATCGCAAGTACCGGACCATGAGCCCCGCCCGGTGGTGGCCTGGCTTCGGCGACGACGTCCACTCCGACCGCAAGGCGCGGATCCAGTCATGCTCCAGCGATCACTTCAAAGACAGAAAGGTTCGAACGTGCTGACGAGAGCGGAACTCGTGCGCTTCAACATGGACGGCCTGCCCGACGATGCAGACTTCCGCGAACTACGCCAGTTCCTCGTTTGGGAGCCCCGATTCAGACCGGAAAAAGACAAGCCGGACAAGGTGCCGATTTCCGCCCAGACGGCACACCCGACTGACGTAACCGATCCAGCCGCACTCGTCGATCTCGACACGGCGGCCCGTTACGCCGACGAGCACCAACTCGGCCTCGGCTTCGCCTTCCTGGCCGATGATCCATTCTGCGGTGTGGACTTGGACGCCTGCCGTGACCCAGCGACGGGCGTGGTTGAGCCCTGGGCACAAGCGATCGTTACGCTCCTCGATTCTTACAGCGAGGTAAGCGCGACCGGCACCGGCGTGCACATCATTGTCCGTGGCCGCGTCCCTGGCCCGCGCTGCCGGTCCGGGAAAATTGAAATCTATGACCGGGCCAGGTTCTTTGCCCTGACCGGAGTGCCACTCGCATGACCGCCGGGCGCACCATCGAGTCCCGCCAGCAACAACTGGACGCCCTGTATGCCGACTTGTTCGGGACCAACAGCGCAACGCGAACCGAACATCCCGCCGACCAGACGCCTGGCAACGGGCACGACCTCGATGACGACGCACTCGTCGCCCGTGCCAAGCGGGCCAAAAATGGTGACGCTTTCAGGCGCCTGTGGGCAGGCGACGCGACCGGGTATAGCAGCCCGAGCGAAGCCGATCTGGCCCTCTGCTCTCATCTGTCGTTTTGGACTGCCGGAGATGCGGCCCGAATCGACCGGCTATTTCGTCAGTCCGGTCTCTGCCGATCGAAATGGACGGAGCGGGAAGATTACCGGGCCGCCACGATCGCGAGAGTGCTCAACAGCGCCCGTTATGGCGAGCACGACGACGGTACGCAGCAGCAGTCCGAAACCCCGACAGCCGAGCAGACACCGCAGTCGCTGGACAATGTCGTCGCTGTTTTCCGGCGCTGGCTGCACCTGCCAGACTTGACCGCGCTCTATGCCGTGCTCGCCGCGGTCGTCGCCAACCTCATGCCGGGCGACGTCGTCTGGTTGCTGCTTATCGGTCCCAGCGGCTCCGGCAAGACCGAACTCCTGATGGCACTCGCCGGGCTCGCCTACGTTTACGTCGTGGGCGTCCTCACCGAAGCCGCGCTGCTCAGTGGCGTTTCCAAGAAAGATAAGACGGCCGGCTCGAAGGGCGGGCTGCTGCGCGAAATTGGCGAGTTCGGGATCATCGTCTGGAAGGATCTCACTAGCCTCCTCTCCATGAATCGCGACCGCCTGGTCGCGGTGTTAGCAGCGCTGCGCGAGATCGCGGACGGCAGTTGGGCTCGCGATGTCGGCACTGATGGCGGACAGCGGTTGACGTGGACGGGTAAGGTTGGGCTCATCGCGGGGGTGACGCCGATCATCGATCGGTTTCACAACGTGATCGGGGCGATGGGGGAGCGGTTTGTATATTTGCGCCTGCCGGTCGTGGAGGCCGAAGAACAAAGTCGACGGGCGCTGAAGCACGTGGGCACGGAAGCCCAGATGCGCCGCGAACTCGCTGAGGTCGTGAGCGGGTTCTTCGCTGGCCTGACCATTCCGGTGAAGCCGATCGCGTTGACTGAGGATGAGACCCGCCGGCTCGTTGCCCTTGCCACGTTGGCCGTCAGGTGTCGCAGCGCTGTCGAACGAGACCCCCACACACGGGACATTGAACTGGTACCGGAGTCCGAGGCGCCAGCCCGGCTGGCTCGCGCACTGGCTCGGTTACTGGCCGGAATGCGGGTGATCGGCGTATCCGACGACGAACGTTGGCGAGTCCTGACCAAGATCGCGCTCGATTCGATGTCGCAACTGCGCCGCCAGGTGTTGGAGCTGCTGGTCACCAACGAAGGGAAGTCGCCGACCACCACCGCCATCGCCGAAGGCATCGGTTACCCAACGCAGACCACTCGCCGCGCGTGCGAAGACCTCACCGTCCACGGGATCGTTGCACGGCACCCGGGTGGAGCCGGCAAGGCTGATTGCTGGACGCTTACTGAGTGGGCGCGCCGGCGATACGCCGAGAGCACGGGCGCGGTGGCGGCGCAAACAAGCAGCGCTGCCGTGGAAGAGGAGGCCGGGTGGGCATGACCGACGAAGCGTTCCGTCTACACCGTCAGCTCCACCAGCGGGGCGTCCGCCTCACTGCGGTTGAGGGCCGGTTGCAGTTCCGTGCCCGCAGGGGTGTGCTCGACGACGTCCTGCGCGCCGCGATCCACACACACCGCGACACGCTGCTGATCCTCAGCATGTTGGAGGAGCACGCCCGCGAGATCGACGGCTTCTGGGTGGACGGTGCCGCGCTGCCCGGTGCCGACTTCGACGATGCCATCGCCGCCGCCGCCGCCGACCGTGACGTGGAGCGATTGCAGGCGGCCCTCAGGGCGTACCACGAGCGCACCTACGCCAACTGTCAGGAACTCGCACCCTGCGCTCATGTGACGGAGCCGGTACTCATCCAATGGTATCGCGAAAACCCGGACAGCCGCTGCGCCAGGTGCTGGCTGGTGGACCAGCAAAGCGTTCCCGAGAAGTTACAGGACCCGCACGGGGGTGTTCCCGAGAAGTCACCACCCACACAGCCAGAGCTACCCTATCTTATATCTCATATCGTTCAGAGAGATTTATCGGGAAAGGTATCCCCTGTGGGGTCCCGGGACGCCTTCCCGGCCTTAGCCTCAGGCGCTGACGCGCCTGAGGTGCCTGCCCACGCCATCCCCGCCGCATCGACTCACATAGACACTGCACCCGAAAAGGAGACGCCCAATGATGCCACGCGCACCGCCGCAACCGGCACGGACCGAGAGGTAACGAACACTTCAACAAGCACAGAAAACCAAGAGGAGGAGCGTATGAAACGTTGTGATGTTTTCAAAAGCAAGTACTTCAAGGCGGCCGACGTGGACCGCCCCCTTACCCATGACCATCCAGGGTATCGAACGGCGCGCCGCACCAGCCAATCGACGAGCGCAGCGGCGTGTCCGGTCCAATGAAGAAGAAGAGGAGACAAACTATGACCAAAGTATCGGAGGCTGAACTTCGAAAAATGACGCAGGGAAGCGCAAGCGCAGAAACAAATCAGAGGGAGAACAGGCTCGTGATCAAATTTCTATCAGAGGATACGGCATACAACCCACTCTGCGGTTGGTGCGGCACCGATTTGCAATTCCTGATAGATGTTGTCGCTCCCCTCGGGCCGGCCGTGTGCCTGGAAGGGACTGAGGACGCGGTGTGCAGCGAATGCGCGAAGCAGTACGCTCCGGAACTACAGGTCATGCTCGACATCTTCTACGGAAGCTCCAAGGACGAGAATATCGACCGCGTTTGTGAGGCTATCGACGCCTTCGAAAGTTCGACGGCGCCGCCACGCCCTCGCATTTCGCCTGAGGCGCAAGCCGACAACCTCGACCGGGTTGTCTCCGTGTGGGAGCCGGGACCAGCGCCAAACGGAGCGGCGCCAGCGAAGGGATGAACGGTGATCGACGAGTCCGTCACACCGAGATAGATGGCTGCATGAACGCAGAGCCAGCAAAGCGGGAAGCGCTGGCGCTCTTTCCCTGTCCGCCGAACTGCAAGCGGGTGGTGCCCGTGTGGCGCGACCGGGAGCGGTGGCCGCTGGTGACGGAGCTGTGATGAGAGGCGAGTCGGGAGCTAAGCGCATCGCTGAGCCTAAGCCCCTGCCGACCAGCGTGGCGCCGGCCGCCGTCGGCAACGTGCGCCCCTATCTGAGCATTCAGCAGCTTGCAGAGGTGACACCCTGGATCAAGGCCACTACGGAGAAGCCCGCGCTTCAACACGCCGGCATCCTTGGCGACAAGGGGCCCGGGTGATGGTGGCACGCGTGATCACGGATCCGCGGTTGCTCCCGTACTACCTCACTCTCAAGCAGGTGGCCGCGCTTTGCCAGTTCTCCCCGCGGACGATTCAGGACTACTGTGCGCGCGGAATCTGGCAGCGCGGCGTACACTGGACCCAGCCGCAACGTCGGCGGCGCTTTCTGCGCGATCAAATCGTGAAGTGGCTCGACGAGCGCGATCGCCAGGACCGGCCTGCTCCGCTGCGCTGCCGTGCGAATCTGGAGCGATCGCCCGAACTCGCGGCGATGCTTGAGCGTGAGGCCGCACAGAGGTAGGAGTGACGGCGATGGGGTGCAGAATCCGACGTCTCAAGAGCGGCAAGCTGGCCCTCGGACTCCAGTGGGTGCTGCGTGGCCGGTCGGTGCGCTCGCAGGTGGATTTCGGCGTGCAGGATACGCCGCACGCACGCGCTGTGCTCGAGCGCGACTACGCCCGTCCCATTGCTGCCGAGATGCGTGCCCGCCGATTCGATGAGCGGCGCTACCTCGACTGGTTTCCACATGGGAGTCTCGCGGCCGAGTTTCGCCGCAATCTGGGAATGCACGGACCGGCGGCGACCGCCGTGGCACAAGCTGCTGCGCCCCTCATTCGCGAGCGATACGCGACCTGGATCCAGCGCCAGGTGCCGCCCTACGTCCGGGCAGCGCAGGCACGTGATTACCGGCAGCACATGACGGCCTACGTGCTGCCGAGCCTCGGCGATGTCCGACTCAACGAACTCGCGGCCGAGCACCTCTTCGATCTGCGGCAGGCGCTCTCTGCGCGGACCGCACCGAAGCCGCTCAAAGCCAAGACGGTGCGCAATATCATCGACGCCACCTTCCGGGCGTTCTACCGCGACGCGCGCAACGAACGGCTCGTCACGGGCGATCCGTTTGCTGTGCTCACCTGGCCGCGCGTTGCGGCGCCACAACCCGATCCCTTTACCCGTGAAGAGCGCGAGGCCATTCGCGAGTGGTTCGCCGGCGTGCACGGCGGCCACTACGGAGCGTTGATCGATACGCTCTTTCTCACCGGGATGCGGCCTAGTGAGGCCGTCGCCCTCCGAGTCGGCGATGTGGATTCCGAGCGCCGTCAGATCCGCATCTGTAAGTCACGGTACCTCGGTCAGGAGGCCGCCACGAAAACCCGAGGCAGCGAGCGGACGATCGAGATCAAGGCAAGCCTTGCCGCACGCGTACGCGCGGCCGTCCCCATGGATGCAGGCCCCGATGATTACGTGTTTCGAAACCTCAAGGGCGGCCCGATTGATCAGCGGGAGTGGCCAAAGGATCACTGGCACCGCTGCCTGGAGGGCCTCACGATCCGCCACCGAAAGTGGTACGCCACGCGGCACACGTTCATCTCGCTGACGCTCAGCGACGGGGCCGACGCGCTCGGTGTGGCGGAGTACGCCGGGACGAGTCTGCAGATGCTGGGGAAGTCGTACGCGAAGTATATGCCCCGCCGTGGTCGGCGCGGGGTGCTCGATTTCATTGACGAGGGAGAGGGTGGGGAGGAGGCGAAAACGCAATGGGTGCGACGACCGATTGCGTTTCGGGCCAAAAAGCTCGCGAGAATGTTAGCGTCCCCGACGGGATTTGAACCCGTGTTGCCGACGTGAAAGGCCGGTGTCCTGGGCCGGGCTAGACGACGGGGACGTGTATTGCGATTGACGCCTCTGCCCTGAGCGCAAACGCTCCCACGGCTCGCTCACGATCAGGCTGAGACTCGTTGCGTATCGGGATTCCACGCCCAAATCAAGCCTGCACAAGTTGGCTATACGAGATGACGGATGGCTATACGGGTTTTATTCGTGCCGCTCAGCGGCGTTGCCCTTTGTCACGCCCCTCGCTTGTCAGTTCCCGCGGCAGCGCGCTGCCAGCTGCTGGCGCTGCGGTTTTCCCGTCGTGGTCCGCGGCAGGTCCCGCACGACATAGATCCTCTTCGGAGCCTTGAACTGCGCCATACGGACGCGGCAGAACGCCACCAACTCCTGCTCGCTCACCTCTGCCTTCAGGACCACCGCGGCATGGATCTCTTCGCCGTACTTCTCGTCGGGCACGCCGAAGCAGGCTGCTTCGGCGACCGCAGGGTGGGCCGAGAGCACCGCCTCGACTTCCAGCGGCGAGATCTTTTCTCCGCCGCGATTGACCATCTCTTTGATGCGCCCCGTCAGAGTCAGGAACCCGTCGGCGTCGAGCCAGCCTTCATCACCCGTGCGCAGCCAGCGCCCGATGAACGCCGCCGCGTTGGCTTCCGGGTTGTTGTCATAACCCGGTGTGACGCTGTCACCCGAGATGACGACCTCCCCCCGCGCCCCGGCCGGCAGGATCGTGCCCTTCTCATCTCGGATAGTGACGACGAGGCCGGTGGCGACCCCAACCGTGCCCCGCTTGCGACTGCGAGGCGGTAGAGGGTTCGAGGCGATCTGATGCGCCGCCTCGGTCATGCCGTAGGCTTGTACCACCGGGGCAGCGAAGCGGTCCTCCAACTGCCCCCACAGGTCGAGCGTGAGCGCCGCGCTGCACGAGCGCACGAAGCGCAGCTTGCCGGCCGGTAGTTTCTCCTCGGCTGCCCGCTGCAACACGGCGCGGTGGATGGTCGGTACCGCCGAGTACCACGTCACCCCATAGCGCGAGACAGTGCCGCAGAAACTGTGCGCGGAAAAGCGCCGCGGCAGCACCACCGTGCCACCCGCGCGCAACGCCGACAGCGTCGCGCCCACCAACCCATGCACATGAAATAACGGCATCACCACCAGACTCACGTCTGCGGGCGTCAACTCGTACGACGACCGAATCGTCTGCACCGAGGTCATCAAATTGCGGTGCGTCAAGGGCACACCCTTGGGCCGGCTCGTCGTTCCGCTGGTGTGCAGCAGCAACGCAACGTCGTCTGGAGCTGGGATCTTCACCCCAGCCGGCGCCGCGCGCCTGCCCGACAGGACTTCGAGTCTCACCTCCGTCCCCGCGCTGAGGTGCGCTTCGCAGACGAACAGCCGCAAGGCCGCAGCAGCATCGCGCGCGGCCTGCGCCTCCGGGCCGACAATGGCCGTGCCCGCACGCAGCACGGCCAGGTACGATCGGTACTCTTCCGCCGTGAAGACCGGGTTGAGCGGCGCCGCGATAGCCCCCACGGAGGTCACCGCGAGGAACACAGCGAGGAATTCCAATCCGTTGGGCAGCACGATGGCGACGCGGTCACCCGCCTGGATTCCATCACGACTCAGGGCGTCTGCTAGGGCACCGATCCACTCGCGCAGCTCCGCATAGGTAAGCTGCGGGCCTCCATCCGGAACCACCACAGCGGTCCGGCGCTCGCAATCTAAGGGGAGGAGATCAGCCAGTGTGCCCGGGCGTGTCACGTGGACTTCATTGTTCATCATGCCGCTACTTCCCGGCGACGTTCTCTTTCACGACCTTTGCCGGTACACCGACGACCTGCACGTGATCGGCAACATCTCTCGTCACCACGGCGCCGGCGCCGATAATTGAATGCATCCCGATCGAGACGTGGTCAACCACCACCGCACCGATGCCGATGTAGGTGGCCTCGCCGACGCGGGAATTCCCCCCAACGTTTGCCCCGGGACCGATGGTGACGTAATCCCCGATCGTGGTGTGGTGCCCGATCAGTGCCCCCCGGTTGAGCACCACGTGTCGGCCGAGTCGGGTGTGCGCGGCGATGATCGCCCCGACGCTTACGATCGTGCCGTCCACGAGCACACTGCTGCGCGAGACTCGCGCCAACGGGTGCACCAGCGTGGCGAACGGGATGCCGTGCGCCGCGGCTTGATCAGTGAACCGGGAACGGTGCGTCGTTCCGAGCCCGCAGACGGCAGAATGCGTCTGCGCCAGTTCGGCCAGTGCATCCACCCAGATTACCGGCAGACCTTGCAGCGTCTCGCGGCAACGCTCCGGTTCCATGTTCTCCACGAAGCCGGCCACGCGCACGCCCGCGATGTCGGCAGCCAAATCGGCGATCTCGACTGCGAAGGTTCTCGTTCCCAGGATCAATAGCGGCCGGTCCCCAGCTTCCACCATGTCACTCATTGGTAAGCCAGCACGGTTGCGTCAACGACGCCGGGGGCGTGCGTTGGCGTTCCATCGAGATACTCAGCAACGAGCGCCAGGATGCGGGCCGCAGAGCGCTCAAGCGTGATCTCCTGCATGACCAAACGGTGTCCCTCAGCCACGATGCGCCGGCGCTCGTCTTCGTGGGCCAGATAGTACCTGATGACCTGGGGCATCTCTTCGATCGTCGCGCTCACGTAGTGCGTTCCCGGAACGTACGGCGCGGGGCGATAGATCGGCTCTGAAATCACCAACGCCTTGTTCGCCAGACCGAGGATCAGGCGCATGCCGGAGAGCTCACCTGGGTAACGCCCAAAGTTCAAGAGGATCTTGGTGCGGTTCAGCAGTCGGACGCGCTCCTCACCCCAGTTGGCCGGATCGAACCAGCTGCCTCTCTCGACGACATCTACACCGCGGCGGCGAAGTCGGTTCAGCAAGCGCCGGCGTCGTGGGACGTCCGGCGAGCCAAGGAACAGCGTATCGATGTCACGCTGCAGCCCCAGATCGCGGCCATAGGCAGGGTGGTAACCCAGCGGAACCAGGTGGGCATCGATACCGTGTTCCGCGAGGAACTCCTGCCGTCCGCCGGTAGAGACGACCAGAATGTCGGGCAGCCCGTACCGGGCTAGTTTTCGGATGCGGAACCAGTTGGAGTACACATCAGTCGCCCGGGAGTCGCGAAGAACGATTTTGGCGATCTCGCGCAGGTGGAGCCTCGGGGTCGGTAATCCGGCCGCCCGCGGAGGTGGGAGCGGCTCGCTGTGCCACAGCACCACCAAGGGGCGGCGCGCCGGGCCCGCCATCAGCTGCCGGCACACAGCGGGATACCAATTTGCGTTTCCGTCGATCCACACGAGGTCGGGGGCGGTGAGCTCGGGCACTCCGTCCGCCACCTGCGTCACCCGATGCCCGTTCGCTTGCAACAACGGCACGAGCGAATGGGGCACCCCGCGATGCACAGACAACGAACGAGCGCAGAGCATGATCGCCAGAGCGCGCACGCTCCTCAGCTACTCCTGTATTGTGGATTGTCAAACCCGCGCCCTGGGCTTTCGACTTTCGGCTGTCGACTGTCGATTCCTCTCCTCTTATGCTTTAACCTGGCCGCGATGGCGGAGACATTACCGTCGACAGAGCGTGAGCGGCCGGTGCGCACCCGGCTGCACACCGAAGAACACACGCACGAGGGCGTGAGTGTGCGCGACATCATCTTGGGCGTGAGCGACGGGCTCACCGTGCCGTTCGCCCTCGCCGCCGGCTTGAGCGGCGCGGTGGCCAGCAACTTCATCGTCTTCCTCGCCGGCGTCGCCGAGATGCTCGCCGGCGGTATCGCCATGGGCCTGGGCGGCTACCTGTCGGAGAAATCGCACGCGCAGATCTACGCCAAGGAGCTCGAGCGCGAACACCGTGAGGTGGACGTCCTGCCTGAGGAAGAAAAACGCGCGCGACATCTGGAAAGCCCGCGGCTACAGCGGCCCGGAATTGGAACAGCTGGTCGAAGCCATCGTCAAGGACCGCCAACGCTGGGTCGATTTCATGATGCGCGAAGAGCTCGGCTTGATGGAACCAGCCCCCGGTGCCGCGTACAAGACCTCGTTCACTATCGGCCTATCCTACGTGATCGGCGCCCTCGTACCGCTGTTCCCGTTCTTGCTGCCGCTCACCATCCACAACGCCCTGGTGATCTCGAGCGTCGCCACGCTCACCGCACTACTGCTCGTCGGTATTCTCAAGTCACGCTTCACCGGGGGCGCCTGGTGGCGCAACGGTATCGAGACCATGCTGACCGGTGCCGCCGCCGCGGGTGCCGCTTACGTTTTGGTACGCGTTCTGGCCCGCAGCGGATAGGGTGGCTAGTGGCTCGCCACGGATCAGACGAATCAAGGCGAACAATTACGAATCACGAGAAGGCACTTGCACAGCAGAGCCTTCTCTGTTTTTAAGGAAACGCGTTTGTCGCGGAGGTGACGTGATCATGGCGAAGAAGGTTCAACCGAAACCGAGTGCACCAAAGACACGCGGAAAGCGGCCCTCGCCGGCAGCCTCCAAGTACGACCAGGCCGGCGCACCGTGGTGGAAGAAATTCCGCCCCAGCGGCACCAGCGCAGCGAAATCGAAGCGCTGAAATACGGATTCCCGGTCTGAGCACCATCAGCGGCGGCGGTTTTTCCGGTCGCTTGCCGTGATGCCGGCGATCGCCTAGATTACCACTATCGGGTTCGATAGTGATGGCGCGGTTCAAGCGTTCCGCGCCACGTCAGGAGGAAACGATGTACGAACAGGTCAAGCTTAGCCGCGATTGCGAGGCAGTTCAGATTCCCGCGGGACACACGGTCATGCTGCCGCGGGGAACGGTGGCGATCATCACCCAGTCGCTCGGCGGCACGCATACACTACAGGTCCCGAGTTTCGGCGGTCTCTTCCGCATCGCCGGCAAAGATGGGGACGCCATCGGTAAGGAGCCGACCGCCTCCCAGCCGGCACCCCTGGCGGCCGCTGGAAAAGACCTCGAAGCCCAGGTCTGGGAGCAGTTGAAGACCTGCTACGATCCGGAGATTCCGGTGAACATCGTCGACCTCGGCCTGGTGTACGACATGCGAATCTCGGAATTGGGCAGCGGCAAACGCCGCGTGGACGTGAAGATGACTCTCACGGCTCCGGGCTGCGGCATGGGCGGCGCCATCGCCTACGACGCGCGCATGAAGCTGCTCGACCTTTCCGGCATTGAAGAGGCCGATGTCGAGGTGGTCTGGGATCCACCCTGGAGTCCGCAGATGATCTCGCCAGAGGGCCGCACCCTGCTGGGAATGAATTGAGGCGGCGAAGCCGCCGGATGAGCTCAAAGTTCAAAGCCAAAGGCGAAAAGCCAGAATCCGATCCGGCTTTCAGTTTCCCACTTTAGCCCTTCGACTGTCTCATTCACTGATGACGACGCGCGTGCCGAGCGGGACGTGGTCGTAGAGGTAGTCGATGTCGGCATCGCTGACGGCGATGCAGCCTGCCGTCCAATCGGCGGCGATGCGCGGGCGTCCACCGTAGCCGTGAATCCCGACGCGTCCGCCCATGAGCGTCGACCACGGCGGTGTGGTGCGCTCCAGATTGGCGAAGAAGATGTCGGCCCATTGATCCGCGGTGATCAGGCGCTCGGTGAAGGCACGTTCGGCGTCGTCGACGTTCGGGTAGCTGATGCCGAGGAAGCGATGGAAGCGGCTGCGCGGTCGCTTCTCGCAGATGTAGTAGGTCCCCACAGGGGTGCGGCCGTCGCCGCGCAGCAGCTTGCCGGTGTTGAGGTCCTTGCCTAGGGCGACCTGGAACTTCTTCAGGATGCGGTCGCTGTCTTCCAGCCACATCTCGTGGCGGCACTTCCAGACGCGGATAGTCAGCTCCTGCGCTTTGTCTCCCCCGCGTATCGACCACGCCTGGGTGGCCGCAAAAGCACCGAGCCCGACGACCGCAACGTACAACAGCCAGCGCCAACCGCCCCGCATACTGGGCTCCCTCCTCCTCATCGACAATGCTTGCGCCCTCGGCGCGTTACGCGGCAATAGGAAACCATCGAACGCCCTGTCCGTCAAATGCTTTTTTCGGCAAGGAATCTTTGCGCATTTACTACCGTTCTGCCGGGCGGCTGGCTCACCTGCGCACCAGCGGTAGACTGGCCCGGCGAGTTCGGCTATGGACGTAGACGCCAAACTCCAGGCGTGGGCCGCTAGCTCAGTTGGCTAGAGCAGCTGACTCTTAATCAGCGGGTCCCGAGTTCGAGTCTCGGGCGGCCCATTCAAAAGCCCTTGAGAAATCAGGGGCTTTTGCGTTTTCTCCCTACCGTCCTCAAGGGGGGTCGTTAACCGGGGAAGCAAGGGGGAAGCAGCCGGATCAATTTCGAGGCTTGCGCGATGGGTTCACGAGCCCGGTTTTGAAGGGCCGCGAACACGGAAGGTAACCCTTAATTCGGCGCACCAGGGTCGCTCGTGCTATTGCGGCGGCCTGCGTCGATGAATGCACACAAGTCTTCCGGATCATAGCGCACGCATTTCCCAACCTTTACATAATGTGGTCCACGCCCTGCCCAGCGCCAGCGTTGCAGGGTTTTCGCCGACACATGAAGTTTGACTGCCGCTTCCTGTTCATTTAGCAGGCAGTCGGGGATCTCTTTCATTAGTGATCATCTCCTAATACGATTCGAAGAATATACTGCTGCGGCCATTACTGGAGCCGGTTTAGCTCACCGCCTTGGCCCGTAGATCCTGAGCTGCCGCGACGATCTCATTCCACGCTTCCCCGGTTGGATAGCGAAAAATCTGGCCGATGTTCCACATGCTCCGCAAGATCGCTTCACGCACCTCCGGGTCCTCATCGAGTGGCGTGGATCGGGTTTTTACGGTCGTGATGTACTTCGTGGTCAGCCCGGTTCCCTTCCGCGTGATAAAGATGTCGTTCCCGCTTAGCTCATGTGTGAAGTCGGCCGTCGCACCGCTCTCGATTGCTGAGTTGAGCGCTTTGAGGACCGTGATCGGCAGCCCTACGATCTGAACTTGGGGGATGCCGGTTCCGGAAATTCTGACCGGAAGAATTCCGGAAATTCTGTCCGGTCTTCGAAAGGAGACCGGAGATGAGAGCAGAGAAGGAGGAGGCGTTTGAAAACGTCGGTGCACGGCCG
>JBEKBJ010000112.1:0-17181 GCA_050015455.1 Binatia bacterium
GTATGAGCGGACTTTTCGGCCGACCGAGTTTCGCCATGCTGTCTCCTCCCATTGCCTTTATGGGGGAGACGGTCAACCTGTTTATTTCTTCAATTATTTTCTGTTACGACCGACTAGGTGGGTACCGTGGAATTTGACACGATCGACAGCGATGACTAGCCTAGCGGCTTCGCGCGCCCCCGCGGTGAGAAACCGGGAGGCTAAAGGCACCACCTAGCAATGCCCAAAGGTTACATCACCGTCGATGCCCAAAGATGTAAGGGCTGTGCGCTTTGCATCGAGTTCTGCCCGAAGAAGGTGATCGTCACCTCCCGCGACTTGAACTCCGCCGGCTACTACGCGGCCGAGTTCGTGAACGCCGATGGCAAGGGTGGATGCACCGGTTGCGCGATCTGCGGCCTCGTGTGCCCCGAGGTCGTCATCGAGGTCTTCCGTGATGACCACTGAGCCGAAGATCGAGAGGAGGCTCATGCGCGGGAACGACGCAGTGGGCGAGGCGGCGATCCGCGCCGGTTGCCGCGCCTACTTCGGTTACCCGATCACGCCGCAGAACGAGCTCTGCGAGTATATGGCCCGCAACGTCCATCGGATGGACCGCGGCGTCTTCATCCAGTCCGAGAGCGAGATCGCCGCCATCAACATGGTGCTCGGCGCGAGCGTCTCCGGCGCGCGGGCGATGACCTCGTCGTCGAGCCCTGGGGTGAGCCTCAAACAGGAAGGGATCTCCTTCCTCGCCGCGATGGAGCTTCCGGCCGTTATCGTGAACGTCGTCCGAGGCGGCCCCGGGCTCGGCAACATCGCACCCGCCCAGTCGGACTACTTCCAGGCAACGCGCGGGGGAGGCCACGGCGACTACCGGACGATCGTCCTTGGGGCAGCCAGCGTACAGGAACTCTACGATCTCACGATCGAGGCTTTCGATCTCGCCGATGAGTATCGAACCCCGGTCCTCATCCTTTCCGACGGGATGCTCGGCCAAATGATGGAGCCGGTGGTCTTCGGAAAAGAGCCCCGCAAGGACCTGCCCCCGAAAGACTGGACCTTGACAGGATGCGCCGGCCGTGACAGCCGGTTCATCCGGTCGCTGTTGCTCGACGTGAACGTGGAAGAGGCCCACAACTGGAAGCTATTCCGGAAATACCACCAGATCGAGCGGCGTGAGGTCCGCTGTGAGACCTACCGGACCGAGGACGCGAAGATCGTTGTCGTCGCGTACGGGACCTCGGCCCGGATCGCGCGCGGTGCGGTCAACCGCGCCCGCGAACAGGGACTAGCAGTGGGACTCATTCGCCCGATAACCCTTTGGCCGTTTCCGAAGGAGATTATCCGCGAGACGGCGAAGCACGTGAAGCATTTCTTCGTCTTCGAGATGAGCATGGGCCAGATGGTCGAGGACGTGAGGCTCGCATTGAGCGGCGCGGCCGAAGTGCATTTCTACGGCCGGCCCGGCGGAGTGATCGTTACGCCGGCCGAGCTCCTCCGGATCGTCGCCCGCCAGTACCACCAGATCGAGAGGGGGGCCGCCCGATGAGCCGTCAGGTCTTCGGCCGGCCGCGCTCGCTGAAGCCTGCGGTCTTCCACTACTGCCCGGGCTGTGGCCACTCGATCATCCATCGGCTCACCTGCGAGGTAATCGACGATCTCGGGGTCCGCGAGCGGACGGTCGGCGTCCCGCCGGCCGGCTGCGCGGTCCTTGCCTACTTCTACTTCGACGTCGACATGGTCGAGGCGCCGCACGGCCGCGGCGCCGCCGTCGCAACGGGAATCAAGCGGCTCCAGCCCGACCGCCTCGTCTTCAGCTATCAGGGGGACGGCGACCTGGCCGCGATCGGCACGGCCGAGACGATCCACGCCGCGAACCGCGGCGAACGGATCACCGTCATCTTCGTCAACAACGCGTGCTACGGAATGACGGGCGGCCAGATGGCGCCGACGAGCCTCGTCGGCATGAAAACAACGACCACCCCCGGCGGTCGCGATCCGCTCGCTCATGGCGCACCGATCCGAATATGCGAGTTGTTGAAAGTGTTCGACGGCGTCGCCTACCTCGAGCGCACTGCGGTCGATACTCCCAAGAACATCCGGCGAACGAAGAAGGCGATCCGGCGCGCCTTTCAGGCGCAGATGGAGGGAAGAGGCTTTTCGCTGGTCGAGGTCCTCTCTTCCTGCCCGACGAACTGGAAGAAGACCTCGGTCGAGTCGGTCCACTGGATTGGCGAGGTGATGAGCAAGCAGTTCCCGCTCGGTCTCGTCAAGGACTTCGGGGACAGGGCTGGTTCGTCGGTGGCCTGCGGACCGAACGAGCCGGCCTCAACCACCGCAGCCGACGGGGGAAGCAGCGATGCTGATTAAGTCGGTCTTCGCCGGGTTCGGCGGCCAGGGAGTTCTGGCGGCCGGTTATGCCCTCGCAGACGCGGCCATGGTCGAGGGACGGCACGTGACGTTTCTGCCATCCTACGGCGCCGAGATGAGGGGTGGTACGGCGAATTGCACGGTCGCGATCTCGGACGAGGAAATCGCCTCGCCAGTGGCCTCTGCCCCAGAGTACGTCGTAGCCTTCAACACGCCTTCGCTTGTGCACTTCCAGAACCACATCCAAACGGGCGGACAGCTCTTCTTGAATGCCACGCTCGTCACCGAGGAGCCACATCGCCTGGACGTCGGGATTTTTCGTGTACCCGCGAGCGAGATCGCCGAGAAGCTCGGCAACCCAAGGGGGACGAACGCGGTCATGCTGGGGGCCTTCGTGAAAGTGACGAGGCTCGTCGCGATCGAGTCCGTCATCGCGATCCTGCCCGAGGTATTCGGCGCCGGTCGGAAGGACCTCGTCGCGATCAACGAGCAGTGTCTGCGTGCCGGGTACGATAGCCTCGAGGGAGCAGAGAATGGCCATCAGGCAGATCACCGTTGAGCTTGAAAATGCGCCGGGGAAGCTCGCCAAGCTCTCCGGGATGCTTGGCGCAGAAGGCGTGAACATCCGCGCCATCTCCGTCGCGGACGCCTCTGCCGAGACGGCCCTGATCCGGATCATCGCCGATGATCCGTCCAAGGCGGTGAAGATCCTGCGCGGACACCGCTACATCTGCCGCGAGCGCGAGGTGATCGCGGTCGAAACACCCGACCACCCGGGAGGATTGAGCGCGGTCGTGAAGCCCCTTGCCGAAGCCGCGATCAACGTGCAGTACCTCTACGGCTACCTGGGACGACTGGGCGGAAACTGCATCCTCATTCTGAGCGTCGACAAGACGGACGAGGCCATCGAGATGTTGAAGAGGAACTGGGTCCACGTCCTCGGCGACGAGCTCTACAACCTCTGAGGCTCCCGCGTTGGGCTGATCCATTTCGGTGGCTTCGGTTCGTAGACCGTGATCAGAATGAGCATCTCACAGCCCGTGGTGCACACGATATGCAGCGGTCGACCCTGTCGAGTCTGGCCGTTGAGCAAGCAACATTGGCCACGCCGAATGCGGCGCTCAGAAATTCCGTCGCCTGCCGCTGCAGCCAGGTGACCGAAAAACACCTCGCTTCCTTGGCCAATCTCGGTTGTATTGGGTACACTCCCGGCAACTGAGGTTTGTTCTTTTTCACGGCCGGACGGAGCAGGGATGCGAGCTCGCTACGTTGGGATTGATGTCGGTTCCGAAACCGTCAAGATCGTCGAGTTGACAGGCGTGGACAGGAGGCTGCAATGGACCGGCCGCCGCTTCATCGAGCATAACAAGCAGCCAGTCGACGCCCTGCGTGCCCTGCTGAGCGAAGTCGACTGGGAGGGCGTCACGCGAGCTGCGGCGACCGGCCGATTCAGCCGGCAGCTCACGCTGGCCCGTGTGCCGACGAAGCAGGCACAGGCCGCCGGTTTCCGGTTCCTGGGTAAAGCCAACTCGGCCACCATCGTTTCCATCGGGAGCCACGGCTTCTCGGTGCTCGAGTTGCGGCCGAGCGGGACCGAAGTCTTCCGCGAGAACTCGCGTTGTTCCCAGGGAACGGGCAACTTCCTGCGGCAGCTCGTTCAGCGTTTCAACCTGCGCATCGAGGAAGCCAGCGCGCTGTGTGAGCAGGTCGAAGATCCGGCGCCGCTTTCCGGGCGCTGCCCCGTCATTCTGAAGACGGACATGACCCACCTGGCCAACAAGGGCGAGAACCGCGCTCGCATCCTCGCAGGCCTGTACGACGCGGTTGGCGAGAACGTCCAGGTTCTCATCAAGCCGCGGGTGAGCCCGCCCAAAGTGATGCTGATAGGCGGGGTGAGTCGCTCCGCGCGCATCCGCAGGCACTTCGCTCGTTTCCTGGCCGCACGCCGGATGGAGTTGCTCGAGACAAGCGAGGACGACGCGCTGTTTCTGGAGGCGCTCGGCGCGGCGATGGTGGCTGCCGAGCAGGGGTTCCCGGTGCCGAGGCTGGAAACACTCTTTGCGCCGCCCGAGCCGCCCACATTCGACGTCGTGCCGGCGCTGGGCGACTCTCTGGCACGCGTGCGGCGCATGACACGGCCGCAACGGCCGCTCGCGCGCACAGCGACCTGCCGGCTGATCCTGGGTTTCGACATCGGCTCTACTGGCTCCAAGATCGTGGCGCTCGACGCAGAGAGCACGGAGGCGGTCTGGGAAGATTACGTCAACACCAACGGCAACCCCGTCGGCGCGGCGCAGGCGCTGATGCAGCGCTTCGTCGACGGTCCGGCAGGAAACGCGGCGGTCGGGGCCTGCGGCGCCACCGGCAGCGGCCGGGAAATCGTCGGATCCCTGCTGGCTACCTGCTACGGGGTCGATGCGGTGTACGTGCTCAACGAGATCGCCGCACATGCCGAGGGGGCGCTGCACTACGACTCACGCGTCGACACGATCTTCGAGATCGGTGGGCAGGATGCCAAGTACATCCGGCTCGCCGAGGGCCGGGTGGTCGACGCGGCGATGAACGAGGCATGCAGCGCGGGCACCGGCTCCTTCATCGAGGAACAGGGGCGGAAGTTTCCCGGTATCGACGGCGTTGTGGAGCTTGGCGCGGCGGCGCTCGCCAGCGAGTGCGGCGTGTCGCTGGGCCAGCACTGCTCCGTGTTCATGGCCGAAGTCATCGACACGGCGGTCGCTGCCGGCGTCGACAACCGTGCGATCATCGCGGGCCTCTACGATTCCGTGGTGCAGAATTATCTCAACCGGGTCAAAGGCAGCCGTTCGGTCGGAGACGTCATCTTTTGCCAGGGGATGCCGTTTTCAGCTGAGGCGCTTGCTGCCGCCGTGGCGCGGCAGACGGGAAGCACGGTGATCGTGCCGCCCAACCCGGGGACGGTGGGTGCGCTGGGCATCGCGCTGCTGGCGCGTAAGGCCTTGCTGATGGAGGGGCGCCAGCCCATCGATCCACGACGCTTCCTCGACGCCGAGGTGGCCAGCAAGGACACGTTCATCTGCAAGGCGACGCAGGGTTGCGGCGGAGGCGGCAACCGCTGCCGCATCGACCGGATCACGACGCGCGTGGACGCGCGCACGCAACGCTTCACCTGGGGCGGTGGCTGCTCTTTGTGGGACAAGGGCACGGGCAAGCGGAAGCTCCCGGATCGGGCCCCGGATCCCTTCCGCAGCCGGGAAAAATTGGTGGAACAGATTGTGACGCGCAATACCGTCCCGCGCGGGCGGCCGACCATCGCGCTGACTGACGAGTTCCAGCTCAAAGGACTGTTCCCGTTCTTCGCGACGTTCCTCTACGAATTGGGCTTCGACCTGCTGGTGCGCCGCGGCGCCGACCAAGCTGCGCTCAAGCGGGGCATCGAGGGCGCCAACGTCCCGTTTTGCGCGCCCATGCAACAGTTCCACGGCCTGGTGAGCGCCATGGCCGAGGAACGACCGGACTTCCTGTTTCTGCCCATGCTGCGAGGGATCGAGCACTCGGCAGGTGAGCCGCATGCAACCGTTTGCCCCATCGTGCAGGGGAGCCCGGACATCCTGCGCTGGGACCTCGGCAAGGCCGCGGCTGCAGACGTCCTCTCGCCGGTGATCGACATCGGCCGGAGCAACCTCGAGTCGGACGAGTTCTTGAAAAGCTGCCAGCGAGTGGCTGACGCGCTACGGCTGAATGGCAGCGGCTGGACGGCGGCGTATCGGAAAGCGGTCGACGTACAGCGGCGCTTCGATGAAGAGTGCGTGGCCTTGGGGCGGCAGGCGCTGGCGTTCTGCTGCGCGCACGAGGTCGTGCCGATTGTCGTCCTGGGCCGCACGTACACGATCTACAACAAGGTGCTCAACTCCAACGTCCCGGCCATCATCCGCGAGCAGGGGGCGATGCCGATTCCGGTGGACTGCTACCCGGTGGACGATACGGTGCCCGTTTTCGAAGACGTGTATTGGGGGCACGGCCAGCGCAGTCTGCGGGCCGCGCATCAGATCCGGCGCCAACAGGGCATCTACAGCATCTGGTGCAGCAACTACTCCTGCGGGCCCGACAGCTTCGGCCTGCACTTCTACGCTTACGTGATGCAAGGCCGTCCGTTCGCGGTGATCGAGACCGACGGTCACTCCGGCGACGCCGGGACCAAGACCCGTGTGGAAGCCTTTCTGCACTGTGTTCAGCAAGATCTCCACACCAAACCGCGTGACACAGCTCCCAACGACTTCTGGGCCATCCAGCAGATCAGGGTGGCTCCGGCCGACATTCAGGCTCGAGGCGAGGTTGTGCTCATCCCGCGCATGGGACCAGGGGCCAATGTGCTAGCCGCCGCGTTGAACGCGGTCGGCATACCGGCCGAGAGCCTGCCCATGCCCGACCGCGAGAGCGTGCGGATCGGCCGCCACTACACCTCGGGCAAGGAATGCGTGCCGTTGTGCATTACGGTGGGCAGCTTGCTTCAACGCCTGGAGCGCGAGCGGGACAGCAACGCTCGGTTTGCCTTTTTGATGCCGCGTTCGAACGGGCCGTGCCGCTTCGGCATCTACAACTTGTTGCACAAGGTCGTGCTGGAACGGCTGCAGTGGGCCGACCGGGTCCGTGTCTGGTCGCCGATGGACGACGCCTACGGTGAGGGCATGCCTGGAGGATTCTTTGGGCTGTGTGTCGCGGGGTGGAGCGCGACCGACGTTCTGCTTCAGGGCCTGTACCACGTGCGGCCGGTGGAGGCCGAACCCGGCGCCGCCGAAGCGGTGTGGCGCCAATACGCCGCCGAACTGGTGGAGCGCACTCGGGCGGAGGCGAGCCGGCAGCCAAGCGCGCGTGACGCGCTGTTCCAAGCCATGACCGGCCGGCTTTTCGGAATCACCGGCATTCTCCGGCGGGCCGCCAGAGCGTTTGCCGCCGTCAAGACGCCCCGGGAGATGCCAGCCGTGGCGGTGGTCGGCGAGATCTACGTGCGGTGCGATCCCTTCGCCAACGACTTCGTGGTCGACAAGCTGGAGAAACGCGGTATCCGCGCGTACCTTGCGCCGTTCAACGAGTGGTTGGAATACGCCGACTGGTGCATGCACGATTGCGGTAGAGACGGCAGCCTGGGTAGCCGCCTCAGCCGAGCGGTTCTCCACCGCACGCAGCAGCTGACGTACAACGCACTGGCCCGCCGGCTTTGCTGGCACTCACGAACCAGGGTCAAGCAGGCACTCGAAGCCGCTGATCCGTATCTCCGCACCGCCCTGTACGGCGAGGCGGTGCTCACGCTTGGGGGCGCCATCCACGAGTGGCGCAAAGATGCGATCGACGGCGTGGTGAGTGTGGGTCCGCTCGAATGCATGCCCACCAAGCTTGCCGAGACACAGTTCTTTCACGTCGCCGAGCGTGAAGGCCTGCCATCCCTGACCATCCCGCTCAACGGGGACCCGATGGATCCCGAGCTGCTCGACAACTTCGCCTTTGCGGTGCACGGTGGGTTTCGGCGGCGGTTCTCCGGCTGCGCAGGCCGCTTGCCGTGATTCTGCGCGACCTCGTGGCCGGTGGACCGACTGCTCAGCCCGCCTTCGTGATGTGGGTTTGCTGCGTTCACCATACCGTGGGGACGTGAGCGTACTCGATAATCTTGCGGTCCTTGGTGACCACGGGTGCCCCGAGCAAGCGGGCCGTCGCCACGATGATCTGGTCGGCCGGATCGCCGTGAAAGGTCCCCGGCAGCTCTGTACTTTCAACGCAGATCTCGGGAGTCAGGGCGTGCAAGCTGATGCCCTCGGTGTCCAGTGCGTCGTCGATCCACTGCCGGCAGGGAATGGAGAGTCTGAGCTTGCGCTTCTCGACGAGCTTCGCCACTTCCCAGCAGGAGATCACCGACACCACCAAGCCCGCCTGCCGGCGTTCTCGTTCGATGACCTCACGGGCCGCAGCGGACAACTTCTCTGGAGCGGCACACATCCACAGCCAGGCGCAGGTGTCCAAGACGACCGCCATTACCGCTCCGCCTCCCACGACTCGCCGGTCGAGAAAATGTCCTTCGCCTCATAGACAATCGTCCCCTTCAGGCCGGGACGCTGGCGTTCGCCCCGGATCGGCGCCACGCGTACCAGCGGCTTCCCGCGTTTGGTGACGGTGATGGGAATGCCGTCCTTGTGCACCTGGTCCATGAGTTTCAAGCAACGGTTCTTGAACTCGCCTGCCGGTACGGATCGTTGTCGCATTGTGGTCCTCCTATGTTATCCAGCCTACTAGACCGGCTATGGACAGAATATATGGACAGCACGGCGTCGGCAACCGTAAGGAGGAAAGGGTGCCGGCACGTGCGGGCCTGCGGCTCATGTGATAATTGGGCTCACAGGGATCGGTGATGAGCCGCGCGCAAAAGGAATGGGACGTGTTCATTTCTCACGCGTCTGAAGACAGAGATTCTTTCGTTCAACCCTTCGCCGAAGCCCTGCGGAACCTCGGTGTTTCAGTCTGGTACGCCGAGTTCTCTCTCCACATTGGGGATAGCCTCTCGACTTCCATCGATAAAGGGCTTGCCGCTTCAAGATTTGGCATCGTCGTCATTAGCCCCCACTTCATTCAGAAGCAGTGGACCAAGTATGAGCTTCGTGGTCTGGTAAACCGTGAGATCGAGGAAGAAGACAGGGTCATTCTGCCGATTTGGCACGGTGTCACCAAAGAACAGGTGCTCAACTTCAGCCCGCCACTAGCTGATAAATTCGCGATCGAGACTGACAGAATGGAGGCGCAGGATGTCGCGATTCGAATCCTCCGACAGGTTCGCCCGGATTTGTACGCCCAGCATCCGCGATCGCACTTAGAACAGCTCGCAAGCGGTGAGGCGCTACGGGTCCTTCAGGAAGAGATCGAACGGACTAGAGAGGAACTCAAGGCTGCCCGACAAGACCTCTCAGAATACCGGTGCCCGTCTTGCGCGGCTGCCCTCTCGATTCGGATCGATGCTCCCGCAGATCCGGAACAAAAGCACTGGGATGTCCGAGAGTGCTTCGAGTGCGGCTTTCAGCGATTCGGGGGCTCCGTCGAACAGCCGTGTCCAGCTGACCCTCAGTTCCCGAAGTTCGAAGACTACGAACTCCACTTCGAACACAGCCCCGAGGACTCGCACTTCAAGTGGCGCTGCTTCGCGCTTGGCAGAACGGACATGGCTCGTCGCCTTAACCTTGTGGCAGGCTTTGGGGAAACGAAACAGGAGGCAGAGCTTCGCGTTCGTGAACATTACAACCGTTACGCACGGATTCGACCGGCGCAGCTTCGCGGCCCCAGGGGATAGCGCATGAACGTCGCAAAGCGGATATCGAGTGTTTCGTTGGCGATCGGCGTGGCAATCCTAGTGGTGCTTGGCGTCTTTGTCTGGCCGACCCTGTACCGGTACGATCACATGAAGCTGGGGGACAGTCTGTACGTGGTTCGAATTAACCGGCTGACGGGCAGAGCGCAGATTTTGGACGGGTTCAGGGGATGGCGAGATGCAAAATCTTCGGAGGACACGGGTTCGAGAACGGTTTCGACCGCGCTCCCGCCAGACGAATTGGCGAAGCTGACCGGCCATCTTGGCATTAGCCACGGCTTCGTCACGGCCCACATCTACAACGGCACCGAGCGTGAGCTCACCGATGTCCGTGTCAGGCTGGTCATCCGGTCTGCAAGCGGCGAGAAACGGCTAGACCGAGAGTACAATCTCCTTTCGACGGGTGCGTACCCGCTGACTGCGTCGGAGTTCATTGCAGAGTGTGACTGCAGCCTTGAGGTCGGAGAGAAGCACGAATGGGGCATTACTGCGGCTAACTGGAGCGCGGTCAACTGGTGAGCGCTTCTGGCATCCGGTTTGTGTGCGGGCGTTACAACGGCGCGCATCGAAACCACCTACTACTAGCCCGGCGGCTTGAAGCCGATAGCCGCCTTGCTCCCCGGCCCCTGGCTAATGAGAAGCTCGAACATAGTGAGGACGCCGTCGACCTTCATGATGAAGAACGCGTAGTCGCAGTACCGCTCCGAGGAGTAATCGGCCTCGCCAGTCACGTAGCTGAAACTGGTGACAATCGGTCGCACCTCCGAGGCCGGGATTCCGAAGCTGTCCAACTTCACGCCCGACGTAGCCTCGAGCATTGTGAGAACGTCGTGGAACTCACTGACGAATCGCGTCTCCACGGGTCCGTTCGGGACGTTTTGTCGCAATGACTTGAGCCTGGAGAATGCTTCAATAACTTTCAGATCGTTCACTTGATCACTCCTCGCTGTTCATGCGCCAGCGCGCGCGTTCGGTTCCTGGTCTTTGTGGCGGCCGGTGTCCTCGATCCGATCGGCGTGTGCGGCGGAATTGCTCGGTCTCTAGACTTTGAGTCAGTGCGGCGGAGGCAGCGCTGACGCATGCAAGAGGCCGGGGCAGGTTTTGAGGCTCGTCGTATATGGTCATGCAAAACTTATCGCTCCGGGTGAGAGCGAGGGCAAGATCCATATCTATCCCCAGTTGCCATATCTATCCCGCTCGCGCGGCCGACGAAGCACGATTCGGTGCCGGGTCTCATTGCGTGGGTTGGGCCACTTGAGTTATAAGCCTTTTGTGTGGCGACTTGAGCCGGTCGCTTTCAAAAGAGCAGCGATAGCCTTACTCGTTTTGGGGGCAAGCGCAGCCACGGTTGGTTGTGCCGCAAAGGTGTGCCGTTACGGCCGTCTCGCGCGCGAAGTCCGCACCTATAAGGAACCGCTGCCGGAAGACTGTGCGCGCTTTCTTGAGCAGTGGCAGCGCTACACGGAAAAGGAACAAGCGGACCTGAACGCGGTGTGGGGGTGGGGATGGGATGCGACGACCTACGATCCCGGTGGAGACGTATGGGCGCAGTGTCAGAGCGAGGCTGCCACTTGCCCGATTCGTTGCGCAGCGCACTTGCCTCCGTGGCCGACTGCACTTGACCGCGAGCACGAACGGCAGTGTCGAGAGGAGTGGTGCCCGCAGTGGGGATCGCCCGCCTGCTCGGCTGTCACCAGTTTGCGACTTGACCGCCTTTCCAGGATAGCCGGCGCGGCTGAGATTATGATGGAGTATGACGGGCAGCGGCGCTCTCTACAGGAACTCAACACCCTTCAGGGTATCGAAGAGCAACTCTGGGAACTGAACCATTAGCGGGGATAGAGTAAGGGCTGCGGACGATCGCCGCACGTGCGGTCCGTCGGCGGCATCCAGTTTGTGAGCTGGTCGCTCACCGGTGCCGTTGATTCAAGGACGTGTACTTGATGTCGTCCGCCTGTCTCTCTGGGCATCCACGTTGACACCCTGGCGCGCGTCGCCAGCCAGCCACACCGACGAGTCCGTGCTCGGAACGGAACGACCCGGGCCGCGCGTGTTCACCGGGCTGTGATCTCCACGCCATCGATCAACTCGCCCTACGGCACGGCAGTGACAGCGGTTCCGGGGTCGCGTCTGGAACGTGGACTCTACGCTCGTGATTGTGTTCGATGCAGAACTCCATTTGCGGTTTCCGCGCATGATCCCATGAGGTGCGCGGTTCCGGGCGCTCTGAGTTCGCGAATCAATCCGGATAGCGACGACTCCGCGTGTCAGATGGCGATCTTCGGGGCGATTTCGGTGCTCAGCACCTCCGGCGCGCTCGTCTCGCGTATGCGACGGAAGAGCAAAGGTGAAAGCTTAAAGGTCAAAGCCGGTCTCCGGATCGTGCCTTCGAAGGGAAGGGCTTGATTCCACGGCCACGGAGTCGGCAGTCGAAGGGTCAGAATTTGGACATGTGCGCAGCGCTGGACACGGGATCGAGGACCGCGCAGAGGATGTAGAGGCCGGTTTCCTCGAACACCTCTGCTGCACGCGCCGCCACCGCCAACTCGATGCGCTCCTCTTCTTCCTCCGAAAGCCCCGACGGAGGGTGAATGTCGACGTGCCCGTCTTCGTCTTCGTACTGGACCGCGCTCGCCTCGACGACAGCATCTGGACACAGCTCCTTGGCGTACAAGCTGAGCTCGGTAAGCTTCGCATCGAGCAACGCACGACGGTCGTCTCTACTCAGGGTTTCTTGCATGCTGCGCTCCTTGCTGGACGGCGGCTACAAACCGTGCGGCCCTGCGACACAAGCGCTCGCTGAGCTTGCGGCTTACTCCGCTGGCGCCATAGTCGGCAATCTGCCGCACGCGCTGGCCTGACGAGAGGTAATCGCGAAAGACCGCGCTGTAGAGCTTGCGCCGATGGATCAACTCGGCGGTGAAGGTCGCCTGCAAGCCGGGATGACTCCATTCCGCTCGCGCGTGTCCCGCTACAGCTAATGCCACCTGTGCCGCCTGAAAGATGGCATAGTACGCCCGACTCGCCGCTGAATTCACGAGTCCCTCCCGCAAACAGAGCTGGGCTGCTTGTAGCGATTCCTGCGCTCGCGCCAAGTCCACGCTGCCCAGCGTATTCGTAGCTCGCGTTCGCTGTCAACTGCTCCACAATTCCGGGTAGTGGGCCAGTTCGGCCGAGACGGTGTCTGATGCGAGAGCGGTCAGGAATCGAGCGGCCACATGAGCCGCCGCAAGAAAACGCAGCGACAGTTGCCATCAAGGCATCTTTCCAGCCATCCAGGTGTCGGGCAAGGTCCGGAGTTGCAATCCTCATCGCCAACTGCGCATGGCGATGGGGTCCTGGGATGCCACACCATTGGCGTAGGCGTTTGGGTAGGGCAACCAGCACTCGGCGTGCCATCGACCGTGTAGCAAAGTGGTACGCTGGTGGGGCCTCTGAGCACGAGTGTTGAGTTGTTAGCGTCGTCGTCCCCGCATCCGAGTATCGAGCACGCGCACAGTAGGACAATGAACTACTTCACGGACTATCGCTTATCACGGGTGCGCTGGTTCCCGAAGCCCCATTGTGTGATCTTCACCGCGATTTCGGTGCAGAGTGCTTCCGGCACACTTGTCTTGCGTATGCGCAAGAAGGGCAAAGGTGAAAGGTCAAAGGCTAAAGGCCGAACTCCGGCTCTCACATGCACTTCGAAGTGCGGGCGCTCCGCCCGGGATGGCTCAGGACCGCCAGCTGGCTGGGCGCGAGCAGATGACGGGCGGCCTCAATGCTGGTGACGTACACGCCTTCGCGACAGCGTACCCGGCGTCCGCACGGCCGGGCCCGCGCTAGCGCTGGTCACCGCCGCCGAGTTCGGGCACATGTTCCGCTTCGTAGCGCTCGATCAGCGCACCTAGGACTTCCATCAGGGAGGCCAAGGGATGGCCCTCGTCTTCGCCGACTTCATCAATGAGCCGGTCGAGTACGGCGACCAGGCGGAGGTACTCAGCTTCGTTGTGCGGCACAAACACGGCGCCTGCCACCTCGCGCCATTGCGCCACGGCACTCGTGATGTCAGGATCGCCCATGCTGTGAGACCGACATCACGAGTGAGATAGGGCGGATGCCCGCGGGCTATGCAGCGCGGCGCCCGCGCTGCTCGGTGATCCACGCGCGGATGGCGTCCGGACACAGCTCGTAGCCGTTTGGCCACGCGAGCCCCCCCGACTCGATGAAACAGCGCCCGAAAAGTTGACCGCGCAGGATCTCCAGTACGAGCGGTTTGTCACCTGGCTCTCCGAAGATGAAGCCGAGATCGACCGTTCCGGCAAAGCCATCCTCGTATACCACCGAGACCTTATATCTTTCTGCGTCGACCCGCTTGATGCGTTTAAGGCGCGTCCCCAATGTCATTTTGCTCGACATGTTATGACCCGCCTCACAGCCGCAGCAACTCCGGCGAAGTGTGCGGCAGGAAGCAGGCGCCTACAAACTCGTCCATGTACCCGGGCAGCTCCGACAGGTTGATGTAGGTGATTCGCGCGAGGTAGGCGGCGATCTCCTCTACGAACGCGCGCGACAGCAAAGCCAGCGCCGCACCTTCGAGAGAGCCGTTGTGCACGTAGCTGAAGCGGCCGGGCGGCAGGTCCGGCAACAGGCCGATGCCGACCGCGCCCGGCAGGTTGAGGAAGCGGCCGAAGTTGCCCGAGACGATCACGCGCTCGACCGGCCCAGCGCCCTCCCCCAGCGCGGCGTGGAGCATGCGGATGCCGGCGAAGATCGCTCCCTTCGCGCGCAGCAGGCTCGAGAGGTCGCGCTCCCACAGCGCGACGCTGCCGTCGGCCGTTAGAGCGATGCCGGTTCCCCAAGTGCGGCGAACTCGGTGTCGCGCGGGTAACCGGCTGGTGACACGTCCGCCGCGGTCGATCCAGCCGGCGCGCCACAGCGCTTCGGTGAGGGCGATCAGGCCGGAGCCGCACACGCCGCGGGGGATGCCGCCGCCGATGACCGAGAGCTCAAGCGCGTCGCGATCGATGTCGATGCGCGCGCCGTCGATGGCGCCCGCGTCGGCGCGCATGCCGCACCGGATGCCGCCGCCCTCGAAGGCCGGCCCGGCGCTGCACGCGCAGGCGAGGGCGAAATCTTGGCCGCCCAGAGCGACCTCGCCGTTCGTGCCGAGGTCGACATAGAGCCCGAGCCCGGCGGGGGCGCGCGAGAACCCGGCCCGCACCACCCCCGCAACGATGTCGCCCCCCACCCACCCGCCCGCCGCCGGAACCGTGTGCACCGGCGCGGCTCCGCCCGGCAAACCGAGGTCGGCCGCAGCCGCCGGGGCGAAGGCGAGCGTCGCAGGCTCCGAAGGCACGCGCCGGATCCCGGACGGATCGATGCCGTAGAGGAGATGCATCATGGTGAGGTTGCCGGCCACGACGTAGGCGCGGATGCGGTCGGATCGCGCCCGCGCCTCTGGCGCCTGCGCCGCGGCCGCAGCCTCGTCGATCATGGTGCGGACCGCAGCGCGCACCGACGCGGCCAGCTCGCCGAGCAGTCCCCTCTCCGCCGCCACAATGCGGGAGATGACGTCGGCGCCTCGCGGAATCTGTGGGTTATACGCGCCGGCCTCGCCCACCACCACGCCGTCCCGCAGGCGAACGAGGAGGAGCTGCAAGGTCGTGGTGCCGATGTCCAGGGCCACCCCGAGATCGTCGTCTGCACAAGCTGTGACAATAGGGTCCAGCGCGAGCGGCCACGGCGCGAACGCCTCGAGCGGCGCCGCACCCACGTGTCGGTCGCGAGACTGCAGCCGCGGCAACTCGGCCTCGACCAGCGGCAGCAGGGTGAGCGCGCCGTGCACCGGCGTCTGGCACGCGAGCACGAGCACAGCCCCGGCCTCACGGGACTCTACGCAGTACTCAGACACCTGCCCGCCCAACACCTTGACCAGGCAGCGGCCGCAAGCTCCACGGCCGGCGCAGTCAGCCGCAAGCGATTCGCCCGCGGCTTCCGCGGCCTCAAGGATGGTCGCGCCGTTGGCCGCGAGCGTCGTGCGCCCCGAGGGTGAGAAACTGACCGGATGCCGGATCACGGGACCTCAAACTCCGTCGCTTCTTGCAGAAGGTCCCTTCGATACGGCCGCTGAGAAAAAGCGGCCTACTCGGGACGAACGGAAAAACCTTGGCAAATCAAAACCAGAACCATTTGTGCCGAGTAGCTGCCCCCCGATCATCCCGAGTAGCGGTCGCTCTTTTCGACCGCGTATCGAGGGATTCGCAGCATACCGAACACCCTTTCCCATCTGCTGCAACCGCCTCAGGAGGCAGAGGCCACGGAAACCAACGCGATCACCGGCAACCACTTTCGCATACTAAACCCTCCGAACGCGCACATCTCAAGACGACGCCAGATCACAGTCGCGGCACGTTATGCAAGGGGAGGATGCCGATTGTTACTCCCGCCTTCGCTCCCTCATCTGATCCCTGTAAGGCTTCCACCTCTGCACGGAGGATCGCCAACAAAAGGGAGGCGAACAATGCAAGATCGGTGTTCGGCACATCGGCTTCAGCGCACGACCAGCCCCGCCAGGTGTGCCGGCAATACGGCTTCACTGTGCTCACGCGTGTCGTCCGCCGTTTATGACGCTGAGCATGGGCACCGGGAGAAGCACCGCATCCGCGCCACCCAAGTAGCGATAGAGTGGCTGTCCCCGGCCGCCGCGCGGGCAACCGCCATGGAGACGGCGAGAATCGCGTTGGCTCCGAGTCGCCCTTTGTTCGGCGTCCCGTCCAGTTCGCGCAGCTGTTGGTCGGTCTCCGCCTGACGGCTGGCGTCCCAACCGAGTTTCGGTGGTCGCGAACCCGGTCGAGGGTGCGGGGAGACTGAATCGAGCCGAGTATCGACAGTTTGCGGGAATCGGACAGAGTTCAGCGGCCGAGGCGAGCTATCACCTGCTGTTAGCGCGGGATCTGGGCTACATTGCCCGTGACGATTCGGACAAACTCAGGGAGGACTACAGCCGCGTCGGCCAAATGCTCACGCGGCTCACTCAAGCACTGCAGTGAGGCGAATTGCGCTCGTGTTCGTGCTCGTCTTTGCGACCACGAGCACGAACACGGTTCACGATGTCGCTTGTCCGGAATGCGGCGGCCGTCTACGGCTGCTGGCAACCATCGCCCCTCGCTACGGCCTTCGGCTTACTCGGGGTGATCGGTTGAATACTCCGAATGTCCCGAGTAGCCGCCGGCGGCTGCGCGCGCGCGAACGCCCGCGTGGCTGTCGAGTACTCTGCCCATCTTCGACGGGGCCGCGGGCCCGGCCGGCCTCTGGTCCCACTGAAGTCGCTGGCAGCAACCACGTTTGAGATCACGCCCGCGGCGCCGCGGGCCACCAAGTGGCCGGTCCGCAGCCTTCGGCCGGCGCTGTTAGAAGCACCGGAGATGTCCGGGGGTATAAGCAGTTAGAGAGGTCCGCCTTAACCGGCTACGCCGTCGCCGATGGAGCGACGGATACGGCGAGAGGTGAAGGCGATGACACGC
>JBEKBJ010000113.1:0-16909 GCA_050015455.1 Binatia bacterium
AGTATGAGCGGACTTTTCGGCCGACCGAGTTTCGCCATGCTGTCTCCTCCCATTGCCTTTATGGGGGAGACGGTCAACCTGTTTATTTCTTCAATTATTTTCTGTTACGACCGACTAGGAACGACTGTTCCGAGTTCGACTTGAGGCCCAGCAGATAGGCCTCTGGGGCTTGGACATGAGGCATCCTCGTGGTGCGATCCGAGCGAGGCCGAAGGCGGGGGTAGCGGGCTCTCTTCGGCAACCCGCAAAACGAGCCGCGACCGCCGATTAACTAATCCACGCAAACCAAGGCACCAGGAAGCCAGTGGACACTGTATATACAAACATGTAGCATAAAGTTGTGGATGGCGTGATTTCAGGATTCGATTGGGACGACAGCAACCGCGGCAAATGCCGCAAACATGGGGTTTCTCTAGCCGAGATCGAGGAGCTGTTCACGCAGCCAGTGGCGGTAAGACCGGATGTGGCGCACTCGAGCACCGAACAGCGCTTTTGCGCCGTCGGGAAAGGCAAGGCGGGTCGGCCAATCTTTCTCGTCTTCACACTCCGCGAGCGTGACGGAAGCACTTACATCCGCCCCATCAGCGCACGGTACATGCACAAAAGGGAGATCGAGCACTATGAAAAAGAAAATCCCGACCTTTAAGACCGACAAGGAAGCGGAGCGCTTTGTCGATACCGCCGACCTTACTGAGTACGACCTTTCAGGATTCAAGCCCACCCATTTTGAATTCGAGAAGAAGACGGCGCAGCTCAACATGCGGGTGCCCAAGCCGCTGCTCGATGCCGTGAAAAAGCGCGCCAGAGCGCGCGGCATCCCCTATACGCGGTTCATTCGCGAAGCCGTTGAGCGGGCGCTTTCCCGACCGGAAAGCCAGCAACGGAACTAAGAGCCAGCCGCCCCCCCTAGCCGCCGAAAGCGCTCCCTGGTACGTAGAGCTTTACCGGGTCGTTCTCTTCCTCCCAGTAGGCGCGCCTCTCAAGAACTCTGCGCGGCAGGTCGAGACGCTATCCGGCGAATTTCTCGCCGCACTCGATAAGCCCAGCGTACGCGTCTATCAGGAACTTCGCCGACGACGTAGTCGCGTGGTTTGATCTGGTAGATCGCCGCATCCGATCACTGCCCGGTGGCAATCGATCTCACGGTCTGACAGTGCCGTAGGCGCCCGGGGCAAGGTCCGTTATCGGACGCGCGGCTTGTCGAGCCGCGGCCCCTATGAAAAACGACCACGTCTTTCTGGCGCACATTGGAGATGCCGTCCCCTTCGTCCTCATCGGCGACACAAGAGGGCATAGGCCGGAAACGGTCCGGCGCCACCGCGGCCGGCAGCCGCTTTGCGCCCGCTGCTGCATCGACCTATACTGACGGCGTGACCGTCGCCGGAGGAGAGCAATGAGCGTAATCGCACTAGAAGGCGTCGTTGACAACGGAGTTGTACGCCTGCGGGACAAGGTAGCATTGCAGAATGGCGCGAAGGTCTATGTCGTGGTCCCCGATTCGATGCCCGCACCCCGGGCCCACATTCGGAGCCCACGCCTGGCGCATCCAGAGCAAGCTGTGGACTTCCGCATGGACGTGACCGAGGCCTGAATCGATGCCACGCTATGAGGGGAACAGCTTCAGCCCACCCGCACCGGTTGGGCACGTCCACGTCATCCATCCAGAAACCGGCGCCAAATGCCCGAGCGTTCCAATGCTCATCGATAGCGGCGCTGACGTGACGGTGGTTCCCGCCACCGTGGCCCAGCGCCTCGGCATATCCTTAGCCGGCGCGCCGGAGTATGAGTTGATGGCATACGATGGCACGCCTCGCGCCGTCCCCGCAGTGCGGTTGAAGCTCGTCTTCCTGGGTCGCACGTTCAGCGGTCAATTCCTCCTGCTCGAACAGGAGAGCGGCATAATCGGCCGGAACATCTTGAACGCGATAGCGCTCGTGCTCAATGGGCCGCGACTCACCTGGAGCGAAGCCACGGCATCCCGAAGGAGTCGATTAGGGAACTCCACGTTCTCGATTCCTTAGCGCTGGCATCAGCGAGCGCCCGCAGGTGCGCGGCTACGCTCGCCGCCGCGATGCCGAGGCGGTTGTCCAGCAGCGCGTACGCAAATCGGGGAGACCCCATGGGGGACATAGGAACGAGTGTCCCGAGTTCCAGCTGAGGCCCAGCAAGTGGGGCCTCTGGGGCTTGGACCCGAGGCATCCTCGTGGTGCGATCCGAGCCGAGGCTGACGGCGAGGTTCTCTTGCGTGGCGCGAAGATCTGGCGCCGTAATTATCTCGACCCTCGCCCTCGCCTTTTTCAGCGCGGGAGAAGGGCAGGGTGCTGCTGCAAGCATGAGACGGACTCGTGCAAGCGGCGCGGGGCAGATCACTTTCACCCCAGCCCTCTCCCACGCGGAGAAGACGCGCGGGAGAGGGCAAATCTCTGATTCGGCAGTTGGGGCACGGCCGTCGGCCCGCGCTGAGTAAGCCCCGTGTGTTCAGGGGCCGTACCGAAGTGTCCTGAGCTTTGTCGAAGCGGGCGCCCGCTTCGTGCCAGACCTGTTAATAAAAGAGATTCCTTGGAGCAGAGAAGCAGCCCCAACAATGTACAATAACGCGCGTCAATTGGGGGAGCATGGCGCAGAGCCTGGAAGAGCCCGCAATGTCTACATCCGCGCGTCATTTGTCTTCTGTGTATCCATCCAACCATGCGGCCTGTGTGACAGAATTGTACGTTCACAATACGCCGGGCGCCCGCCTCTGACGAACGGGGGCCTCAGCACTCCACTGAACATGGGTATGGCAATAGATTTGCACGTCAAAGGCCCAGAAAGGAGAGCTGTATGTCAAGCATTCACCTGAGGAGGTCGGCCGGCCCACAACTGAAATTGGGCGCGGCCATTCTGGCCGCGGCGCGTACGGCGGATACGCGGCTCATCAAGGATCGCCTGGCGGCGTTCGAACAGGCGCAGCGCCGCTACGCCGACTCGCACGGCAAGGTGCAGCAGCTTGAAACCGACCTGGGGAAGGCGCAAGCGCAGTTCCGCACCGACCAGCAGGCGGTGGTCGATGCGCTGGCGCGCGCCCTCGTGGCGGACGGCCAGCCGCTCCGGAATCCGTTCGGGGCGTTCGGGGCCGCGAGTATGGGTGTGCTCATGCACATGCCGCCAACTGATGCCGCCAAGGCACTGCCGGAACTGATCGCCGGCATGCGGCGCAGCAAGATGCTCGGCAAGCAGACGCTGCAGGCGGTGCAAGGCGCCGAGAAGGTCACGCGCGGCCTGGAGCAGGCGGTGACGCGCCTCGAGACGCTGGGCACGGCCGTGCGCGACGCCCGCTCCAGCCGTGACGCCGTCGCGCCAGCGTGGGACGCGGCGCTCGGCGCACTCAAGCGTGGCGCACGGGCGGCGGCCGACGACGGCGCGACGACGCTGTACGCAACGCTCTTCAGTCGGCCGGCGCGCGCTAACGGGAAGAATCACAAGCCGGCGCCGCCAGCGGCGCCGACGCCGTCGCCGGCGGTGAGCCCGACTCCGCAACCCGAACCCGCGGTGTCGTAAGCCCCTCCTTCTTCAAATAGCGGCACGGTTCGGCTGCGCCGGGCCGTGCCGCGTTGCGCAGCTCCACGCCGGATCGGGCCGGCGGATGAACGGCAGACGGGTGTGACTGCAGGTGACCGCGTAGTCGATGATGCAGAGACCGGAGCGTTTGCGGGCGGCGTACGCCGGCGTATCGAAGCCTGCCGGAGCTACTTCAAGAACCTCTGCGGCGGGCGCAGAAACCTGCCGGCGCGTCGCCGCGCACCTACGCCTTGCGCACAAACTTATCGTAACGATCCAGCAAGCGCAGCACGGTGTCACGGCCCGCCGGCGGCAGACCGAAGATGTAGTGATCGACGCCGCCGTCGCTATACTGCTGCACGAGCGCCTCGTCCGCCGGTCCGCCGTACGTGGCGATCACAATCGACTTGGGATCACGGCCGGCCTTCTCGGCGCGCTGGCGCAAGTCTTTGATCTGGGCGACGAGATCGCCGGCGCGCACTGGAATCGGGATCCAGCCGTCGCAGTAATCGACCACCCGTTGCAGCGCTTTGGACGTGTGGCCGCCCAGGAGGATGGGCGGGTGCGGTTTCTGAACGGGCTTCGGCCACGACCAGATGGGGTCGAAGTTGACAAACTCGCCGTGGTACTCCGCCTCGTCTTCGGTCCAGATCTTCTTCATGGCCTCGACGCGCTCGCGCAGCAGTTTCCAGCGCGTCTTGAAGGTAGTGCCGTGGTTCTCCATCTCCTCGGCGTTCCAGCCGCCGCCGATGCCGAACATGACACGCCCATTGGAGAGCACATCGAGACTGGCAACCTCCTTCGCGGTCGTGATCGGATCGCGCTCCACCAGCAGGCAAATGCCGCTGCAGATCTTCAATGTGCGCGTAACTGCCGCCGCCGTCGCCAGGGCCACGAAGAGGTCGTGAGTGTGCCAATACTCCTTCGGCAGCTCCGGACCACCCGGCCAGGGCGAGCGCCGGCTCACGGGTATGTGCGTGTGTTCCGGCAGCCAGAGCGATGTGAAGCCGCGCGCCTCCGCCTCGCGGGCCAGATCGTCGACGCGCATCGCGTAGTCGGCCGGAAACATGGTCAGACCAAAGTGCATGGGCTTCCCTCCTCGCCTCCACCATGCCAGGATAGCGCGCCTTGCGCCACTACGGTTCACACCGTGTGTCGGAGCTGCTATGAAAGCAAAATTCCCGGTGACGGTTAGGAGAGGAGCTTCACGATGACAACGAGACGTGCGCATCCGGTTCTGAAAGTCTGGCACGGAGCTATGGTCGCCGCTCTGCTGCTTTCTGCGCAACCTGCAGCGGCACAGGGAACCGACGTCTGCGTGTACCTCACAGGCAGCAACGGCAAGGTTAGCGGTTTGCAGATGGATCTCAGTTGGGACCCGGGGTGCATGACTGCGAACACCGCTTCCGGCAACGCTGCCCAGTGCGCCTCGGCACCTTCTGTGAATAAAAGCGCGCAGACGGCCCTCCTAGGCGACGGCTCATTGCGCGTGCTCTTCTTGTCGGTATCGGACACGAAGCCCATTCCCGACGACACGGAACTGTTCTGCTGCCAGTTCACGATGGTTGGCTCTCAGACTGGTTCTTGCTGCTCGGTCCAGACCAGCAACGTCATCTTCGCAGGTCCTACCACTCCTACCACTGGCGGCAAAATCGGGCGCGTTTATGATCCAAGCGCCCAGCTGAATGTCTCCGTGGGTGGGGGAGCGCCCTGCGTCACTTCGCCCGCCGGGGGATCGGAGGCAAACCCGGTCGTCCCAGCGCCCGGGGCGGCGGTTGTTCAACCGCCGGTCGTCTCTGCGCCTGCCGCGCCAGCCGCACCCGCCAGAGGAGGGCTTGCGCCGGTGCTGCCACAACCGACCGTTCCGGCTGGAGCCCCACCCGTTCAGGGCTTGGCGGCCGAAGCGCCGACAGCGGGGCTTGCGCCGACGGAAGCCGTGCCATCACCTGTGGTGACGCCCGCGGCGGCAAAGACGCCAACCGCTGCGAAGACGGCGGCGCGCACGCCGACGGTGCCGGCCGCGACGCCGCCAGAGCGCACGCCGGAAGTGCAAGGGACGCCGACGCAAGCGGTCACGCCGGCGACAGCTGCGCCGGCGACTACTCCGACGCCGAAGCACAAGAGGAAGGCTCACAAAGAGCGGTTAGACTGATACCTTCTGGATTCGTCGTTCCGACGGTGACGGCATACCGACCACCACCCTCGACCGGACGAGCTATCCGGTCGGCGTGCCGCATTCCTGGTAAAGAAGAAGTGGCGGCGCGCGGATTTTGTGGCGGGCACGATCCATGTCGATGCTATCGACCTCGCGACGCAGCGGTCGCGCAAGTTCCTCAACCTCTTCGCGACCCCGCTGTCGATCGCGGAGTATCTCAGCGGGCTGGTGCTTTCGAGCATCGCCACGAGCGCGGTCGCGCTCGCCGTGATGCTCGTCCTGGCGACCACGGCGTTCGGCCTATCCTTCTTCGTGTACGGGCTGATGCTCGTGCCGTTCCTGCTCGTGCTCTTCCTGTTCGGCATCGCGCTCGGCATCGTCGGCAGTGCCGTGGTCCTGCGGCTGGCGCCGGCGGCGGAATGGTTCATTTGGCCGATTCCGGCGCTCATCTCGCCATTCGCCGCGGCCTTCTACCCACTTTCGAGGCTGCCGGGGTGGATGCAATATGTCGCGCGTCTGCTGCCGCCTTCGTATGTGTTCGAAAGCATGCGGGCGATCATCGCGGGCGGCGCCGTGTTGGGCCGCGGGCTCGCCGTGGGCGGAGGCCTGGACGTGTTGTGCATACTGCTGGCGTGCTGGTTCTTCACGCGCATCTATTGGCATGCGGTGCGCACCGGTCTCATCGCCCGCTACAGCGCCGAGAGCTTGAGCTGACCTGGGCCGGAGCTCGAAACGCGCAAAAAGGAGGGTGGATCATCGCTGTTTGGAGCCGACGAACCTGAGCCCTCGCAGCAGACCGCACCGACATACCGCATCGAGCGGGCGCCCTCAAGTCGGTCAGTTCGGCGCCGTGTGTTGCGGACTCTGCTCTCTGAAGCCACCTTGGGCGGGCAAATGCACGCCGGGGATGGCCTTCCTACAAGTTCCTGCTGTAGAAAATTGAACGCCAGCCGTCACGGACATATCAAACTCGTCTTGGTGCTTTCCAGGCGCATGCCGTAACCAGCGAGCGGTGCTGTGACGCACGGGCGGCCCACGGCTTGCTGCAGCGCAGGAGCCGGAGGCGCCATATATGATGTTGGTCAGCTCTCGGACTGAGCGTCGACTTGGCAGCGTAGTGGCCATGCTATCGCTACTCCTAGCCTTCACGCCACTAGGGGCTGCCGAGAAGGTTGATGAGGACGAAGCAACCTTGATCGGCGCGCTGAACGCGGAGGACCCGGAACGCACGCTGGATGCCGCCGGCAAACTCGGGTTGCTGCAAAGCGTGCCGGGCCTGACAGAAATGGTCCGCCATAAGGATTCGAAGCTAATTGACGAGTACAGTCGCGAATTCCGGTTCCAGTGCGGGCCTGAGCTGGGCCGCGCGATCGAGAGTCTCTTGATCGAGAACTTCGATGATGTAGCGCTGCGGAAGTCTTTGGGCTCGCTGCTCTTCCACTGTCCTCCGTATCAGTCGCGCCGTCTCTTCGACTTGCTCCTTGCTGCCGTACGGCAGGGCGGCGACCGATGGCAAACCTATACGATGGCGCAGCTCATGGTGCGCACGGGCCTTGCGATCGAGCCGGAGGTGCTCGATCTCTTGGCACAGTTGCCGAAATCGACCGCGCCGCAGCCTTCTCTTTGTGCGCGCTACAGCACGCCTCGGGAGGAGGTGATCCAGTTTCTCGGCAAACGACGGTACGTGCCGGCGGTCCCTGAGTTCCAAAGGCTCCTTAAAGACCCGGGCGCTGAGTTGTGCATCACGTGCGAGGCGTTGACTAGGATCGGCACGCGCGCCTCATTACGTTCGACCGTTGAATGTGTCGACCGGTTCCGGCGTGAATTGCCAAACGAGGTGATGGCGGTCTTCGATGCGCTTGGCGAACTGCCACCCGACGCGCCACTCGACTTCCCCGCGTTCCGCCATGCCCTCGCGCCGAAGGCGGGAGACCCATTCATCGGCCAGTACATCGGGTTCATCAAGCACCGACGTGAGCGCCAGGGCGTGACTGATCTGCTAGCCTACCTGGACAGCGGGCCGGATGCCCCGGGGCGTTTGTACCAAAGTGCGCTTGAAGCCCTCTTAGACTTCGAATCACCCGAGGTGTGGCAGCAGGCGCTTGAGCACGTCGAACGGCAGCATGCGCAGGGACACCTCGACGAAGGACACTACCTATTTGCTACGGGGGCACTCCATCAGCGGCTACAGAGTCCGGAGAAGTTTGTGGCGCAAAAGCGCGAGTCGGAACGACAAGCCAAGATCCAAGAGGAGGCTGGTGACGAGATGCGGCGACGCTCTGCCACACTCGCGCCTATCCGTTACCTGCGGCAAAGCGATCCCGAAGAATACGTGCGGCGATACCGACAGCTGCTGAACGTTTGGGAAGCGGAGGGCCGGGCGCATCCGGACCGGGAGCACCGTATCGCTGTCACGAACAGCATCGGCTCCCAGTATTGGCAGCTGGGCACGTTCACACGCTTCGCCCTGCGGCGTCCTCGGGAAGCATTGAGCTTTTACGAAAAAGCGATCGAGTCCATACCGGCCGAACAGCAAGCGCTGATCCACATTGCGCTCGCTGACTTGTATCAGTTCGAGTTGGGCGATTCCGAAAAGGCCATCGCGGAGTACGAACGTGTGCTCGCTGGGCTCGAACAGCAAGCGCAGGCGGCGCCACAACAAGACGAGCCGGTCATGCGACCTTGGTCGACCTGGCTCGGACGAGAGATCGAGTTCCTGAAAACTGGGGTTCCGTTCTCGGGAGTGATTGGCCGCAACGATGTCGCGCAGATCTTCATGGTGATCATGCTGTACACGAGCCCGGGGCTGGAAGATGTCGCTGCAATCGACTCGCGTCTCGAGCAGCTTGTTCGCCCGGATCCGAAGCAAGCGCGGCCCTCGGTTGACGGTGCCAAGGTGGCGCAGGTACTGGACACGCTCCCTTCGTCACGGCTGATCCTTGCCCGAACCGTGTATCTCCTGCCCTACCTGTCCGTCGACACCATCCTGCGGTATCTCGATCGACAAGACCCAGCACGCTTCTTGAGCGCGTCCCTGCTCGGCGCGGCAGTCATGGAAGAAAGCCAGCTCCCTAGCGGCGAAGCTGCCCGTGACCGCCGCGACTTCGACCTCTTTCCCCCAGCCACGCTGCGCGATGCGGCAGGGAAGAAAGGCGCGCTGGTCGTCGCAGCGGCATCCTTCGCCCGCACGACGGGCATCCGCTTGGAGGTGGCGCCCGACCCGCGCTTTTCCAGTCCGGACAAGACCTGGGAATCGTTTCTAGCGGCGCTGAACGCTGGCGATGCAGCGGCTGCGTTGGCCTGCTTCGCGTCTAACAAGGCGGCCCAGTTCCGCCCGCTCTTCACTGGCATGTCAGCCCAACAGATGAAGGACATGGCCGCGAGCTTCATCGCGTTCGTACCCATGAGCGACATGGGCAACATGAAGGAGTACGGGCTGACCCGGATGGTCAACGGCGAGCGCCGGGCGGGTTTTGCGTATTTCCAGGACGAGGCCGGCGAGTGGAAGATCGGTGAAATGTAGCGCTACCGAGCTGTAATATACCTTCCCCCGGTCACGGCCAGTGATATCCCTCGAAACGCGCGCGTAGGTCGCCCTTGGCGAACTTGCCGACGCTGGTTCTCGGGATGGCGTCCAGGAAAACGAACTCGTCCGGCAGCCACCACTTCGGGAAGCGCGCCGCGAGGTACGCGCGCAGATCGGCTTTGTCGATCGTCTGCCCCGGCCTCGGCACGACACAAGCCAGCGGCCGTTCCTGCCACTGGTCGTGTGGCAGGCCGATGACCGCCGCTTCGAGCACCTGCGGGTGGCCCATCAGCGCGTTCTCGAGTTCGACGCTGGAGATCCATTCGCCACCGCTCTTGATGACGTCCTTGGCGCGGTCGGTGATCTGCACGAAGCCGTCGGCGTCGATGCTGGCCACGTCGCCCGTCCGGAGCCACCCGTCGGCAAACGCCTCAGGGGTGCGCGGATCATTGTAGTACTCGCTCATGATCCACGGCCCACGCAGTTGCAGCTCGCCGACGCTTTTGCCGTCCCATGGCACTTCGCGGCCGCCGTCGTCCATGGCGCGGATCTCGAGCGCCGGCAAGACCGGCCCCTGTTTCGCGCGCATGGCCCTGAGCTGCTCTGGCGGCCACGAGAGCATATGCCGGCGGGGTACGGACACGGTTGCCGTCGGCGCGGTTTCCGTCAGCCCCCAGGCATGCACGATCGGGATCCCGAGCCTGTCGTACGCTTCAATCAGACTTTGCGGCGCCGCCGCGCCGCCGCAGACGATGCAACGCAGACTGGAGAGGTCGTACGGCTTCTGCTGCAGCAGCGCCAGTATGCTGATCCAGACCGTCGGCACACCAGCGGCGATGGTCACCCGTTCTTCCTGAATCAGGCGGGCGAGATCTTCGGGTTGCGGATGTGCACCGGGATACACCTGCGCCGCCCCCACCATCGTTCCCGCATAGGGAAGATTCCACGCGTTGGCGTGGAACATCGGCACGATGGAGAGGAGCACATCGCGTTCGCACAACGCCATTGTATCCGCCATCGTTTGGATTATCGACTGCAGGAACAAGGCGCGGTGGCTGTAAACGACGCCTTTGGGAGGGCCCGTGGTGCCGGATGTGTAACACATGCCACACGCGGTGTTCTCATCGAGCGGCGGGAACGCGAACTCGTCTGAAGCATTGCGCAACAGCTCTTCGTAGCTGTAAAGCGGCTTCAACGAGCTGTCCGGGAGGGGCCCATCGGTCATCACCACGAAGGCGCGGACGGAGCGCAACTGCTGCGCGAGTTGCTCGAGTATGGGGAGGAGCGAGTCATCCACGAACAGGACCACATCCCCAGCATGGTTGATGATGTAGGTTATCTGCTCCGGGAACAGGCGGATGTTGATGGTGTGCAACACGGCACCCGAGCTGGGCACGCCGAGATACAGCTCGAGGTGGCGGTGCGTGTTCCATGCGAAGGAGCCAACGCGATCACCGGCGTGCACGTCCAATTGCTGCAGCACGTTGGCCAGCCGCCTGACGCGCCTACACATCTCGGCGTAGGTATAGCGCAACATACCGGCCGGCCCGCGACTTGCGACCATCTTGTACGGGAACAACCGCTCCGCGCGGTACAACAGGTGCGAGAGGGTCAGCGGGTAATCTTGCATGAGGCCACGCACAGGCAGTCTCCTTCGCAAGCTCGCTGCGCGCCCGGACCGAGCGGCTTTCCGTCGATCATCCGGTCGAGATACTCGGACATGCCGCAACCGATTTTCCCATCGCAGACGTACTCCGTTTGATGATTGATGGCAAAGGCGGGCCGTACGGCGCACCCTCCAAGCAGCGCATCGTGCCGTTGTCGGCGCGAGTGCGGCCGGTGCGAGAGCCGTTGATATTGCCTGTGCAAGAAGGTGGCGGCGCCATCGCGTGCGCGTGTCGCAGTCGACCATCCAACATGTGGTGCGCGATCTCGGGCTGCCGCCGCTCCAGCCCGTCCGCAAGCGCCGGTCGCGCCAGCTCTACCTCTGCGAGCGCAAACAGCCCGGGGAGTGCGTCCAAGTGGACGTGAAGTTCGTACGCCTCGGGCGACGTCACAAGCACATTTTTGAGGTTTGTGCCACCAGACACAACAATGAACTCCGTTTCAGCCGACGTTCGGTTCCGGAAACCAAGCGGAGGAATCAATCTGTCCGCAGTAGATGTAATCGATGCCGTTGCCGTCCCCAGCGTCGACCGGTGTGAACATCGCACCGTGTTCGTTGACGTAAAAGCGACCGCCCTGATGCCCTCGGACGCTGGCGACCGGTCGTACGGTGTGAATCGGCATGCCGTTAGACCCTTGAGGAGGAAAAGCATCGCCGGACCATGCGAGCTTCCATCTGTAATGGCAAGCGTCGACGCAAGCGCCGGATGCGTCCGAAGCGCAGGCGACTGATCGTCGGCTTAGATTGCGGCGGATGAAGTTTTGGCGAGAGACACGCTCAACAAACAGTGTCATTCAGCCCTTGCTTCGCGAGATATGAGGACCACTGTCTTTGTTGACAACAGCACGCACGGCATGGTACGCGACGTCACATGCGGCTGCGCGGGCTGATTGGCTCGTTGCTAGTTGCCACGTTGGGCGCATCGGATGGCGCGAGTGCCATTGTCGGCCTCCCGGACCCGCCGGCGCCAGCCGGTCACGGACGCGGCATCCAGGTCGCGCCTCCAGCCGGCACGGTGGCGTTGCCCGAGCACAAAGCACCACGCCATCTGGTGTTAAAGCTCCGTGCCGAGGCGGCAAACGCGTGCGTGTCGTGCATGCTGGCGCGGCAGCAACCGCTCGGGGAGGTCGTGCCGGGCAGTCAGCTTGATGCACTCAACCACCGCTTTGGTGTGAGCGCGGCGCGTCCGCTGTTAGGCGCGTTTGCGCAGAAGCTCATCCCCGAGCCGCACGCCCACGCGCTGGCGCGCCAGCAGCAGGTGGCGCTGCGCTTCCCGTTACGCGAGCAGCGGGCACCGCGTCGAGCCGTGGTGCCCGATTTCAGCCGGATCTACGTCCTTGACGTCCGCCGGCGCAGCGATCTCGAAACGGTGGCACACGGCTATGCCGCCGATCCGGCGGTCGAGTATTGTGAACCGGACTATATCGTCGAGGCCGCCTACACGCCAAACGACCCGTATTTCTCCAGCAGCGGCTCGTGGGGCCAGAACTTCGACGACCTGTGGGGCGTGAAGAAGATCGGGGCGCCAGCGGCGTGGGATACGACGCATGGAGCCGGGGTGGTCGTGGCGGTGGTCGACACGGGCGTCGACTACACGCATCCCGACCTGGCGGCCAACATCTGGAGCAATCCCGGCGAAACTCCGAACAACGGTGTGGATGACGACGGTAACGGCTACGTCGATGACATACACGGGTGGAATTTCGTTGATGACAACAACGATCCACAGGACCTGTACGGGCACGGAACACACGTCGCTGGAACCATTGCGGCGGTGGGCGACAATGCGCTCGGCGTGGTGGGCGTCGCTTTTGAGAGCCACATCATGCCCGTACGGGCTTTGAACCGCTACGGCGACGGCGCCATAGACGTTATGGCGCAGGCAATCGTCTACGCCGTTGACAACGGCGCCGACGTGATCAACGCGAGCTGGGGCGGAACCGGGCAGTCGGCCCTGATCGCTGATGCAACCGCGTACGCGCATGCGCATGGTGTGGTGTTCGTAGCCGCGGCTGGAAACGGCTCCACCGATACGTCGACGTTCTTCCCTGCCAACGATGCGAACGCGATTGCGGTGGCGGCCACGACCCACCTCGATGCGGCGGCGAGCTTCTCCAACTTCGGCGTGAAGCTCGATGTGGCCGCACCTGGCGGGGGGGACGCTCCACCTCCACCAACCGAGGATTTCCCGGAGTACAGTGTGCTGTCGCTTCGCGCCTCGGCGGCACAGCTTCTGTACCCATTGAACAACCTGATTGTGGGCAACGGCTACTTGCGCTTGGCCGGAACGAGCATGGCTGCGCCGCACGTCGCCGGAACCGCAGCGTTGATCCTCGCCGTGCATCCGGAATTCTCGGTCGAGCAGGTCCGGCAAGTATTGCGGACGACCGCGGATGATCTGGGCGCGCCCGGGGTCGACGCCACCTACGGCTACGGCCGGGTGAACGCCGCCAGCGCGGTGGCGGTCTCATCAGCGCCGTTGGTGGCGCACCTGAGCAGCCCGGTCGCGCAAACGCTGGTGGGCCAGACGTCGGTATCGATCACCGGCGCTGCCGGCGGGCTCGGCTTCACCTCCTACACCGTCGAGTATGGCTTGGCGCCGGCGCCAACGAGCTGGACCGTGATCGCCGGGCCGGTCGCGACGCCGGTGGACGATAGCCTCCTGGCGACCTGGGATTTGACCAATGTGCCGGATGGTGACTACGTCCTACGGCTACGGGTAGACGGGCCTGCGGAGTACGTCGACCGCGCACCGGTCACCGTGCGCAACGTCGTCATCGACATTCCGGCGCCCCTGACGGCGCTGCGCAACGACGCACCGATAGAAATCCGCGGCACCGCCGCTGGCGCCGGGTTCAGCTCCTACGCGGTCGAGTATCGGCGGCCCGGAGTAGACCCGACCCTGTGGCGCACTGACGGCATCACGCTGGCGGTGTCGCCAGGCACGCCTGTGCGCAATGGGCTGCTGGCTACCTTCGATGCTTCCGAACTCACGGCGGGTGACCGATTCGACTTCCGTCTCACAGTCGTCAACGGCGCCGGCACGCCGAGCTGGTATCGCTCCGGCATTGTCATCGATCCTACATTGCACCCGGGCTGGCCGCAGTCGCTGTCTCCGGTGGCGGATCGCAACTACCTGACGGTGGCCGACCTGGACGGCGATGGGAAGAAAGAAATCCTGGTCGGCTCAGGTGACGAGGTGGTGGTCTTCGAGCCTGATGGTTCAGTGCGTCCGGGCTGGCCGCAGAGCGTGGCGACACCCGAGACCCTGGGCGTTGCGAGCGCACAGGGATCCCCCATTGTCGCCGATGTTGCCGGCGACGCGGCGCCTGAGGTGATCACGACAGATGGTATCAGCTTGTTTGTCTGGTCGGCGGACGGGGTGTTGCTGCCCGGATTCCCGCGGGTCGTGGGCGCGTTCGATGGTGCCGGGTACGGCTGGATCACCGCAGCTGATCTCAATGGGGATGGCAAGGACGAGATCATCTGCAGCTCGTGGGGCGTGTCGCAAGCTTTCTTCGGCGACGGCACACAGGTACCGGGATGGGACCCGTTCCAAGACACGGGTGACGGCCCGGTGGCCGTCGGCGACGTCTTCGGAGATGGACGCATCGAAGTCGCGCTGTTCAATTACTTTTTCGATAAGTGGAGCTTCACCCACCCCCTTCCCCCACACTCGGTATGGTTACGCAGTTCCGACCGCACGCGCATGCGTGGGTGGCCAAGACACGCCGGGGGAGGCGACTTCACACACGTCGGCATGGCCGATCTGACCGGTGATGGCCAGCTCGACGTCATCGTGCTCAACGAACCGGACCTCGGGAAGACGGGACGCACTCTTGGTCCGGTGTCGGTCGCCGCCTACAGCGGACGCGGACGTCGAATCGCCATCCCGAAATATTAGCCCCCTCGGTTAGCCTATCGCTACAAGCCCAAGCCCCCCTACTTCACCAACGGCCTGCTGACGTACGCCGACGTCGATCGCGACGGGAAGGCCGAGGCTTACCTCTATGTGACCGTGCTGAATCCAGATGACCCTTTTGGTGACCCGTTTGGTCAATTCGTCGCCTTCACGCCGCGGAAGCTTCCCTCGACGCAGTTTCCTCTACACCAGGCGGTGCAGGTGTCACAATATTCTGGTGCTTTCGGTGCTGTTGCGGTCGGCGACATCGACGGCGACGGCCAGCAGGAACTGGTTGCCGGCGTCGCTGGACTCGACCTGTGCCACGGCTCGTGCATAGATGTCGATCTCCTATGGCGCGGCGTGGTCGTGTCGAAACTGGACGGGACCCTAATGGCGGAATTCCCCAAGCCCATCCCGCAATGGATAGCGGAAAATGGGGCATCGGGTTGGCTCGGCCTCGCCGCGTACGATGATGATCCGCGCTTTGCAACGCCGGCGATTGCGGACCTCGACGGCGATGGGCTGAAAGAGGTCCTCTGGGTGGATTCCAACACGAACCTGCTGATGGTGTGGAAGGTCGCGGGCACGCCGGGACCGGAGCTGGCCGACTGGCCCATGTACCATCACGACCCGAAGCACACGAACGTGCTGCCGGTGACGCGGTAGGAGAGACCGGCCGTCAGGTGCCCCAGTCCCACTTGTGTTTGTTGGCTTCGATCTCCTGTCCCTCGCCAAAACTTCATCCGCCGCAATCTAAGCCGACGATCAGTGGCCTGCGCTTCGGACGCATCCGGCGCTTGGGTCGACGCTTGCCATTACAGAGGGAAGCTCGCATGGTCCGGCGATGCTTTTCTGTGAATCGGCGTCCAACCGTGACCCTCGTCCACAGCGGCGGAAGCTCTTGTGTTCAAATCGCCTTTCGCAGTTCGTAGGGCGTCAAAATTGGACGCCGATCGAGACCCCGTTAACGGGCAAATTCTTCTTTGGTTTCATTTACTTGAGCGGCGAGTCGCGGGGGTCAGAATTCGACGCCGATTCACAGCACGCTTGTGACGCATAAGGCTCGATGCTCCGCCCAGGCAGTGGCCGCAACCCTCGGAGTGAGCATCACCTTTCATCGCCCAAGGCAGGCCGGTGCAAGTTCTCCACTGGCAAGCGGCAGACCCACGTGGGCGTGGTCCAGCCACGCCTGGCGCAGAAGAAACACCAACACGATGAGCCAAGCGACGGCGTGAGTGGTCACGAACAGCGGCAACCACGGCGATGTCGGAAACTGCAGCCGCGCCGGCGCGAGCATGATCACTATCATGATAGCGAGCAGGATACCTGCCAATACGTCACGCCCCTCCGCTGGCGCTCCTCGCTTCGCAATGCGGAACAGGGCGAGCATCGGCAGCAGCATTAGGAGATCGTCGTAAACGAGGTGGTAAACGGCCAAACGCGCGACCGCGCTGGTGACCCCCAGGATCAGCCAAACATCGACCTTGCGATGGACGTACGTCCACACCCCCAGGAGAGCCAGCGCTAGTAGCGACGCCGGAAGACTCCATCGGGCAAGCCCGGCCTCTGCGAGCCAGACATCCAAATCGGCATACCCAGCATGCGTCGCGAGGCCGGAGCTGTTCTGCAACCAAGCCGTGATCAGCGCTGATATGCCTGCACCTTGAAACGTGACAGCGAACAACGTGAGCGCGATGTATCCGCAGACCACCAGCGTCGCCGGCCTCAATCTGCCCGGGAAGAGGAGGACGGCCCAGAAGAAGAAGGCCGTGATGCTGGGTTTCATCAAGGCCAGTAGTATCAAGCCCGCGGCCACCAAATCTTCGCGCCATACTCGGCGCCCGCGACGCAGAACGAACAGTCCGGTCAGGAGAAGACACAGGCAATGCACGATGAGCTGACCATTGCCGATGGCCACGCCGGTGGCGTTCATCGACAGCAACAGCAACGCGACAAAGGCGTGCTCCACTGGCGCGTCGGCGCCGATTCTGCTCGCAATTAGCCCAACTTCCGCGCTCGCCGAAGGAGTTTGAGCACTGCGGGCAAGAAAGCTCAATGTTTTTGCGGGCCAGAGGTGCAAGAGTCGATTTGTAGTGACGAAGATAGTTGATTCAGTTA
>JBEKBJ010000114.1:0-16892 GCA_050015455.1 Binatia bacterium
CCTACCGCACTCGCCACTTGCCGCCGCTTGACTTGCCCGATTCAAACAGCGATCACGCTACTAAACCGGACAGAATTTCCGGAAAAAAGCGGACACAATTTCCGGAACCCACACCTGCACGACACCCGATTTCGACGACCTCGCCAAGGAGGTCGGCTTGCGCAGTCACAAAGCCGGGGCCACCGATCCCGCGGAGCGCGCCCGCCTGCGCGCCGAGCTGGACGGCCTCATCGCGCACCTGTACGGCCTCACCGAGGAGGAGTTCGCCTATATCCTCACGACCTTTCCGCTTGTGCCGCAGGCTGTGAAGGACGCAGCGCTCGAGGCCTATCGCAAATTTGCACCGGCAGCGGTTGACGCCGAAATCGGCGCGCTGCTGGCGCAAGGCGAAGGGCCGCGGGTTGAGTTCAAGTCGTCGGCGCGCTGGGACCTGAGGGAGAACAAGAAGAACGGCGAGCTGGAGAAAGTCATCGTGAAGACCGTCGCCGGCTTTCTCAACAGCGACGGGGGCACGCTGCTCATCGGCGTCGGCGACGACGCCACGGTCATTGGCTTGCAACACGACTACCAAACCGTCCACAAGAAGAGCCGCGACGGCTACGAGCTGTTCCTCCACGACCTGCTGCTGAACGCCATAGGCAAAGACCTCACCCCGCAGCTCGCCATCACGTTCCACTCGCTCGACGGCAAAGACCTCTGCCGTGTCGTCATCCAACCCAGCCCACACCCGGTGTTCATCAAGGAAGGCCAGTTCGAGCATCTCTACATCCGCACCGGCAACTCGACGCGGCTGCTGACGACGAAGGAAGCAATCGAGTACTGCAAGACGCGGTGGAAGTGACGAGCATGCAGATCGTACGACATCAGGTACCGCATGGGCGTGACTCCGAAAGCGAGCAGTTGAGGCGATGCCGATAAAACTGCATTTCACCGAGCATGCCCTGGGCCGGATGGCCAAACGCCAGCTTCAGCAGGCGTGGGTCGAACGCATCATTGCCGACCCTGCGTGCATTGAGCCCGATGCGGATGACGCCGCGCTGGAACACCGGCTGGGCGCGGTGCCGGAGCTTGCCGGGCGCGTGCTGCGTGTTATCGTGTCGAAGGACGAACCGCGGCGAGTCGTCAGTGTGTATCTCGACAGAACAATGAAAGGCAAAATATGAAACTGACCGTGGACCGCGAAGCCGATGCGCTGTACCTCGACCTGGATGAAGCCCCCGCTGTCGAGAGCGAGGAGATTTCACCCGGGGTCATTCTGGACTACAACGCCGAGGGCAAGGTGGTGGGCATCGAGATGCTGCATCTCTCCAAGCGCGTCGCCGTCAAGACGCTGAGCCGGATGGAGTTCGAAACCGTGGGACTGTGAGCCCTACGGGTTTGTCGAGTCACGGAGCCCGTGGGTCGTCGTTGGCAGCGTCAAGGAAGGTCATTCGAACCTCTCTACATCCGCGCCGGCAACTCGACGCGGTTGCTGACCACGAAGGAAGCAATCTGCTACTGCAAGAGGCGGTGGAAGTCCGGATAACGTATGGGGACTGGTACCGACATTGAGCACGGCGAGGAGTCGGGCGGTTGAAGGTACCCAACGCACATCTGGCGGTGGTCGAACGCGAGAAGATCACCGAATACCTGCTCAACGAGGCGCACCGTTACGGAGCCAGCAAGGCGAGGTTCTTCACATCGTTTGGGTTTCGGCGGAACGCTTGGGAGGTGTTGGCGCAGGCGCTGCTTGAACACGGCCAGCGGCACGAAGTCGATGGCGAGTTGGAGACACCGGGTGGCGGCCGTCCGCGCGCACGGACAGTCTGGCAACTCGACCAAGGACAAGTTGCGCCGCGACTGATCACTGCGTATCCTTTGGAGGTCACCAATGATTAAGGAACACGAGTGCATCATCCTGACGCAAGACCTCCCGGCCGGGGGGTTGCAGGCCGGTGACATCGGCACCGTGGTTCACGTCCACCGCGGCGGGGCGGGATACGAGGTCGAATTCATGACGCTGGCTGGGGAAACTCTGGCTGTCGTAACGCTATTGCCAACACAACTGCGCCCGATTGCGCGGCGCGATGTCGCCCACGTGCGCGAGCTGTCGCCTCCTCCGGCTTGTTCCGATGACCAAGGAGCATGACCGCGTCGTGTTAACGCCATGCTGGTGACGAAGCAAATCGTTGCAGACAAGATCGCGGCGTACCTGCGGCACACAGTCAGTCTGGCGGAACTCGTCGAATGGGCCGAGCGCGCATTGATGGAAGCGGAGTTCCCGGAGCACGACGCCGCCACGCTGTCCCGCGTGGTCGGTCGCCTGGGCGTCGCCGATGTGCGCGCCTTCGGACTCAGCTGGGAGGATTGCGAACAATTACTCGGTGCGTTGGGCTACACGGCTCGGGTCGAGGTCGTCGCCGCGTAACCAGGTTCTTCCAACCGCAGGGCGCATCACCCCTCGCTCATCCTTGGAGTGAGCCGCTTTCGCAGAGACTGCCCGCTTAAAGCGGAGCTGGTTGCGGCGAAATAACCGGCGCAGTTCGGTCGCCAGCGAGTCGCCTCTCGTTTCCTCGGTGGACACCTAAATCCGGCCAAAGGTGGACACCCACCATCCGGCCAACACAGGACTTCATCCTTGGGGTGAAAGCCCTGTGTTGGCCTCGTCTTAGAGTTGTGGGTGTCAATTTCGTATGGCCGGATTGGAGGTGTCGACGTTTGGCCGGACTGCGGGTGTCCATTGAGGCTCGTTTCTCTGGCGCTTCCCCGCAATCAAACGATAGGATAGGAAGGTGGTGCGGGAGGCAAAGGGATGAAAGGCCACGAGCAGTTGACGGCGATTATTGAGCGCGAGGGCGATGGCTACGTGTCCCTATGCCTCGAGCTGGACATCGCAAGCCAAGGGGCGACGGTAGAAGAAGCGCGCGCCAATCTTCGCGAGGCGGTGGAGCTATTCTTCGAGGCTGCCGACCCGTCCGAGGTGGACCGCCGCCTCCATGCCGAAGTGTACGTTACCCGGCTGGACGTCGCGCGTGGGTAGACTGCGCGTGCTCTCTGGCCGGGAGGTGTGTACGATCCTGGCCCGCAACGGCTTTGTCGAGGTGCGCCGGCGGGGCAGCCATGTTGTCATGCAGAAGCGCGGCGAGGGAACCACGACCACGGTTCCCGTGCCAGACCACGCAGCGCTTCGACTCGGGACACTGCTATCCATTATTCGGCAGTCCGGCCTTCGGCGTGCACTTTTCGAGATCGACTAGGACAAGGCTGATCACAGCGTACCCTTTGGAGGCGAGCGATGATTAGGAGGGGTGTAGGATCCGCTACGCCTTCAGCGCAGCAGAACGGGCATGCCCATCAAGGGCCAGACGACCGAGACGAATAGCCCCAGCACGACGAGCAGCATGAGGCTCGCAGGCATGCCGGCCGTAAAGAACTCACCAGGAGTGAACTGGCGGCTGCCGTAAGCGATCGCATTGGGTGCGGCGCCGAACAGCGTCAGGAAAGGCATTCCCGCCGCAGCCAGCAGCGAGAAGAGGACCACCTCAGGCGCTACCCCCTGGTAACGCGCGATGACCAGCGCCACCGGCAGACAGATGGCAATAGCAGCTACGTTCAAGACGACGTTGGTTATCACCAGGACGAAGAGGGCGGCACCGAGAACAAAAAGTAGCCAGTGCATACCCTGGAACAACACCAGGCAACTGACGGCCAGCCAGCTGGCGGCGCCGGTCTGCCAGAGACAGAGGCCGAGGCTCATGGCACCACCGAAGAGGAGCACGATGTTCCAGGGGATCTCCTCGAGATCTTTCAGCTCCAGGACGCGCAGGACGAAAAATAGTACGGTCGAAACAAGAATGATCGCGCTCTGGTCGAGCCGCTCAAGCGCCGGGACGAACGACCGCAGGCTCAAGACGGCAACCGTGGCCAATACGATGACCAGTGCCAGCCGTTCGTTGCGGCTCATCGGGCCCAGCCTGGAGTGCAGCGCCCGAGCACGCTCGTGCAGGCCAGGAATGGTTTTCTGCTCCGGCCGGAAAAAGACCATGCAAAAAAGCCACAACAGGATGGCCATGCCCCATCCTAACGGGAGCATGTAATAGGACATCTCCACGAACGAGATCTCCCTGCCAGCCATTTCCTTGAAAAATCCGATGGCCACCGGCGCGCGGGCTGACCCGAGCAACGTGACGATGCTGCCAGCCCCCGCGGCGAAGGCCATGCCAATGAACAGCCCCTTGCCGAAACGGGTCGGCTTGTCGTCCTCTGGATAGAGGGAATAGACGGCCATCAGTAGCGGGAAGGTAACAGCGGCCACCGCCGTATGCGCCATCACCAGTGTCATCAGCCCGGTCGTAGCGAAACACCCCAGATAGATGATCCTGGTGCGCTCGCCCACCAGCAGCAGCATCCGATACGCCGCGCGCTGGGTGAGGCCGGTTCTGGTGAAGACCATGCCGATGACGAGCGAGCCGATGATGAACCAGACCGAAGGATCCATGAAGTCGGTAAAGGCGCTTCTGGGCGATCGGATCAGGAACAGGGCCTGAACCACGCCGATGGCGACGCTGGTGACCCCGATCGGCACGACTTCGCCGAGCCACCACGTAAGGGCCAACAGGGACAGGGCCAAGCAAGCTTTCCCCTCATGGGTGAGCACAAAGTGCACACCTTTAGGGTCCACCGCGTCGGGCCAAGCTCCGGAGAAGTATACGACAGCGAAGAGCAGGACACCGAGAAGAAGGATCGCAATCCGTCCCCAGTCCACTCGCCGGACCACCGCAGCGAGGTGAATCTCCTCCGGCATGGACGGGAGTCCGCCACTCTTCACGCGCCTGCCAATAACTGCCATAGTGAACCAAGCCAAGACGGGTGATTATGAAAGTACGATGTCGGAGATCTCGTTAAGCAGATCCACCGAACGCACCACGCCAACCACCCGCCCGTCTTTGATAACGGGAATCAAGCTCAGATCATGTTTCACCATCTCATGAACGATCTTCATGAGGTGGTCATCGCTTCGCACGGTTGCAACGATCGGCACCATGACTTCGCTCACGGGGCGTTCCGCTTGCGCGCGAATCGCGCGGAGCATCTTATCAGAAGAGAAGTCCGACAGGTTCGGATCAACTTGCACGTCGAACAGGCGCCGTTCGTAGTCCTGGGGCCCGCCGACCAAAAAGCTAGGCGCCAGCCCCCGCAAGATGTCGCGGCGCCGGACGATGCCGAGCAGCTCGTAGGTCTTGTTGAACACCAGCACCGCCCGGGGAAGAGACACGCTACCCTGAACTTCGATCTGCGAGGCCCGCAGCTCCGCAATGGCCTGTCGCAACGTATACCAATGCGGAATGTGCGGATACCGATCCAGCGGAATCATGATGTCTCCGGCTCGTTTTGCCTCCATTGCCTGTTCTCCTTTCCGCAACCGGGCCGGTGCCGGTCAATCGCAGGTCACTTTTCGTGAGCCTCCTGATTTCTTTGTATTTCCGCGATGGCGTCGGGCGACAGGCCTGAGCGTTTGCTCATGGCGTTTCCCTCGCCGCCGCAGCGTTCCGCCAGACGCTGAACATACTCCCGATCGAAGGCACGCCGTGCCGCTGCGTAGGGCTCGCAATCGAAGATGTGGGCCCACTTGGTCGTCTCCTGCCGCAGCTTCTGCCAGCGCATGGCCCTGTCCACGGTGAAGATGATCTGCTCCTTGCGGAAGGGTTTGGTGATGTAGTCGAAGACGCCTGCCGAGAGCGCCTCCATGGCCGACTCCAGCGAACCGAAGGCCGTGATGATGATCACTTCTTCGCGGCGCCCCTGTTGCTTGACCAGACGCAGGACATCGAGCCCGTCCATGCCGGGCATCTTCAGGTCCGTGATGATCACGTCGAACTCGTCGTGCTGGAGAATGCCCGGCAATTCCAGAGCGTTGTTTGTCGTTTGGATCTGGTATGGGGTCTTCTCCGTGATGATGCGCTCCAGAAGCTTCAGCATGTGGATCTCGTCGTCGATCGCCAGGATGCGCTGTTTCATGCGGCTTCTCCTTCTCCCCTTTCGCCCCTCATTCCTTCCTCCGTCAGGGGCGGGCTGGCGCATACCGGCATCGAGACCGTGAACGTCGTGCCGGTAGGTTTCCCCGGGGAATCCTCCGCCGAGACGCTCGTAAACCCGATCCGTCCTCCGTACTTGTTGACGATGCCGTAGCACAGAGAGAGGCCGAGACCCGTGCCCTCCCCTACCTTTTTGGTGGTGAAAAAAGGATCGAAGATGCGCCGCTTGATCTTGTCAGGTATCCCGGACCCCGTGTCCGTCACCGTCAGATGCACCCAGCCGTCCTCGGCGCGCGCCCCGAGCGTAAGGACGCCCCCCTTTTGCCGCATCGCCGCAACCGAGTTGTTGACCAGGTTGAAGATCACCTGCTGGAACTCGCGCGCGTCGCCGCGCACCCGGGGTAACGACTCCTCAACGTCCGTTACCAACTCGATCTTTGCCGTCATGAGCGTATTACTGACAATGTTTACCACTCGCTCCATGCAGTGGTTGACGTCCACGGTGTCTTCCATGCCCTCGGTGATGCGCGCAAACCCCAGCAGGTCCTCGACGATCTTCCTGGCGTGGTTGCCGTTGTCCGCGATGATCTTCAGGTCTTCATATTCCGGAGATCCCGGCTGGAAACGTTCGAGGAGCAAGTCGGTGAAGCCGAGGATGATGGCCAGGGGGTTGTTGATTTCGTGGGCGACGCCGGCAGCCAGGATGCCGATGGAGGCGAGCTTTTCGGTGTTGTAGATGCGCTGCTCGAGTTGCATCTTCTCGGTGACGTCCTTGATGATGACGGTGCTGCCGATGACATCACCCTCCTTGGATCGGACATCCGTGCGCGAGATGTCGATCGTGATGCGACGTCCGTCCTTGGTCATGCGCGGCGCGATATAGTCCTTGACATATCCTTTCGTTCTCATGAGCTTGTAGATACGCTGCAGCTCTTCGTCGGCATCTATTTCCGGCGGTATGAGCCGGTGGAAGGTCTGCCCGACCATCTCGTCCGGCCGATACCCGAAGATGAGCTCCGCTCCGCGGTTCCAGACCTGGACCCGGTTGTCCTTGTCCACGAAGATAATGCCGTCGACGGAGTTCTGCAGGATACTCGCCATGTATTCTTCCTGCTGCCCCATCCGCTTCTCCAGCACCTGCGACAAGCGTCGCTGATAGCTCACCCCGAGCAGCGCGAAGACGAACATGCCGGCGATGAGGGCTGCTTCGGCGGCCGAGTGCCGCAGGTACACGCGGTGGACCGTCTCGGCCACCTCGCTGATGGGAGCGACGACCGCGACAGACCACAGCTGGCCGGGGGCGAGCACCGGACTCCCCACCGGCGTGAAGGCGATCAGCTTGGTGATCTGCCCGTGGAAGCCGCGGTGCCAGCCGCTGACGTAGGTGCCCGTCCCTTCCTGCCCCAGGAGCATGCGCTCCTTCATGATGCGGTTGATCTGCGTGAAGCTGATGTACGGCTCGCGTTGCTGCCGCGCCTCGAAGGCGTTGCGGCCGATGAATCCCTTTTCGGGGTGATAGAGGAACACGCCATTATTATCGATTGCCCACGCGTAGCCCGTCTTACCGGAGCGAATCCCCTGGGTGGCGCGCGAAACCAACTGCGAAACGTCCAGGGTGGCGAACAGCATCCGCGCCTCGGCGCCATGCGGCGCAATCAAGGTGCAGAACGTGCCGGTCACAACCGCTTTGTCTTCGTCGGACACGTCCACCCACAGCGGTCCCAGGAGCATTGCGTCGGCGAGTTGTTTTCCGCAGGCGGCGGCCACCTTCCCCGCTTCGGTCGGCGGGAAGCCACCAACGCGCTGACCGTCCACCATGCCCGCGGCCGCATCCATGAGACCGATCTCGACAACGCCTTTGGAGCGCGTTCGCTCGAACACCGCCAGCATCGCCTCATGCCGTGTTTCTGCGGTCGTCACCTCGAGCTGCTGTCGCAAGCTGTTGATTTCGACCGCTATGTCGTCGAGATTGGCTCCGAGCTGCGACGCCGCTTGGCGGGCAAGAATCAGCTGCTGCTGATTGAAATCATCGTTTATCTGCTCGCGCATGAGCTCGGCATTCTCGTAGACGAGGAAGAAGGCGAGCCCGAGAATGACGAAGAACAGCGCCGAGCTGATGGCAAGGAGATAGCGCGAGCTCAGCAGGAAATCGGCGAGCCCGCGGATTTTACCAACTATCTTGCTCACGGCTGCTCGCGTCCATTATTTCAGAGCCAACTTTTTCACGAAATCTTCCGTGTACCATCGGGTAATTGCATCGTTGGACAGGGCGATGTCAAGCTGCTTGGTGATCATGGTGATGCGGCCGAGCAGATACAACCTCTGCAGAACGCTTGACGGGTCCAGATAGGCGACGGAGGAATCCAGGAAGTCTCCCGTGCCGCCGTGCTCGAAGCCCAGCTTGGAGAGCAGGTCCTGTATAAGCCGTACGCGCCGCGTCCTTCTGTCCAGAGACGCCCCGCCCCCCTTGTGTTGTATGCGGATGTAGTTCTTGTTCGGTTCGGGCGCGCACATAGCCTCAACCGTTGTGAAGTGATAGCCCAGGTGCAGACTCAGGAACATATACTCCTTGCTCAAGATGGCAAAGCTGCATTCCAGAAACTGGTCCTTGTCTGTGGTCAGATGGGTGCTGAAGACCGACAGCAGGCCGCCCACGGTGGGCGCCGGAGCGTCCGCCGCCCATCCCTCCTTCTTCACGCCGTCCCAAAAAGCTTTCATCGGCGCGGAGGTAATGTACTCCTCGGTGATCCATCGCCTCTCTTCGAGGCCGTAAGTTTCCCGGTCGATCGGAATGATATTGACCTCCAGGGGGATGTCGCTCTTCAGCCGCAGGCCGATGCGCTCTTTCTGTTCGATGTTCTTGGCCCGAGAGAACATCTCCTCCATGGCCCGCTGATGTGCGAAGCGGGTGATGTCGTGAAATGTCCTACAGCTTGCAATGGTGAAATCCGGATCCGAAGGATGCAGCAGTACCAACGGCGACAGTTTTGCCAGGACGCGCTCGAGCAGGTTCAATATGGCCGTGTCCTCGAACAGCTCGAACTCGGGGCGGCGCGCGGCGCACAGGTCCGGATGCGCTCCCGCGTAGATGGCCGCGCCGGTGGCATCGACGGTCACCAGTTGGCCGGCAGGCAGGGCTGTGGCTCGACTCATCCCCACCACGGTCGGGATGCGGCATTCACGCGCCAGGGTTGCCATGTGGCTCGCCACGCCGCCGACCTCGGTCACCAGGGCCCTGACCTTGCCCATCACCGTCACCAGGCCCGGGAACGGATTGGGAGTTATCAAGACGGCCTCATCGGGAACGCCCGCGAGATCGGGGGTCGCGCTTGCATGCACGATCGCACCGTATCCTGCTCCGGGGCAGACGGTGACACCTCCCGAGCACAGGACCTCGAGCTTTGACAGATCGGGGAGAGTGTCACCGGAGCGGGCATGGATGACTCGCAGCGGGCGTGTCTGCAGCACAAAAAGGCCGCCGTTGCGGTCGAGGGCCCACTCGATGTCCTGAGGGCAACCGTAATGCAACTCGATCTTCACGGCGAACTCGAGCATTTTCCTCAGACACTGCTCGCTAAGGGAGGGAGCATTCTGGTCCGCCTCGGGCACCGCCTCCTGCGCTGTGCCACCTCCAGGCCGCAACACCAGACGAACCGGCTTGCGCGCCAGACGAGACTCCTGGATCGAGGCGTCGGCGCGCGAGATGCGAAAGAGGTCCGGGGTTACTGTACCATCGACCAGATACTTCCCGAGGCCGTAGATCGAACTGACAAGCACGCAGTCGTCGTCGGGACGTACGGGATCTCGGGTGTAGATCACGCCGCTCGCCGCGGCGTCCACCATCGCCACGCAGCACACGCTCATGGCCAGCTCCGACTCCGAGAGGGCATGGCTGAGGAAGTAATAGATCGCCTGGGGCGTGAACTTGCTCGCCAACACGGACCGGTAGCAATCGATGAGCTCGGCGCTGGTGACGTTGAGGAACGAGCGATACTGCCCCGCGAAACTGAAGAGAGTGTCCTCGCCGATGGCGCTCGAGCGCATGGAAAAGGTCCGGCCCGAACAGCGCTGCAGTAGCTCATCGTAGCTCCGGAGTATGGCCTCGGCGAGATCCGCCGGCACCGCGGCCGCGGCCACCATTGCCTGTATCTCATCGCTCACGCGCACCAGGTCCCCATGGCGCTTGATGTCGAGCAAATCGATACGCTGCGTGATACGGGCCTGCAGGTTGTTAGCATCTACGAAGTGCTTGTAGGCCCAGGCGGTGATCGCGAAGCCTTCTGGGACGGGCAGGCCCAATTCACCCTTCAGCTCCCCGAGCTGCGCGCTCTTGCTGCCCACGCTGTGCGCGTGGTCCCTCCTCAGCTGATCAAGAGGAATCGTGTAGGCGTCCTTCTGGATGGGCTTCTTGCCCTGGAGCAGCTCCTCCACCTCGGCGTCTATGGCCGCAAACTTGTGCCGTAGCGGTTCGTACGGCTCTCCTCCAAGGGCGATCATCCGCTCGACGATTTCACCAACGCCGGAGCGGATCGTGGCCACGCTGGTCCGGATGTAGTTGATGTCAAAGAGGTGCTCGCCCTGGGATTTTTCCTCCATGTCGCTGATGATCTTCAGAACCTGATTGTTCTTCTCGAGGAGCGCGAGAAAATGCGTGAACCTGTTCCGCAGGGCCTGCAGGCCCGGGTCCTGTGGAGGCCGCCGGAAGATGTTACGAAACCACTTCATTGCCTGTCCGCGTGCACAGTTGGCGGTGAGCCTCCCCTTTCGTTCGTCGCCGACTCTCCCTAGTGCGCCGATGACACGGAGTTGTTCGAAGACGAATCGGGCATGTGGGATAATGTTTTCAAATCGTTCACGATTCGTTCTCTGCAGCTGTTGATCGACGTGCCGTTGGCCATAATCATGTCGAGCTGTCGGGTGTGAATGATCAAGTAACCCAGGACCTTCAGTTTCTCCTTCATGACCTCTTTTTCATGGCCTTCCAGGCGGGCGAACAGTGCGTCGCCCTTCACTTCCACCCGGAAGCCTTGCTCTTCCAAAATGCTACCGATAAACACGGCGCGGGTGTGTCTTCTCTGGTAATCGGCAGCGCCCCCCATGAACTGGAAGCTCACGTAATTCTCGAGCCCCCTTTCGCTCGCCAACGTTTCGACCGTAGAAAAATGGAACCCGAAGCGTGATTGCAGGCTGCAAAAATTCCTGGAAATCATGAAGTAGTTTCGGTCCGTGTAGGTGGTGTCGCTGCCTGGATTGAGATTCGGATTGACGGTGGCCTCGAACATGACCGACAGGAGGCCCCTAACGTCGAGCGGCGGAGGGCCCTGCCAGGGAATCGCCGTCATTCCCTTCCACAGGGCGAGCATCGGGATGGAAATGATGTTGCTCAACTCAACGTAGCGGCCACGCACTTCCTCACGAAAGCCATCGTCCAGATTGATTACCCAGAGCTGCATAGGAACGTTACAGACCAGCTGCTTGCTGGCTCGTTGTGGGAAATGCTGTTCCTTGCCGAAGCGAAACATCTCCTCCACCGACTTCTCATGGGCATATCGGGTGATGTCATGAAGCGTTCGGCACCTATCGGGCTTGAATTCCGGAGCGTCCGGATCCAGGAGATTCAAGGGAACGACATGCCTCGAGACAGCTTGCAGAGCCTCGTAGACCGGGCTGCCTTCCATCAGGTTCATCCTCGGTGCTCGGCTGCCGAGCAGGGATTCCACCCTTCCCTCAAGGACTCTGCCGCCATCGGCATCAACCGTAATGACGGTTCCATCCTTCAATGTCTCCAGGGCTCCGGCCACTCCGAACAAGGCGGGCAAGCCGAATTCACGCGCGACACTGGCGAGGTGGCCGGTAATACTCCCCTGTTCCGTGACCACGGCGCCCGCCCGACCGAGCAAGCTTGCCCAGGCAGGCAGCGGCTGCGCCGCCACCAGGATCGCGCCGCTCGGAAAGCGCAGGATGTCCGCGTTGCGCCGGAGTGCGAAGACCGGGCCGGCGGCCGCGCCCGGGCTGGCGGTAACGCCGCCCGTAAGGAGCGCCGGCTCACTTGCGGTTCGCGTCGCCAGCCGCCGCCGCCATTTCTGCTCGTCCTTGACCGACGTGAGGGGCCGGCACTGGAGAATGTAGATGGTCTGATCCGAAGCGACCGCCCATTCGATATCCTGAGGAGAACCATAGTGCGCTTCCAAGCTCAAGGCCATGGCAGCCAACTTCAAGACCTGGTCATCGGTGAGCGAGGGAGTCGTGCTCTGGGGCTCCGCTACGCTCACACGGCTGAGCCCCTCCTCGGTATCACACACGAGCTTGCGGTCCTTCACTTGGATCTCTCTGCGCAGCAGCTTGAGCGGTTCCTCCTTGGAGACGACAAACAAGTCGGAGCGTGCATTGCCATCCACTACAGCTTTGGGCAGACCCCAAACGGAGTTGATCACAATGGAATCCTCTTGCGGGGCCACGGGATTGCGCGAGTACATCACACCGCCGGCGACCGCATTGATCATGGCCATGCAGCCCACGCACATGGCGACATCTTCATCCCGTATGCCGTGGTTGAAGCGGTACTGGATCGCCTGCAGTGCGTACTTGCTGGCAACGACTTCCTTATATGCCTGAAGCAGGTTGTCCGCACTGACGTTGAGTTGTGACTGATACTGGCCGGCGAAGGACGTTCCGGCGATGTCTTCTCCCAACGCGCTGCTGCGCATCGAGACCCGCACGCCCTTTCCGATTTGCGATTCCAAGCGACCATAGGCTTCCATGATCGCCTGTGCGAGGTCCGAGGGAATCTCCGACCCTATCACAAGTTGTTTGACCGCCGCGCTGAGGGCGTGCAGCTGATCAGCTTGGTCGACGTGGGTGGCTTGAAGCAGGCGGTCGATCTCCGCTTGCAGGTCGTTGTGCTCCATGAAGCTCTCGTAGGCCGCACATGAAATAACGAAGCCGGCCGGCACAGACAGCTTCATGTGCGAAAGAATCTCGCCCAAATTGGCCATCTTGCTCCCCACCTCATCGGCCATGTCCTTGTCGACCTCTTCAAGGGGAACGACCAATCGCGATCCCCTAGGGACCTTCTTTGACAGAAGCACGCTGTTGATCTGTTCTTGGATCTCCTTGAAACGGTCGCTCAGTTGATCGTAGCGGCCGGGGGCCAGCGCTTGCAGGTGCCTGATGATCTGCATAACGCTGACCGACGCCGCAATGGAGGCGGATTTGACGAAGGACATCCCGAACGGCTGGCTGCCCGTGAGGGTCTGTTCCATGTCCCCCATGATCTCCAGTGCCTTGTTGTTAGCGTTGAGCAGCAGCTTGAAATGATGATATCTCGTCTGGAAAGCACGTCTGAGCTCTGCCACTTCCTGTGGTGTTGGCGGGGGTCGCTTCCGGCCACGCAGGATCGTCTTCAGATATTCGCAAAGCTTCGGCATTCGGACGCCACCGCCGGCGTTAGAACTCCTTCCTGGCCCCCGCCTTCATTTCCATGCCCAAGCCATCGAAGAGACATAAGATGGCATAACCCCACCACAGCGTGTAGACGACATAGAACAACAAGGCACCTGCCAGTATGCCGGCATTCTTACTCGCCTCCTTCGGTTCTATGCTATAGAAGTTGTACGCCACCTCCACGCCCTTCACGGACAGCTCGTGTAAGAAGGCAGCCGCCTGAAACCTCTTGTCGCTTTCGAGAGCTTTCTGCATCTCCTTAAGAATGTTCCACCACGCGAACAGCGTCTCCCGCTCCGGCTGCCCGTACTTTGCGACCGTCGCTGGCCCCTTATTGTAGAACACCGCCTCGGAATCATCGATGATTGCCCCCGCCAGCTGGCTCAAGTCGCCGGACACCTTCAGTTTGGTACCGTCCCCATCCACCCCGATCCGCGCCTTCGAGAGTAAGGTCCTTGCCGTTCCCGCCAGGTTTCCCTCCTTCAGGTCGATATCCACTTGCACATCCGACCCGCGACGCTCGCTCGCCTCTCTCCGCAGCTCCTCAAACGAATTGCTGGACCCCTTCGCCATCGAGTTGAACAGCCGATCGGCGCCCTCGAAGGCATTCAGCCCGCCGATGAGGGGCAAAAACATAAGGATCAGAACCGCAACGAACGTCACGCCCAGTAGCGCTCCCGTCAGGAATCTATCTCTGCGCACAATCAACATGGTTCCTACGCCTCCCTTCTCAAAGCCGCGACGTTCGCGAAGAACTCGCGCAACACCCAGACAGCAAACATTCCGATGATCACAAAGAAGACCCAAGTGCCTGCGCTATCCAGGAAGCTCGTCACGTCCTTGGAGATGGCGACCAGTTTCATCTCTGAGAGCTTCGCCGGCAAGGCGAACAACCGGTTGACGAATCCCCCGAGGATCGTCACGGCATAGAAACCCCTGATATGGATCCCCTTGACAACTTTCGTCGTCAGAGCGCCGAACTGAATCCCAATCAGGGAACCCAGCAGCATGCCCATGGCCAGGGTGTAGAAGATAAAGCCATAGATCGCGTATTGAGTGATACTGGCATATCCCGCGGTAAAGATGATCTGAAGGATATCCGTGCCGACCGTGGTGAATGACGAGACGCCGAGCACATACACGAATATCGGGAACGTCAAGAACCCCCCGCCGACGCCCATGATCGAGGCTGCCAGCCCGACGAGCGCACCGCAGATGGCGACAAAAACGCCGGCGATTTTCTTGCCTCCCGGCACGAGGTCTTCGTCGAACGTAATCACGGGCGGGATCCGCGCCGACTGGAGTCGGGCGGTGATGCCTTTCTTCGCCGACGCAGCCAGTTCACCGCGCGCACTCTCCCCCGGATGTGCACCCACAGCACTCGGGCCCTTTCGCAGCCTGAGAAAATCGACCAACGCATAGGTGCCGAGAAAGCCCAGCAAGACCACGTAGACGATGTTGATGAACGTATCGCTCAACACGGGGTTCTTCTCGTACAGCGTCCGATTGATGAGCCCGCCGGCTGTGGCGCCGAGGCCTGATCCAACCAGAAACGCCACCGCCAACTTGACAGAGACATTGCCCAGCTTACGGTGTACCGCCGTCCCCATGATGGCTTTGGCGAAGATGTGAAACAGGTCGGTGCCCACTGCGAGGATGCCCTTCACGCCCACGCTCATCAGCGCCGGCGTGATGATGAACCCGCCGCCGGCGCCGATGCAGCCGGTGATCAGTCCGGCACACAGCCCCACAAGAATGGAGACCACAAAAACGAAAGGCGTATAAAAGGCCGGTGCGTAGGCTTCCTTTCCTCCCAGGATCTTGGGCAGGTCTCCAGCCAGCGCCACCCCAATCGGCAAGATCGGGAGCAGCAGCAAGAACAGGAGCCACCGGCGCCTGCTGTTCTTCATAATGTTGTCCGAGACACAGATTTCCCAGCGAGCGTGGGCCACGCAGGCCATCTGGATAGCCTGATACAACGTTCTCATTCTGCCCAGTGCCATATTCCCTCCTCACAGTGACTGCCTTACATGTTGAGTAGAGTGTGCTGGCGTCTTCAGCGATCACTCCCGGCATCCGGCAGGGTTCGGATAGCGGCCCGTTCTTCCTCCCTGTGCTCAATCGTTCACAAGACCGGTCTTCCCCGAGCTGTGCTCGCTCATCGCCTTTTTCTTGAAGGCATCCTGGAGTTTGTACAACAGCTCATCGATGTCGACCGGCTTGATCAAGTAATCGAAAGCCCCCAGCTCCATGCCCTGCACAGCAGTCTCCACGTTGGCATGGCCGGTCAGCATGATCACCTCGACTCCGGGGTTGATCTGCTTGATCTCCCTCAAGGTCTGCAGGCCGTCCATTTGCGGCATTCGCATGTCGAGGACCACGACGTCGATGGGAGTGTCCTGAACGGTGCGGATCGCTTCGGCGCCGCTATTTGCCGCGACCAATCTCAACTTTCGCTTCCGCAGTCGCTTCGTCAGAACCTCCAGGAAGTCCTTCTCATCATCGACCAGCAACACACTCATCTCATCCGTCATCTGCTCCTCGTTTCTCGTTCCGCATCCCCACCTCCTCCTAGATCCGCCGGGAGGTGATTTCTTTGATACGGACCTCCATGATTTTCTGCTCCTGCCGGCGTTTTCGCCGCCTAGCCCTCTCAATCTGGTCAAGCAGTTGCTCCAGGTCGCACGGCTTCACCAGGTAATCGAAGGCGCCCAGTTTGATCCCTTCGATGGCGGATTCAATGGTGGTATCGGCAGAGAGCAGAATCACCTCCACGAGGGGACGGACGGCTTTGATTTCCCGGAGGGTCTCGATGCCGCCCATCCCCGGCATGTTGACACCCAGCAGCACAACGTCGACATCCCTCTTGCGCTGTAGTTCCCGCAGCGCTTCCTCTCCACTGAACGCCGTGAGTATCTGCATGCCCCTCTTGGCGAGGCGTTTGCGGAGCGCCTCAACAAAGGGCATCTCGTCGTCGACGAGCAGCACCACCGTCGGCGCGCTGACCATCGCCGTCGGTGGGGTCTCCTCTTCCGCAGGCTCCCCCTCAGCCGGTGCCGTTACACTCCGGGGCCGCTCTTCGCGCCTTTGCCAGGGAATACGCACATGGAATGTCGTCCCCATCCCCGGCTGACTCTCGACGCTGATATCCCCACCCATTTTCTCGATGAGTCCGTAGCAGATTGACAGCCCGAGTCCCGTACCTTTACCAACTGGTTTTGTTGTAAAGAAAGGATCAAAGATCTTGTCCAAGTGGGCTTTGGGAATGCCCTGGCCGTTGTCGGATACGTCGATCACGACGTCCCGGTCATCGCATCTGTGGGTTCCGGAAATTCTGTCCGCTTTTTTCCGGAAATTCTGTCCGGTTTAGTAGCGTGATCGCTGTTTGAATCGGGCAAGTCAAGCGGCGGCAAGTGGCGAGTGCGGTAGGAGGGG
>JBEKBJ010000115.1:0-16374 GCA_050015455.1 Binatia bacterium
GGCCGTGCACCGACGTTTTCAAACGCCTCCTCCTTCTCTGCTCTCATCTCCGGTCTCCTTTCGAAGACCGGACAGAATTTCCGGAATTCTTCCGGTCAGAATTTCCGGAACCGGCACCTCTGGACCCCAGAAGTAGCCGCGAACGTATATCGACCTCCGTGGCAGATTCTGCAATACCTCCGCGAAGCCTTCTTGAGCGGGAAGGTGATATTTCCGACCGCGGCGCCGCTTGTTCTGTTGGGCCTGTATCTTGCCGTCACCCGTTTCGATGTTGAGCGATGCTTCTTTCTTGTCTGGATACTTGGAAATTTCGCGATGCTAGCGATCGAGTTGTTCTACAGCCTGCGGTACCTCGCTCCAGCGCTTTTACCTTCCTATCTGTTGGCCGCAGACGGCTTTGCTGCGTTACGCTCGGCGTTGGTGCCTCGGCTCGGTGAGACGCGAGCACGCTCTATGTCCGGCGTCGTCTTCGTACTCATCCTCTTGCCGGCCATTCTAGCGAGCAGCGTCGGAGTACTCGCCACTATCCGAGCCCACCAGCTTCGTGTCGCCCCGTTCCGTTTTCTCGAAGCCAACGCGTCCCCCGATGACCTCGTTCTAGGAGTGGGGACGCTGGGATGCTTCCACTACCGCAACCGCTTTTTCGACATCAGTCAGGACTTGTCAGTTCTCGGCCGCATCGTCCCCGCAGCGATGCAAGCGCACCGAATTCTGTATGTCGTCCTTCCGCTCCAGTCTGGCCGCGCCGAGAACGAGTTTGAGCCGCATAGCGACGCTCGGACGATGGCGAGCTACATCGAGCAGCTCGGCGGCGAACGGGTATGGGAAGGCGTTTCCGACGCACCAATTCGCGGTTGGCTGCCACCAACCATTGCCGAGCGGATGCGCGAGGCGGCTGCGGTCTATCGATTTCCAGGGAGCGGTGCACGATGATACCCAACGCGCCGACCGGTCGCCCAGGCTTCTCTCGCCGCTCAGCCACTCACGGAGTACACGATACGGGAGGATCCATGGATGCCATCAGCCCCAATCTGCCCCCTCGACAGACCACCCCCTTCTCCGAAAGCGCCTTCGTACACGAGCGGATTGGGTCTACTTCAGGGTGTGTTTCCACAGCCTGCACTTGCGGGAAGACGGTTCGACGTTGTCACGCTTGTCGACGTCATCGGGCACGTCGCGAATCCCGTCAGGTTGCTGGAATTCATCAGCGCGGTACTGGCGCCAGACTGCATCGCCGTGATCGTTACGCCCCACGTGAGCAGTGTCGCCGCAAGGATCATGGGGCGTCGATGGTGGCACTACCGGGTCGCCCACGTATGCTACTTCAATCGGTCGACGATGCGCAGCGCATTGAAAAGAGGAAAACTCCGCATCGAAGACGTTGAGAGGTACAATTCGTTCGTCTTCGGCGATCTGTGGGCCAAGCAGTAGGGCGCGCAAGGGAAGAATGATCGCTCAAGGCTCACGCCTCTGAGGCGAACCCCTCGGTAGAAGCTTTCGCAAGAAGAAATGGCCGAAGTCGCGACAACCTCCACCATAGCCGACGTCGGCGTTGCCGGACGGTACATCGCTTTGTCGCCGGCGCTGCCCCGCCGCATTCTCTCCGCTTGCATCCTGCTCGGCGTCTTCGCCTCGCTCGTCTATTTCAGCTGCTGGGCAAACCACACATAACGAAGCGAAGTGAATAGGAGGTATAGAGCGATGGCCCGTTCAGGTCTCGTCTCACTCGCCGGGGAGATCTGGTCGTTCCTCCGCGTGCGCAAGAAGTGGTGGCTGGCGCCGATCATCATCGTAATGGCGTTGTTCGGCTCGCTGATTGTCTTCAGCCAAGGCTCTGCCCTTGCGCCGTTCGTTTATACCCTCGTCTAAGGTGTGGAACTGATGGGCATGGATAGTCCAACCAAAACTGACCTCCGCAAGTTTGGTCTGACCGTTGGCGGTGCCTTCATCCTGTTTGGCAGGGGTGAGTTGGTTGCGCGGGCACGACATTGCCCCGCGGTTACTTTGGGCCATCGGCGGACTGCTGATCGTACCGGGTGTGCTCGCGCCGGCGCTGCTGCAACCGGTGCGGGCGGCTTGGATGCGGTTCGCCGAGGTGCTGGGCTACGTGAATACGCGGATCATACTCACGGCGCTGTTCTACCTGATACTCACTCCGGTCGGCCTCGTGTTGCGGCTGGTCCGCGACCCGTTGAACCGATCCTTGGACGACACCGAAGGCAGCTGCTGGGTGCGCCGGACACCCCAGCCGGTCGATCCGGCGAGCTACGAACGGCAATTCTAGCCAAGAGTTGGCCTGACGGGCACATTGAACAGCCTGAAACGAACGGGTTCCATGCGGGGCGAGTGTCGATGAAGGGCCAGAAGAAAGAGCGATGAGGCCACTAGAGACTCCTATCAAGGCAAAGCTACGAGTGAGCTGCGCATGGGTGGCTCTGCGCTCCCGATCGAGCCGCCCCCGCCCCATCTGTCCGGGTAGCTAAGGCGCGCTCATCATGGAGCAAGAGGGCACGAAGATTCCGGCGCGACCGCGCACGAGCATTGCCTCACGGCTCCTCGTGGCGCTGGTCGCATCGTTGCTCTGCTTCAGCGTGGCCGAGCTGGCGGCCCGCGTGCTGTGGAAGAGCCGGATCGTCCTGTTTCCGCGCTTTCACGCCGAGGCCCGTTACGGCGAGTTCACGCTTCGGCGCCTTGTGCCGCATGCGCGCTTCTGGCACACGAGTATCGACGGCAGCTGGGAGTTCCGCACGAACGCCCAGGGATTCCGAGACGACCAAGATTGGCCCCTCGAGAAGCCGGCGGGTCGCGTGCGCGTGCTCGTGCTCGGGGACTCGCACACGGAAGGTTTCGAGGTCCGACAGGAGCACACCTACTCCGCGGTCATGGAGCGCGCGCTGCGCGCGCGTGGCATCGACGCGCAGGTGCTGAACGCCGGCGTCTCGGGCTTCGGTACCGCCGAGGAACTTGCCTACCTCGAGAACGAGGGTATCCGCTACGCGCCCGACGCGGTCGTGCTCGGGTTCTATGGAAACGACTTCGAAGACAACGCCAATGCGGGGCTCTTCGGCCTGCGCGACGGCGCGATCGTCCAGCTGAGTACGTCCCACGTGCCGGGAGTCGCCGAGCTGCACGTCATGAACGCGATCCCAGGCCTCGCGTGGCTGAGCCAGAACTCGTACTTTTACTCCCAATTGATGAACACCGTCTGGGACATCGCGAAGCGACAGCTGCTGCTCCGCGCACACGCGCGCGTCGAGACCGAGTACGCGGTACCCTCCGGTGTGTCCGTGGGAGAGGCCGAGACGCAGCTCGCGGGAGCGCTGATCGGGCGCATGCACGCCTTCTGCCGGGCCCACGAGATTCCACTCGTGATCCTCGACATCCCCGTTCCCGATCCATTGTTCGTGGCTCCCGACGCCCCGATCGAGGAGTCGCTCGGATTTCGCAGCTCGGTTCCGGAGCCGCTCGTCGACGTCTTCCGGCGCCAGAGCGAGGCATTTCTCGACTCCGATGCGGTGCTCGGACCCTGGCGCGGCGTGGCCGAGATCCATCGGAGGCACGGCGATCGCCACATCAACGAGTTCGCGCACGCAGTGCTCGGTCGGGCAGCCGCGGAAGCGGTGGCAGCCCTGCTAGCGGAGGAGCCGTCCGACGATCGCGTCCGCCAACGCCGTGACCACTAGTGACGCTCCAGCCGGTGTCGTGTGGCGCGGGTTCCAGCAGTGCTCCGAGGTCGGGGGGAGGGCGGCGCTCCTGTCCACCCAGACGAAGCCGAGCCATCAAGCCGGCAGCGGCAGTTTATGTTTCGGCTCCTGGAATTGATGATCGATCTTGCCCAGCAGAAGTCCTGACCAGTGATACTGACTGATATCGGTTGAATTCACTGCTCGCAAGACTGAGGCGCTGGCAGCTCTTGCCGGGAGTATCACGCTGGAGATGTGCGCATTCCGAGGAAGTCCGATCAGCCAGAACTCTACTAGGCCACCGAGTGGTCGCCGCCCAGTTGGCTGTGCGCATCCTGCCGCGGTCACCGGCTGAGGCCCCCGCACCCGCTCAGAAGGCCGCGGACATTTAGTTTCGAGCGCAACGCAATCAAGCACAATTGGAGGTGTGACACGGGACCTTCCGGGGTGGCATCATTGGCGGCGGAGTTCTGGGCTTTCCTCCGGGTGCGCAAGAAGTGGTGGCTGGCGCCCATCATCATCGTGCTGGTTCTGTTCGGCACGCTGATCGTTTTCACTCAGGGGTCGGCGCTCGCGCCGTTTATCTACACGATCTTTTGAGAAAAGAAAGGCAAAAGGCAAAAGCGGCAAGGCAAAGGCGTGCAAGTGAGAAGAATGGCAAATGGCAAAAGTTGGAAGTCAAAAGCTAGAACAGAAGCGGGTAAGCAAAACTGAGTTGCGCAAGTTCGGGCTAACCGTTGGCGGGGCGTTCATCCTGCTCGGCCTGATCAGCTGGTGGCGCGGGCATGTGACCGCGCCGCGGGTACTGTGGGGGCTGGGGGTGTCGCTGCTCGTGCCCGGGGCGGTGGCACCGATGCTCCTGCGCCCCGTCCAGCACGGGTGGATGCGCGCGGCCGGCGTGCTGGGCTACGTGAATACGCGGATCATCCTGGGCGCCTTCTTCTATGTAGTGCTGACGCCAGTCGCGTTGGTAATGCGTTTGTTCAGGGACCCGCTCAAGCTGCGCTTCGACAACCAGGAACCCACCAACTGGATTCGACGGCAGCAACAGCCCGTCGACCCGGCGAGTTATGAACGGCAGTTCTAGGAAGTGAAATGCAGAAGGCAAAAGTGGCAAGGCAAAAGGCAAAAAGAGCGGTTGGTTTCATCTTAGCGCGGCCGCCGCGCAAGAGTCGATCAGATGCTACCCGTTGCTGATCTGGGCGCGCCGCTCCAGTCGGCGTTCGGCTTCTCGAGCTGACTGAGGTAGACTACTCATGTGACCCTTGAGCGCAGCCTGGCCGTCATCCGCGAGCGCGTGCGACGCGGGGATTATGTCATTTCGTTTACCCACACCGAGAAGTTGCGTGAACGGAAGATCCGTGCTGAGGATGTTGAACAGGCGATTCGCGATGGGGCGATCATCGAAGACTATCCCGATGACCCAAGAGGACCGAGCTGCCTTATTCTCGGCCGCTCAGGTGGTCGGCCCCTTCATGTCGTGTGTGGTCGGCTTGAAGAACGGCGGATCTTGATCATCACGGCCTACGAGCCGGACCCGGATGAATGGGAGTCCGACTGGCGGATGCGCAGGAGGTGAAATCGTCATGGCGGAGACCTGTTATTTTTGCCGGGGCACTATTGAGCAGCGGAAGGTTGACGTGGACTTCCGCTGGGGCAAGAAGTTGAAAATGATCCGAAGCGTGCCGGCCAGCGTCTGCCGACAATGCGGCGAGCGTTACTTCGATGCGGATGTGTACAAGACGATGGAGAGGCTCGCTCGGTCGCGGCGCAGACCGTCGACCCGAGTGGCCGTCGACGTGTTGGAGTTCCGTGCGGCGGTGGGCGATCGGTAGAAGGCCGAACAAGCCGTTCGAGCTGACGGCGGGCATGCCGCGGCGTCGTACTTTTGCCTTTCTTTACAAAGAAGCCTTTCCCCTGGAGCGGTTGGCGTCATCGTAGCTCGGGCTGCCGCCCGCAACCCAACTTGGAACGGCTAATCCCCAGTGCGCGAGAGACCGACCGACGCGAGCGGGAGAAGTATGAAGAAGGAACCTCGTAACGGGGCCGATATGAGAGATTACTACGACTTCAGCGGCGGCGTTCGCGGCAAGTACGCCAAGCGGTACGCGGAGGGGACGAACGTCGTCGTTCTGGACCCAGACGTCGCTCAGGTGTTCAAGGATCGAGAGTCTGTGAACGAGACCCTTCGCGCCGTTGCCCGCATCATCGACCTGCAGTCACGCAAGGCTCGAGGGACGGCCCTAACAGGGCGCTCCAACCGCCCGCGGCTACATGGCGGATCGAGTGAATACGCAGGGGTGCGGCGTAGCCGCGGAGGCTGAGTGCGAGCGCTCTGCCAAGCCCGCGTCGACAGTTGATAGTCTGTAGTCAGCGGCTGAGCACACGAGCCGGGATGATCGACCCCGACGGCGCGGTAGTGCAGGTTGCGTGATCGCGCTAAGCGGCAATCTCAACGTAATCGACGTAGCTGGACGGCTCGGGGATCGGCGCGCCGTCCTCGCGCAGTCCGGCCAGGTGAAACTCGATGGCCTCGCGAATCTCACGCTCCGTCTCCTCCACGGTGACTCCGGTGGCAACGCAACCCGGCAGATCTGGAACGTACGCCGAGAAGTTGCTGCCCGCCTTTTCGATCACGATCGCGTAGCGCATATGGACCTCCTATTTCTTCCAGCCAGCCTGCTTAAATATGCTGCCCTGTGTCCCCGCGGCCAGGCCGTCGTTCGGTTTTCCAGGTACCGTCACCCGGCCGGGCTTGGTCGGATGCTTGAACTGGCGATGACTGCCACGGGTCGCGACCAAGTCCAGCCGTCGTCTCGGAGTCGCTGTAGTACCTCGCCGACCTTACATTGCGCGAAGATACCAACCAATCCGATGAGCGTCAAAAGAGACACCGACTCGGGAGCTTCTAAAAGAGGAAAGGCAAAAGTGGCAAGGCAAAAGCCTGCCCTGAGCAGCGTCGAAGGGGCAAAGGGAAAGGTCGCAAGCCGGCGAGTGGACAGCTAGAATGCTTCCGGCATAAACAGGAGTGACGGTATGACGACGGAGATCACAGTAACCCTGCCCGAGGCGGTGGTGAGACGGGCGGAGCTGTTGGCGCACCGGACCGGGCGCGCGCTGGCTGATGTGCTGGCGGAAACGATCGAGCTGTCGCTGCGACCGCTGGGCACGGTCACCGCGGAGGAGACGCCGATCACGGGCTGGTCGGACGCAGAAGTGCTCGCCGCTACCGAGACTGAACTATCTGCGGCGGAAGATACGAGGCTCAGCGAACTCCTCGATCGGCAGCAAGCTGGCCCCCTCAATAACGGCGAACGCGCCGAGCTGTCGGCACTCATCGAACGGTACGAAGAGGGTTTGCTGCGAAAGGCGCAGGCGCTGCGTGAGGCAGTCCGCCGTGGACTGCGCGAACCGCTGCGGCCGTGACTCATGTTCCGGACGAGGTCCGGCAACGCCTTCGGCGCGAAGCGGACGACCGTTGTGGGTATTGCCTGAGCCCACAGCGGCTCGTGTTCGGCCGACTGGAGATTGATCACATCATCCCGAAGGCAAGAGGCGGAACGGATGACATCGAGAACCTTTGGCTTGCGTGCCGTCTCTGTAACAACTTCAAGGGAGCACAAACCAACGCACTCGATCCGGAAACAGCTCAGCGGGTACCGCTGTACGACCCGCATCGACAGCACTGGCCGGAACACTTCCAGTGGAGCGGCGATGAGACTCGAATCTTCGGCCGAACGCCATGCGGTCGGGCCACAGTCATTGCTCTTCAGCTGAACAACGTGATCGCGGTCATGGTTCGGCGAGAATGGGTTGCCGCCGGGTGGCATCCCCCAACGGCATCACTATCGGATCACGACTCGTGACGGGATGGGAATACCGAATTCTCTAGGGAGTACGCCAAGGCTCTCCAGTTCCTTCTGTCTCCAGGGGTATTCATGAAATCCATTCTCGGGATCTCCGCCTACTACCACGACTCGGCGGCGTGCCTGGTGCGCGACGGCGAGATCATCGCCGCCGCCCAGGAGGAGCGCTTCACGCGTAAGAAGCATGACGCGGATTTCCCCACCCACGCCGTCGCCTATTGTCTGCGCGAGGGCGGGCTGCGTCCTGAAGATCTTGACTACGTCGGTTTCTACGACAAGCCGCTGCTGAAGTTCGAGCGCATCCTCGAGAACTATCTCGGCGTCGCACCGAAGGGGCTGCGGTCGTTTCTCACCGCGATGCCAGTGTGGCTGAAGGAGAAGCTCTTCACCCGCGATATCATCCGCCGGGAGATTCCCGGTTTCACCGGGCCGCTGCTCTTCAGCGAGCACCACGAAGCGCACGCCGCCAGCGCCTTTTACCCGTCGCCGTTCGCGGAGGCAGCGGTGCTCACGATGGACGGCGTCGGCGAGTGGGCCACCTCGTCCTACGGCATCGGGCGTGGCAAGGACCTCGATCTGCTCGCCGAGCTGCACTACCCGCACTCGCTCGGCATGCTCTACTCCGCCTTCACTTACTACACCGGCTTCAAGGTCAACTCCGGCGAGTACAAGGTCATGGGCCTCGCGCCCTACGGCGAGCCGCGCTACGTCGACCTCATTTTCGACAAGCTGGTGCATCTGCGCGAGGACGGCTCCTTCAAGATGAACATGGACTACTTCAACTACCTCCATGGCCTCACCATGACCAACGGCGCCTTCGACAAGCTCTTCGGCGGCCCGGCGCGCAAGCCCGAGTCGCCGCTGACGCAGCGCGAGATGGATTTGGCCGCGTCGATTCAAGTGGTGACGGAGGAGGTCATGCTGCGCATGGCGCGGCACGTCCATCGCGAGACCGGCATGGAGAACCTCTGCCTCGCCGGCGGCGTGGCGCTCAACTGCGTTGGCAACGGTCGGCTGCTGCGCGAGGGTCCGTTCAAGCGCCTGTGGATCCAGCCGGCAGCTGGGGATGCCGGCGGCGCCGTCGGGGTCGCGCTAACCATCTGGCACAGGGTCCTCGGTCACGAGCGGCAGCCGTACTCTGAAGGCGACAGCATGAAGGGCGCGTATCTCGGCCCCGCGTTCTCCGACGACGAGATTGAGCAGTTCCTCAAGTCGGCAGGTGCGGCGTACGAAAAGTGTACACCGGAGGAGATCATCGATCGCACCGCGAACGTGCTCGCGCAAGAGAAAGTCGTGGGCTGGTTGCAGGGGCGCATGGAGTTCGGTCCGCGTGCGCTCGGCAATCGCAGCATCCTGGGCGATGCGCGTTCCATGAAGATGCAGTCAGTGATGAACCTGAAGATCAAGTTCCGGGAAAGCTTCCGCCCCTTCGCTCCGAGCGTGCTGCGCGAGCACCTCAACCAGTATTTCGACCTCGATGTCGACTCGCCCTACATGCTGCTGGTCGCACCGGTGAAAGAATCACGCCGTGTCCCGATGACGCCTGAGCAGGATCGCCTATTCGGCATCGAGAAGCTCAACATCCCGCGCTCCGATATTCCGGCGGTGACGCACCTCGATTACTCGGCCCGCATCCAGACCGTACACGCAGAGACAAACCCGACCTATCACGCGCTGCTCTGCCGCTTTCATGCGCTCACCGGCTGCCCGGTGCTGGTGAACACGAGCTTCAATGTCCGCGGCGAGCCGATCGTCTGCACGCCGCGGGATGCGTACCTGTGCTTCATGCGGACGGAGATGGACTATCTCGTCCTCGGGTCGTTTCTTCTCGACAAGCATCACCAGCCGGCGCTGCGAGAGGACGTGGATTGGCGGAGTGTCTACGAACTGGATTAGCGTGCGACCTCCTTTCAACCCAGGGTGTGCCGAGGGTGTGGTGATGAAATGGCCTTACCCGGTCTTCCGGACACGTCCGTTCCGTGTGCTGCTCGCGCTGGCTGCCACCGTGACACTGTTGTGGTTCGGCCGGCATTTTGTGCTGACCAGTGCAGGTAGGCTGTTGGTTGCCGAGGACACAGTCGAACCCGTCGAGATGATCATCGCCTCCGATGCCAACCTGCTCGGCAATACCTTGGAGGCTGCCCACCTGTACCACGACGGAGTCAGTACCCGGATCGTGTTGCCGGTGTTGGCCAGCAATTCCGTGGCCGAAGAAATCCGGCGGCTCGGAGGTTCCGGATGGTCGCCTACCGACTCCGCAGCGTGGCTGCTCGATCGCAGCGGTGTCCGCGAGAGTAGCATTCAGATTCTTCCGGGTGTTGTCGACGGCAGCGATTCGGAGATTGTTGCGGTCGCTGCCTTTGCCAGGCAGCAGAAACCAAACAGCTTACTGTACATCACCGCACGGACCCACACCGCACGCGCCCGCCGTTTGCTCCGCAGCCAGCTGCCGCCCGGCACCCGTCTGCTGGTGCGGAGCCCGCGGACCGACGACTTCGCCGCCGACTCGTGGTGGCATTCGCGTGAACAGAGCCGCGATGTGGTGATGGAGTATCTGCGTTGGGTGAATTCTTTTGTCTTCGGCGATCTGTGGGCCAAGCAGTAGGGCGCGCAAAGGGAGGAATGATTGCTCAAGCCTCACCGCATCTGAGGCGAAGCCTCGGTAGAAGCCCTTCCAGGAAGAAATGGCCGAAGTCGCGATAACCCCCACCATAACCGACGCTGGCGTTGCCGGACGGCACATCGCTTTGTCTCCGGCGCTGCCCCGCCGCATTCTCTCCGCTTGCATCCTGCTCGGCGTCTTCGCCTCGCTCGCCTATTTCAGTTGGTGGGTCGACCGCACACGGCTGCACAGCCCCTGGTTGCTGGCCGGCTTGGCGTGCGCCGTCGTCTACGTCAGCGCGCAGATCTACGCCGCGTGGCAGGTTGGATCTCTCAGGGTGAGAGGAAAAACGCAATGAAATCGGGGAGGGGTCCGCTCTGCTGATCTTGTCGAAGGATGAGCCCGTCGAAGCATTGGGTGGGGTTTTTCAGCAAGCTGCTATGCCGTTAGTCCGCTGGATAGCACTCGGTATCCTGTTGCTCACGGAGGGAATCGTTCTGAGCGTGCGCTTCGAGGCGCCCGATCTCGGCGACGAGTGGTGGGCGCTCCTAGTGTCGCACATGAGATACTTTATGCAATTCAGCATCGTCGGCGCTACCGCAACCGTCCTGCTTACCCGAAACACCGTGCGGCGCCGGTTACGGCACGCGGTGACATTCTCGCACCCGAACCACGCGTGGCCGCTGCTGCTCGCACATTTTGGCGCCTTCGCCGCACTTTACTACGTGACCGCGCGAGTCTTGGAGGGCGATTTGCGGCTCTCGTCTCAGCCAGGCCTCTGGGTTGCGCTCTGGCTGCTGACCGGACTCGTAACGATCACGTTGTGCCTTGCCACTGCTCTGCCCCTAAGGGCCTGGTGGCCCTTGACCCGAGCAGCGGCGGGGCCTTTGCTGGTTGGTACGGTTGTGGGTGCGGCGGCCTTCGCGACTGGTTGGCTGACGAGTCGCGCCTGGCAGCCCCTCGCTCAGCTCACGCTATGGGCTGTCGACCGCATGATCACCCTGACCGGCGCGGCTCCGGTGACCGATCCGGTACTACTGGTGGTGGGCACTCAACAGTTTTCGGTCAAAATTGCGCCGCAGTGTTCCGGCTACGAAGCGATCGGCATCCTGTGGGTTTTCCTCGGGGCGTACCTGGGGCTGTTCCGGCGGTCGTTGAGATTCCCTCAGGTTCTCTTGTTGTTTCCCGCCGGCACGCTGCTGATGTGGCTGCTCAACGCGCTGCGCATCGCCGCCCTCATCGCGGTCGGCACGTGGCTATCGCCCAGCATCGCTCTCGGCGGATTTCATTCGTACAGTGGATGGCTGTTGTTCTGCGGTGCGACGTTGGGACTCGTAGCCGCGACACAGCACTCGCGATTCTTCGCCCTTCAAGACGTTCCCCGAGAGGAAGGGGAGATGACGAATCCGACGGCGGCCTACCTGGCGCCTCTCGTGGTGCTGGTGGTTGTTACCATGGTAACCGGCGCCTTCTCCGCCGGCGGATTCGAGGCGCTGTATCCCCTCAGAGTGGTCGCTGTGGGCGCCGCCCTGTGGCTCTATCGTCGTGAGCAGCGCGCACTGCGGTGGACCGGCTCATTCGTGGCGGTTGCGGCGGGCATTGTCGTGTTTGTGTTATGGACGGCCCTCGAAGGGACTCGGACCGGCGTCGACTCGGGCGGTGCCCTGGCAGCAGGGCTGGCGCAACTGCCGGCCGGAGTCGCCGGGACGTGGTTGGTGTTTCGCGTCGTCGGTGCGGTGATCACCGTGCCCGTTGCGGAGGAGCTGGCCTTTCGCGGCTACCTGATGCGCCGGTTGATGGGCGTGGATTTCGAACAGATCCCTTTCCGCCAGTTCTCCTGGCTCGCGTTGCTCGGTTCCTCACTGGCATTCGGCGCCATGCATCAGCGGATGCTGGCTGGAACGCTTGCGGGCGGCATCTATGCCTTGGTGCTGCTGCGCCGCGGTGAACTGAGCGACGCGGTCCTGGCGCACGCGACAACCAACGCCTTACTCGCGGCGTACGCGCTGATCGCTGGGAATTGGGGGATGTGGGGATAAGATTGACGTTCCGATCTCGCATGGCGCATTTCGATTGTGAGTCTTCACACACTGAACCACTTCGCACTCGCGCACTTTGCGATTTGAACTGCTCTTGAAACTTCGCCATCCGAGATGCACAATGTCATCTTGACGGACGGTGTCTTGTGTGAGAAAGCGAGGTTGTATGAAGTCCACCGCGGGAGTCGTTTCCGCAATTTTGGCCCTCGCCTTCGCTAGCCCCGTGTGGGCAGATTGTCATCATGGCGATGGTGGTCAGCAAAGCGATGGTGGTCAGCCCAGCCATACTGATGGTGGTCCGCACAACCAGACTCCAGAGGTCGACTCTGGGCTGGCGCCGATCGTGCTCACGGGGCTCGGGGCCGCGCTGTTGATGCTGAAAGGGCGGCGCCGCAAGTAACATCGGGCAGGGATCGCGCACCGGTGCGATCCCTCCGCTGTTCTGCACCATCGCCCAGGTCGGCCAGGTCTTCGACGTCCTGCATCGGCCCGGCAACGTCCACGACTCCCACGGCACCCAGCAACTCTTGCTTGCCGCGCACCAGGCTAAGACGGTGCGGCGGCTCGTCTATGCGTCGTCCTCCTCCGTATACGGCGATTCTGCCTTGCTTCCGAAAGTCGAAGACCAGTTGCCCGCGCCGATCTCTCCGTATGCCGTCTCCAAGCTGGCGGCGGAGTAACCACGCCAAGCTGATTCCCGCCTGCAAGGCGATCGCAACCACGCGCCTCCCGCCTTCCTGGGCTCTACCTGCCACGAGCCGCACTATCCCTCTCGACGGAAATTGTCCCTGATTGCCGCCCGCCCGCTGGCTCGCGGCTCTTGATGCGTCAAGTCGATTCACGGCCCGATCGCGACGGTCTCCGTGGTCGCCCCGGCCGCGGCGTTTGCAGCCAACTCGTCGATCAGGCTCGCACCGTTCTCGTCGAGATGGAATACCTGCACCGGTACATGCGGGTCGATCTGAGCCACGGCGATTTCGTTTCCCGGCAGGTCCGGTATCAGCTCCCCTATGGCGAGATGCTGGTGCAGACTTGTAGTGCGGTGCAACGGATCCGGCACATCGAGAACATGGACCGGAACTCCTTGCGCGACGCTGAACACGCGCAGGATGCCGCCCGCTTCACCCTGCCCGACGATCAACTCGGCACCGGGCAACGAGGAAATGACGTCGCCCACCCACAGCTCAACTCCCGCTGGCGCTTGCCCAGGGCTGAAGGCCTCGAACTCCAGGAGCGGGATGCCACTGCGACCGTCTAGCACCCGCACCAGCCCGTCCTGCCGTTTGCCGTCATCTCCCACTGCAATCTCATCTCCGGTGTTGCCCGGGATCAGATCGCCGACGGCCAGCCTGTGGGCGGAGCAATGCGGTGCGTCGGGAAATGCAAAGAACCGTCCGAGTGGGACCGCAGCCCCTTGGCGAATGCCGTAGACGTAGATGCGTCCCTTCGAGTCACCGACAACGATCTGCTGCCCAGGGTAATCGGCCTTTCCCAGTACGTTGCCGAGTGCGAACACAAGAGGACTACGAGACGCAACCCGTGGACCCAGTGCCCGGAATCGGAGCAAAAGACGTGGGTTGCCAGTGCTGAAGCCGCCAAAGATGCGCAACTGCACGGCACGGCGCCGGCTCCCATCTTCTCCTACCACGAGTTCGTTGCCCGGCTCTGACGGATCAACGTCGCCAACCGCAATGTTGCTGCTACCCGAGACGCCCGAGTTATCAAAGGCTGCCAGCTGTGCCACGTATTGCGGTGGGCTGCCAGGGTCGATCCGGTATACTCCCACTCGATCATCAGTAGCCTGTCCGACGATGAGTTCAGACGTTCCGTCACCGTCCATATTTCCAATGACCGCGGCTGGTGAGAGGCCGGAAATCATAGTGTGGACCTCCTCGGCGGCACCGGCGCGTCTCCGGCTCGGCGTCCCGAGGTAATACACACTGACGCTGCCGCCAGTAACAGCGCTGCGCGTTACCGCCAACGGCTTGCCGCGTCGGCCTCTTCCCTGCGCCGTTGCGGTCGGTGTCGGCGTTGCCGTAGCGGTAGCAGTTGAAGTGATGCCCGGTGTTGGCGTTGCCGTGGCTGTGACGGTCAGGCTAGCCGTCGGACTCACCGTCCACGTCGGCGTCGCGGTCGGAGTCTGAGTCGGCGTCCACGTGCTCGTCGGGGTCGGGGACAGCGTCGCGGTCCAGGTGGGCGTCACGCTCGGCACCTGGGTGGCAGTGGCCGTCGGTGACCATGTCGGCGTTTGCGTCGCGGTCGCGCTGGCGGTGGCCGTACTGGTGAACGTCGGCGTGGGTGTGGCCGTCCAAGTCGCGGTGAACGTGGGCGTACCCGTCGGGGTCGGCGTCCACGTCGGCGTCGAAGTCGGGGTCTGAGTCGGTGTCCACGTGCTCGTCGGGGTCGGGGACAGCGTCGCGGTCCAGGTGGGCGTCACGCTCGGCACCTGGGTGGCAGTGGCCGTCGGTGACCATGTCGGCGTTTGCGTCGCCGTCGCGGTGGCGGTGGCCGTACTGGTGAACGTCGGCGTGGGTGTGGCCGTCCAAGTCGGAGTGAGCGTGGGCGTACCCGTCGGGGTCGCCGTCCACGTCGGCGTCGAAGTCGGCGTCTGAGTCGGTGTCCACGTGCTCGTCGGGGTCGGGGACAGCGTCGCGGTCCAAGTGGGCGTCACGCTCGGCACCTGGGTGGCGGTGGCCGTCGGTGACCATGTCGGCGTTCGCGTCGCCGTTGCGGTGGCGGTGGCCGTACGGGTGAACGTCGGCGTGACTGTGCTGGTTGGCGTCGCTGTGGCGGTGTTGGTTGGTGTCCCTGTCGCGGTGCGCGTCGGTGTCGGCGGGCTGCTCGCCGTAGCCGTGGCGCTCGGCGTCGCGGTCGGTGAGGCCGTCGCCGTGTAGGTCGACGTTGCGGTTGCGGTGCCTGTGAGGGTCGGTGTGACCGTGCTGGTTGTGGTGCGCGTCGCCGTGGTGGTTGGTGTCCCCGTCGCGGTGCGCGTCGCGGTCGGTGGGGTGCGGGCTGTAGCTGTTGCACTCGCCGTCGCAGTGGGCGAGGCCGTGTAAGTAGGGGTTGCCGTCGCCGTGCGGGTCGGGATTGGACTGAGGGTGTTGGTGGGCGTGTTGGTCGCAGTGGATGTGGCCGTGAACGTCACGCTGGCAGTAGCGGTCAGGGTCGGAGTGGCGCTGGAGGTGGACGTCCGGCTCGGGGTGTTCGTTGCGGTGGCCGGGCGCGTCGCCGTCGCAGCGGCAGTCGCCGTGACAGCCGTTGCGGTGGCGATGGGTGGAGAACTCGGCGGCTGCGTCGGAGTGACCGCCGAAGCTGTTCCGGTCGGTGTTACCGTCGTAATGAGCATGAGCTCGTTCGACAAGGCGCTCTCGACGCCGGTCGCATCGTAACTTGTTACGGCGAAGTAGTCGGTTTGATTAATCGGCACGCCGGTGGTGATGCAGTGAACCAGGCCGTCGGGACCCGGCAAGATGAGGCCGACATCGATACCCGCGCCGTACGGTTGGCCGGCTGGGCGCACATAGACGTTGTACCCAGCGGCAGCTGGCACTGGCGTCCAGATTAGCTCGACATTGTACGCGACAGCGGGGCCGACGGTCAGGAATATGACCGTTGCTGCGCCTATGGCATATGCGGTGTGCCGGAGGCCGCTCACGGCAGGCAGAATCACCAAAGCGCATGCCGCAAACCGCGCAGAATCCGGCTGGTGCAAAACCTCGGATTTTCATTGGGCGATGTCGAAGCCAGGTGCCGGAGTGTTGGGAATTTGACAGGCCCGTCGCGGCTGCCGCCGCACCAGACCGTCTTTGCGATGAGCGCGCACAAGAGCCAGGGATCCGCGCTCGACGAGGTGGCGGTGCTGCTGCCGGAGCGGATCTCGCCGGTGGTGACGCGCGAGCTACTCTATTCGGCGGTTACGAGGGCACGCCACAAGGTGACAATCCATGCGGCCTGCGACGTGATCGAGCACGCCGTCACGCATCGCATCGAGCGGGGCTCCGGGGTGCGGGATCGGCCGTGGGGGTAGGATTGCCTTGATTTTTATCGAGCGCGTACTCGAACGATCCCGGCACGATCTGATCCGCGTAGCTCAGCGGGATCCACTTGTCGTGTTGTCCTGCTGCAGGTTGTACGGCTTGTACCGCGCCATCCCCCCAGTACCTCAGGCGCGTCGGACATCGTCA
>JBEKBJ010000116.1:0-16189 GCA_050015455.1 Binatia bacterium
CTTTCAAGTGGGTGAAGACCGCGGACGAGATTCTGACGAAGATTGCCCGCTTCTGCGCTGACACCGTGGCTCGCCATGGCTAGTCGCTTATTACGCGAATTTAGGTTACGGCCGACTAGTTTGAATCACAGCACACCCGCCGTGCGTTTGCTCGCCAGTGGTCCTGTGCTAGAAGAGCCGTAAGGAGCCAGATCAGTGGGCAGCGTGCCCCTTCGCACGTCCTGTGGCCGGAGAGTCCTTACAGAAACTAAAACAGGCGATGTTCGCGAGGGGGCATGAGTTGCCTCACGCCCCCTCGCTTCTCGCTTTCAACGATCCGTTACTGATTCAGATCTTCCCTTGCAGGAAGAATGCAATCACCAGCGCGTAAATCACCAACGCTTCCATGAAGGCGATGCCGATGATCATCGGGGTCTGGATACGGTCGGCGGCGTTGGGATTGCGGCCGATCGCTTCCATGGCAGACGCGACGGCGCGGCCTTGCCCCAACCCGGGGCCGATCGCCGCGACGCCAATCGCCAGCCCGGCAGCTAGCGCCACCAGTCCACGGTTGATATCGCCACCGCCACCGGCGGCCTGTGCGAATGCCGGACTGTACGCCAACAGCATGGCGACGAAGGCGACGCCCGCCATCAGCCATCGATTGCGCATATTCTGGTCCTCCTTTCGTGAGATTTGAGAGACCGCTGCGCCACGCCTTCTCCTCATCCTCGCCACTCCTCGGCCGCGTGTTCTCTCAGTGACTTAATGCTGCAATTTGTGCGGTCGCCTCGTGCGGGGCGTGCTCCTCGTGCTCTTCCAACGCCAGCGCCAGGTACGCGATGCTCAGGATGGTGAAGACGAAGGCCTGAATCAACGACACAAAAGCCCCGAGCGCATAGAACACAACGGGGATGACCAGCTTCGTCAGATCCGTGAAGATCTCCAGCACCATGTGGTCGCCGGTCATGTTGCCGAACAGACGGAGGGACAACGAGACCGGCCGCACGAAGTTGTCGATCAGCTCCAGCGGCAGCATCAGGAACACCAGCCACCAAATCGGACCGAGGAAGTGCTTGAGATAGGCGACGCCTTTCTCCCGCAGGCCGTAGTAGTTGTACAGCACAAACGACGTCACCCCAAGCGCGAAGGTCACGTTGAAGTTGCTCGTCGGTGGCGCAAAGCCCGGCAGCAGTCCGGTCAGATTGGCAGCCAGAATGAACAGGAAGAAGGTGGCGTAGACATGGACATAGCGCCGCCCCTTGTGGCCGAGGATGCCCTCGATGAAGGTGATGAACCACTCGACGAAGATCTCCAAGGTGTTGCGCGCCGTCAGCGTGCCGTCCGGCACCACCGGATCCTCCGCGGCCCGCATCTGCCGGAGCCCGACTAGGGCCCACACCAGTAGCGCGGCCATCACCAGCAACGCCGTCGCCGTGTGCGGCGGCAACTGGTCAAGCCCGGGAATAATAGTGACCCAATAAAACGCGTGGTGTTCCACTTCAACGAACCCCTTTTCTTCGCCACTCGTCGCGCAGCACTTCGAGCACGCAAGCGACCAACAGCAGCGTAACCCCGACGGCGAAACTCATCCCCTCGATGGGAACGCGCCAGAACAGCAATCCCAGCAGACCCAGGAAGAGGGTGAACTTGAGCAGCATCGCGGCAACCGCGACCGCCTTGCGACCCCGCCGGCTCGGCTCCTTCGCCATCGGCAACAGCAGGTTGCTGATCACACGCAGCAGATAGAAGTTCGCCCCCATGACCGCACCGCCGAGCAAGAGGCTCCCCGGCTCGCCGATGTGGGTGGCATACGATAGGCCGCCCGTGGCCCCGAGGAGGCCCACGTGCAGCTTGGTGATCCGTGTGAGGTCAACCGCCATTGCTCGACTGCGAACTAAACCGCTTCAGCATCCAAAGCAACCGGTACAGCGCGCCTCCCATTCCTGCCAGAGTGAGCAACAAGGTAAACAGCGGTGCCGTGTGAAGCCAACCATCCAAGTAGTACCCCGCGATCACGCCCGCAACCACGATGCCGGCGAACTCGAATCCCAGGGCTGCAAACCGCCCCGCCCTGACGATCCCACTCTCACGCTGTCTCTGCTCCGTGACCGTCGCTCCGCCGCTCACGCCAGGGCCGAGAGCACTTTCCGGGCCGCGCGCACGGTCTCGTCAATGTCCGCCTCGCTATGTGCGAGCGAGATGAAGGCGGCCTCAAACTGAGAGGGCGGCAAATACACCCCCTGCCCGAGCATGCCACGGAACCAACGCGCGAACATGTCGGTGTCCGCGCTCCGGGCGCTGCGCGCGTCGCGCACCGCAGTGACGCCGAAGAAAAGCGTCCACATCGAGCCCACCCGATTCAGGCACCCTGGTAGGCGCGCCGCCGCCAGCGCCTCCCGCAAACCCGACTCCAGCCGCGCGCCGAGTTCCTCCAGCCGTTCATAGACACTGGGCTTAGATAGCATCTCGATTGTCTCCAGGCCTGCCGCAACCGCCAACGGGTTTCCCGAGAGCGTCCCTGCCTGATAGACGGGCCCGAGAGGCGCCAGTTGCTCCATCACCGCGCGCGAGCCACCGAACGCGGCTAGCGGGAGCCCACCGCCAATGATTTTCCCCAGACACGTAAGGTCCGGCTCGACCCCGAACTGTTTCTGCACGCCACCGTAACCTAAACGAAAGCCGGTGATCACCTCGTCTAGGATCAGCAACGACCCATTCTCGCGCGTGAGGTGGCGCAGCGCCTGCAGAAAGCCGTCCTCCAGCCGGATAACGCCCATGTTCCCCACCACCGGCTCGATAATCACGGCAGCGATGTTGTGCCCCTCGGCAGTGAAGTACGCCTCCACCGCCGCGGCATCGTTCAGCTCCGCCACCAACGTCTGGCTGGCAATCGCCTCCGGCACGCCGGCACTGTCAGGCACGCCGAACGTCGCCGCGCCAGAGCCGGCCCGCACCAGCAGCGCGTCTGTATGGCCGTGATAGCAGCCGGCAAACTTGACGATCTTCGCGCGCCCGCTAAACGCCCGCGCCAGACGGATGGCACTCATCGCCGCCTCTGTCCCCGAACTCACGAGGCGCACCATCTCCATCGAGGGGATCGCCGTCGTGAGTACCTGCGCCAGCTCGACCTCGCGTGCCGTCGGCGCACCGAAGCTCGTGCCATCGTGCATCGCGTTGCGCACAGCCGTGAGCACCTTAGGATGCGCATGGCCCAAGATCATCGGACCCCAGGAACCCACATAATCGACGTAGGCGCGCCCGTCCGCATCCCAGACGTTGCAGCCCCTGGCCCGTTGGATGAACAGGGGATTGCCGCCCACGGCGCGCCAGGCACGAACTGGGCTGTTCACGCCGCCGGGGATCAGCCGACTGGCACGCTCGAACAAGGAAGCAGATAGACTCCGTGAGGGCATGGGAGCGGGCGAGAGTGAAGGTTTCGGTACCACTCCGTGCCCCGGTCAGTCAAGGCAGCCCCACGGCTCACGAGCCCTTCCCTCCTTGCGGGCGGACACAAAAGGGGATAAAGCAGCTGCACCCCGATACACCCGTTTGGGGCGCAGTCTAGTTCGCAGATGATGAACCGAGCGGCGCTTCGTGAGTCCTCACCGTGGTGTCGGCGCCGCCGAGTGGAAAACTTGTGGATTCAGCACCCCAAACCAGGATAACCTCTTGATGGAGCGAGCAAATTGTCAGCATTCAGCCCTGTGCATAACATTGTGGATGATCGATGCAGCAGGCTTGGGAACGGTCGTTAGAGATTCTGCGAGACCGCGTCGACCCGCAGGATTATGAGAACTTCATCCGGCGGTTGCACCCGCTGGCGACGCGGGATCGCAACCTCCTGATAGAGGCCCCGAACCGGCTCGCGGTCGACCTCATCACGCGGAGGTACCTCAACCTGATCGAGGAGGTTTTGTCGCAAACGGTCGGTGGACCGATCCACGTCCTCCTCCAGCCACCCAGGGCGGTGCAGCAGGAACTCTTTCCCTTGTCTGTGCCGGCCAACGTCCCCGCTAGCACGAGCCGGAAGCGCCCATCTAGCCTGATCCCAACCTACACCTTCAATAACTTTGTGGTCGGGGGAAGCAACCAGTTCGCCCACGCTGCCTCAAAGGCGGTGGCCAACCAGCCCGGCGATCACTACAACCCGTTCTTCATCTACGGCGGCGTCGGCCTTGGCAAGACGCACTTGGTCAATGCCATCGGACACCAAATTCTGGACACATACCCGGAAAGGCGCGTTCTGTACCTGTCATCGGAATCCTTCATGAACGAGCTGATCAACGCCTTGCGTCGCGACCGGATGGACGAGTTCAAGAGCCGCTTTCGCCGCATCGACGTGCTCATCCTCGACGATGTACAGTTTCTGGCGGGCCGTGAGCGCACGCAGGAGGAGTTCTTTCACACCTTCAACTCGCTTTACGAGAGCCATCGCCAGATAGTGCTAACGTCGGACAAGTTTCCGAAGGAGATCCCTGATCTCGAGGAACGCTTGCGGAACCGCTTTGAGTGGGGCTTGATCGCTGATATCCAGCCCCCGGATATGGAGACCCGAGTAGCCATCCTCCAGAAAAAGGCTGAGGTGGAACGCATCGACCTGCCGCACGAGGTCGCGCTGTTTCTCGCCGCCAGCATCGACTCAAACGTGCGCGAGCTGGAAGGCTCCCTGACCCGGCTGGGCGCCTTCGCTTCACTCAATAAGTGCGAGATCACGGTCGATTTCGCGCGGCAGGTGCTGCAGAACATTTTACGTGAGAAGGGCTCCACGATCACTATCGAGTCGATCCAAAAGGCTGTTTGTGAGTTCTTCCACGTCCGTCCGGCCGACCTGCGCTCGAAAAAACGCAGCCGCACCGTCGCCGTGCCGCGCCAAGTGGCAATGTATCTCTGCCGCCGCTACACCCACGCCTCTTTCCCCACCATCGGCGACCGTTTCGGCGGGCGTGATCATTCCACCGTCATCCACGCCACGCAGGTCATCGACCAGAGAGCCAAGCAGGACCCTACCTTTCGCGCTACGATCGAACGCCTCGAGCGGATGCTGGAAAATAGAGGGTAAACTGTGAACAATCTGGGGATAGCCGTGCCATTGGTGCGGATAGCAATGAGGACATCAGTCGATCCCCTGCTGTTCCCGGCTTGCTCTACCACTGGCAACATCGTGCCCCACACGCACGCCGACCGACATTCCACATTTGCACAGCCCTTACTGCTACTACTAAGTCTTAAAAAGATATACAGAAGAATAAGGACGAGGTGAGGAGAGGAATGGAATTCACAATCGCGCGTGACGAGCTGTTGCAAGGGCTGTATCTCACTCAGGGAATTGTGGAGCGCCGCACGACAATTCCTATCCTAGCCAACGTACTCATGGAGTCGGCGGAAGACGGAGTCACGATCGCTGCTACGGATCAGGAGATCGGCGTACGCCGGCGCTGCGAAGCTAAGTTGAAGAAGAAGGGCTCGCTGACGACCGGTGCCCGCAAACTCTACGAGATAGTGCGCGAATGCCCTGAGGAGGACATCGTCATCCGCACGCTCGACAACAACTGGATCGATATCTCGTGCGGCAAATCCCACTTCCGTATCGTTGGTCTGGATCCCAAGGAGTTCCCGGCGATGCCGAGCCCAGCGACCGAGCGTGAGTTGCAGCGTATTACGGTGCGCTCGGAGGTGTTGCGGGAGATGATCGGCCGCACGCTGTTTGCGGTCTCCACTGATGAGACGCGCCTGAATCTGAGCGGCGTGTTGCTTGAGGCACCGGAGTCCGGAAAGCTGCGCATTGTGGCGACCGATGGGCACCGCTTGAGCATGATCACGCGTGCGGTCGAGGAGGGCGGGACCACGGGCGGTGTCATTGTCCCGCGTAAGGGTGTGGCCGAGGTTTCGAAGGTTATCGAGTCGGGTGAGGAAGCGGTGACGATCGCGGTGCAGGGTGGTGTTGCGCATGCCAGCCGCGGCTGCGTTGACCTGTCGATGCGTTTGGTAGAAGGAGAGTTTCCGGATTACAAGCAGGTGATCCCGCAAAAATCGGAGCGCCGCATGCTCGTTGGTGTGGATCCGTTGCTCTCAGCGTTGCGCCGGGTCTCGGTGGTGTCGAGTGAGCGAACACGTGGCGTGAAGTTGCAGTTGGATGGCACGCGCTTGGAGATCTCCTCGATTAATCCAGATGTCGGCGAGGCGACGGAGGAGCTGTCAGTGGAGTACGACGGCAGTCCGCTGGGCATCGGCTTCAATGCTAGGTATCTCATAGATTTGCTGGCGGTGCTCCCGGACTCGGCTCAGGTGGAAGTGGGATTCAACGACGAGGTGAGTCCGGGTGTGCTGCGCTGCGAAGCCGATCCAGACTACCTCTATGTCGTCATGCCCATGCGCCTCTGACGCAAAAATGAAACTGCGTTCATGGGTCGGGAACCGGGCACTGAGCGGGGGGCCATCGAAGCTGGCGACGCCGAGCGCTGCCATAGGGCCATAATTTACCCACAACTAATTGAAATAGCTGAGTAATTCAGCGGCCATATCGCTTTACGGCGGCGCTGCAATCTGCTAATATTCAGCGCGGAAATTGGCTGACTGGTGTGCTCTCCCAGTAGGGTGAGTCCGGGGTGTGGTGACGTGCTAGAAAGCACCGAATACGGCGCAGCTCAGATCAAGGTTTTAGAGGGCCTGGATGCGGTTCGAAAGCGTCCGGGGATGTACGTCGGCGACACCGCTGAGCGCGGATTGCATCACCTCGTCTTCGAGGTGGTCGACAATTCTATCGACGAGGCGTTGGTCGGCTGCTGCGACGAGATCAACGTCACCATCCACATCGATGGCTCGGTGACAGTGGAAGACAACGGTCGCGGCATTCCCGTCGAGGTTCACACCACCGAAGGTGTATCGGCCACCGAAGTCGTCATGACGAAACTCCACGCTGGCGGGAAATTCGATCGCCATGCGTACAAGGTCTCCGGCGGCCTGCATGGCGTCGGCGTCTCGGTCGTGAACGCGTTGTCGGAAACGCTCGAGGTCGAGATCAAGCGCGACGGCAAGGTCTACGTGCAGCGCTATCACCGCGGCAAACCAGAGAGCCCGCTGAAAGAGATCGGCACCACGCGGCACCGCGGCACGAAGGTGACCTTCAAGCCCGATCCTCTCATCTTCGAGCAGCTCGACTTCAGCTTCGATATCCTGTCGCAACGCCTGCGTGAACTGGCCTTCCTCAACCGCGGTGTCTGCATCAGCATCGACGACCAGCGCACCCAGAAGCAACATACCTTTCGCTACCGCGGCGGTATCGGGGAGTTTGTCGAGCACCTGAACCGTGCCAAGACACCGATCCATCCCAAGGTGGTCTATCTCAAGGGTGAGAAGGAGAACTTCGAGGTCGAGGTCGCCCTGCAGTGGAATGAGGGCTACGCTGAAAACATTTACTCCTTCGCCAACAACATCAACACCATCGAAGGCGGCACACACCTTATTGGATTCAAGGCCGCGCTGACGCGGACGATCAACCAGTACGCCGCCGCCAACGGCCTGTTGAAGAAAGATGCGGAAGCACTGCAGGGCGAGGATGTCCGCGAGGGCCTCACTGCGGTGGTGAACGTGAAGGTGCAGGAGCCGCAGTTCGAAGGCCAGACCAAGACCAAGCTCGGCAACAGCGAGGTGAAAGGTTTCGTTGAGGCCCTGGTGAACGAGAAGCTCGGCGAGTACCTCGAAGAGCATCCCGCGGACGCCAAGAAGATTGCGCTGAAAGGGCTCGACGCCGCGCGCGTGCGGGAGGCGACACGCAAGGCGAAGGACCTGGCGCGGCGTAAAGGCGCGCTCGACTCCGGCTCGTTGCCGGGCAAACTGGCCGACTGCCAGGAACGTGACCCCGCGCTGTCGGAGTTGTTCCTCGTCGAGGGCGATTCCGCCGGCGGCTCCGCCAAGCAAGGGCGGGATCGCAAGAACCAGGCGATCCTGCCACTCCGTGGCAAGATCCTGAACGTCGAGAAGGCGCGCTTCGATCGGATGATCTCGTCACAAGAGATCCGCCTGCTCGTCACAGCCCTCGGCACCGGCGTCGGCAAGGAAGACCGCGACCTCTCCAAGCTGCGCTATCACACCATCATCATAATGACGGACGCCGACGTCGACGGCTCACACATTCGCACACTGCTGCTGACACTGTTCTACCGGCAGTTCCAGGAGCTGATCGAGCAGGGACACGTGTTCATCGCGCAACCGCCGCTCTACAAGGTGAAGAAGGGCAAGACTGAGCGCTACCTCAAAGATGAAGCTGCGCTGGAAGATTACCTGATCGAGCTGGGGACGGAGGACGTCACGCTGAAAGGGCAGGACGGGCGCCTCGCGGTCACCGGCATCCCGCTGAAGAACGTGGTGAAGAAGATGCTGCGCTTCGAGCGCATCCTTGATGTCGTCGAGCGGCACCAGAAGAACAGGCACGTGGTGGCCGCGCTGGCATCAGACGAGCGCATGAGGGCAGCGGTACTCTCGGACACCCCTACGTTGATCCAACTCCTCGCCGACGTCACCGCGCGGCTGAAGGCGACTGCGCCTGAGATGGAGCCGTTGACGCTGGAGTTGAGCGATGATCCGGAGCACGCCTGTCACACCATCATCGCGCGCACGCGGCTCAACGGCAGCAGCCAACAAACCGCGGTCGACATGAAGTTCTGCCTGACGCCAGAGTTCGAGGAGTTGCGGCGCCTCGCGAAGGATCTACGCGCCGCCGGGCCGCCGCCGTTCGTGGTTGCCGACGGCGACAAGCAGGTCGAAACCCGCACCCTGCGTGCGGCGGTCGAGCACGTGATCACCCAGGCGCGTAAGGGCCTCGACATCCAGCGCTATAAAGGACTCGGAGAGATGAACCCTGAGCAGCTGTGGGAGACCACCATGAATCCCGACACGCGTACGCTGCTGCAGGTGAAGATCGAGGACGCTTACGAAGCCGATGATATCTTCTCGACGTTGATGGGAGATGAGGTGGAGCCGCGGCGGAAATTCATCGAAGAGAACGCGCTCAACGTAAAGAACCTGGATATCTGATTACGGAGGGCAAAGGGGAAAGGGCAAAGAGGAAAGCCGGAGCCCGCCGGCATTCCGGCTTTGACCTTTCAACTTGTGCCTTTCACCTGCTTTGAATATGGACGCAACCCTGAGAGCCAACAAGGTTCCGGTCAATATCGAAGACGAAGTGCGGCAGTCCTACATGGACTACGCCATGTCCGTCATCATCGGCCGGGCACTGCCCGACGCCCGCGACGGACTCAAGCCGGTGCATCGGCGCGCGCTATACGCCATGCACGATCTAGGCAACGACTGGAACCGGCCGTACAAGAAGTCCGCGCGTGTCGTCGGCGACGTCATCGGTAAGTACCATCCCCACGGTGACATCGCCGTCTACGACACCATCGTGCGCATGGCGCAGGACTTCTCCATGCGCTACCCGCTGGTGGACGGTCAGGGAAACTTCGGCTCCGTCGACGGCGATCCGCCGGCAGCCATGCGCTACACCGAGATCCGCATGGCGCGCATCGCCAGCGAGCTGCTCGCCGACATCGACAAGGAGACTGTCGACTTCCTGCCCAACTACGACGACACGCTGCGCGAGCCGCTGCCGCTGCCGGCGCGCATCCCCAACCTGCTCATCAACGGCTCCGCCGGCATCGCTGTCGGCATGGCGACCAACATCCCGCCGCACAACCTCTGCGAGGTGGTGGACGCCCTGGTGGCGCTGATCGAAAACCCCGACCTCGACGTCGATGCCTTGATGCAGTACGTGCCAGGGCCCGATTTCCCCACCGCGGCCTTCATCCACGGCAAGACCGCGATCCGGGAAGCCTATACCACCGGTCGCGGCATCCTGCAGCTGCGCGCCCGCGCCGGCACCGAAACGGAAAAGCGTACCGGCCGCGTGTCGATCATCGTCAAAGAGATCCCTTACCAGGTGAACAAGGCGAAGCTCATCGAGCGCATCGCCGAGCTGGTGAACGAAAAGAGGATCGACGGCATCTCCGACCTGCGTGACGAATCCGATCGCGAGGGCATGCGCATCGTCATCGAGCTGAAGAAGGACGCCAACCCCGACATCGTGCTCAACCAGCTCTACAAGCTCACTCCGATGCAGGAGTCGTTCGGCATAATCATGCTGGCGATCGTCGACGGCCGGCCCAAGCTGCTGACGCTAAAGGACGCACTCAAGGTCTTCATCGACCACCGCAAGGACGTGGTGGTCCGGCGCACGATGTACGAGCTGCGCAAAGCGGAGGAGCGCCTGCACATCCTCGACGGCCTCAAGATCGCCTTGGCGAATCTCGATGCTGTGATCACCCTGATCCGCCAGGCGCAGAGCCCGGCGGTCGCAAAGACCGGCCTGATGCAGCGGTTCCACCTCAGCGATCTCCAGGCGCAGGCGATTCTCGATATGCGCTTACAGCGCCTCACCGGCCTGGAGCGCGAGAAGATCCTGGAGGAACACGCCGAGACCACCAGGCAGATCGCGCGCTACAAAGAGATCCTGGCCGACGAGCGCGAGGTCTACAAGATCATCACCGCCGAGCTGCAGGAAGTGAGGCGGCTGCACGGCGACGAGCGCCGCACGCAGATCGTCGACGAGACCACCGAGATCTCCATCGAGGACATGATCGTCGAGGAGGACATGGTGGTGACGATCTCCCACGAGGGTTACATCAAGCGCAACGCCGTCGCCCTCTACCGCGCGCAGCGGCGCGGCGGTCGCGGGAAGATCGGCGCCTCTACCAAAGAGGAAGACTTCGTCGAGGACCTGTTCGTCGCGTCGACGCATTCCTACATCCTGTTCTTCACCACCACCGGAAAGGTGTTCTGGCTGAAGGTGCACGAGCTGCCACAGGCAGGCCGCGCCGCCCGCGGCAAGGCCATCGTCAACCTGCTCAATCTCGAGAAGGACGAGAAGATCTCCGCCTTCCTGCCGGTCCGCGAGTTCCAGGAAGGTCGCTACGTCGTCTTCGCCACCGCCAAGGGCACGGTGAAGAAGACCGATTTGATGGCCTACGCCAACCCGCGGCGTAGCGGCATCATCGCCATCAGCTTGGACGAGGGTGACGCAGTCATCGGCGTGCGGCTCACCGACGGCCATCAGGAGATCATCCTATCGACCCGGATGGGCCAGGCGATCCGTTTCAAGGAAGAGGAGGTGCGGCCGATGGGCCGCGGCGCCGGCGGCGTGCGCGGCATCACGCTGGAGCAGGGCGACAGCGTCGTCGGTATGGCCGTGGTCAGCCCGGGCGCCACGTTACTGGCGGTGGCGGAGAAGGGCTACGGCAAGCGGACGGAGATGGACGAGTACCGCCTCCAGTCGCGCGGCGGCAAGGGCATCATCACCATGAAGACCACGGAGAAGACCGGCGCCGTGGTCGGGGTGCGCATGGTGAGCGACGACGACGACATCATGCTAGTCACCGACGGTGGCAAAGTGATCCGCACGCCGGTGAAGGGCATCTCCGTCATCGGCCGCAATACCCAAGGCGTGCGGCTCATAGACCTCGCTGAGGGGGAGAGGGTCGTCGGCGTCGCCAGGCTGGCGGAGAAGGAAGAGGACGAAGGCAACGTCATCTTGCTGACCGATCCCATCGACGAAGAGTGAGGCCACGCCTCGAAGAGTGAGGCCACGCCTCGCGTTTCAGAGAGCGCCCCCTTGTGCGGCTTCGGCGCATTACGGGCGACTTCGCTCGTGCCGTTGTGCGACACAAACTGGGATAACGTTTTGAAATACGTCAGCTTTCGCCTTGACATCTGCCCAGAAGGAGGGCATAGTAAGAGGTCGCGTGTTTCAATGGTTCAAATTACCCACACAGGTGGGGACAGGAGGCACAATCATGATGCAGGGTTTCCGGTTTGTCCGCTTCTCGGGTGTTCGGGCAATTCCTGTGATGGCACTACGCCGCCACACCTGTTGGCTGCTAGTCGTGGGGGCGCTGCTGATGGCGGCGCGGGTGGATGCGGCGACGGCGAATTTCGACATCTTGGCGAGTGCGAATGATGGCGGTATAGATGTACAATCGACGACCTATCCTGGGACGGTCTCTTCTGCCGTTCTGGATACCACGCTTCCCACCATGACCGCGATTAAGGACTATGGCAACATCAGAAGTGGCTACTACTCAACCAACGTCATAGAGATGCGTTGGGACACGTCCTCTCTGGGCTCCGTTGTCATAACAGGCGTAAATCTCTATGTGTATATCACTGCAGTGAACAACCATGACACGCGTAATCTCGTATGTGATTGGCTGACTGATGCAGCGCTTGCAGCTTCTGACTGGGTAGCAACGCCTGGAACGACGGCACTCACCATCGCTCTGTCGAGCTTGACGACTGGAGCCAATCAGATCGCGTTGTCGGGCTACAACGGATCACCGGGTGTGAATGAGACCGGACCCGGCTACACGAAGTTGCGCTGTGGAATAGACGGGACGGCGCCGGCAGGAAATAATGATGCCGTTATTGCAACGTATGACAATACTTCCGGCTACCAAAAGCCCGAGTTGCAAGTGACATATGAGACCCCGACACCGACGCCGACGGTGACCGACACGCCGACCGACACGCCCACGGCGATGCCGACCGACACGCCCACTACAACACCGACCGATACGCCGACGCCGACGCCGACGGACACGGCGACAGTCACACCAACTGGTACGCAGACGGCAACACCGACGGACACCCCGACGCCGACTGTTACGACGACTGTTACGACGACGCCGACTGTTACGACGACGCCGACTGTTACGACGACGCCGACTGTTACGACGACACCGACTGTAACCCCAACCCCCACTTCCACCGCGCCGATCACACCGAACATCACGGGCGGGGATGTTGCCGGCTCGACCACGGTCACCGGCACCACCGAGCCAGACCCGGGTTGCCCCGCTAGCTGCAATGGCGTCTCAATTTACGCCTGCACGCCGGGAGACTGCGTGGTGCCGCCTCCCGCCGCAGGTGACACACTGATCAGCATTCCCGTCTGCCCCAACCACTCCACCGGCAACTACACCGCGCAGCTGACTGCACCGCTGGTGGCGGGTGAGATTATCTTCGCTTACGACACATGCACAGGCCGCAACGGGTCATTCGAGCTTGTCCGCGTGCCACCGGTGGCACCGGCTATGTCTTCGGGAATGATCGGGGTTCTGGTGGGGACGTTGGCCTTGATCGGCCTCTTCGGCCTGCTCCGGTTGCGACGCGGTCTGTAACGGTCTGCCGCTGAGCGGAAGCGTTCAGCAAGAAAACGGCTGCGGCGAACCCGCAGCCGTTTTTCTTTGGCCCGGCGACTGCCGGCGCTGCCTGGTGCTTCACGCGCGTTGCGTTGTGAAAAGTCTCAGGTTTCGCGTTGACATCTGCCGAGAAGGAGCGCATAGTCCGGGCTCGTGTGTTCCAATGGTCTGAATTACCCACACAGCTGGGGACAGGAGGCACAACCATGATACAGGGTCTGCGGTTTGTCCGCTTGTCAGGTGTTGGGGCAGTTCCCGTGCTTGCTCAGCCTGCGCACGCAGCTGTTTGGGTTGGAGAGACGATACGCCGCCACGCCTGTTGGCTGTTGCTGGTGGGGGCGCTGCTGATGGCGGCGCAGGTCCAAGCGACGACGGCGAATTTCGACATCACGGCGAGTGCGAATGATGGCGGCATAGATGTACAATCGACGACCTATCCTGGGAGTGTTTCTTCTGCCGTTCTGGATACCTCGCTTCCTACCATGACCGCGATTAAGGACTATAACACCATCAGAAGTGGCTACTACACAACCAACGTCATAGAGATGCGTTGGAACACATCTTCTCTGGGCTCCGTTGTCATAACAGGCGTAAATCTCTATGTGTATATCACTGCACTGAACAACCATGACACACGTAATCTCGTATGTGATTGGCTGACTGATGCAGCGCTTGCAGCTTCTGACTGGGTAGCGACGCCCGGATCGACGGCGGTTTCGATCGCTCTGTCGAGCTTGACGAGTGGAGCCAACAATACGATCCCGTTGTCGGGCTTCAACGGATCACCGGGTGTGAATAAAACCGGACCCGGCTACACGAAGTTGCGCTGTGGAATAGATGGAGGCGCGCCCACAGGGAACAATGATGCCGTTTTTGCAACGTATGACAATACTTCCGGCTATCAAAAGCCCGAGTTGCAAGTGACCTATGAGACGCCGACCCAGACGCCGACGTCGACACCGACCAACACGCCGACGCTAACGCCGACCAACACGCCGACACCGACGCCAACCAACACGCCGACGCTAACGCCGACCAACACGCCGACACCGACGCCAACCAACACGCCGACGCTAACGCCGACCGACACGCCGACGCCCACACCGACCAACACGCCGACACCAACACCGACGGATACCCCGACGCCAACACCGACGGATACCCCGACACCGACGCCAACCGATACCCCCACGCCAACCCCGACCGAGACGCCGACGCCAACACCTACCGCAACACCGACAGCGACGGCGACCGACACTCCGACACCGACCGACACTCCGACACCAACGCCGACCGGAACGCCGACTCAGACGCCGACAGCGACCCCGACAGCGACGCCGACCAACACTCCGACACCAACGCCGACCAACACTCCGACAGCAACGCCGACTCAGACGCCGACCCCGAGCAACACTCCGACACCGACAAGTACGCCCACCGCAACACCGACACCAACGCCGACCAACACTCCGACACCAACGCCGACCAAGACGCCGACAGCAACGCCGACTCAGACGCCGACACTGACAAATACGCCCACCGCGACCCCAACGCGGACGCCGACCGCAACGCCGACCAACACGCCGACTCCGACCATCACCCCGACGTCGACTGACACACCCACGCCAACTTCGACCCCGACTCCGATCGGACCGCAGATCACGGGCGGAGCGTCCGCCGGCTCGAGCACGGTCAGCGGTACGACCGACCCGGCCCCCAGTTGCCCTTCCGGCAGCTGCGTTGGCGTCGAGATTTACGCCTGCACGCCGGGAGACTGCGCGATCCCACCTGCCACGCCACCAGACACACTGATCGGCGGTCCCGTTTGCCCCGACGCCTCCGGCAGGTTCACTGTGCCGTTGAGTCAGACTCCGCCGCTGGTGCCGCTGGTAGCGGGTGAGGTAATCTTCGCTTACGACACATGTACAGGCCGCAACGGGTCATTCGAGCTTGTCCGCGTGCCACCGGCGGCACCGGCTATGTCTTCGGGAATGATCGCGGTTCTGGTGGGGACGTTGGCCTTGATCGGTCTCTTCGGCCTGCTCCGGTTGCGGCGGAGTGCATAACCGCTCTCGGACATGAGGAGCCAGCCATAACCGCTGTAACATGAGGACGCCGAAAGATACTCAGGCACGCCGGCTCGTCTGGGGCCCGCTGCTGTTCTGGCTGGCCAGCTTCTGCTGCGTCGTCATGCTCTCGCTGCCCTCCGTCGTGCGGGCGATGAATCTTGGGGACCCAACACCTGAACCTACTTCTAGCAGCCGGGGCACAGGCAATATCGAGGCATGGGACCAGTTTTCAACAAGCGACACATACGTAATTAGCAGCTTCGTCATGTATCAAAATGCAGCAGGGGCCGCTAATTCACACATGCACGTCGGTCTGTACACGGATTCTTCAAATAGTCCCAGCGCGCTGGTAACCGGTTCCGACAGCGGTTCAATACCAGTGTCCACGTCAAGCGGCACCTGGGTTACGTATAACTATAGCACGCCGTTTACTCTTGCCGAAGGTGGTCCTTACTGGATTGTATTCACGTTTGACTCAGCCGAAAACAACCTTAATCTTCGTAACACAATAGGAAAACATGTCTATAAGTTATCGGTCGGATACCCCACTGCGCTACCGACCGCTTTTCCGGCTGCTCCAACTCCCGAGACTAATGGTCCCCTGTCGATGTATTTTATTGGTAATACGCGGACCCCGACCAGCCCCCCGACATCGACGCCAACGCCGACGCCGACGGTGACGCAGACACCGACCATCACGAACACCCCGACCCAGACGCCGACGATTACCAACACCCCGACCCAGACACCGACCATCACCAACACCCCGACCCAGACGCCGACCATCACCAACACCCCGACCCAGACACCGACCAACACGCCCACGCAGACACCGACCGATACACTGACGCCGACCCCGACCGACACCCCAACGCCAACGCCGACCGACAC
>JBEKBJ010000117.1:0-16152 GCA_050015455.1 Binatia bacterium
TGCGTGTCATCGCCTTCACCTCTCGCCGTATCCGTCGCTCCATCGGCGACGGCGTAGCCGGTTAAGGCGGACCTCTCTAACTGCTTATACCCCCGGACATCTCCGGTGCTTCTAACACGGCGGCAGTTTTTCCCTTGCCTGCGGCGCGGTCAACACGTATCCTGCGACCAATGAGGACAGGCAGAGCGGTTCCGTGGCTGCTCGCAGCCGGCCTCGGCCTAGCCACGGTGCTGTGGTCGACCCCGGCACAAGCGCTGGGCGGCTTCCGCGCCGACGGCGCGGTACGGATCTACGCGCCGCCGCGCGGTAGCGCGCAGAACCCCGCCTTCTCACCAGATGGGAAAACGGTCCTCTTCACCTGGTTCCACCTCGGCTACGACCGCGGCGTCGCCGGACTGTACACCATCCCGCTGACGGGTGGCCAACGCGCCCGTGTGCTCGACGAGGTTGGTCACCACAGCGTCGCCGAGTCCGGCGCCGTCTGGAGCGCTGCCGCCAACCGTATCGCGTTCGCTTCCGACCGCCTCGGCACGGACGCGATCTGGACCATCGCCGCGGACGGGAGTAGTCTCGTCCAAGTCACCGCCCCTACCGTGCCATCCACTCACTTCCGGGCGGCGAGTCAGTCGCCCGGCGGGCAGTGGATCGCGTTTGAGGCCGTTGCGGATCTGCCCAGCGGCGGCCAGCAAGGCACCATCTGGAAGGTCAAGAGCGACGGCAGCGGACTGACGCAGCTTACCAGCGACTCCGGCAGCGACGACCGCGAACCCAACTGGTCGCCCGTCGCCAACGCCATCGTCTTCGAGCGCACGGCGCTCGGCATGGACGCCTGGAACCTGTACGTCATGGCGGTCGACGGCAGCGGCGTACAGGCGATCACCAGTTCAGGGTCGGATACAGATCCGAGCTGGTCGCCCGACGGGCAGTCGATCGTGTACTCGTCGGACCAGGGCGGTATGCTGCCGCATCCCGCCATCTGGATGACTGCGGCGGCGGGCGGTACGCCGCAACGCGTCACCTGGATGGACACCCGGGCCGATGACCTGCCGTCGTGGTCGCCAGACGGCACCGCCATCATCTTCGAGTCGCACCGCGCCGCCGCCACGCCGGCTTCGCTCTGGCGCATCGCCGCGCCGGTCGCCCCGCCCCCGCCCGCGGACTGCCCGCAGTGCTGGCATCCGCCGCTGAAGGTGGAGTGGCAGTGGCAGCTGAGCAGCCCGCTCGACCCGTCGGTGCCGGCGCAGGTGAGCGGCATGCAGGCCTTCGACATCGACCTGTTCGACACCGATGCCGGAGTCGTCACGGCGCTCCATGCACAAGGTCGCAAAGCGATCTGTTACATCGACGCCGGCACGTGGGAGAAGTGGCGGCCTGACGCCGACGAGTTCCCGTCGTCGGTGCTCGGGCTGCCAAATGGCTGGCCGGGCGAGCGCTGGCTCGACATCCGCCAATTTTCGATTCTCACACCGATCATGCAGGCGCGCATCAACCAGTGCGCCGGCAAGGGTTTCGACGGCGTCGAGTTCGACAACGTCGACGGCTACACCAACGCCACTGGCTTTCCGCTCACCTACGCGGAGCAGATCACCTACAATGTGTGGCTGGCAAACGCGGCGCACGCCGCCAACTTATCGGTCGCGCTCAAGAACGACCTCGGCCAGATCTCCGACCTGCTCCCCTATTTCGATTGGGAGCTAGACGAGCAGTGCTTCACGTTTCAGGAGTGTGACCTGCTACTGCCGTTCATCAACGCCGGCAAGCCCGTCATGGAGGTGGAATACGCGCTGGCGACGAGCCAGTTCTGCCCGCTAGCCAACGCCATGAACTTCAACGCCATGAAGAAGCACCTGGCGCTCGACGCGTACCGGGTGCCCTGCCGGTAGGACGAACCGACGTGCGTTGGAAGGAACGCCTGGTGCCGGCCGCCGCCCTGTTGGGTCTGCTCGTGCTGCCGCCGGTCGGCGCGGCGCGCGCCAACACCATAACGGTTGACGCGACGCCGGCCCATGCCGTCAATCAATTCAACCCGCTGCGCGCGCTGGGCGCCGGAGTCGACGCCGTGCCGGCCGGGACGGTCGACAGCATCTACACGCCGGCGAACGTCACCCAGCAGCTCACCGCCGGCTGGGGTGCGGTCACGTACCGCCTGTACACCGAACTGAGCGTGCAGGACTGGCACTGGAATCCGAACGGCACGTGGAGCGGGTCCGGCAACGGCTACTGGACCGGCGCAACCGTTCCCGCGTCGCCGATCCAGGATTCGTTCGCCTACAAGCTGGCGCACCGTGGCTTCACGCACGACCAAGGCAACGACGAGGGCTACTCCCGGCTCGACGACGGAGATCCGACCACGTACCGGAAGAGCAATCCGTATCTTAGCGCCGCGTTCACCGGCGAGAGCGACGCGTTGCACCCGCAGTGGGCCATGATAGATCTGGGTGCCGCGCGCGCCGTCAACGCCGTGCGCATCGTCTGGAGTGCCCCCTACGCCACGCAGTACGCGGTGCAGTACTGGACCGGCGACGACCCCATCTACGACGCGGCCAACGGCCAGTGGCAGACGTTCCCGATCGGCACGGTGACCAACGGCGCGGGCGGCACGGTCACGCTCAGCCTGTCGCCGGCACCGCTTAGCGTGCGCTACGTCCGCATTCTCATGAGCGCCTCCTCCAACACCTGTGACAGCCACGGCAGCAGCGACCCGCGCCATTGCGTCGGCTACGCCATCGCCGAGGTCGGCGTCGGCCGGCTCAGCGGCAGCACTTTCACCGACCTTGTCCGCCACGCCGCCGACAATACAATCCAGACGGTGACCTACGCGTCATCGGTCGACTCGTGGCACCAGGTCGCCGATCAGGTGACCGACGAGGAGCAGCCGGGTCTCGACCTGGTGTTCACCAGCGGCCTCACGCAGGGCTTGCCGGCGACCGTGCCCGTGGCCATGGCGTACGGCACTCCCGGCGACGCCGCGGCGGAGATCGCCTATCTCGAGGCTCAGCACTACCCGATCGCACGCGTCGAATTGGGCGAGGAGGCCGACGAGCAGCTCATGAACCCGGAGGACTACGGCGCGCTCTACCTGCAGTGGGCGACAGCGCTGCACACGGTAGACCCGACCCTGCTGCTCGGCGGCCCGGTGTTCGCCGTCGAAGACCCGGTCTTCTGGCCCGACACCGACAACAACACCTCGTGGCTCAACCGCTTCCTCAACTACTTGAGCGCCTACGGTCGCCTCAGCGACTTTGCCTTCTTCTCGCTCGAGCACTATCCGTTCGATCCCTGCCGGATCAGCTGGCGGCAACTGCTGGGCGAGCCCGCAACGATCACCGGTCTTTTCCAAGCGTGGGCATCCGAAGGCCTGCCGGCGAGCGTGCCGGTGTACGTCACCGAATACAATGTTAGCTACGACTACACCTCGTACGAGCCTGCGCTGTTCGGCGCGTTGTGGCACGCGGACTTTCTCGGCAGCTTTCTCAGCGCCGGCGGCAGCGGGGCCTTCTTCTACCAGTACGAGGCGCTGCCACTGGGCCGCGCCAGCCGCTGCAGTAGCTGGGGCACCTTCAGCATGTTCACAGCCGACGCCAGCTACGACATCACCGCCGAGACCGCGCAGTACTTCTCCACCCAGCTGGCGACCCAGCAGTGGGCCGAGCCGGTGGATGCGGCGCACCACGTCTTCCCGGTCGCCAGCGACGTCGTCGACCGTAGCGGCAACGTGCTGGTGACGGCGTACGCCGTGCAGCGACCCGACGGGCAGTGGGCGCTGCTGCTGATCAACAAGGACCGCACCCGCGCCCACGCCGTGAGCGTCAACTTTCACAACGACGCCGACAACAGCGATCACGCCTTTGCGGGATCGATCACCATGGTAACGTTGGCCGCCGTCAATTATCTCTGGCATCCGCGCCGCGCCAACGGCTTCCCGTCGCCAGACGGGCCGCTCATGACCACGACCGTCGGCGGTGGACCGGGCGTACTCTACACTCTGCCTCACGCCTCGATCGTCGTACTGCGAGGGGTCGTCTCGTAAGGCATCGTCAGCGAGCTGCGCTACGCAGTCTGGTTCGTCAGTATGGCGAAGTATTCAGCGGGAGACCGTTCAGCTCGACCTCGTCGCGCGATCCGAGATCCGTGTCACCCCCCCTCCACAAACGTCGGTGTCGGGGTCGGCAGTGGTGTGCCGTTGCTCGATACGCACGTGCACGTATCCGCAACGACCTGACACGTGCCGAGGATCACGTACTGTGGACATCCTCCGCCCGGCGTGCACGTAGGAAAGATCGTGCAGTTGCCCGCACACGTTAGCGACGTGCATTGCGCGGGCGGCGGTGTCGGCGTCGGCAAGCCGGCACACGGGTCGGCGCACGCACCGCAGGTTCCGCTGGACGCGTCGAAGTTGGCGATGGCGCACCACGAGACGACGCCCCGCATGGCGCCGTAAAGCGAGAGCTTGCAGCACGCGTCTTGACTACTCGGAAATGATCCACCCGCGCAATTGGGCGGGCCGGTGAAACATTCGCCTTCGGGCGTCGGCGTCGGCGTGCCCGGAACGCAAACGTATCCGCAGCCGCCCGCGCATTCGTCGCAGGCGCCCGTCACCACCGGGTCGCAGCCCTGGCCGCACACCTCCGACGAGGCGCACCCGAGCGCGGGATTGTGGCACGCGAACCCCGTGCCGCCGTCGGGGAAGGTGCACCCGTAGAGGAACCACCCGAGCGGACAGCAGCCGAGCCCGCCGTCGCCAACGGTGCCGATCGGTTGGCCGCCTTTCGGGCAGACCAGCGTGCCTCCGTTGGGACACGGGGGCGGCGTGCACACCGCGGCAGGCGTGGCCGACCGCGTCGGCTCGGGTGTGATCGGCGCCGGCGTCGGCTGGCCCGGTGCGAGCACGGTGATGTCAAGGCTCACAACCGGGTCGTAGTAAAGATAAAATTGACCGTCGATGGTGTAGGTTCCGGGCGGCACGGGGTTGCCGGCATCGTCCTTCAGATCCCAGAAGGCGAGCAGTTGGTACTTCACCGTCTCGGCGCTAGCGTTCGGGGCGTTCGGCCCCAGGAACGGCATGCCGCAGCCCTGGTTGCGAATGGTGCGCACCGGCGTGTTGCCCTGCAGGACGTAGAGGTCGAGGCACGGGTTGAACACGCCGCCGTGCGGCTGGATCTCGCTGACGGTGTAGCGCAATGAGGCGACGCCGGGCTCGGCGTAGTAGGCGCAATCGGACTCCAGGGTGACGCGGTTGAAGTTGTCCGTCCACACGGCACGGTTGATGTTGTTTGGATCGCAGTACGATAGTTCGCTGGTTGCAAAGACCTGCAGCGATATCTGGTTGCTTTGCACACCGTCGAGCGTGGCCCAGACCTGCACGGCACCGGCGGCGCGGCCGGTGAAGACGCCCGGCGTGTCGAAGCCGCCGACGGTGTCATCGCTGCTCTGCCAGGTGGCGTCCGCCGTCACCTCGCGCGAGATGCCGACGTCGTAACCGGCGACGGCGTGGAAAAAGAGCTGATCACCGTTGGCGACCACCAGATCCTGGCCTTCGACGTAGATCGACAGCGCCTGCACCGTGGCGTGATCGACGACGTGCACGTCGGCGGGATCGCTGGCCACGCTGCCGAGCGCCGCGGTGATGGAGGTATCGCCGCCCTGCAGGGCGGTCATGACGCCGCTGGCATCGATGCTCGCCGCCTGCGGGTTGCTGCTCTGCCAGATAACCTGGTTCGTGACGTCGGCCCAGGCGCCGGTGTCGTACTGCGCCGTGGCGTGGAATTGCAACTGATCGCCGACGAGCACGGTCAGCCCGTAGCTACAGCGGCACGGCGCCGCGACGCCGAGCATAGGTGGCGGACAACAGCAGGGCCCGACGCTTTCGGCGGTGGCGGACGGTGCCGCGACGCACGGCCCGCCGCTGGCGACGGGCGCCGGCGCGGTGCCGGCGCCGCCAGTGTTGGCCGAGACGACCGGGATGCCGCTGTTCTCGGCGTAGATCGTGATCGCCACCACCGTTGGTTGCGTGACGACGCTGATTTGCGTCGGGTCACTCGCCACGCCGTCCAACGACGCCGTGAGCTGCGCCGTACCTGCTTGCACGGCGGTGAACAGGCCGGTAACGACGGTGCCGACGTCCGCCGGCGTCACCTGCCACTGGACCTGATCAGTGATGTCCTGCACGTAGCCGCCGGCGAACTCACCGATGGCCCGGAACTGCAGCGTGCCGCCGATCTGAACGACGTCAGTGCAATTCGGCACGGGCAGGACGTCGGTCCGCGCCGGCGGCATCGTCGCGGCCACCGCGGGCGGAACGGCGCCCGCGTTCGCCAACGGGTACAGGCACGAAGCGTTCTCTACGTCGATCTTCTGTAACGGCGGCAGGCCGGTAACGGCCAAGGGCCAAGGCGTGCTCGTCAGGTTGCCGAGCGTCGCGGTGATCGATGCGTTGCCGATCGCCAGCGCGGACACCGTGCCCCATGAATCGACGGTGACCACCGTGTCGTCGGAAGATTGCCAGGTTGCCAACGTTGTGACGTCAATTGTCGTACCGTCGGACAACTGCGCGACGGCTGACATGCTCTCTTGTTGCCCAACGAACAGCTGTGTCGGACCGGCCGTGATGGCGACGGCCTGAATTTCTGCCGGCGGGCAGGCGCTGCCGTCGGGCAGCGTGCAGACGAAGCTGCCGTCGCTGCTCGGATTAGTGAAGCTCCGATTGGCGTCGCCGAAGGCGGTGACTAGGCCGCCCGTCAGCGTCAGCCAGCTCCCGCTCGGCCCGCGGATCTGCTCGACCGGTGTTCCGTTCTGAACGAAGGTGGCGACGGCGCGCACCTGCCCCCACGACACTTCAACGACGAGGTTCGTGCTGCCATCGTCGCCGACGGTGAACGGAATTGACAGCGCAGCGAGGTTGCCGTCGAGCGTCTTGCTGATCTGCAGCGTGTGTGTGCCGGGCGCCAACGGTCCGGTGGTAAAGCTACCGTCCGCGCCGGTGACGCCTTGCACGTTGCCATCGATCGACCAGTTGGCGGCGGCCAGCGAGCGATCGAACGAGGTCGCGTCGGCAGGCGCGCCCCACCGCGTCGGCGGCGCGCCGAGCGCGTCACCGGCGCTGGCGCTGACGCTATGATCGACCACGAGCAGACCGGTGATGCCGGTATTTGTGGGTTGGGGCGGGGTGGTCCCAGATGGAGGGCTGTTACCGTTGCCACACGCTGCCGCGAGGACAACCACAATGGCACCAACCATCCATGTTCTCGCCAGGTAGGCGCTCCGTTTCATCATGTGCTCCTCCCGTGAGTGTTCGCGCTGGTCTCGTTGTTCACAGCAACGTTCCAGCCACTTTCCCTCTCACGCCGCCCCCGGGGGGCTTCCGGACGCAAGATCGCAGGAATGCAAAGGCCGCAGGCGTCATGTTCCACCATCCGCTGCGTCCACGCCGCCGGCGTTCCCGGGGCGTGAGCGTCAGGACACTCTGGCGCCCGGGCCGCAGGGGCTGTGGCATTCGCGGCCTTTCGACAAGCAGTGAATGCCGCAGGCCAGTCGGACCAGCGTTCATTCCGTGCGCCATGTCATTCCGTGCGCCATGTTCCTCCTCAGTTAGTTCCCTCAGTAAACAACTTTTGTTTGCTTGTCAAGCAAATTAAATTCGGGTATTCTTGGCCCGTGGCGACAGCAGTTCCGGTGCGGCGGAGCATCAAAGACGTCTTCTACGAGACCCGCGTGCTCACGGGGCGGGAGTACACCGTGCGCCGCTTCGCCAGCGAGGTACTCGCCGGCAGCGTCGACCCTGTGATGCTGGGCTACATCGAGAAGGGCAAGCGATTCCCGAGCGAAGCGCTGGTGCGCCGGCTGGCGGCGATCCGCAAGGAAGAGCCGGAGCCGCTGCTGGCACTGCTGTGGCGCGACCGCATCTTGCATGCGTTCGGCAAGGAGCTGCGGCGGGTGCTGCACGCGCCGCGCGGGGTGAGTGGGATTGAGGACGCCAACCTGGCGGTTCTGATCAGTCAGGCGATTGCGGCGCTTCCTGACGACGGCAGTTGGATTCCGGTGCGGCGCTGGCGCGCGCAGTTCCGTACCACACCGCCGCGGCAGGCGCGCGCCGTCGTGGTGACCGACGCGCTCGCCAAGGAGGTCGAGGACACCTTGCGTCGGCGTGAGCTGATCGAGACCCGGGGCGGCAAGGTGCGGCGGCGGGGGCGCCATTTCATCGCCACGGACACGCAGGAGCGCCAGGCATTGGCGCTCGAGTTCTGCGCCCTGTTTGCCAAAGGGCTGCTGGACAAGCTGGCGTTGCCGGAAGCCGACACCGGCACGTATCTGCGCAATCACTACCTCCACATCGACCAGCAGCGGCTGGCGAAGTTTCAGAAACGGCTAGATGAAGGAGTGCGCAAGCTGGCGGAGGAATTCGCGACCGAGGCATCTCCGGAGACGCGCTTCCTCAACGTCTTGGTGGCGTCGACTCCGTTTTGAGGCAAGGCAATGGTGGATATGCAGCGATATGTCTGGCTCACGTGCTTGCTGATCTTCGGGCTCACCGCCTGCGAAGGTGGCAGCGGGTCCAGCGGCTTCGATGTGCGCTCGGAGAACGCCGCCATCGACGAGGCGTTGGTCGCACAGCACTGTGTGCAGCACGAATCGCTCACCATCTGCCCCGCCGCGGAGACGGGTGCGACGCCGTCACCAACCGTAGCGCCTTCCGCCGCCACCACACCTACACCTAGCTCTGCCCCGCCGGGACCGACGGCAACGCCAAACAGTGCCTTCACTCCGGGTGGGGTCCCAACAGCCACTGCAAGCCCGGCGTCGAGCGCGGCCACTACCCCGACGCCTTCCCGGACTCCGGCCGCTGCTGCGACCCCGACCTCCACAGCGGCCCGTACCGTGACTGCGCTGCGTTCGGCGACGCCGACCGCCACGGCCACACCGACGAGCAGCGTGCAACAGGTTGACATCGGCATCGATCCGCGGGTGTCGGTGCTGTGCGTGTCCGCACAGGGCGGTAGCTGTACGTTCGTGCTGCCGTTTGTGCCAAGTGGGTTTCCGCAGACCGCGATCTTTCGTGTTGCCGTTCGCAGAGTCAATCCAAACGCGCCTTGGACGATTGGCGACGCGCTGACCAGCGGGCCCACGACCCCAACCTTCGAGGTCCCGGTTGATATCGGCGCTCCCGTAAGCTTGTGCTGCGGGACCACGGTGCAGGCAGCGATCCTGGTGTTTCTCAACCCGCCGGTCAGCGTGCCGGCCACGGTCGACGAGCTCGTCGACACCGGCGCGGACGCGGCCTTCGTAACGGAACCGTTCACCGTGCAAACCTTGTAAACCTTACGGCTTTACCGATGAAACGGTGTCCATCCCGAAAAGTCATGCCTACGCATTCTGCGGCTCTTGAGCACGAGAGCATCACGCCCAGTTGGCGCACCGCGAGGCCGAAAAGTGAGCCGCGACGTCGCCACCGCGCGTCTCTGTGTAGTTCTCGGTCGGCAGTGCGCGATGGCCAGATGTCGATAACCAAGGCTCACAACCTGCAGGAGCCTCGGTCATCTTCCGCTCGTGGAAACTCAGGCCGCCAAACGTTCATAGTGCCGATAGAGACCGCCACCCTCACTGACCTCGACGGCAGCGCCCTGCTCGCGGCCTTGGATCGGGCGCGGCGCCGGGCAGTCCATGTCGAGGGCTTGATGACAGCGCCAGCGATGGTAGTGGTCGAAGTATGCGGGTAGTGGTCGAAGTATGCGGTGAGGAGACGACGGAGCTGTCGCTGGTGCAGCACCACGACGTGGTCGAGGCACTCGCGGCGGATGCTGCCGATCACCCGTTCGACGTAGGGGGACTGCCACGGGCTGCGCGGCGCCGTGAGCACTTCCTCGATGCCCATCGCAGCCACTCGCCCGCGGAAGTCTAGGCCGTACACGCCATCGCGGTCCCGCAGGAGGTAACGCGGCGCTGTCTCCCAGGGAAACGCCTCCACCACCTGCTGCGCCGTCCATGCGGCGGTCGGGTGTGCCGTGATGTTGAAGTGCCGGATACGGCGCCGGTCGTGGGCGAGAATAATCAGCACGAACAAAATCTCGAAGCGCACCGTGGCCACGGTGAAGAAATCGATCGACACCAGATCCTTGGCATGATTGGCGAGGAAGCTTCGCCAGGTGGGTGAGGGCGGTTGGGAGCGACGCATCCAGTACTTCTCCACCGTCGACTTCGCCACTTCGATGCCGAGCTTGCCCAGCTCCCCCATGATCCGTGGGGACCCCCACGTCGGGTTGGCTGCCGACAGCTTACGGATGAGATCGCGAATCTCCCGAACGACGGAGGGACGGCCGAGCTGGCCCTGGCGGCTCAGGCGCCTCCAGTGGTCACGGAAGCGTTTGCGCTGCCAGGCGATCACGGTGCGCGGCTGCACGAACACGAGGGCTGCTCGCCACCCGGACCAGGCTCGTGACAGCCACACCCACAGGAGACGGTCAGCCGGTCCAAGCCGCGGGCGGCGCCCGGCTCTGTGGTAGACCGCGAGCTGGTGGCGCAGGGCGAGGATTTCGATCTGCAACGCCATGCGGGAGCGGACAACGGAAGCCAAGCTCGCCACGACAGCCATCACCACGGCTTGCATGGCCGCCTGCCTTATCGTTGCCGGCGGGCAGACTCAATCCCTTTTCCGTCGCCCGCGATGTTGGTCGAAATTACCCGCGCGATTTCAGGATGATCGAATTCTCGGGACCCACAGCAGAGACGACGTATGCGTAAAACCACGCGCGTAGTCCTGCGATCTTACGGCGCGCCCGTACCTCCTCTACAATCGAGGCCGACTCGGCAAGTTCGCCGAGCAAGCATCCATGAGAGGATAAGGAGGATCGACCATGGCGAGCGGCAAATCGGATGAACTGAAGGGACGCGTGAAGGAAGCGGCTGGGGCTCTGATCGGCGATAAGAAGTTGAAGAAGGAGGGTCAGGCCGACCAGGCTGTCGGGAAGATCAAGCAGAAGGTGGAGAAGGTCATTGATAAGGTGAAGGATGCGGCCGGGTGAGCCCCGGTCTTCGTGAGAAACTGGGGCTCACATGATCCAAGGCGGCGGTGGGGTCCCGGGCCAATGTCCGGACAACAACACCGTTCCGTAGGGCGCAGAGGAGGAGGCCATGCTCTCGTGCCTCATTTATCTGGTCATCTACGCGATCGTCGCACTGATCCTGGTGTAAGGTCGAGCGGCGTGGGAAGGAGAAGACAATGTCCCCCAAGGCACCAAAGAAGCGTTCCAGCGCGAAGGGCGCTTCCCAGCGAGCGCAGACGGCAATGTCCCGCGAGGCGCGGGCCGCGTACACCGCCATTCAACAGGGCGTCAAGCACCTGGAACAAGCGATCGGCGAGATCCAGCGCGACTTGCGCAAGGCGGAGCAGAAGATCGAGGCCGATGCGCGCGGGCGGATTCGCCAATTGCGCAAGGACGCGCGCACTCATGTGAGCGTCTTGAAGGCGAAGCAGCGCGAGGCTGCAAGTGCCCTCAAGCACGTGTCCGCCGCGGCCAGCGGCTCCTGGGAGGACATCAAACACTCGGTTGATTCCGTCCTCGTCGATGCCCGGACGACCGCCACTGCGGTCGTCAAGCGCTTCCGCAATGCGTTTGGCGGTTAAGGGTACGCCGCGGGGCACATGGGGACGTAGCGAGATTGCGAAGAAAGGGTCGCGAACCTCGGGCACAAAGGAGGTCACTATGTCACTGCTAGTTCTGATTGTTCTGTTGCTCCTCGTCTTCGGTGGCTTGCCCAACTGGGGCTACCATAACTACGGGTATGCCCCATCCGGGATTCTCGGCACGGTCCTCATCATCGTGCTCATCCTGTTCCTGCTCGGGCGGTTGTAGTCCAAAGCGAACCTTGCTCGGCGCGGCTGATACTCGCTGTGCCGCGTGGACTGAAAAGGAACCACGTACTCGCACGGATCAGGGGTTGAACGGAGAGACACGAGGCCAGACCACGAGCCGACTGATGTTAGTGGGCGTGAGTCTCCGAAGCGTCTCAGAAAGGCACAGGAGAAAAACTCATGAACGGAACATATTGGATAAAGTGCAGTGTGCTCGCCGTAGCCGCAAGTGTTGCATTGGCGGTGCCGATCGGGGCGGCCACGCCGGACGCCTGGATTACCACGAAGACAAAGCTGGCTCTGCTCACCACGGAGGGCGTCAGCGGAACGGCCATCCACGTGGACACGATACTCGGGAAAGTGACCTTGCACGGCAAGGTGCGCTCCGCTGAGGAGAAGGCGGAAGCAGAGAGCATTGTTAAGAAGATCGGCGGCGTGCAGGAGGTGCGCAACCTGCTGCAGGTCGTTACCCCGCAACGTGAGAAGGCGGTCCAGGTGTCCGATGACGCCGTGAAGCAGCGAATCGAAAAGGCATTGCAGGCCGATCCTTCTCTCAAGGACAGCGACATCTCAGTAAAGGCCGTCAACAAAGGTGCAGTGCTGCTGGGGGGCACGGTGAAGACCCTGAGCGCTCACCTGCGCGCGGTCGAGGTTGTGGCCTTTGTGCCTGGCGTGGAGCGGGTCGCCAGTGAGATCAAGAGTCCGGATACACTGGCCGATGCGGAGATCTGGCATGAGCCGACGGCGCGAGCGTCCGGTAAGGAGTACCGAATGTGGGATACGGCCAGCGATCTATGGATCACCTCGGCAACCAAGATGCGCTTGCTGACCGACAGCCGAACGCCGGCGCTCGATATCAATGTGGAAACGCAGGCGGGGGTCGTCACGCTCTTTGGTATGGTCCCCTCTCTGGAGGCGAAGACCGCCGCCGCGGCCGATGCCGGCAAAGTGAGCGGAGTAAAGCGCGTCGTGAACGACCTACAGGTCGTCGCAAGCGCGAAGCAGGCCGCGGTGAAAGTGCACGACGACGAACTGGAGCGCGATGTGAAGAAAGCCTTTGAGACGCATGGGTTCAAGGACATCGGCGTGGAGGTGAAGAACGGCGTAGTGCGGTTGACGGGGACGGTCTCCACCGGGGTTCAGCGCCTAGAGGCAGCCGTGCTGGCGCGCTCGATCGAGGGTGTGCGCGCGGTCGAGGACGATCTGCGCCTCGAAACAGCCAATCGCTGAACACGTCTCAGCCAATTTATCCTGGTATGACGCGCCGCGCTTTCAAGACCTGATGGAAAGGAGGATCGATTATGGCCAGTGGCAAGTCGGATAAACTGAAGGGACGCGTGAAGGAAGCCGCGGGGGCCCTGACCGGTAATGCGAAGCTGAAGCGGAAGGGTCTGGCCGACCAGGCTTGCGGGAACATCAAGCAGATGGTGGAGGACGCTATTGAGATGGTGGAAAATGTTTTTGATTGGGTCAAAGGGTTGTTCGCGTGAGGGTGAGGCTCGGTCCGAGTTCTGCGAGAGCGGGCCACGGTAGCGGCAGTGGGCCGCTGGGTAGATGATTCCGATGCGCGCCAGCTTACGGGCGGAGGAGGCGGTCGACGCGGGGTGTCGGCTCGGTGCCGGACGATCCGCGCGTCGCGGACTAACCTGGCAGAACGGAGCGTGATCGGAGCGAGGGGCATCGAGATTGGCGAACATCTGCGCGCGCAGGCACCACAGCCGGCCACGCCAACCAACTCGCCCAGCGCCCGAACGTCGGGCAGTATCGGTGTGCACTCAGGCGCCCAGAGCCATTGAAGCAGCGATCATGAAGAAGTTGCAGACCACGACCAACCCCGCAACGCCCAGGATGAACGCGCGTCGGGTGGCGACACATTTGGCGACAGGACTGGCCCTCGCTGCGACTCTCGGCCTCGCCGGCTGTCCGGAGAAAGGCACCGGCGAGAAGGCGGGCCGCAGCATCGACCGTGCAACGGAATGACGGCCTCGTGTTCGACGGCGAATGCGGGTCAGCGCTAGCGTCTTCTCCTCCACCCAGCATCTCTGCACCGTGCTGCCTGCGTAGGTTTAGTCGCGCCGCGGAGACCAAGGCGCACAGGGTGATCATCGAGCGCTAAGACACCGGAATGCCCCCCCGGAACCTCCACCGTGTCCCGAAGCATGTCGCCGGTTCGATCGGGGTCTCACCGCTGCTCGCCGAGATGGCCGCGGCGGAGCCGGCGGTCGCGCTGCGGCGGCTTGGCACCTTGCTGGAAGGCCTTTCGAAACGGATCCACCGCCCGTCTCCGGGTGATGGTCGCCATCGGTTGCGGATGGCAGCGGCCCACCGTCACGCGGCGTCGGGCCTGCCCGGTAGCGGTTCGAACCGAGCCGGGGCAGAAGGCTGCGATCCGCCTGCGCCTCGACCGCGCGAGCGGCGAGTGGGAGGCGATGCAAGATGCGCGGCGGGCTGGTGCGAATGCGCGGCGCAGCGAGGCGGTGAAGGGGCGGGCGCGTGGGAGTCCATTGGCGGCCGATAGTCGTGGGTATCGAGCCCCACGACTATCGGCCGTTGAGCACTCGAAGGATGAGCTGGCGCGTCGCGCAGGCGTGTTGTCGGAGACCGCGAAGCGCGTGCTCGCCGTGACGAACAAGAAGCCCGAGGTGCTGGACGCGATCGCCGACGGGAGGGTGAGCCTCGCCGACGTTGTCCGCGACGTGAAGCGTGAGGAGGTCCGCGCGCAGCTCGCCGTCCGGACCTGAAGCCGGAGGCGCGCTCGTACGCGAAGAAGGCAGGCAACAACATCGCGAGCCACAGGCGCAACGTTGATGGAGGGCCGGCCTTTTCCGTAGGGAGTCTGTGGCACGCTAGACCACCCGTAGAACCACGCGCGTAGTACTCCGAGCTTACTGCTTTGCGGTTATGCCACTAAAAGTAATCCAGCAAAGGAGACCGCGATGTCAGCCGGACGCCAAACAGCGGTCACAAACGAACCGCAAAGGAGGAAGGATTATGCTCACCAAAGCTAAGACACTAAAGGGCTACAAATTGGACAGCCTCGACGGGGAAATCGGGAAGGTCGAGGAATTCTACTTCGATGACCGGTACTGGACGATTCGCTATCTGGTCGCCAACACGGGAAACTGGCTTACGGGCAGGCAGGTGCTGATCTCCCCGTATGCGCTGGCCGCCGCGAGTAAAGAAGAGCGACACATCGCCATCGACTTGACCAAAAAGCAGATCGAGGACAGTCCATCGCTGAACAGTGACAAGCCCGTCTCCCGCCAATTCGAGGAGGCCTACTACGGGTATTATGGATGGCCGACGTATTGGGGCGGCCCGTACATGTGGGGATCCTATCCCTACCTGATACATGAGCGTGACAAACGGAAAGCCTCCACCCACGGTGAGAAAGCGTGGGATCCCCATTTGCGCAGCACTCACGATGTGAGTGGCCATCACATCGAAGCCCCAGACGGCGAGATTGGTCACGTCGAGGATTTTGTCATCGATGACGAGACGTGGGCGATTCGTTATCTGGTCATCGATACACGGAACTGGTGGCCGGGGAAAAAGGTCCTGGTTTCACCGCAATGGATCGAGCGCGTTAGTTGGAGCGAGTCGAAAGTCTTCGTCAACCTTTCCCGCGAGACCATCAAGCAGTCACCGGAATACACGGAGGAGTCTCTGCTAACTCGGGATTATGAGACTGGACTGCATCGACATTACAATCGTCAAGGATACTGGGTCGATGAGCCGGCTGCCAAGACCCAAATGTGAGCAACGCCGAACGCGCGAATCTTGGAAATCACAAGGAGATCACAATGCCCGCTTGGACCGCGCCCGGATAGTTGGCCTGAGTACGGGGGGCGAGCACACGCACCGCGACCGCCGTTGCCCGGAGTGCACCTTTATGATTTCTCGCCCGAAACCACCGGCACCGTGCCGGAGGTTTTGCCCAACACTTCCTCCAACCGGCGCGTGCGGTCGTGCGCGAGCTGCACGCGCTCCGGCGCCGAGTTGTGCCTGAGCGCCAGCGCGAGGTTCTCCCGGACGCACCGCGCGAGGTCCGGGGCGCGCCGGGCGTCGTCGGCGGCCGTCGGCCCGGTGTGCCTCGCCCAAATCCCATCCGCCGTTTTGGTCCGAAATCGCTGGCCGAGAGAACGCGCCGCTTGTCGATGCCGTGAGCAGGTGACATTTTTTGTCACCGTAACCCCTCAGTCTCCGCAGGGGTGAGGTGCGGCGTGCCCTATAGCTGCTGCTCTTGCCAGGGAGGCGAGCGGTTGCGGAAGAGCAGGTTGTAAGGGTTTGCCGCCGGCTGGCGTGCG
>JBEKBJ010000118.1:0-15926 GCA_050015455.1 Binatia bacterium
ACAGCCGTATCGCTCGCCGCCGCCGCCGCTCCAACTCCGCCGCCGTCCCCTGTGGTCGCATGCACGCAGTATACACCACCGCGGACGATCTTTCTATTACTTATGCAATCCTCAATAAAGATAAAACCGGTTTCAACTCCGGTTTGCAAAAGTGCTCGCTCGACGACCGCTTGTACTCGTCGCGAACGTGCGTTGCTCGCTCGACTTCTGCAAACCGCTATGAGTTATCTTGTACGGTGAAACGTCTTCTGGGCCCCCAGGAACACGGTCGACCCCGCGCCATACTCTCGTCCACACCTTCCGCCAGTGCGGGGTCAAACGTTCGAGCTTGTGCTCCTCTCCCGCCTGTTTGCAATCCGTTTGCAAGTTGCGGTGGCTGCGGCGCAGTCTGAACAGGAATGGGCGCTTCACCGAAGCGGCCTAAGTTGCTGATTTCGATTAACTTGGCGGAGGAGGAAGGGAGTCGAACCCTCCGGCGAACTTACGCCCGCCCACGCGGTTTTGAAGACCGGGGAGGCCACCGGGCCCCATCCTCCTCCATATCGGGTAACTTGCCGACGGTACACGGCTTTATCCTAACTCGGCGATACGTGCTAGCGGACCTTTTCCGCTGTTGTGCCCGCGGTTGTGCCCGCCGCCTCATCCAGCCGGCGCGCTGCGTCGCGCAGATCGCCCGGGCTCACGATGTTGTAACGCTCAAACACCGACCGCGTCTTGTGTCCGGTCATCGTCATCGCCACCCGCTCTGGGATGCCGGCACGCACGAGGTTGCGCACCGCAGTGCGGCGGAAGTCGTGGCGGATCATTCCCGGACAGCCGGCCGCCTTGCATGCGCTCTCCCAGGCGTCCTTGAAATAAAGAATCGGCTTCCCTTGACGGTGGAAGACGTAAGGAATGATCCGGCCCTGCTCCCGCTGCACCTGGTCGGTGTGGGCCCGTTGCTGCTCGAGGAGCGCGCGGAGTTCCGCCGTGAAAGGAAACTCGCGCGCCTCGCCGTTCTTCGTCGAACCGGCCTTGAGGCGCACCGTGCCGGCGTGAAAGTCTACCTGCCGCCACTGCAGCGGTTGCACCTCGCTCGGCACCCGCCACCCGGTGAGGTAGGCGAAGTGCACGACGGGTTGGATGTCCGCCGGCAGCTGTGCACGCACGTCTTCAAACTGCGCGCGTTCGAAGAAGCCGGTGCGCACGTTGTCTTCCTTCAGCATCGGCACGTAGGGCGGCCGCAGCACCTTCCCGGCGCGCGCGCCGAGATTGAAGGCCCGGCGCAACAGTGACAACTCGCGATTGATCTCCCCATTCGAGGCCCCGGCACCCTGGCGCTGCTCCGTGTACTGCTGAATGTCGGCGGTCGTGATCGCCGCGGCGCGCCGCTCGCCGAAGAACGGCACCAGATGCTTCACGATCCGACGCTTGGCATCTTCCAGCGATCGCTTGCCGTTCACCCGGTAATCGCGGATCACGTCGTCAGTGAGTTCCTTGCAGCGAACGCGCGTCGTGCGCGGCACATGCGGCACGCCGCGCGCCACGTCACCTTCACGCAGCTTGAGCAACTGGCGGGCTTCCTTCTCGCTCGCCGTCTCGGCGCTCTCCCGGTGCGCGCGGCCATTCGCGTAATACTTGATCCACCACGTTTCGCCCTCGATTACGGTACCATCGGGGCGCTTGCGCCTGCGTCTGTAGATCATGCCCATTGTCAGCCCTCCGCCCCTGCCAACCTTACGATGTACGCCTCCCGATCTACCGGTCGCAGACCAAGGATCCGGAAATCCGCGTCCGTATCGAGAAGCCGGTCCTTTGCCGTCCAAGCGCGCAGCGTACCGCGGATTTCGCGCAGCAACGCATCGGTAATCTCCTTGTGAGAAGACATAACGTGCAGCGTAAGCATCCGGCAATCCTCAGGGAGCATCACCTTTTCCCAATCGACGGCCCAGAGGAACACGTGCTCCCAGGTCGGTCCACGCTCCTGTTGTTTGCGCGCCTTCATCGGACGCCCCCCTTATCCAGCGCCGCGCGCCAAGTGTTGTACTCGTCGACGTCTGTCTCGCTGAGGCCTCCGGTGCCGAGCCGCGAGATCTGTACCGCCAGATAGGGCAGCTGCAGATTGCTCGCCAGCGCCCGCAAGGACGCTTCGTCATTGAGCGCATCATGTGCGGTGATTCCGCCTGCGTCCAACACCGCGTCGATGACGTCAGAGATGCACGCAAGGCGCTCCGGTGAGGTTTCGAATCGCCCCGCTGGTTTCTGCTTCTTGTTCACTCTCATGCCGTGATCCTCCTTTGCCACAAGTCTATACGAACCGCTTCGTATCGTCAAGGGGGGATTACATAGCGCTTCGTATTCATGCTAGACTTGGCGTGCCATGGTGAAGGGGAAAAAGCGGAAGGATCCGGCTGCGGTGGCCTTGGGGCGCAAGGGTGGCAAAGCACGGGTGAAGAAGCAGAGCCCGGAAGAGCGCAGCGAATCAGCACGCAAGGCCGTACAGGCTCGCTGGAAGAAGGCGAAGAAGAAAACGCCCGAGTAGCGCGGCCTCGACACGCTTGAGCAGGAGTACAAGTGAGCCCAGGGGATGCCGACAGCCAAGTCGTCGCAAAAGCCCTGAACTCCCACGGCTACTCGTTTCAGCAGGCCGTGTTGGACCTGTGCGAGAAAGACCGCCCAAAGCGGGTAGTTGGCTGGTGGTTTGAGGTAGCCGAATTCCCCGTCGAGACTAAGGGCTACGGCACGCGCATTGACTTTGTACTCAGGTATGGAAACCGAGACTGCTTCATCACGGCCGAATGCAAGCGCGCTCTCGGCGCGCGCTGGTGCTTCGCCAAGGCGAAGTATTCGAGAAGGCACGCCACCGGTCTTGATGTCGTCGCTGAACGGATCACGTTCGAATTTGACGATCCCGACTCCGTGGAGTCGATGGGCTGGTCCATTGGGACCAGTCATGACGTTTACCAGATTGGGGTTGTCGCTACGCGAAGCAATAAGGGAGGGGGAAGGGACGATATCGAGGACGCAGCATCTCAGTGCATGAAGGGTTTGAACGGGATGATCAACTTCTTTCAGCGCAACGTTGAGAATTCGCGTCTGTTCAGAAATGGAGAGCATGTCACTATCCTGCCCGTCGTGTTCACAACTGCAGACTTGCTGGTGACAGACGCTGATCTCGCGGCAGCGGACCTCAAAACAGGCGGGATTGGGGATGAGGTGCCTGTGGAGAGACGCGACTGGCTCTGCTTTGAGTACAATCTGTCGCCGGGACTGAAACATGAGTTTTCACCCCGCGACAGAGCTTATCGGGAGATCTACGAAATCGCATTTTGTGAGTTCGTCCGCACGATCTTCATTGTCCGCCCCGAGGGCATCAGCAACTTCTTCGACACTCTTGAGCGCGATTATCTTCAGCGCACATGAGCGAAACGCATTCATAACTGCTGCACGTCCGGCGTCCGTTGCCGGTCCCGCCACCGATGCACCAGCTTGCGGGCGTTCGGTGGCGCCGGAAACTCCTTGAGCGTCTCCATCTCGGCCGTACCTGGCCAATCCCGAGTTTTGACCTGGCAGAGCACCACGTCAGTTGCGCTCACGCCGACCAAGTCCCACAAACGCGGTGGCACCGTGGGACCGCGTAGCCGGCGTGAACGGTGCTCGTTTCGAGTACCTTTCGCCTTCGCTCGAATCATTCCCGCTTCCCCGCCACCACGATCATGTCAGATCCTCCGTCTGGAAGGTGATCTGCGGCCCGGTAACCGACTCTGTGATCTGCACGACGACGCACGGCTCGTCGACCAGCGACTCGTTGGCGTCATTGAGCAGCACGCGGTCGCCGAGGTCGAAGCCGTAGCCGTCCAGCCATGTAGCCTGATAGCTGTGCGGATGGTGGGCCATGGCGCAGAGCTGGATTACGAGGTCACCCAAGATGCGCCCAGCCGGGGAGTCGTAAGCGACGCCGTTGGCATCAAACAGAACGGCTAGATCGGGAGCGGAATAGCCGCCAGCGCCGGCAGGGGTGTCAAGAAACCGATTGCCGTAGACACCCTCACTCTTTTTGCAAAGCGCGCGGATGTTGAGCGGAGTGTTGGCGTCGCTGCTGTTGCGGGGAATGCGGAACAGAGGGTACTGCGCGCCGCTTATGCTTGAGGCGAACTCATCGAGCCCGCACAGGATCGAAGTGGCGTTGAAGATGGACAAGTTCTGCGTCTCGTCCTGCTGGTCACTCAGTCGCACCACCAGCTGCGCGCCGAGCGTGACGCGACGCTGTGGGCCGGTCGCTCGGAGGTCGATTAGGTCAGCTTGAGTGCGATGCAGCCGGAAGGCAAATGGAGTCTGCGGCACAAGCTGTTGCCGCACGATATCGAGCACGCTGCCGCTGAGGTTGGCGAGCACAGAGAGCGGGGCGCCATAGGTGGCGCGGGCATAGTCTGCAAGTAGTGCCTGAGCTCGCGGCGACAGGTCGAAACCGCCCTTCCAGAGCAGGAAGCTGATTGCATCCCTGATTGCTGGGTCGTAACCCACTCCACCCGAGACCGTGACCATCGCGGTCTGCAAGCCGGTCTGTGGTGCGGCCGTCTTGAGCGCGAGCTGCGTGTACTTGAAGCCCGGCCACGTGCTCGTGCCCGGCGTCATCTCGGTCGAGAAGGAAAAACCCGACTTGTAAGGAGCACCGCCCACCTGTACGGCGTTCGGCCCCGATGGCCACTGAGAGTAGGGAGGATCAGCCACGTAAAACAGATTGCCGGTCGCATCGATCTGGATGCACGAGACACCCACCGGCCCCGGCCCAAGCACCGTTTGCCTGCTGGTGCCATTGAGCACCCAATTAGGTGCCTGCCGGAAGTTGTCGCTGACGATCGGCCCCGGCGGCCACGTCTGCACTACATCGGGATCTCCGTCGCTCAAGGTGAGAGTCACGCTGCTGGTGCGGCGGTCTATATGGCAGGCCGTCACTACGCCAGCGAATCGCGGCCACACGTTCGCCAAGTCGATGCCAGGGCACCAGAGGTCAAGGCGCACCGTCGCCCCCTGAGCACCACCGTGGTCGCGCAAATAGGCCGCCAGCCCCGAGTCAGCGAGGATCTGGACCTGAACATCGGCCGTCGTCGCCGCGTGATCCTGCGGCCGGAGCGTTGTTGTGATCTCAGGCCACGCCCCCAGCCAAGGCCAGAACGGCTTTCTCCGTCCGCTGCGGAGGTCTACGACGTGCGCGACGCCAGTGCTCATGCACCACGAGTTCGCGGCGAGCGCCATGTGTGGCGAGGCCACCGGGTCTTCGCGGGCGAAGGACAATGTGAACAGAATCTGCTTCTGCTGGTCCTGACCGAGAGCAGTGCGCCAGAGTGAGTTCATGGGATCGGCTCCTTGAGCTTGTCGTCATTCATCTTCGAGAGGCCCCACCGCGGCGCCGAACCACCGGCCCGGCGCCCTGCGCCGCCCCCAGGAGACAGTGTTGACCTTAGCGAGACACCATCTCCCGAGTTGACCAGACGGCGCTTAACGGTAGGGATCTCATGCTGACGCCGCCGCCCGGCGTGCATCGCGTAAGCGGTTCTCCGGTTTCTCCGGTGACATCGCGGGCGCCCGTACAATGCGGTGCTCCGAGAGCCGGTGAAAGACATGCTCCAGCTGCTTGCGCCGCTCGTGTAGTCGACGGAAGGCCACCGGCAGTTCTCGCATGACTTCCGGCCACACGCCGCGCATCGTCTCGGCGATCGCCCGCGCCCTGCTCAGCTGACTTTCCGGCGGCAACTCGCGCAACTTTGCCGCCAGCGCATCATGAATGCACCACGCATCGGCGATCTTCCCGGCGTTCACCGCGTCGGTGAGCAGCGCCTGCAGGTCCTGTACTGAACGCAGCGGCAACGTCACCGCATACGATTCGGCCAACTGCGCCGCGCGCACCGGGTCCTTGTCCAACGCCAGCCGGCGCCGGAGCGTATCCTCCGTCCAGTTCTGTTCGGTATTCAGTTGCTCGGCGAGCCGCTGGAACCGCGGCGCCGTCACCTTGGCGGCTTCGGTCTGAGCCGCCGCAATAAGCTCGCGCGCGCGGCGCTGCTTCCCGTCCGATGTTAAGTCCTCATCGGCATTGAGCTGCTGCAGATCCGCGGTGAGCTTGTCACCGATCGTGATGACGGCTTCGTAATCCTTGGCCGCGGCTCGCTCTTCGGCGTCCAGTGACGCCGCATGGCGCGCCGCCAGCTCTCCCAACTCTTTCGTGGTATGCATGGTCACTCCCGGTTAGACGTACTCGTAGGAACCAGACGCGACCATTTCGCGGGCGTCGACGCTGAAGGTTGTTATCAGGCCGTCCGGGCCGTTTAGGGTGACGAGTCCGCAGCAAGTCGGCAGGTTGTCGTTGATGCCTGCACCGGAGCGCCTGCCGTAAATCTGCCCCGGAATCGGGTCAGTGTTCGGCGCCTGTCGGATCTCGCCAATGCTTGAATCTTGGATGTACTGATTTGACATGATTCTTCACTCCTCTTTGTCATTCGCGCGATGCGCCAGGCACCGGCTACCGTTTCATCTCATGCCACCAATGGCTGCTGCCGCCAGCCGTGCTGAGCCTGGCCACGTGCCAACACGAGCGCGCCAGCCGCGCTGTTAATCACGTCATCGTGTCCACCGGGTGCGTGGTCGATACTATCCTTACCGCTCCGCGCCGTGCGGCGTTCGAGGTTGCACAACTGCGCAATCAGGCGCGGGTGATCCAGCAAATCCGCCTGGCCACTGCTGAGTAGTGGCAGTAAATTGCGGTACAAATCACTGCGCGTGTGCTCCGCTAGTAGGTAAGTTACACCAGCCGTGCGGAAGCGCTCGCGCGGCCATTCCCCACCGTACCGATCGCCGGTGACAGTCCAGCAACCGTAGCTTTTCGCCACCGTGGCAAATTCCGCGGCCACGTCATCCGGGCTGAAGGGCGGCCGGCGCTCCCGCACGCAGTCGAGCACCGCCTTGCCGCTGCCGCGGTCACGATGCGCGACGGCGAGCGTCATGCTGTCCTGGCTGCCGCCGCTCGGGTCGACGAAGGCATAATAATTGACATAGCGCGCCGCCGGCAGCTCGTGACGGTCCCGGATCACGCAGGCGTCGACGGCTTCGCGGTTGATGAATGATTCGATGTCCCTGCGAAACTCGGCGCCATACTCGGCGCTGGCGGCAATCTCATCTTTCTCATACGCCTTGGCGATGAGCCGCCCGAGACGCGAATCCGCCGCGTGCGGGTGCATGGTTTTGGTGTCCGCGCGCCAGCAGAGCACCTCGTCATCGTCGCGCCCGAAGTGCTCACGGTAGGCTTCCCAGAGAGCGCCACGCCTGGCATACGGGCTCGAAAGACAGATCAACATCGCGTCGGGAATCGTGCCCATGCCCGGTGAAAGCGCGTTCAGGATCTCCGTGTCGGGATTGGCCCCGTCTTCGTCGGTGCACCAAAAGGCCAGCTCGTCGCAGACGGCGCCCATGATGGTGTAGTTTCGAACCGCAGCGATGCTCGCCGTCATTACCTCGATCACGGTTCGGTTGGTGAATTCGATGCTCTCTTTGGTCGGCTCAGACGCGAGCATAGCCTTCAACATCGGCACCGCGTTGATCAGCCCGGTCAGGTAGCGCATGATTGTGCGCGCCTGCTTCCTGTCAGATGCGATCACCGGCAGCGTGCCCACCTCACCAGGCGCCAGAAATTCCCGGTGGTCCTTGAAGCCCGCCAGAAAGAGCGCGATCAGTGCAGCGATCCTCGATTTACCGCCACGGCGCCCGACCGGCATATAGGCCTCAATCGCGGGCATTGTCGGTGGCTTCGTGCGGCCGGTGCACTGCTGGTACAGCGGCAAGTCGGCCTCGGAAATGGGCAGTCCGAACAGCGCCGCGAGGAACACGCGCCAGGAATGCCAAGTCGAGTCCGGGAAGTAGGGACCGAAGAGCTGAGAATCGCTCATCGCGTCGAGGATGGTCACCGCAGCCCCCGCACCCGGCTCCCGGTCGCGCACGTCGTCACCGAAGCTCATTACTGGTCACTGTGGTCCTGTCTGAACCAGCACGACACGGCACAGCTGGAGCACACCGTGATCCGCGGGTGAAGCCGATCGCACCAGGTGCTCACGGTCGTCACGCAGTTCCCTGGTGTTTCACAGTCCGAGCCTGTCAGCGTCGCGAGAACGACTTCAGGCGAGTCGACACTTCCCGCCACTTTGCAAACCACATCGATGCTCGCTTCCCCAGAAACCGTGCTGCACGAGACGGTTTTCAGGCCGCCACCGGGCCCGGGATCATTCGTGCTAGGAGCTACAGGGATCGCGCCCCCCAGATCGCACGGCGGTGTCGGACAAGTCGCGTTCCAAGCCAGAAGCCCAGCGTTAGAGTCCGGTGTCGGCGTCGCCGAGGCGATAGGTTGTGGCAAATTTACCACAAGCAAAAGAGCCAGCGCCGCCGCCCTCAATGCGGCCGGCATTCTACATTTCCCCATTTTCCATTCCTCCTCATCGTCGCGCTGCGGCCAGCAGCGCCATTCCATGTCCTAAGACTTCGGCGGGCTTCGGAGGCGTGGCGAGCGCTTCACGGTGCTCGCGCAACCATTGCGCCACCTCCAGCAGCAACTCGACCTCTTCACTATTCGCTTGCCGAACGAGTTGTAGGAGCGCCGCCACCTTCTGAGCGTGGATCATCGCGGACCTTTCATCAGGGCCGCCGCGAGGTACACGGCAGCATCCGCCAATTCTTCGAAGGCTTCCTTGCGGAAGTCCCGTGGGTCCGTGTCCGGGTGCAGCGCGCCGTAACGCTGACGGCCGACTAACAGCCGCTCAGCTACGGTCAACAAGACGCTCAGTTCTGCCGCCCCCAGCTGCTCGGCTGCTTCCTGCAGCCGATCTAGCTGCCGCATGGCGTCCGATGCGCCGCCGGCCGGTTCGCCACGGTCCCTGCAGTCCATATCAAAGGGCATGGCTGCCCCCTGCACCGATGGCCCTGGCCGGCGTTTGCGTCGATTCTAGCCCGGCCTGCTCGCTCTGTACGCCGTGCCCAGCGCTGAATCGAAACCGGGCGCCGACTGTCGCCAACCGCTCGCGCGCGGCTTCGGACACCTGCCGGCGCCGGTACGGCTTGAGTAGCCCGAGCACGGCCGGCACATGGTCGACGTGGAAGGTGACCACCACCTCGAGCTCACCGCGGGCCGACCGGATACATGGCAGCGCCCTCAGCTTGGCACCGATGCGCGCGCCGGTGCCCACGGCCGTGAGGATCTCACCGCCGACCGGGTAGACCACGCCACGCCGGCCCCGGATCTCCATGAGCCATGGCCGGTCGGCCTCCGGCCACTGGTAGCGCGTGGCTCCCCCCGCTTCCCAGCTGACGCGATAGCGCTTGCCGAACCGTTCTTGCAGGTTGATACAGCTTGGCTCGCTCATGCCGTACCTTCCCCGCCGGCCGGTGCCTCGGCCTGCACCGTGGCGCGCTCGTGGCTCTGCGGGCCGCCAGCGCTGCCCGGCGTGCCGTTTCCGCCGCCGGCCTTGGCTGCCAGGTATTCCTCAAGCGTCGGCACCCTCGGCGCCTTGTCGGGCTTCAAGCCCAGCGCCAGCAGGTTGAGCCGCACCGTGTTGCTGTAGGCGATGTAATTCTTGCTGAGCACCGCGAGCAGCTCGCCGCTATCAGTAAACGGCGTCGTCTGACTGAACACGTGGCCCTCGATCGTCTCACAGAGTAGAATCAGCGCCGCAGTGCGCTGCACGAGCACGCATTCACGGTTGCTCAGGTTAGGCCAGCCCCCGGCGTCGTCTGCCAGTTCGTCGGCGCGCATCTTGAGTAGCTTCGCCGGCCCGGTGCGCCCGTCGAGTCCGTTTTCCTTCAGCCGGCGTGCAAGCCATCGCGCGTAGTGCTTCGGCGGCCTACCTGGCGGGCGGTTGCCGTCTTCCGTGCGGGTACTCATGGCCTAGTCCGGTCCTTTTTCCGCCGCTTCGCCGGCGGGCGGGCGGGCTGACCACAGCGCTCTTGATGCGCGAGCTTCTCCAGCATGCCGAAGAAGCCGGCACCGCATGTGCGGCAGTGCAGCAGGTACGATGGCGCTGGTGCGGTCGGCGTCGGCTGATTCGTGGTCATGGCTGGCGCCCCTTCGAGCTTTCAATGAACACGTCCAGGTCGCGCACGTCGACCAACACCCGCCGCATGGTGCGCCCCTGCCCCCTCGGTGCGGGAAGTTGCACGGAAGGAAGCCGGCCGCTGGCGACGTAGTCGCGAATGCTCCAGCTGCTGACAGACAGGTACTGAGCCGCCGATTCGACGCTAAACAACCGCGGCGCAACGGTTGTGTGAACCGGTGGCCCGTCCGATTCCTTCACCGAGTCGCGATGTTCCGGTGGCCTTGTGCCCATCGTGTGCCCGGCTTCGCGTGCTACCATGTCGCCGGATTCGGCGCCGTTGCTGCGGTTCACTGCACCATCCTCGCACCGGGAAACGCGGCCTTGACCATGCACAGCTGCCGCAGTTCATCGGGCGTCAACGCACGCAACCGCTCGACTTCATCGAAGAAGAAAACCGGGAAGCCGCTCGCCTCGATGTCCGGATGTTCGGTCAATACGGCGGCATCTGCCACGAGCCACACCGCGTGGTTGAGCACGCTGCTGTGCAGCAGCACGGCGGCCGGGTCACTGGCGTCGAGTAGATCGGCATTGTGGGCAACATTCGCCGGCCGGGTGGCCTCGGGCGCGGCGCCCTGTTCCAGTAGCCGACGCAACTCAGCCTTGCAGGCCCGGATGGCTTGGCGATCGGCATCAGTCAGCCGTGACGCCGGCTTGGCCACTATCCCGCTACCGTCCAGGATCAGCTGGACGCCACGAGCAGTCAGGGCCTCGAGCAGCGTTTGTGCGGTCATTCGAAGCGCTCCTCGGCGACGGCGGCATCATCCCTCGCGCGCGCGCGTATCACAAAGTCTGTTACTACTACTACTAGTGTCACCACCGTCACCGCTGTCAGTCGTGACAGCCGTTACACTTGTTGCAGTGACAGCAGTGTTTAGGGTGGCGAGTCGCCATGTGGTGCGCCGCGGGAAGCCGCCACCCTCGCTGATGATGTTCAACTTCTTGCTGGCACGGATCAGGTGGTGCTTTTCGAAGCCGGCGGTTTCCGCCTCTTCAAGTAGGTGCCGGTATTCACGCGGGCCTTGTGACAAGGCTACTTCGAGGAAGGTCACAGCGTCCGCGACCTTCGTGTGGTGCTGGAGTCCTGCGGTGTCCGGCGCGGTGAGTGCTTCCGCCGTTAGGTCGCATGGCTCGGCAGACCAGAGCACCCGATTATCTTCGATCGTAAAGGCGAGGGTCGGTGCCTTCGGTGCCCAAGCTGTTGGCTTGGCGTGCGCCACCGCGCGCCGGTTTGGGTCGTTTGGATCGAGTCCGATCAGCAAGACGCTTCGAGCTGCTGCGACAAAGTCGATGCTGCCGAGCAAGCGATAAAGCGCCCGGTCACGCGAGCCCTTGGTAAGATGGCCGCTACACAGGATAGTACAGCGATACTCGTCCGCCAGCCGAGAGAGCGCGGCCAAGAACGGTCGGACTTCGTTTGGCCTGTACATATCCGACTTTGGGTCGAGATAGGCCTGCACGGGATCGAGGTTCACAAAACGCGGTCGGATCAAGCGCAGTGCATCCCGCAGCACGTCGACATCTTTCAGGGTGATGTAACGCTCCTGCGTTTTGTCGGGTGCGCTCTCATCTCGGTAGCCAGTCAGCAAATGGACGCGGGAGAGGTCGGCGCCAGCCGCCACGAGCCGCGGCCGAATCGTGTCACCGGCGCCGTCCTCCGCATTCAAGAGAATCACGTCGCCATCGATGGACGGCGCGCCGTCCGGGCAGTGGCCGCCGACTGTTGTGATGCAGCCCACCAGCCCTGCAACAAAGAAGCCCTTGCCTATGCCCGGGTCTCCACCCAACAGGCACAGCTTGCCCAGCGGCAACCGCGGATACCACAACCACTCTACCTTCTCGGTATGGACGTCAGACATCTGCACGAGCAGCGGCGTTCGTGCCGGCTCTAGGTTTTGAACCGTGCCGCGCGCCAACGGCGCAGCGAGATCCGCGTACCACGTGGCCAGCGGCCGCAGATCCGATTCCAATTGCTCGGCAAGAGCACGAGCGGTGCGGAGCCGTTCTCGGCGGTCTGCGGCCTCGCGAATCTCTTGCGCGTATGCTTCAGCCTGTGACGGCAGAGAAGCTAGGGCCTCGATCTTCTCGACCAAGGTCTCAAGCCATGTCATGACGTCCGATGCCAGCAGAATCTTGCCACCGAACGGCAAGTTTTCGGCCCGCAGTGCATGCCGCAGAGCCACACCAGTGGAAACCAAATCACCCGGCTCGCCGCGGTGCCTGCGGTCGGATAAGATTTCCCACACCCGGCGCGAGGTCGCATCCGAGAACGCTCCGGTCAGCGAGTCGCCGTCCACCAGGGTGAAAACATCGGGCACGTCCTCACCATTCGCACGGCGTGCGTCCGCCTCGATAACGGCAGCAATAAGCGCGCGCTCCGAGATCGGCGCCGCCAACGCGGCCCGCGGCGCCTGCTCAGTAGTGCCCTCAGCTCGCGCCGCCCCGGCCCGCATCCGCTCCACCACCCCGCCGGCGGGCGTACTCATCCAGATGTGTGCCCCGGACGAGCCGCACGCCCGCCGCAGTCCGCTCAGCCTCCAGCTGTCCGCAGTCGATGATTTCACGCACGCGGGTGGCGCTCAGCCCAAGTCGGCGCGCGACTTCGGAGACCGAAAAGAACAGCGCATCGGTAGTCATCACGATGCACTGTAGGCAGTTACTCCTAACTGTCTAGATATTGCGCGTGTAGGCTTGACGGTTTGGGGGGGCGTAACCGTCAGTGTGGCGCTTTGGAAGGGTGGAGACCCTTTATGTTGTCGCGGACGTTGCGCAACTCGCAGGGGGGTTTTCGACCTGAGCAGCGCAGCCCGTTCATCACCTTACGTGCTACAGCCGTCACTCCGAGTGTTGAGTCAGCCTTCCAAATATCCGCAGCTTTAGTGCGGTGCCGATCGGGCTCCTCTCTCCGCTTGGCCGCGCTCTTCTGCCGCCCCTTATACTCCCGATAGCGCTGCTTTAAGCCCTCCACGACACGTTGCGGGGTATCCCCTAGAGGCCTCCGCGTGTTCTTCCACACATCAAGCGCATGGTGCGCCAGGGTGTTTTCTTGGAGTGCATCCCACGCCTCGGAGTTCACGTTTTCCATCCCGGGCGGCACACCAAAGCCGCGGCCGCCCCCCACGGGGGAGAGGCTACGCCACGCATCGCACGCAATTCCATATGGTGCGAGACGCTTTTCAGAGGCAGCGATGATCTTCTTGAGCTTCGGCTCAGCATAGGAAAGATACGTCGATAATGGAGGAGGTCGCAGTGGGATCTTTTTCCTAGTGGCCCGCTTGCCTGGCTCGCTTTCTTGCTTATTGTGCTCTCGTTTCGCCACCTCGCACCTCCGTCCTGATGCTCCGTCGAATTGAAGCGCCGCGGCAGGCCGGCGACGGTGTCCGGCTTTTCGGTGGCCTACCTAGCCGCGGCGCATGGGTTCAGAAGTTGTGCCCGATGTTGTGCCCTAAATCTACCACAACACGCCTCATTCCACACCACTCCAGCCACAAGAACTGCACGCGCAGTCTCGAAAAGCCTTGATTTTGAAGGCTAAGAAAGGTTTTGAAGACCGGGGAGGCCACCGGGCCCCATCCTCCTCCGTGGGTTCTTAACTGCTGGAATTATCGGGGATCGTGCTCTCCTGGTGCACTGTGGGTTACCGCCGCAAAGCGAGTTTTGCAAACATTCTGCAAACATTTCACTCGCGTCCTTCCTTGGCGAGAGCAGCACGAAGCGCCGACTCGATCCGACGTGCTGCCTCTTCTTGCATACCGGGTAAGACGTGGCTGTAGACATCCAGTGTGATGCCGACGGTGGAGTGACCGAGCCGTTCACTGACTACCTTTGGATGTACTCCCTGCCTCAGAAGTTGGGTCGCGTGCGTATGGCGAAGGCCATGGAACCCGACTCCTGAACCTGCCCGATGGAGAAAAGAAGCGCAATTATGACTAAAGGAGTTGGGGTTCCACGGCCGGCCATCGGCGGCGGCGCAGACTAACCGATTGTCTTGGTAACCGGCACCGAGCATCAGGCGTGCTTTCGCCTGCTCTGCCTTGTGGCGCAAGAGCGCGGCAGGCAGCTCCGCCAAGGCTTCGAGCTCTGGAGGGCGGATCACGAAGCGAGCTCGCGCGAGTTTCCGGGCCTGCCGTATTACATGCTCCACTCGCTCGCTCACCTGCTGCTGACCGCGATCTCTCTTGAGTGCGGGTATCCGGCTTCTTCGCTCCGCGAGCGGATCTACGCGGTGTCGGGGCGCTACGGCATCCTCGTCTACACGGGCTCGTCCGATGCGGAGGGAACGTTGGGCGGGCTGGCACTCGCCGGGCGAGAGATTCGACGTCACCTAGCGCGGGCACTGGAGATGGGTGCGCTGTGTTCGAACGACCCCGTCTGTGCGTTCCACGTCCCAGCACCGCACGACCAACAGCCGCTGCTCGGGAGCGCTTGCCACGGCTGCCTGCTGATCTCCGAAACGTCGTGCGAGCAGCGCAACGACTTCCTCGACCGGGCGCTGGTGGTACCGACCGTCGAGGCGCTCGGCTGCGAGTGTTTTGACCAGATCGGCGTATGACGCAGGCGCTGCATGCCCTCCCGACGGCGGCGCTCCGGGCGCTTGCTGCGTCGCTGCGGTCGGGGCCGTTGTCGCTCGGCGTGTCGCACCATGCGGTGACTCAAATTGCCGGGCCTGTCGCAGCGGAGGTAGAAGTGTGTTTGCAGTCGTTCCACGACATCGGAATGTCCCCTGCGCAGATTGCGCTCATCGCGGAAGCGATCGCCGACGCGCGCGAGAGGACAATTGATCCCGCGAAGATCATCGAGCTGGTCATCTCGGGTCCAGACGTTCCCGGGGTGCCGACCAGCGACACCGCCGCCACGATGCGAACACTGATCAGCGAAGCGATGCGAGAGATCCTCTTGGTCGGCTACGCCGTCCACAACGCACAGAGCCTGTTCGCACCGCTCGCGGCGAGGATGGCAGCGAGCAGGGCCCTTCGAGTGGTGTTCTGCTTGGATATTCCGAGAAGACCGGGAGACACGTCGCTCGATTCGGAGATCGTCCGTCGCTTCGCCCTGGAGTTCAGGGGGAAACACTGGCCTTGGCCCCTTGTACCGGATCTCTTCTACGACCCACGTTCCTTGTCCGCCGACCACGAGCACCGATCGAGCCTGCATGCGAAGTGTGTCATCGTTGATCGAAGTGCTGCGTTGATCACCTCAGCGAACTTCACGCAAGCTGCGCAGCAGCGGAACATTGAGGTGGGGCTGTTGATTCGTCATCCACCTATCATCGAGCGGCTCGCGTGTTACTTCGATGGGCTTATCGACACACAGCAACTGGTCAGCTGCCCACTAGCCTGATGCGAAAGCGTGCAGCGGCCGGCTCTCTGCCGGCGTTGGACAATGAGCAAGCACGAAATATTCACGCGTAATGTCCTGGCCATGGCTCACTGCAGGTCGTTCGATGCTGCCGTGAAGGGTTGGGAGATCCTTCAATTGGTACGTATCCCGCCACGGCGTCGGATGGCCGTCTGCGAATTGTGTGGAACTTCGTTTCGCTCCGGGGGCAGAATACGTCGTCGGCACGTGACGATCACTGTCGGTGGGACGTGTCTGGCGACGATTCAGCGTGCCGGTTTTGGGAAGCGATCGGCCCTCCGTAGCAGGAACGTGGCCACCTGGAGGGCCTGGTCTGAACACTACGTCGAGCACAACCTTTTCGTCTGTGGGTTCCGGAAATTGTGTCCGCTTTTTTCCGGAAATTCTGTCCGGTTTAGTAGCGTGATCGCTGTTTGAATCGGGCAAGTCAAGCGGCGGCAAGTGGCGAGTGCGGTAGGAGGG
>JBEKBJ010000119.1:0-15822 GCA_050015455.1 Binatia bacterium
CAGTTTGGCTCGGCCCACTCGCCGACCACAGCGGGCCGCCCGGCCGGCGTCAGCCGCCCGCAGCGGCGCCCAACGCGCCGGATCGCGCGCGCCGGTGCGTTAGCGCCGGATTTGGGTCCGCCCCCCAGGGTTGCTTTCGCCACTCATTCGCCTTACGATTTCCGCTCCGTGCGCCCACACGCGCATAGGAGGTGGAGTGGTGGCGGTGACGTATCTGGATGCGCTCAATGCGGCGCAGCGCGCGGCGGTGGAACACGGCATCGGCGAAGCCGAGGCGCGGCCCGGGCCGCCGTTGCTCATCATTGCCGGCCCCGGCTGCGGCAAGACGAACACAATCGCCCATCGCGCGGCGCACCTCCTGCTGCACGGCGCGGATCCCGAACGCGTTCTGCTGCTCACGTTTACGCGGCGTGCCGCACAGGAGATGACCCGGCGGACGCAGCAGATCTGTGCCGCGGCCTGCTCACCGGCGCGCGCGCGGCAGATCCGCTGGGCAGGAACGTTTCACAGCATCGGCAATCGTCTGTTACGCCTGTACGCGGATGCCGTGGGGCTGTCGCCCTCTTTCACCGTGCTCGACCGCGCCGACTCCCAGGACCTGATGAACCTGCTGCGCGACGAGTTGGGATTTTCGCGCCAATCTCGGCGCTTCCCCAAGAAGGGGACCTGTCTCGCTATTTACTCGTGTGTGACCAACACCCAACGCCCGCTCGACGAGGCGCTGGCGACGACGTTCCCGTGGTGCGCGATGTGGGCGGACGCACTGCGCGCCTTGTTTCAGGCGTACGTCATCGGCAAGCAGGCGCGAAACGTCTTGGACTACGACGATCTACTGCTTTACTGGCAGGCGATGATGGCGGATGTAGGTTTGGCCGCAGCAGTGCGCGCGCGCTTCGATCACGTCCTGGTCGACGAGTATCAGGACACCAACGCGCTGCAAGCGGCGATCTTGCTCGGGCTCAAGCCCGACGGGCGCGGCCTCACGGTTGTTGGTGACGAGGCGCAATCGATATACTCCTTTCGAGCCGCCACCGTGCGCAACATCATCGACTTCCCCTCTCAATTCGATCCCCCGGCGGCGGTAATAGCGCTCGAGCACAACTACCGCTCGACACAGCCTATCCTCACCGCTTGCAATGCCGTCATCGGGCTCGCCCGTGAAGGCTTCGCGAAGAAGCTGTTCTCGTCGCGGCGCTCGCACCAGCGCCCCGTCTGGGTGACCGCAGAGGACGAAAGCGCACAGGTGGAATACGTCGTCGAGCAGGTCCTGGAGCATCGCGAGATGGGCATCGACCTCAAACGCCAGGCGGTGCTGATGCGCGCGACGCATCACAGCGATCAGCTGGAACTGGAGCTGGGACGGCGGAACATCCCGTTCGTCAAATACGGTGGTCTCAAGTTCCTCGAAGCGGCGCACGTCAAAGACTTGCTGGCGCTGCTGCGCTGGGCCGCGAATCCGCGCGACTCGCTGGCCGCCTTTCGCGTGTTGCAGTTGCTGCCCGGTATGGGACCGGCCAACGCGCGCGCCGCCATGGAACACCTCGCGTCGCGATCTTTCGATGTCGCGGCCCTGTGCGCCTTCGTTCCTCCCGCCGCCGCGGCCGAGGACTGGCCACCCTTCTGCGCTCTGCTGCTGCGCTTGTGTAAGGCGGCGACGCCGTGGCCCGCACAGCTCGAGATGGTGCGCGCCTGGTATCAGCCGCATCTGGAGCGCCTCTACGAGGCGGCACAGGTACGCGCCGGCGACCTCGACCAGCTGGAACAGATCGCTGCCGCGTATCCTTCACGTGAGCGTTTCCTGACCGAGCTGACGCTCGACCCGCCAGACGTCACCGGAGACGAGGCGGGCGTCCCGCGCCTGGATAACGATTATCTGATCCTGTCGACCATTCACTCCGCCAAAGGACGTGAATGGGACGTGGTGTACGTGCTCAACGTCGCCGACGGCTGTATCCCGTCCGACATGGCCACCGGCAACGAGGAGCAAATTGAAGAAGAACGGCGTCTGCTCTACGTCGCCATGACGCGCGCCCGCGACCATCTCTCCCTCATCCATCCGCTACGCTTCTTCACCCGTGAGCAGCGCCGCTTCGGCGACCGCCACGTCTACGCCCCGCGCACCCGCTTCATTCCGGATGAGCTGTTGCAGCACTTCGAGCGCTACACGCGCGCCGCGGTCCGCACGACGGACACCGCCGAGCCCGGCGGGCCCGCGCGCATCGATATCGCCGCCCGCTTGCGCGCGTCGTGGTCCATTTGAGTATCTTCCAAGGTTGCAGGAAGAGGGCCGGGCTCGGCCGGCGGGCCGCGCCGGCAGGCGCGCTTCACATTTGTCGCGCCGCGCTCGGCTGACGCAGCGATGACGGGCCGAGGGCCTCAGTGACCCGCAGCTAGGATGTCTCTCTCCGCTGCCGGCCACACCTCTTGCAGGATGCCCACTATGCGGTCGATGTCCGCCTTGGTGCAGATCAGCGGCGGTGACAACGCCACACACTGGAACATGGACCGAGCGATAAGGCCGCGCTGGAAGGCGGCAGCGACGATGCGCGGCGGATCCTCGAAATTCGGGAACGGCTCCTTGGTCGTCTGGTCGCGCACCGCCTTGGTTGCCTACTGCGGCGCTGGCGCACCGGGAGCACCGCGCTTCGGCATCGGATGATCCCGGAAGAAATTCCAAATCCGTTCGGTCGCTTCTACCGGCCACCGGTGCTCGCCGTCGTCTTCGCAATACTCGACCTCGGCGCCATCCCGGCAATGGTGGCTCCATTCGCAGCCGTTGCTCGCGTGTTCTTCCCGAGGAATTCGCATGCCTTCGCGGGCCGTCTCGGAGGGCTCGTGGCACTGATCCTTGTCGATCCAAGCGTCACGCGCGTTACGCCCCTGTTGCACCTCAATCAGCGCGTCGTGGCGTCCGTGATGGATCAGCACCGGCACGCCACGGGCCGGCGCGCATGGCGTGGTAATGAGTCCGCCGCTGACCGGTGCGATGGCGGCGAAACGGTCCGCCATGGTGCAGCCCAGCAGGTGAGTGAAGAAGGCGCCGTTGGAAAATCCGGTGGCGAACACGCGCGCCTCGTCGATGCAGTATTCGCTTTCGAGCCGATCGAGGAGCGTGGCGGTGAGAGCCAGGTCGCGATTGCCGGCAGTGGTGAAGATCTCCCAGCCGGGTGCGTCGCGCCCCAGCAGGTGAACCGGCAAGCCGTCGGGATACACCGTGATGAAGCCGTCGCGTGCGGCCAGCTCGCGGAACTTCGACGCCCGCCACAAGCCCGCGGCGCTGTGCCCGAACCCGTGAAAATCGAAGAGCAGCGGCACAGGGGCGTGTGGCTGAACGCGTTCGGGAACGTCCAGGATGTAAGTGCGCTGCACACCGCCGACATCGATGGTGCGGTGTAACTCCCGGCTGCGCTCCACGCTCTTGGCGCGGCATCCGGCGCTAGGCTGTGCCGCGACCGTCGAAGCCGATGCGCAGTGTGCGCCCACAAGCGCCCCCGGCCCGCAAGCCAGCAGCGCGATGGCGATGTAGCGTGCCGCTCTCACGGTTGATGCAACTCCGCTCATGGTGCCAACGCCTCAGTCTCCTAACCCCCTTGCCCCATCTCATGCAACACGCTGACCGCAAGCAAGCCGTGCGGCCCGGTTTCATCGGCTCCTGGGCAAGTTTACCCACCGGATGTCCCGAGCGCGCTTTGGAGGGGGGACTTCGAGGCGGCTGCCGAACGGGGGGCAGCGTCTCGGGGTAGACAGTGGTCAGGAATCAACAGGTTCGCCGACGGATAGGCTGGCGCGTTGGTTCCGGGCGGTGCTGTCCTAAACTGAGGGCTTCCGGGGCTCAGTGTCCTAATCTGAAATCGCGAGTGTCCTAAATTGGAATCCACGCAAACCAAACGGCGATCCTTGCGGCGGACAAAAGACGTCGCAACACGGAGAAATACGCGAGGGCTCATCTTGCATACCGCACGATCTGCGCCCGCCAAATTCGAGGATAGCCTTGAACGCGAACCCCCACCGGCGCGCCCCGTCCCTGGCCAAATCGATCCTGGCATCAGGCAAGCGGTCGAACGACTCCAGGCGCACGCGATCGAAACGTGCGAGTCCTGTGAGGGCGGGGCAGGCCATGCCTATCCCGAACCCACGGTTGCGTTCTACGGCACGCCAGAGGCGGGGTGGCGCGCCCTCGGAATCTGTCTCGCCTACGGGCTCCCGGTTCGCTCTCTACGCCGGGTATGGGACGTGCTCGACGTGAACGAGCCGACTGGCCCGCATTGGGAAATCACGTTTCGCAGGCGACTACGCTAGCTGACCTTGTCGCACTCAAGGCAGTGCTTCTTATTCCCAGTCCCGCTTTTGCGATGCTCGGGCTTGATGCGCTTCCCGTCCGGGCAGGTGTTCTTATCGTGGTAAACCTCCCGGTGCTGTGGCGGATACTCGGGAGAATCGGTATGGTACGCCGGCACGGTTGCCATGGTCGATCCTTTCCTTGTACGAGATTGGTTCTTGTACTCCTCTTTGCCGTTGAATAGCAAGCTTTCCGTGCTGTCGGGTACTGTCCGGCTTTGAGCCCCAGTGTCCGGGTTTGGGAGCGTGAGTGTCCTAGTTTGCGGTGAAGCCAGCGGCCCTGAGCCTGGGCCTCGCTGTTTTAGGCTCAGGGGCCGCTGGGCCGTCGTTCGGCCGCCGCCTCTAGGTCGTAGCGAACGGCGCCCAGAGCGTACTGAGTCGCTAATCTGTTTGCAACGAAGAAGTCGCTTCCCGCGATCTACGAGCCCAGTACCTGTGGATGAACTGTGGATACGATAGGCTCGCTTATCGGACCATTCGCCAGCTTTGTCGGCGGCCTCAAGAGTTGTTGTAATTTCGCTGTGGACAACTTGCGTCACGTGCGTCAAGTGAACGCGAAGTCTTGTAACGCAAGATGACGCTTGCTAAATATCGGGGCGGTGGTGGAAGGGTGATGTGGGACATTCAAAAACTTCTGCGAACCAAGCGCGAAGAATGTCGCGCCTTGGTAACAGCGGAAGACGACTCCGAATCCTCAGACCGGCTACGGCTGGTCCGTCATGAGGTGGCGGTCCTTGAGTCAGCGGTGCGCGTCCTCTCCGAAAATGAGGTGGAGCACCGAAGCCCGCGGCGCGGCCTTATAGATCCAGATTCAAGCATGGGGCTCGCGATTGATATTTTGGAGGATGCAGGCCAACCATTGCACGTTGACGAGATCTTACGCCAAGCTGTCACACGTGGTCACGCAGTTACGAAGGCGGGTCTTACATCCCGTTTGGCTAAAATGGTGAAGGATCACAATACGTTTGAACAGGTCGCGCCGGCGACATTCGGTTTGCTGAAGTGGCAAAAGACGGGCGAGCCATTCCAGGCACCGGTGCCTAGGATTACGGCAGCCCGCTGGGACGAACGGGAGCGAGCAAAGCATAACGTTACGTTGATGAAACAGCGCCGCCGCCCGTAGGCGGCGGCATAAAGATTATCGGACGCCAGATTGTAGGCATTCCCGATAGGGGTATCTGGAGCCTATCTCACTCAGGGCCGTCCGTCAAATGCCAACCGCATAATTCTGGGTGCGGGGGAGGAGGTGTGGTTGCTGTGCGGTTGGCCGACCGCGTGAGAAGTCCGCGTTAAATCCTAGCTAGCTAGGTCTGATTTGAAAGCACCTGGGGTGCAGTTGCGATCTGCACCCCAGGCCGAAACGTCCGACCAGCCAACGCGCCGATACGAACGCCTCCAGGCTTTCGACCGTGCTGCTGGTCGGCCTTAGCGAAAGGCTTGTATCCATGCAACACGACAAACCTATCCCAGATGGATTCGAGATCATTTACGTTCGGCACTTCTGGCACCGTGGCGCACGTCGGCGGCTGTACGCCTATCAGTTCGGGTTGAAGGCGTTCCGTCTCGTTGTGCGCAAACGCTCCTAGCGCCAGGTCATCCGAGGGGAGGTGATCCCAGTGCGGTTCAATGGCGACCGTGCGAGAAGACGCTGAACTCCGAAGATCGTGGAAGCGCTGTCCGGTCATGGCTTTGGGCCGGGCGGTGCTTCCGCCGCAAGTCCGGCATTGAGCAACCAAGTTGAAAGGGACAGGTTGGCGCGCCTAGCCTTGTCCGTAAGGATACGCTTCTGTTCGCGTGTCGCCTTCACCTGAATGGTTTCTCCCCTCTGTTGCGCCCTTGGCGTCTTCGGCCGTGGCATGAGGATACTATATGCATACGAAATGGATAAAATCAAGCACTTTCTCGCTTGACTTTGTTGCGGAAAGTATATATATAGTTTCTAGATGGAAACGACAACGAAACCTCGCCCCGCCCGAAGCGGGAACTTCGGACGGGGCGCGAACCCCACGCGGCATGCGCGCAAGGCTCTGAGGCAAGAGAAGCGTAGCACGTCGGTGGGCACGAGAGGAGTCCGCCATGTACGTGCTACGTCCCGAGAAGCAAATTGAGATCATCGGCGCCCTGACCGAGGGCTGCTCCATCCGCGCAATCGAACGCCTGAGCGGCGCCCACCGCGACAGCATCATGAGGTTGGCCGTGCGCGTGGGTGAAGGCTGCGCCCACCTGCACGACCGGCTGATGCACGATCTGCAAGTCGGCTTGGTTGAAATGGATGAACAATGGGCGTTCATCGCCAAGAAGCAGAAGCGGGTGAAGGAAAGTGATCCGGCCTACTACGGCGACATGTGGGTGTTCACGGCCTTTGCCGCGACGCAGAAAGCTGTCATCAGCTACGTGGTCGGCAAGCGCACCAGCGAGAACGCCCTGGCGCTCGCCGCGGATCTCCGCGCCCGTACCATCAATCGCCCCCAAATCACGGCCGATGGGTACGCGCCGTACATTGGGGCGATCCGCCAGGCGTTCGGTGGTGGCCTTGGCTGTGACTTCGCGCAGTTGATCAAGGTGTACCAAGCCACGCCGGGAAACGACAGTGCAACCCGTTACTCACCAGGCCGGATAAGAAGCATCGAGAAGGAGCCAGTGTTCGGCAACCCCGACGAAGACCTGATCTCTACCAGCTATGTGGAACGCTTCAACCTGACGAACCGGATGGCGATGCGCCGCCTTACCCGGCTGACGAACGGCTTCTCGAAGAAATTCGAGAATCATCAGGCGGCCGTCTCGTTGCACGTGGCGCACTACAACCTGTGCCGGGTCCACGAGACGCTGCGCACCACGCCCGCCATGGCGTTGGGTATCACCAAGCACATTTGGACGATTGGCGAGCTGATCGACGCCGCGTTGTCCGCACCGAAGCCGGCGCCGACGTTGCCGGTACCGCCGACGCCGACGCGCCCGAGCCCGCGAGGGTTCCAGCTTAGAGTTATTCGGGGCGGGAGAGCGTAAATGCGCAGGCGAAGCTTCAATTCAACGTCCAGCGGACCTGCCGTAAAGTGCCTTCTCCACATCAGAGGCCAAGCTTTCGGCTACTTCTTCATCTTTGACACGCGAATGAAACACGCACGTCTGACCGCAGTCAAAAGATATATGAATGAGCTTCGCAGCATATCCCTCGCGCTGGAGCGTTCGCACATCCTTGGAGATTATACGGCCACGGCCAAGCGTCGGATGTACTACAGAACCCCCAGCGTCGATTGCATCCCAGAACATCTCATAGAGGCCCATCTCCCAAGCAAGTATCCTCAGGAATGCCTCCTCCTTGGCGAGAGGTGTCGTATCTGGTGCTTGATGGCCAGTTTCCATGGCCGCGATTGCGTGAAGATGTTGGGCGATCTTCAATAGGTAACCGCGATCCTGGATGCCGTTAACGAGATCGGTCGGCAACCCTCTCATGCCATATCGTGCGCCGATTAAGCTTCCTGCAAATCCGGCGATTGTGTCCGTATCGCTTCCCAGTTCGTTCACCGCAGCGTAGATGCTCTGCGCCGGGTCCAGTTCGTTCTTCAAGAATAGGAAAATGCCAGCACAAGCAGTTGCGACTCCAGAGCCTCTTGTTTCGGATGCGAGTGCACCAACCCTTCTATAGTATTCCGATGCAGGTCGATCACGGTAGCTCGGTATATCGTCGAGGTACGTGTAAATCTCTCGAACAACTGCTGTCGCGGCCTCGCCAAATCCCCCCTTCTGCAATTTACCCGACTTCTCCCACGCCTCGATCCAATTACCAATTCGTCGATCCCCTTTAATTGCCCCTCCCACGGAACCAACGGTTTCACGGAGGTGATGCAACATACCCTCACGATCATTCTCGGCATGGAGGGCAAACTGTATTGCCGCACCCATCAGAATCGAAGCAAATATTGCGCGTGGGTGACCATGCGTCGTAATGGAGTTCAGAAAGGAATCCCGGATCAGGCGTTCGGAGTTCCCAGAGGATACCAGCGCAATGGGAAGGTTCCGCATTGCGGCACCGTTTGCTCCGGCGAGACGGTACTCTATTTTGCCTGCGCGGTAGAAGTTCCGTGACCACTCCGTCCGACGTGCGAGGATATTCCGTGCTGCTGTCTTGATAGATCTGCCACCCCCGCGTTCGTATTGGAGCCAAAGCGGCAGCTCAAAATACGCAAAACGATCCGGTTGAAAATCACCAGATGCCGAGATGCTCCGTGCTACGGACAGCGTAAGCTGTGTATCGTCTGAGTACTCACCAGGTCCGATATTGTCGCGATAGCCCCACCAACGGCCCCCGACAAGCTTGTGCCACGCCACGAAGTGTCGAAGCGGAAGTTCAAAGGGGGGATGCCTGCCCCCCTCACGGAGAAACTCCGTCGGCCACCCAAGTGCATCGCCTATCGCGCAGCCTACAAGAGCGGCCTCGAAGCGGCTACGGTCAGGGGCAGGCGGTAGTGATGGTAGTTTCCGTGGACCGAAGAGTGATTGTTGCTCAGGCATCTCTTCGATTTCCTATGGTAATCGAAAGCGTAGCCCACCGGACATCCCTGATCCAGTATTCAATTTCGGCAGGTCCGGAAGACAGATCAACCGCCGAGCAAGAGGACCAGTGGGACCAGTTCGCTGATTGGTCGAACTCTGTCGCGTCCACCCTGCCGGTTGGTTTCCAGACAAATTGCGCTCGTGTGCCAGCTGGTGCATACAATTTTGCTATCGCCGTCAGAGGGGAAGTGCTGCGAAACGAGGTGAGGTTAGGCCAGTCCTTCTGCTGGACGTTTTCTTTCGTAACTTGCTGGTCAGTCACTGAAAGTGACCGCAGATACGGAAAGTTAAGACTCACATGCGACCCATTCCATGTGTCCGCAAAATACCGCTGATTGACGGTAAACGGCGGGTGAGGGGAACACCCCCACAAGCGCTCAGCTTCGGCGCGACTCGCGTTACTTACAAAAGCGATCTCCGTTACAAATTCCATCGGGAGACAATCAGGAATAAGGATCTCAGCTTGGACAGGGGACTTCCAACCATCTTGATCCCATGGGCGCGGGGTCGACCGGATGGCCGCGAAATTGACCACCCCTAGGCCAGCGTATCCCTCTCCTCGCTGCTGCGGACGGGTGGTTGTGGTAGCGTTGGTGTCGGTGAAAATAACCCCGCGCAGAGTCGCAACGCTGGGTTTCATGACAAAGAAGCATAGATGTAGTTGGCGCTTCTTCCAGTACGCCATCGGCGTATTGGGAGTGAAAGTCAGTGACAATTTATCCCAGTTCTCATTGTACCGATCAAGGCTATGCGAAAGTGCATCCCCTCCGGGCATTGGGCAGGGCCAGTTGCCGTCCCGTTCCATCCGAGCCTTAGAGCACAACATGCCCGAAGACCTGATCATTGGCAGGTTGTCTACGCTCGTAAAGTGAAACAGCGCCGCGACGCCCTCCTGCTTTAGCGTTCGGAAGATACGGTTGGCCTCGGATTGCTCTAGGTATGCTGCCATGACTGCGCCAAAGCGGCCATGTAGAATGGCCGAGGATGCGGTCGGTATCAAGAGCCGCTTTGGAACTTATCCTGCGCCCTTTCACCTTTTCTTCGCTATCACAACTGATTCACGCAGTCAACTGGGGCAATGCCCTCTAGTGTCCCCACCTGAGTGTCCGGCAGTTCACAGTGCCCTATCGTCCACTCGCAAGTGTCCTGACGGGCCGAAGGTCAAAGGGGACGAGAAAATCTTCGGATATCCAGTTGAGGGTAGCGGCACGTCCCGACGATGCGGGGCGTGCAGTACTCCGGTTCGCAGTCGGTCCGGTATTCCTTGTGGCAAAGGCTCCGGAATAATGGTCCCTCATCCAAGGCGCGCACGATGTCGTTGTGAATGTCGGCTATGCCCCGCTCACCATCAATCCGCAAAAGATATGGCCGATCAAGCGTGCGAAAAATAGTCGCGCACTTCTGTAGCGTGGAGCGTCGTTCAAAATGGTTGCCGACATCTTCGGCCCGATCCGTGATGCGTCGGATTGCGGTGGCGACAGAAATTTCCAGGAGCACCAGTATGTCTGGCTCCGGTGCGAACGCTTCATTCGTCGCGATGATTTCATCCGCCGATAGTCCCCGTGCCCCTTGATACGCGGCGGTGGAGAAGTAGTAACGATCGACGATCACCACCTTGCCTTGAGCCAGGGCCGGAGCGATTACCTCTTCCACATGCTCTTTCCGATCGGCAATGAACACAGCCAGCTCCTCGCGTGGTGGCAAGCGCCCCTCAGTCGCGGATTGCTTAATCCGCTGGCCATGGGCACCGTTGGTGGGCTCTTTGGTGCAGAGGACGTCGATGTTTGCCTTTTGCAGACGCTCAAGCAACAGATTGGCCTGAGTCGTCTTCCCGGCGCCGTCAATTCCCTCGATGGCTACCAGGACGCCTCCACTCCGCACACCCGCCATGGCTGTTGGCCTCCCGTCCGTGCTGGGAGTCCCACATATCAGCTTGACGGGCCAATGTCGAGAGGCCGGTTCCGGTGGTACTGTCTGAATTCAGACACTTAGGGCAACTATCTGAACTTGGCGCCGAGCTAATAATCAAAGTGATATTTCTTGGCCAGCTCAGCCATTCTGTCTCGGAACCTTTCCTGCGGCCAGGCCCGGTCGTTCTCCCAATACGAGACAGTCAGTGGATGACACCCAAGCAGATCCGCGAACCCATGCTGGCTTAGACCGCAGTGTTCACGTAGCCGCCGAACGTAGGAACTCACCATGATTCATCCTCCCTGTGACCTCCGAAAATCGAATCATTCGAAAATGAACAATGGGAAATTACGATGAACAATGGCGAATGACAGATTGGTAGCACGAGCGGCGCGGCGGCGCAAGCTTTTGCCCGCACGGTCGCCGGCCAGCAAGCAAACCCATGTGCGGATCACGCGGGAGGGTCGGCAGTTCACAGTGTCCTAAATTCCATTCCCGAGTGTCCTAATCTGCGAAATTAGGACAGCACCTTCCGGGCAGGGCCATTTGTCATGAACGGTCGATTTCAGATACCTTAACCGTCACGCCGACTGAGATGGGGCGGATGCAACGCCGACTCGAAGCCGACGTCGTAATAGGAGAATCACGATGACGCTGATGACCAGAGACGACTACATCGAAAGCCTCAGGAGCGTGAAGAAGCGCGTGTTCGTTATGGGCCAGGAGGTCGACAACGTGGTTGACCATCCGCTGGTCCGGCCGTCGCTCAACGCCTGCGCGATGACCTACGAACTGGCCCAGCAGCCCGAGTACGCCGACCCGATGCTCGCCACCTCCAACCTGACGGGCCGGACGGTCAACCGATTCACGCACCTCCACCAGAGTACGGCAGACATGGTGGCCAAGGTGAAGATGCTACGCCTGCTCGGGCGCATGACGGGGTGCTGCTTCCAACGCTGCGTGGGCATGGACGCGTTCAACGCGGTGGACTCCGTGACCTATGAAATGGATCAGGCGGCGGGGACAGCATATCACCCCAGATTTCGTCGTTACCTGCAGCACGTGCAGAAGCACGACCTGGTGGTGGACGGCGCCATGACGGACCCGAAAGGCGACCGGCGGCTGCGTCCTTCGCAGCAGGCCGACCCGGACCTGTTCGTGCACATCGTGGAGCGAAAGCCGGATGGCATTGTGGTGCGTGGCGCCAAGCTCCACCAAACCGGGGCGCTGAACTCGCACGAGATTCTCGTCATGCCAACCCAGACGCTCTCGGAGGAGGACCGGGACTATGCCGTCGCCTTCGCGGTCCCGGCGGACGCCGCAGGCATCCTGATGATCTACGGCCGCCAGCCATCGGACACCCGCAAGCTGGAAGGCGGCCGGTTCGATGTTGGCAACCGCGAGTTCGGCGGACACGAGGCGATGATTGTCCTGAACGATGTCTTCGTCCCCTGGGAGCGGGTGTTCATGGCCGGCGAATATGCCTTCAGTGGGCTGCTCATCGAGCGCTTTGCCGGCTATCACCGCCAGAGCTATGGCGGCTGCAAGGTCGGCGTGGGCGACGTGCTGGTCGGGACGGCGCAGTTGCTCGCCCGCTACCAAGGCACGGACAAGGCTTCGCACATCAAAGACAAGATCGTCGAGATGGTGCACCTGAACGAGACCATGTATGCATGCGGCATCGCGTGCTCAGCGGAAGGCAAACCGACGGCCTCGGGCACCTACTTGATCGACCTGTTGCTGGCGAACGTGTGCAAGCTCAACGTGACCCGGTTCCCCTACGAGATTGCACGACTGGCACAAGACATTGCCGGCGGCTTGCTCGTCACCATGCCGTCCGAGAAGGACCTCGCCAATCCCGAGGTGGGGCCGTACCTCAAAAAGTACCTGCGCAGCGTCGATCAGTATACGACGGAAGAGCGTTGCCGGGCGTTGCGGCTGATGGAGAACCTGACGCTGGGGCCGGGGGCGGCGGCGTATCTCACGGAGTCAATGCACGGGGCGGGTTCGCCGCAGGCGCAGAGGATCATGCTGGCGCGGCTGGCCGACCTGGAGGAAAAGATGCGGCTGGCACGCAGGCTGGCGGGGATTGAGGAACAGCCCCCCGAGTAAGCGCCGCCTGTGTGGCTGGGATGATTGCACCAGCTGTCGACCAGGCCGCGGTCCGGCTCGACCTCGGTCAGTTCCGGAAGATCTCGTAGCAGCGGCTTTGGCCGTCGCTGGCCCGGGTCAGCCTGACGGTGATGACGCCGTCGCTGTCGCAGGAGTAGGTCTCGCACACGTGATGCCCTGCCAGGTCCTCACGGTTACCGATCTCGGCTGCCGTCAGCCGGCGCTCGATCGGAATCGCTGGATCGTATGGGAACAGCACCTCGGACCAGGCGCGTGCGCCGGCGGCCGGCAGCCCCGCGGCGTCGACGGCGGCGCACTCCAAATAACGCAGATGGCCGATGTTGTGTCGGGGCGAGTACTCCACCGTGCGTTCAAGCGGGACGGCGCCGCGAGCGGGCAGCCGCGTGCCGGCGTCGAAGATGGGGGCAAAGTACTCGCGCGTGCCGTAATCCGCCAGACGCAGGACGCCGAAATGTCGCGAGAGAATATCACGCAACGTGACACGCTCGCCGCTGTAAATGGCGGCGCCCATGGCGGTGGCCGTGAACGGCGTGTCGGTCATCAGCACGCGCGCCTTCGAAAAACGCGCCGAGATCATTTCACCCACCAACGGCAGCTTGGACGAACCGCCCACGAGGTAGATGCCGTCGAGGCGCTCCGGGCTCACACCCGCGGCGCGTGCCGCGGCGCCGTCCACCAGCATCCAGAGCTTGTCCACTGCCGGAGCGATCAACGGACGCACACGCTCGAAGTAGTCGGCGACACGTACCGTGCACGGCTCACCCTTCAGCCCGACGTCCGATGGGATGAGCGTCAGGCTGCGCACGGAGCCGGAGGAGATGCTCTCCTTCTGCTGGCAAGCGTGCCGCAGCAGCCATTGGCGTTGCACGCGCGACAGCTCGTCGAGATCAAGTTTCAGCTTTTCGGCAAACACCTGCGCCAGCACGCGGTCGAGATCGTCGCCGCCGAGCTCCTCGATCCCGGCGGTGTCGATGACCGTGAACTCGCCGGCGGCGATGCGCACCAGCGAACAGTCGAAGGTGCCGCCCCCTAAATCGGAGATCGCAACCGTCCCGGAGAATCTCCGCGCCGCTGTGCGGTTGCCGTGCACCATGCGGTCCGCGAACTCGATCGCCGCCGCCGTGGGCTCGTTGAGCGTGGCGACCACCGCGAAGCCGGCTTCTTTGAAACACTGGCGGGTCACGTACCGTTGCGCGCCGTTGGCATTCGCCGGCCACGTAATCACGGCTTCCGCCGGTTCCGCAGGGCCGAACAGCCCCGAGCGTCGCACCGACTCGCGCAGCGCCGCGGCGAAGCCAGTCAACACCTGCATGGTGTCGAAACCCTCCGGGCGCACGTCACGGCCGATGCGGCCGGCACCGACGTAATCTCGCAGCAGGCGTTTGATGGAACGCATCACGGAGTAGCGCCGGTCCGCTCCCGGCGCCGTCAAGCAGCGCTCGGCGTCCGGCCCATACAGCAGCGCGTCGCGCTCGTGATCGTACGCCAGCAGCGATGGAAAGATATCCCGCACCACGCGTCCGATTGCGGTCTCGACGGCGTGAGGCACGACCGGATAGCGGCCGCGATCACTGCAGACGATGACCGTATTGGTGGTGCCGAAATCGATTCCCAAGCGCGCCATGCTCACGCTCTCCGGTTGACGGCTACCGCCGCTTTGCATACCACCACGCCCCGTGCCGTCCGGAATCCCGGACGCACGGTTTCGAGGATGACGCCGTCGGGTGCCTCCGCCTGCTGTCGCTCCTCGATGACGGCGTGGATCAGCGGGTCCACTACGTCCATTGGCTCAGCTTCGAACCGGGTCGTTCCGAGGTCCTCCAGCACCTGGTCGAGCCGCTCAATGATGCCCGTGCCTTTCCGTTGCGCCACCGCCGCTGCCAGGCGCCGGATATCCACCAGGTCTTTGACGACTGCTTCCATCTGCTGCTCGATCAGCTCGCTCAATAGACGGCGCAGCGAATACACCGAGGATTCGAGAGCGGCCTCGGTCCTGCCCTCGCTGCCGAAGGGGGTGAGGAGTTTCTCGACCATCTGTTTCACGCTACGAATCTCTTCGAGGATGGCCCGCAACCCTGGTTCCCTCGGGGCGATATCCGCCCTCGGTGCCGCGGATGCCGGCTTCACGCTTGCTCGAGGCGACCGCTTGCTCCGCGTCACCGGCGCTTGCGCTGCTGTTGCCGAGGCCACCTCACGACTGCGAGCGGCGGTTATTGCGGTCGCGGCAGGCTTCTTCGTTTTCTCTTCAGCTTTCTTCTTGGCCATCATTCACCTCCCGGGGAGCTGGGTTTCATAGGAATGATCTACACATTACGTTAGGGCGCGCCATCCCCCCCCCTCGATACGCCTCTCCTCTAAAGATAAGGACGGCAATCTTCCTTGCGTGGGGTCAACCTCCTCGCGGTGAGGTGCTTTTTCGCCGTGCTCGGGGTGAACACTGGCTAAGTGACAAAGGGAACGGGCGGTACGGTCCGGGTTTTGCTGCTTGACGAGCTGGCTGCGGTAATGTACAAGATCATTCTAGGTTGGCACACGGGTTTGGAGAGCGGGCGGCGCGCGATGGTCGCCGCGGGTCATAAGGAGGGCATTATGAAACGCATCCCTTGCGGCAGGTGCAGTCTTCCGGGTTTCGGCAAGCTGGCGACGGCTTTCGTGGTGACGCTGATCGCCCTATGTGCCGTTCTCGCATTTTACGCCCGCGCGGCTACGGCGGTAACGGTAACTTCATGTTGCGACTGCGAGACGTTCTGCTCTATGCAGAGCGACTGCGGGTCTTGCACCCCGGTGGATAACGCGACCTGCGTAGGCTCGGCCTGCGCGACCTTCACGCCGACACCCACGCCGACCGACACACCAACGCCGACCGAGACGCCGACCGAGACGCCG
>JBEKBJ010000120.1:0-15588 GCA_050015455.1 Binatia bacterium
AAACATGAACGTCAGGAGTCAGGAGTCAGGAGTCAGGAGTCAGGAGTCAGGAGTCAGGAGTCAGGAGTCAGGAGTCAGGAGTCAGGAGTCAGGAGTCAGGAGTCAGGAGTCAGGAGTCAATTGTTTCGCTTACCACCTTTGCGCCGTTGTGCAAAGCATCTCGCGGCCCACGGGACCGCCTGCGGCCGACTCGGCCGGCACCCCGGCTCAGTGGCGTAGCGCGCGTGAAGATGCCATGATCGCGGGGCTGAAGCGGACGACGTCTCCATGCCGGTGCACATTCCTGTTCTCACCGCGCCATTGCTCCATCACTTAAAGTTACAGCCGGGAGCCCGATGCATTGATGCCACCATCGACGGCGGCGGGCATACGGCCGCCATGTTGGAGTGCACCGCGCCGGACGGCCAGGTGCTCGGCATCGATCGCGACCCGGAGTTGCTGACCGCGGCGCGGCGGACGCTGTCGGGCGCGGTCGAGGCGGGGCGCCTGCATCTAGTCCGCGGGGACTTTCGTGAGCTGAGCTGCATCGCGGCGGCGCATCGCTTCGAGACGGTGGCAGCCGTCGTCTTCGACCTCGGCGTCAGCTCGTTCCATCTGGATGCCAGCGACCGCGGCTTCAGCTTCATGCGCGACGAGCCGCTGGACATGCGCTTCGATCCCGAGGCGGCCTCCACGGAGACCGCCGCCGAGGTGGTCAACTCCCGCACCGCGGCCGAGTTGGCGGAGGTGTTCCGCACGTTCGGCGAGGAGCGGTTCGCCGGGCGTATTGCCAAGGCCATCGTGGCACAGCGGCAGCGCGCGCCGATCCGGACGGCGACACAGCTCTTTGACGTGGTCACCGCCGCCTTGCCGGCGCGCGTGCGCTGGCGGGCGGCGCGCTCCACGGCGCGCGTCTTCCAGGCCTTGCGCATCGCCGTCAACGATGAGCTGCAGGCCATCGCACAGGCCTTGCCGCAGGCGCTGGCGCTGCTCGCGCCGGGAGGCCATCTGGCCGTGATTGCCTTTCACTCGCTCGAGGATCGGCTGGTGAAGCAGTTCTTCGTCGCCGAGCGGCAGGCGGGACAGGTGCGCATCCTCACGAAGAAGCCGCTGCGAGCGGGCGACGAGGAGGTCGCGGCCAACCCGCGCGCCGCCAGCGCCAAGCTGCGCGTGTGCGAACGGACCGAGACGTGATGGCAGGTGGATTGCCGCCCATTCAGAAGGGCTAAGATTAGGACGTATTCAAGTGGCGGAGGAGAACAACCCCAACGGGGCGGCCATTCATCAGCCCGGGGCATCGCCCCGGGCGGTGTCGGGGGTGGTAAGTGCTCCTGGGCGCTCCGAGTTGGCGCCGCCTCACCCGCGCAGCAAGACGTCGCAGAGCATGCGCGTGCGCCGCACAAGGCGGCCGAAGGCGTTGTGCTGGATGTTGCGGCGCAACATGACCAGCAGCTTGCGTTCGAGCCGGAAGCGGTCGAGCAACGGCGGACGCGGCAGCGGGCGGCCGTTGGCGCGTGCGGCCCGTTCGACCGCGTCGAAGAACGAGGCCCGCGGAAATCCCCAGGTGTTCAGGTCGGCATCGTCGATAGTCGCGATCATGTCGCGCACGATACCCAGCTTGGCGCTATCCTGAGACAGCTCAGTCGCCCAGCGTTCCACCGAATCCGTCACCGGCCGTGTGTGCTTGTTTACTCCGGTGGGATCACCCAGGCCGCGCGAATCGTGCTCGTGCCGGCCGTACTCGATTGCCCCGGCCTCGAACGGCAAGCCCAGGAAAGTGAACACCCGGCGCATCTCGGCTTCGGGTTCGCGCACCAGTTGCTCGTACACGACCTCGACCAGGGGCACCGGTCGCTGGCGCAGCAGGCGGGCCATGGCCGGGACGTAGCGGTTGAGAATCGGATTGAAGCGGCGGGCCGCCTCGTAGTCGCCGTCGAAGAAGGAGTTGGCGTAGGAGCTGAAGATGGCCGCCGGGTGGCGCGTGAGCACGATGTAACGCGCCTGCGGGTATAGCTTGGTGATGAACGGCAAGATGAGGGCGTTCGCCGGCGTCTTGTCGAGAAAGAATCCCTTGCCTCTGCCCCGCGCCGCCAGCATGCGGCCGTAAAGGATGTCGGTGTACGCCCGGCAGGCATCGAGATAGTCCTGCTCGCCACCAGGGAGATCGGCGACGAACTCGCGTGTGGCCTGTGCTGCTTGCAGGTGATCGAACGGGGCGGCGTCAACGGTGTCGTAGTAGCCGAGGTGCGCCAGCGGAGTGAGCAGATGCGGTTCGGCGCGGCTGTAAATCGCCGAGTGCGAGCTCAGCATGCGCATCAGCAGCGTCGTGCCCGAGCGCGGCGGGCCGATGACGAACAGCAGGCGGGATTCCATCGAGTCAGGCGCGCTCATCTCTCTACGCTCCACATTCACTTCCCCGCCAGATAGTCGGCGAGGATGCCGCGGCTGTGCTCGTCGTCGTGACAGTAGGCGCACAGGTTTTCCCAGTTGCTGCCATCGGGCGGGTTGTTGTTGTGGTTGCCGTCTTTGTGATGCACGGTGAGCAGATGGAGATTGGACTGGTCGAACTCGCGCGCGCACTTGGCGCAGATCCAGCCGCGAATCTCGAGCGAGCGGGCGCGGTAGTCCTGCTGGCGGGCGAGGGCGGCGGCCCGCGCGCTCTTGATGACGTCTTGCGCACTGGTTGTTGCCGGCCCCGTATGATGCCGCCGGGTCGGTCGAAAGCTGCGCGTCATGGGGCGGGATTATAGCCATGTCGGGCCGGCACTGCCACGGCAAGCCGTGACACGGCGAGCCTTTCGAAGGAAGGGGCCAGCGAGACTGGACGCGGCGTTTCAGACCTCCCCTGACCCGTCCTTGGCAAGGAGGGGAACCTGCCTTCCTCCCGGTTGCGATGGCCGGTTTGCAGGGAGCAATAAGGCGCCCAGCTGGCGCAATTGACTTTCGCCTCGGAGCGCCGCAGCATTGACCCAGAGCTGGGCGATGAACAAACCCTGGATGATTGTGGCCGGCGCTTGCGGGCTGACGGTGTTGGTGCTGGCGGCGAAACACTTTCGCAGCGCCGACTCCACCAGCGCAGCGGCGCCCAAGACTCTGGAAGCGTTGACCTCAACCCCGCGCGCTCAACACAGCGGCTGGCTGGCGAGTGAGGATGGAGGTGCGGCCGGCGCGGGAGGCGGCGCTGCGGCGCGATCGTCGCGCCTCTCCGAGGGGGGCGGCGCTGCGGCCGGCGGGCCGAGCGCCGAGCGCGGCTCCTCGTCCGACTGGGCCTCAGGTGATGCGGGCGCAGGGATGGCGGCGGGGCAGGGGTGGGGCGGTGATGGCTCCGGTGCGAGCGCCGGTTACTCCGAGTCAAGTCCGATCCACGCGGAAACGAACGCGTCGGCCGAAGCAGGGGGCGTCGCACGCGCAGGGCAGTCGCTGGGTAATGCACAGGGACAAGCAAACGCGCCGGGGAGCGGCACCGAAGAGGTGGCGAAGAAGACCGACAATCCGGCGGATGCGGCTTCAGGGGATCCGAACGCGCCCGTGCTGTCAGTCCCGTTAGACAAATCGACGGAGTCGGCCACGGGCGATCAGGCGATCGTCAGCGAGAACGTGGCGTGTGGCGGTTCGACTGAAGGATGTGCATTCAACACCGATTCGCAGTTCGCGATCCCGGACGCTGCGGGTCTCACTGGTGAGGCGGGGACGATCTCATTCTGTTTGCAGCCGCAGTGGGCTGGCGACGCAGACATGAACGCGGGCCTGGTTGATCTACAGACGCCCAATATCTGGGAGAATCACCTGAAGATTTTCAAGAACGGCCAGTTCTTCCGTTTCTCGATCTGGCCGAACAGCGGTATCGAGTCGGGGGTGGCGGCAAACATCAGTGGCTGGCAGCCGGGCCAATGGCAACCTGTCACGGTGACGTTTGGACCCGACCCGACGACGGGCGCCAACATGGCCTCGATGTATCTCGACGGGGCTCTCATCGGGCAGGCGCCCTATGACGGACAACTCGAGGTTCCGCAGCAGCCGCTGTACATCGGCTCGGATATGCCGGGAACCGAGCCCAGTGCGAACGGCTCGCTCATGAATTTCCAGGCCTACAATCGGGTAGTGACACCGGACGAAGCGGCCAACTTCGCTGCGGGTTGTCCGCAGTGACAGCGTGGCATGATGCGTGACTGCGGAGGCATCGCCTCGTGGCCGCGCTGCAAGAGGGCTCGCACCGGTCACGCCTCAAGGGCGTAGCGCTATGCGTGACCAAACAAGACGCATGAGATGCGTGCGCACTGCGCTCCTGGTTACCTTCCTGGTCTTGTTTGCCGTGTGGTTTCAGCCATACGCCAGCCAGTGGCTGGTCGATGGTCTTTGGCTTGCCGCCATCGCCATTTGGGTGTTTGAAGTCAAACAGGTGGCCACGACACCGTTGTTCGGCTTCAAGGTGTCGAGACAAGATGTGGCGCCGATTGCCGTACTCATCCTGCTCTTCGCCTGTTGCTGGTTGCCATTTTACAATAACTGGCGGTGGGCCTACACGGGCGACTCCCTCGGAGAGTTTGGGGGCGTGACCAACTTTGCCCACACCCCCCAGAACATTCTCAGCATACACGGCGTCGACGACACCACCACCTGGTTGCACCTATTGACTTACAACAGTTTGATGTTCGTTTTCGGGTTCACATTTTTCTGGCACCGGGTCGGGAACGTCATCATGTCGTGTCTCTCGTTGGCCGCAATCTATGCGTACTTCACGCTCGTCTTGGGCCGCTGGTGGGCACTGGCGTTGACCTTGTGCGTGGTTACGAATTACGTGTGGCTTTGGTTTTCCTATTCCAGTTACGAGTATATCGACAGTTACATGTTCTACTTCCTGAGCCTGAGTCTGGGGCAGTTGATCTGGTGGCGACCGGATCGTCTGGGCTTGTGGATGCTGTGCGGCTTGGTCGCGGGATTGTCGCTCTTCTTCTCACAACCGGCGTGGTCGGCGGTTGCGGCCGTGGGATTGGTGTTGGGCATCTTTGCTCTGAGGACGCGGCGGTTGACCGCCGTTGCGATCTACGGCCTGTCGTTCTTGCTCATCGGTCTGCCGATCTTCTTGCAGGGAATGCCCGGGAGTCGCGCCGCGCATGTGATCTTTGACTGGGACTATCTCAGCAGTATTTTCTTACAAATCCTGCGGCTCCCGTACACGTCGGGGTTCAGGCACATCGGCGTGTTCGACGGCTTCCTGCGCTGGCCGCTGGACAGATTGTACGTGGTTGGCGTCGTCGCAGCGGGACTGGCGGCCGTTCCGCCGATACGGCGCCTGCTGCGGTTGCCGCCGATCGCGCCCGTGTTGTTCGCGCTGTTCTTCTGGGACGCCATGCTACTGACGCTGACGAACAACGGCTATGGTGCGCCCTCCAGCAAGCGGGCATACAACCTGATTCCCTTGCAGATTTTCTTCGGGCTGATTCCGCTGTACGCGGTCTATGCCTGGTGCAAAGGCCAGCGCGTGTTGCGGGGACTCGCCACGGCCGGCACGGCGGTCGCGATGTGTGCCTACGCCGGAGGGAGCTTCGCGGTGATCCTGTATCCCACCCCCGGCCTATACGGAAGCAACTCGTTTGACGGATTGATCGAGCTGCGGCAGCGGCATCCGGACCGCAAGGTCGTCTTTCTCACCTCGCGTGATGTGTACCGGCACGCCTTCGTGCCGAACGAGTTTTTCAACCAGGCGTATCACCTGGCGGATCAAGTGACTGTGGAATCGGACTTCAGCGATGCGATCCTCGAGCATGCCTGTGAAGGCCACAGCATCTTGTGTACGGAGCCGACGTACGAGCCCGACCGTTTCGGTAGATTGTCGCGCAACGACGGCGAGTTCACACCCTTCAAAGTGTTGAACTCCAACTCTCTGGTCTGTTTTGAGTGCAACGGCAGGCTGCGGTAGCGTCCGTGTACATGTCACAGTGGTGACCGACCACCTGACGACCGGGGTCAGAAAGGACGCGACCCGCTGCAGGCAAATCCGCGGAGAGGAGATCGGGCCCAAGCCGCGCGCCGCCAGCGCCAAGCTACGCGTGTGTGAGCGGCTCGCTCATGAATTTCCAAGCCTACAATCGGGTACTGGCACCGGACGAAGCGCCCAGCTTCGCTGCGGGTTGCCCGCAGTGAAGTGGTCTCGCTATCCTCTTCGCGGCGGTTGAAACCGCGGCTACGAACCGCACCAAGCCCGCCGGAGCTTGTCCTAAGCGTAGTCGAAGGGCGGGTAATCCCTCAGTCCTGGTGGCGCCGGAGTTGAGGGGCTGTAATCTGTCCTCTCCCGCGCGTCATCTCAGCGTGGGAGAGGACGGCAAGCCACCGCCACCAAGACTGAGGTCTTACAAGGGCGGGCTCCACACCCGGCATCAAGCCAGTCGGCGCAGGCCGACCCTTCGACAGCGCTCAGGGCATGCTCTGCGTCTCTCGTGGGCGCAAATTGATTCGCCGGCCGGCAGAAGCGGGGTCTGAAACCGTGTCGGAGGCCATTGTTGTGACCGCAATGGGGTCCGGAACGCTGCAAGGAGCCATTGCTGTGACCGCAATGGGGTGCGGAACGCTGCAAGGGGCCATTGTTGTGACCACAATGGGGTCCGGAACGCTGCAAGGAGGCATTGTTGTGACCACAATGGGGTGCGGAACGCTGCAAGGGGCCATTGTTGTGACCACAATGGGGTCCGCAAGGCTGCAAGGAGCCATTGCGGTGGCAACACCTCGGGGGTTGGCTGGTTTTCCCTCCAGGTACGCGATGCCCGCCCGTCAAGGCGCGTCGGCCGAGCCCGCCTGCACGGGACCTCCGGCCGCGAACTGCTCACGCCCACCGCTTGGCGCTTCGGACACAGGACGCTCGCCACGGGCGTAGTAGAAGTACAGCAGCAGGAGAAGCATGGGTAGCTGGGCCTGGGTGTTCATCAAACCAGCACGTCGGAGGTAGATCGTGTAGGCGTTGACGGCATGCAGTGAGCCGATATTCACTGGCGAGCTGCTCAATAGCGCCAGAGCGATGACAATGTAAGCCCACGACTGCCACCGTCGCCAGTACATCGCACACGACGCCACCGGAATCGTCAGGTACTGCTCGGCCATCGATGGCGTGTAGGCGAGCAGGGCGATGAGGTACACGAACAGCGGATCTCGCGGAAACTTTCTTGCGACGGCTATTCCAGTGGGCACCATCACCATTGCCCACACGAGGTCGAGAGGCGAGAGCAGGGGGACCCAAGAAAACCAGGCTGCGACCTGCTGCAGCGGTGCAACCAAACTTACCAGCCGCGGGAAGAGGCCGCCACCGAAGCCGCGGTAACCGATAACGTTTTCGCTGATGCCGACGGCGGCAGCGGGGCTGGTGGCGAACGGCACGAAGGCCGCGGCAGCCAACGCATACGCCAGCAGGCAGTACATGATTCGCTGCGTCACCGGGCGACCAGGCCAAAACAGTATCCAGACAGGAAAGAAGAGCATGACATGCTTAGTCGCGAGCGAGGTCCCCATCAAGACAGCAGCGAGGACGATCTGCCCACGTCCGGAGTCCGTAACGGAGGGTCTGCTTCGAAGGACGTACCAGGACAGCAGCGCAAAGAGGACGGCGAGATTGTCGATTTGAGAGTGGTACCCGGTGATGAGAATCGAAACAGGACAAAGCATGAATAGTATCCCGGGGACGTATCCGCCGAGGCGCACCAAAATCACCGCGATGCCAGCGTCCGCGAGCGTAAGGAAGCCCGCAATAGAGGTGTGAAATGCGTTCACTCGTAACGTGGAATCCGCCCACTTGATCAGCCCAAGGATCTCCGGCCAGATCGGCCCGTAGGTCCAAGACGTGCTCGCGTACACGTTTTTCCCGGCGGCGATGACGCCGGCCACGCGGGACCAAGTCAAGAAGTCGTCGTTGTGTCCCAGGGTGCTGGCCCAGATCCGAAGCGTGGCGCCGGCCAAGAGCGAAGCCACAAAGATCGACTTCGCCCACCGCGGCGGCGCGCATGGCCCGCACTGGGCACGCGAACACTGGACGGACATCGACCCCACTGATCGAGGCTGCTGGTTACATCATCCACCCCTGTCTTGCAACTGTGAGCCACGCGGATCGCACCCCGGGGCCATCTGGCCATGATTACCTGTCACTCGCTTGAGGATCGGTTGGTGACGTAGTTCTTCGCTGCCGAGCGGCGGGAGGGGCGCGTGCTACGCTCTCGTGGCTTCGAGCACGAGTTTGTGCTTAATACCGCCTGCGCAATCACAGCTGCGGTAGAGACGAGGCCATAAGGTGATGGATACAACCGATTCGGTTCCCGAACTCGCGGTAGTCATTCCGGCGTGGAATGAACGGCTGAATCTGGAGATGTTGCTACCGGCACTGCGCGAGACGCTACAGGGCATCGGGGTCGGCTTCGAGATAATCGTGGCTGACGCCGGATCGCGCGATGGCACGCGAGAGGCGGCCGAGCGCCGCGGCGCGCGCGTCGTGCAACAGCAGGAGCGCGGGTACGGCGGCGCGCTGCTCGCCGGGTTTGCCGCGACCCGGGCGCCCTACATCGTTACCATGGACGCCGACCTCTCGCACCGTCCGCTCTTCTTGCTGGAGCTGTGGGCGCGACGTCGCGATGCCGAAGTGCTGATCGCCTCGCGCTACGTGCCCGGCGGCAGAGCCGAGGTGAGCTGGTTTCGCAAGTTGCTGAGCCATATCCTAAACCGCACATACGCTCGCGCGTTGTCGCTGCCGTTGCACGACCTGTCGAGCGGCTTTCGCATGTACCGTCGAGAGGCCTTGGAAGGGATCGAGTTGCGGGCGCGCGACTTCGACGCCCTGGAGGAGATCCTCGTCCGCGTCTACAATCAAGGCTGGCGCGTCCGTGAGGTGCCATTTCGCTTCATGCCGCGCGGCTCGGGTGGCTCGCACGCCCGCCTGATCAAGTTTGGTTGGGCGTATCTGAAAACGCTGCGATGCATGTGGCAGCTGCGCAATTCGGTGGACGCTGCGGACTACGACTTCCGTGCCTTCGACAGTCCGATCTGGCTGCAGCGCTATTGGCAACGGACGCGCCATCGCATCATTCTGGATTTCCTGGAGCAGCGCGATTCCGTCCTCGACATCGGTTGCGGTTCCAGCCGGATCATTTTGGATCTGCCAAAAGCAATCGGACTCGACATTCTGCAGCGAAAGCTGCGCTGGGTACGGGCACGTCACGAGAGAGTCGTGCGGGCCGACTGTCGCCAGCTGCCGTTTCCCGATGAGAGCTTCGAGGCGGTGATCTGTTCCGAGGTCATCGAGCATGTGCCTGATGGTCCCGAGGTGCTCGGTGAGATCAATCGAGTGTTGCGCCCCCGTGGCACCCTGATCCTGGGAACACCAGATTACGGCCGTAGGTTGTGGTGGGTGCTGGAATGGATCTACGGCAAGGTCCTGCCCGGCGCCTACGCCGACGAGCACATCACGCACTTCACCCAACGGGAGCTAAGCGCCCGTCTGCGCGCAGCCGGCTACGAGGTACTGGACTGCCGATACGTCGGGTACGCCGAGATGATTTTCAAGGCCCGCAAGCTTCCGTAGCAGGCCGAGCGAAAGGTCCGAGCGCCTGGACAACGTACCCGCAAATGTGACATACGCCCTCGTCGTGTTTCCGTCATCCCCAGGTGCGCCGCTAGGGACCATGCAGGCATGGCCCCTAGCAGGCTGCTGAAAAACCCCGCCCCATGCTTCGACAGGCTCATGCTTCGGCAAGCTCAGCAGAGTGGATCCCCTCCCCGATTTCATTGGAATTTTCCGCTCACCCTGAGCTTGTCGAAGGGTGCCAAAACCGTTTTTCAGCAGCCTGCTAGGCCGGACGACAAGCCGCAACTCGCCAGATCCATGAGCAAGGCACTTCGGTTGGTCGGCGCAACGCTTGGTACGGCAGCTTGGGGCTACTCATTTGTCGCTGCCAACCACCTTTCATCAAAGACCTCATTTCTTCTGTGGCTCGTGGCTCTGCTGCTGTGGGCCGCGGCGTTGTTCTCGCGCTGGACAGTTCACCGGCCAGACCGAGTGACGGCATTCGCCGCCGCCGCCATCGTCCTGATGATGATTCCGCGAGTGGACAGACTCTCGGAGCGTCCATACGACGTCAGGCGCGATGAGGCTATCCACCCCGTTTACGGTGAAGCGACTCTCCGCGATCACCCCTGGGAGCTTCTCGCTGGGGCTTCCCGGTATTTCCACACGCCCAACCTGACGCACGTCCTTCAGGCATGGCCTTGCCTTTTCTTGGAGCCGCTGTTCGGAGCGCGTTTCGGGTCCGTCCTTATAGCGCTGGCCTCTCTGGTGAGCACCTATGTGCTGGCTCGTCGATTGTTCGGCGATCGGGCGGCGGTGATCGCACTGACCGTCTTGGCATCTTCGTACTGGCACATGGCCTATTCGCGCGTGGCTTATCCGTACATGCAGGCGATGCTGGCCTTGCCTTTGACGCTGTACGTACTGCTGAAGGGGATTGATGAGCGCAGTCCGCTTCTCGAATTTATTGGCGGGGCGTTGCTGGGCTTGAGCATATTGCTCTACACGCCGGCCCGCATCGTCGTGCCGGTGTTTGCGCTGTACTTCGGTCATCGTCTGTTCGTGCGAGACCTCCGATTCCGGGACGCGGCACGGGCCGCAGGTGTGATCGCTTTGGGTGCCGCCATCATCCTGAGCCCCTACTTCCGGGCGCAAGGGCTTGGAGCCGTGATGGTGCGCTATCGCGAGACGACCATGCAAGAGAGGGGGCCGCTGCATCGGCTTGGCGTGGAGGGCTGGCTCAGCCCGGCCGGGCGGCGGCTGCTGGCTAACCAGCTGCAGGTTGCGTCGAGCGTCTACTACACCAGGGGGGCCTCGATGGCGGTGTCTGATTATTCTCTCGCTCCATTGCTCGACAGAACGAGCCTCGCGCTGGCGTTGCTCGGCTTGGGCATCGCGCTGGCCGGGTTGCGAGACAGCCGTCGCTTCCTGCTCGTAGCATGGATTGCCAGCACCTTTATCGTCGGGCAGGTTCTTACCGACATTCCTTTGGCAGCGTATCGCGCCGGCCCTTTGCTGCCGGCGCTGGCGATATGCGCCGGTCTGGGCGTGAGCGAGCTGGCGCGTGTCGTGTTCCGGCGCTGGCCGGGATGGCAAGGGCCGATGAGCGCTGGGGGCTTTGTGCTGCTGCTTCTCGCTGTAGTGCCAACCAACCTTCTGACTCTGGACGCTTTCCTTGTCGCGCACGACCGGAGTGACTTCGTCGGTATGGCGCGCTTGGTCGGCGCGTCAAGCCCGGTAGCCACATACCAGCTTGTCTCCTTGTGGCCTCACACCGGGGACGAGATCTTCAAATTATTTGGACAGGGGCGGCTGATGCGTGATGTTCCGGCTTTGATGGACAGCCTGGGTACGGACGTCGATCCGACACGCGACGCGATGTTCGTGCTCGACTCCGGTATGACCGCGGCGGCAGCGGCTATCCGGCGCTGCTACCCAGGTGCCATGCTGTGGAGCGCGCCGTCCCCGCCCGGCGCCCGACCTGTGTTGGGGCTCTTCGTTCCGCGGGACGCGGTTGCGGCTGGGCGTAATTGCGCGGTCCCGCCACAGGGGCCCGGCTTACTGGCTCGCTACTTCAAGGGGTCCGACTGGGATGGCGCCGTGTACCGTGAGCGCATTGAGGACTGGCCTGTGCGTGCGATGACAGCTGAAGACGCTACGCGCTTTGGCAGTGTGGAGTGGTCGGGCTTCCTGCGCCTCCCGGTCCCTGGCATGTATCGCTTTCAGCTGGTGGCCGAGAATGCGACAGGGACCGCCGCGATTGGCGACCAGGTCCAGCTCGAGAACAGCCAGATCGCCGGGTCATCCTTCGCTGCGGGACAGTCTCCGGTGCGCCTGCGCTGCCGGCCGCGGCCGGGCGGCTTCTGCTGGTTGCGGTGGGCTCCTCCGGGGGGCGATTACGGTGCCATAGCTCCCGAGTTCTTGACGCCGACCATGGACCGTGGTTGACGCTGGGCTCAGGGGCCGGTGGTCGGGGTGTCCTCGGTGCTTCCCCACACGCGAAGCATGACCATGCGGTGCCCATTCACGTTCGCCGACACCCGTTCCCGGAACACGCCCAGATCTTGCCCCTGTGCCTCGCCAAAACCCCATCCGCCGCACTTTGAGCCAAGAATCGCTCATTTGCTCGTTTGTAGAACACACCTGCCTCCCATCGGCGCTCCATTGATGAGATTCTCACCGCGGTGAACATCGCCTTGGGTAACGCCGATGCGACGGCGTGCCCGAACGGCATCCCGAGCGGCGCGCAAGTCGACGTTGCACTGATCCTCACCGCGGTGAACAACGCCCTGAACGGGTGCGGCGGCTGATCCTGTCGCATTTCCACCAACCTGGGGCGGCCGCGAGTGCCTCGCCCACGTCGAGACCTGTGGTGCCTATACCACTGCCTGCGGCCGAGCCTCGCCGTGCGCCATCTGCGCCATGATCACACCGCAAGAATGCACCAACACGAGTTCTCGGGAGGGACAGCTCACTTCGATTGGCGTTTGGACTATCTGCCGGCCGTCGACAACTACACGAAGGACTACTTAGTGCGCACCGAAGGTGGGCTGAATGCGCCGCTCATCGACCCGATCAGCGCAAAGTTTGTTGTGCGCGACGAGTACGATAGCCGACCGTCTGCCGGGGCGAAGCGCAACAGCTTGTTCCTCACTTTGGGACTCTCGCTCGTCTGGTGAAGGCGACGACGGTGGGCGCCGAGGTGGCACGGCCACAGTACAGCGGCATCCTTCCGGGCAGCCTCTCCCAGCAGTACAACGTGTGCGGCAACCCCAACTGCCGCGGCAAGGCCTCGCCGCCGCAGCGCCACGGCGCGTACTACGAGCTCAACTACACCCGCAAGGGAAAGGGCGGCAGCCGCTTCGTCGAACGCGAGGAAGTCAACCTCGTCAAACGTCAGATCGCCAACTACACCCGCCTGCGTGCCCTGATCGACCGTTGGATCGACCTCGGCACCAAGCTTGCGGATCTCAAGCTCGCCACGCACCGGCGGTCCCTGAAACGTGCCCGCTGATCTTCACTGCCAACTTTCCGCCCGTGCCGAAAAAGTGAGAAAGTCCACATATTGGAAAGTGGTTCGGGAAATGGTATCTTTGCATCCTCCGCGTCAACTTCAAAAGGCACTGGTGCGACACGCGCAAAAGGAAAGGAGCCCACATATGAATCGACAACGTTCACTACTGGCCCTGGCGCTCTTGATCCTCACGGCAGTGGCCCCAGCCGCACGGGCCCAGCAGCGGACTGGCACCTACACCGTTAGTGAAGGGTACCCGTTCCTCGGTGTCGATTTGGGCTTGGCTGAGCCCACGGATGACAACTTCCGAGCCCACGTGCAGAGCGGCGCGTCGGGCAGCCCCTTTGGGGGATACATGTTCAACGATTGGCTCGGAGTTCAGAGCAACCTGTACTTCAACTTCTGGCCGCCAGACAACGACCACATGAACGGCACGTGCTTCAACGGCCTTTGCCAAAGGTCCAAATCGCAAGCAGCCGGCCCTGGGGAGGTCAACGTTGGGAGCATCGATCACGAGAACCAATACACCACGATGTTCGGCCTGGCTGTCGGCCCACGGTTGGCGATCCCGATCGGCGATCTTGTCGAACTCTACACGACCGCGCAGGGTGGCGGCTTTAAGGGTATGGGTGGACGGCTCAATCAGTGGGCTCCCGGTTTCTCGGTCGGTGGCGGACTCGACGTCAACCTGACCCAGAACCTCTCCGTCGGTCTGTTCGGCCGCTGGAACAAGGTCTACATGTCTCCGCATCCCACCTTACTCATTGGCCCAGAACCCGACGGGAATGGCCCTGAGGACGCCTACTGGGTCAGCACCGGTGTCAGCATGAAGTGGTCGTTCAAGCAAGCGGCGCCTCCACCTCCCCCGCCTCCTCCGCCCCCGGTTGCGCAGGCGCCGCCTCTGCCGCCGCCGACGACGAAGGAAAAGATCGTCCTGCGCGGGGTGCACTTCGACTTCAACAAGTACAACATCCGGCCGGATGCGCGAGTGATTCTCGATGAGGCCGTGCGTATTCTGAAAGAGCGCGCCGACATCGCCATCGCCATTGAAGGCCATACCGACGCCGTCGGGAGCGACGCCTACAACATGAAGCTGTCGGACCGGCGTGCCCAAGCGGTCAAAACCTACCTCGTGGATCACGGCATCGCAGCCAAACGCATTGTCAGTGTCGAGGGCTTCGGCAAGCGCGAGCCGGTGGCGTCTAACGCTACGGCGGAAGGTCGGGCGCAGAACCGGCGCGTGGAACTCCACGTGAAGTAGTCGGGCCAGTAGCATACAGCTACGGACGTCTGTTAGCTACCAAAGCGCTCAGGGACACCGGATTTTTCAACCTGGACCCTATCGAGTCTGCTTTGGCTTTACTTTCGCTGCTGAAGCGGGGTAGACAGTGGCCGTGATTCGCGCCGTGGTGGCTCGCACGCTTGCCGTGCTGCTGGTCGCGGCCGCATGGTCACCGCGGCCGGTGCGCGCCGATGCCGTCGTCGAGCGGCTGACGCCGCAGCCCTGATTGCGGAAGGAACTTTCTTCACCATCGCGCAGCCTCGTGCCCGCTACTTGTCTGACTCGCTCGCGACCCTCCTCCTGCTTCTCCCCTGCCCGTGGCACGTTCGCTTTGAAACATCGGTCGGCTCCGGACCGCACACTTTGTGAATGCAACGGCGGTTTCACTCGCTTTTATGGATGCCATAGGATTCCGTATAACTACGGATTGACAAATCTCAAATCGACATGCTTAGGTTTCCCGGTCAATAGCCATCGTCTTCGGTCGGACGTCGAGACACGACGGTCTTGAAGGGGGTAAGCGTCCGCACCTTCATTCAGAACCGCGTGGCGGCGCGGTGAGTACGGGAGGTGGCACATGTCGTTTGCGGCTCGTTCCTCGAATCCGTTCCGGTTGGCGCTGTTGCTCGCGGTGGTCTGGGGTGCGGGTGGACTTCGACCCGAAGGCGCGCACGCGCAGCTCAGCCCCGCCTTTACCTACCAGGGCCAATTGCAGCAAAGCGGCATACCGGAGAACGCTACGTGCGATTTTCAGTTTGGCCTGTTCGCCGCTGCGTCTGGGGGCACGGCGCTTGGCACGCAAGCGGTCAACTCCGTAACCGTCACCAACGGGCTGTTCACCGTGGTGTTGAATGCCAGCAGTCAACTCGGCACGAATGCCTTTAGCGGCAGCAACCGTTACTTGGAAGTGGACGTGTGCTGCCCCGCCGGCTGTGCCCCCAGCTACGTCACCCTCAGCCCGCGCCAGCAGCTCACGGCGACGCCCTATGCGCTGTACGCACCGGCGGCGGGCAGCGCCGAGGGTTTGAGCTGCAGCGGCTGCGTCACGGGGAGCGCCATCGCGAGCAGCACGATCGCGGCGAGCAGCTTGGCGTTCACGCCGGGGACGGTAACGTCGATCACTGCGGGCGCGGGGCTGAGCGGGGGGACGATCACCGGGAGCGGCACGATCAGCAACAGCGGCGTGCTGTCGGTGGGTGCGAGCGCGCCGTTGTCATCGTCATCTCATCGCGGCGGAAAGCGGATTCAATTATGACATCTGGTGGTTGGGGGGGG
>JBEKBJ010000121.1:0-15268 GCA_050015455.1 Binatia bacterium
GTATGAGCGGACTTTTCGGCCGACCGAGTTTCGCCATGCTGTCTCCTCCCATTGCCTTTATGGGGGAGACGGTCAACCTGTTTATTTCTTCAATTATTTTCTGTTACGACCGACTAGTGCTCAGAGCACGGGAAACGCGGTAGCGTCACCGCCTTCACGGTCCCGCCGCTGCTCACGAGGCGTGCGCGGAACTTCTTCGGGACGCGTTGTTTTGATTGACGTGCGGAACCAGTCGTTGTATCCGGCAACGCGGCCATGCAGGCGCGCCGAGTGCTCCGGGGGGCACTTCTCGCAGCGGCGGTTGCGGTACTGCTCCATGCGCGTTCAAGGGAACCGGCGCGCCCCTGGCATCGGTCGGAGCCGGCCTGAAGACCGCTCGCCCTAAAACGGACGGGCAGGAATCCAGGCAGGGACCGCTGATGGCAAGCCAGCAGGCCGCTTCGTCCTTTTGCCGGTTCGTCCGCTGGCCGCCGGGCATGATTCGCCGTTTGTTCGTGCGCTGGAAGCCGCGTCAGACAAGGGTTTGCGCCGATGAACAGCCAGCTAACCCTTGTGCCACAAGGGTTTCAGAAAAGTGGTAGCAGTTTGGTAGCAAAACGGTTCTGATGAGTCCGGTAATCGCCAAACCCCCTTTAAAATCAGTACCCCCGACGCGATTCGAACGCGTGACCCCAGGATTAGGAATCCTGTGCTCTATCCATCTGAGCTACGGGGGCTCATTGCAAATTCAAGGACTTACAAGCATCGTATCCGGCGCCGACCATCGGATTGTGTCAGAACTGTGTCAGAAGTCTAGGATTACCCACGGAGCGCGACCGTTTTTCGCGGCCCGCCCTGCTCCGCTTGGTGAAGCGCCGCAAGCTTCTGGACCCCCTCCGCCAAGTCGGACTTCGCAACGATGGCATACCGGCGGTAGACGCTCTCGGTTTTGTGTCCGGTGAGCTTCATCGCCACGGATCGGGACACGCCTGCACGCTCCAGGTTCCGCACCGCAGTCCGTCGGAAGTCGTGCGGGATGCGACCATGAAGCCCGACTTCATGGCAGGCGCGCGCCCACGCCTTACGGAAACCCTTCATGGGCTCCCCTTCGCGATGGAACACCCACGGAATGATGGCGCCGGTTGCCTGCCCCAACGCCACGGCGCGCTCGTGCTGGTCCTTCAGCACCGCTTCCAGCTCGGGGAGCAATGCGAACGGAAATTCACGGCCGTCATCGTTCTTTGTGGTGCCGGGTTCGAGGCGAAGGCAACCCACCTTGAAGTCGACCTGCTTCCACCGGAGGCCCAGCACCTCACTGCGACGCCAGCCCGTGAGATACATGAACGTGACCACCTGTGCGTCGCCAAAACTCCGTCTGCTGCCCTTTGGACCGGGAATCAGTGCCAGGGATTCTCGGATTCATCGCGGAGTCTCTCTAGCGGAACAGTAGGCGCAAATACGCTACATGTGCCGCTTACGAGACGCGCTAAGTTAACCACTGCTCAGGCTGTCCCACTGCCGTGACATGAGCTGTCCGGCTGGCTGGCAGTGAAAACCGAGCGTGGAAACCCGTCCAAGTGAAGCGTTCGACCTCGCATCCGCTGGACGGTCCGACGCGGTGCGCTTCTGTAAATGGGCGATTTTGGGCTCAAAACACGCCGGATGGGATTTTGGCGAGGAACAGGCCTCGGTGCAGCTACTGGCCGTGCACGTCCCGACGACGGCATCGGCGCGCACCGGCCGCGGTGACGATGCGGCCGCGACGAGCAGCACGGCAAGCGTGCGAACCACCACGGCGGGGATCACGCGGTGTCTCTACCCTGCCGCCGCCGGCGATGCAAAGCCAAAACAGCTTCGAGGCGCAGCGGCTGGTTGGCAGCTAGAGGCGTCCGTGCCGTGCCCTCATCGCTTTACTCGCTCGGTCCAACAGATCAGCCGCCGCACCCGTTGAGGGCGTTGTTCACCGCCGTCAGGATCTCATCGACGGTGATCTGGCCGTCGCTGTTGGCGTCGCCCGCCAGACAGTTGCCCACGGGCGTGTTCCCGAGCGCGATGTTGATCATCGTGAGGATATCATCGACGGTGACCTGCCCCTTCCCGGTGCAGTCGCCGATGCACGAGCCAGGCGTCGCCGTTGGTCTGGGTGTTCCAGTCGGGGTGGGGGTCGGCGTTGGTGTGTTTGCCGTGGACACAAATACATCCTCAAAGCCGTTGGTGTCCCCCGAGACCAGGTTGCTCGCAGCGGAAGTGAACGCCACGTAGCTACCGTCGGCGCTGATAGCGGGCGAAAGACTGTCACCGTTCCCTTGGTGGCCGGTGCTGTCGACGCTCACCCGCTCCGTCACACCCGTCACTCTGGCGTGTACGAAGACATCCTCAAAGCCGTTGGTGTCCCCCAAGACCAGGTTGCTCGCAGCGGAAGTGAACGCCACGGAGCTACCGTCGGCGCTGATAGCGGGCGAAAGACTGTCACCGTTCCCTTGGTGGCCGGTGCTGTCGACGCTCACCCGCTCCGTCACACCCGTCACTGTGTCGTGTACGAAGACATCCTCAAAGCCGTTGCTGTCCCCTAAGACCAGGTTGCTCGCAGCGGAAGTGAACGCCACGGAGCTACCGTCGGCGCTGATAGCGGGCGAAGAACTGTCACCGTTCCCTTGGTGGCCGGTGCTGTCGACGCTCACCCGCTCAACGACTCGACCCCCTGCAGGCACAGCGGCCAGCGCCAGCAGACTAAACACAAGCCATCGACACGTTCTCATCAACGCATCGTCTCCAATCCGCCGACCCTCATGAGGACTCGTCCGCCCTTTCTCGTAGGGTTCGCGGCGCGCCATTTCTTCCCTAAGACTTTGGGGCATTGCTTGCAAGAGGGCCTTGTAAAGTGAAAGTGTCCTCTGCCAGTCGGTATCGCCGATCGTAAAACCGGCCGAGTTGGGGGCTGCAGGTCTTGCGCCTAAACCGCGATGGCGGCGAGTCTTCATCGTCGCAGGATGCTGGAAGGGCTCCCCGCAAAGCCCGCCGTCGCCTCGTGAAGGCGATCGAACGGCGAACCGGCCATCTTTAGCCAGCACGCCCAGGACTGGACTCTTGCCTCGATTCGAGCGTCCATGTCAGCCATGGGCGTATCCATTCGCGAGAGCAAGCTGCGCAAGTTCATGGTCGATGCCACGGAGCGCGCGTGCGAGCTGTGTGAATGGCCGTATGACCGGTGAGGCAGAGTTGAGCTAGAGTTTGGTATTGGCTCTGGCGCCTGGCGGTGCTGTGGCGAGATGATCCCTTGCCATGCGGCGGGCCCGGGTGACGGTAGGTAGCTTCATCTTGGCCAGGTCTTCTTCGAATGCCTTCTCCGAGATCGCAGCGAGCTGCTGGGCGCCGGCTGGGAGCTTCTTTGGAATGTCTGCGTCACGTAAGGTCGGTGGCGCATCGGGTTGGGGTTCCTTATGGGAACCCCGAGTGCCGCCGCCTTTCCTGCCCCAGGCACCAGCCTGAAACCCAATCGTCTCCTTTTGCTTCTGTAGGAGCCGCTTACCGCTAGTCGCGCCCATCATCGCACCGTGAAAGTCTCGGACAATTCTCGGACAGGCCGAAAATGCCGCCGCGTTCTTAGCTGCTTACGACGGCCCATTTGATTCCCAATCAGGTGCTCGGCTGCAATTTTCCCGGCTTCGACAGCCACCGCGGGTGTGTCCATGATGCCCAACCCTACCAGAAAGCGAACACAAAGCGAATCTGATCTTCCGCTCAAGAGGGGCGCCAACGCCCGGCACTATCTGAAATAGGACACTCGCGGGTCCACGACACCGCGAACTGCCGGACACTCGGGAGTGGACCCACGGCGCCCTTGCCCGACAACCGTACAATACGATACAAGCCCCATAGGTTTTGGACACCAACTCTGATGGCCAGCGGTTCAGTTCAAACGGGCCTTTCCGCCATCCGCCCGTGGAGCGACCCCTCCACTCGCGTGATGTCCGTGCGGGCGGATCACGGAAAAACCCTTCAACGTTCGGCACCAATAGGAGAATAAATGGGACGACTGAAGTTGTCTTACAAGCGTGTTCCGGCTGACACAACGAAATATGGGGAAGGATACACCCTTAATTCTCTTTCGCGTGAACACTTTCAGCGTTTCAATGAATCAGTCCCGGGATTGGGTGATATCTCCCGCAGAGGACAGTACACCCAAGCCCTGGTGGCCTTTCTTGATCCTGAAGGTTTTACGGACTTTAGCAATCAAGTTGACTCTCACTTAGTAGTTCCCGAGTTCATGAAGACATATTTGTCGTGGATCTTCAGTTCCATTTCAGAGACGTTTAAAGAAGGCGAGACAGAAGATACCGTCCGAATTTGGGGCAGTCTACCATTCTTTGCAAAGTTTCTTGGAGATGGCCTATTATTCATATGGGATACAGAGTATTCGGGGGGTGCTAGCGGAATTCAAAACATCGTCTTAAACCTACTTGATGTCACAGAGTCTTACAAAAGCGAGCTTCTTCCAACTCTGAAGAAGAGCGTCAGCAAGCCACCATCCCGTGTTAGGTGCGGAATTGCGCGTGGTCAAATAATGACCGTAGGCGACGGAAACGACTTTGTCGGTTCCTGTCTGAACATAGCATCACGACTGCAGAAACTTAGTATGCTTTCATTCGCCATATCTCGACGAGGTATTGACTTAACACGCGGCAAACGAGCGCCAAAAGAGTTTGTGATCAAGAAAGTGGAACTACGGGGAATCGGGAAGGAAGAATTAGTGTACGTCCGGAAATCAGAGCTTGAGGCTTTGCCGGCGAAAGAGCGGAAGCTTTTTAAGGAACCCTAGGCCCAACAAGCCAATCCAGCGGACGTCTTACAGCCGCGGCTGGTTTCGGCGTTGGTGCGGGCTGCTGCATTTTTGTCGCTTCCTCCTGCAAAGGCGACATGGCGCTCAACCTGCCGCCGAAGAAGCGTGAGTCTTTTTGCGGAGGCAATCAGATTTCCCGTCACGGTATCGCCTTCTTCAGACTTTGCGACACACGTTCACCGGACTTCACTGGTTGCTGAAGCGTGGCCCGCCCGGTTGTGTATCCGTTACGCAAATTGTCCGAGATTTGTCCGAGCCCTCATCCCAAGCCGGTACAACTCGTGACAAGTCGCGAGACGGCGAACGCTGATTTCATCGGCGCTTTTTGCACGTCGTTGGCGCGTGTGACGCCCTTCGGCGCACTCTTAATCAGCGGGTCCCGAGTTCGAGTCTCGGGCGGCCCATTCTTCTCAGCCTTGCGGCACAAGGGTTTCCGTAACATTTAGGCACCGCAATGCCGCGCCCGCCGGTCGGCGTGTAAGCACTATGTAAGCAGTCGGGAGAAAGTCACGCCCGGCCGGATTCACCAGGCCCGGCCTCGCTGAACGATCTGCCGCACCGTTTCCGGCGCCCACGGCTTGCCGGTCCGGGTCGGGTGCCCTTCGGCGTTCAGCCGGTTGGCAATCGCCGCAAAGCTCAGCCGCTCGCCACCGCGCGGCTTGCGACGCAGCTTGTGAATCAGCACCACCACGTTAGTCTCACCCGGCCGGGTCCCGTATGGCTTCCGCCCTTCACAGCGGCCCGTCGCACGGCGCTTGCGCACGCGCGCGGCCTTCAACTTCGACACGATCACGGCCTTTTCAAACTGCGCCACCGCTCCGAGTACCTGCCGAATCAACACGCGCGTCGGGTCATCGTCACCAGCCGTCAGCTCCGTGCCCGAGTCCGCCGCAATCACCTTCACCCCTAGCTCGCGAAACTGGTTCAGGATCAGCTCGCCCACAATCAGGTCACGCGCTAGCCGGTCCGCGCGTTCCACCAGCACCACGCGCACGCCGTTCGTCGTCCACGGCAGCGCCTCGACCACCTGCTGGGCAGTCCACGCCGCCGTCGGGTCAGCGGTGACGTTGAGGTGCAGCACGCGCCGGCGCACGAGGCTGAGCACCACGAACACATACAACAACTGGCCTTTGACCGTCGGCACCACGGCGAAATCGATGGCGATCATCTCCGCCAGGTGGTTGCGCAGGAACGTCCGCCATCCCTGCGACGGCGGGTGGCGCGACCGGCGCGGCAGGTACTCCGACACCGTCGACTGCGCCAGGTCAAACCCAAGCTTGAGCAACTCCCCGTGAATCCGGGGCGCGCCCCACGTCGGGTTGGCCTGGTGCATCGACGTGATGAGTTCGACGACGGCGCCCGGCACAGCCGGCCGACCAGACGGTCGGCTCTGGCTCTTCCAGCACCAGTACCAGCGGAAGCCGCGACGATGCCACGCGATGACCGTCTCTGGCTTCACCAGGAGCAACGCTTCACGCCAGCAGGGCCAGAGGCGAGACAACACAACCCAATAGATGCGATCGGCTGGGCGCAGCTGGATGCGGCGCCGCCCATGCTGGCGTTGAAGCACCAGGACCTGGTGGCGCAGTGCGAGGAGCTCGGCTTCCAGGTCGGTGCGACGGCGAACGAGGTCCCGGACTCCACTGAGGAGGGCGATCAGAGCACTGACCATCGAGCGACTCTGGCGCAGTTACATGCCGAAGGGAAACTGCTCGCCAGTCAGCCACGTATGGAGTTCTCGGAAGGGACAGCGGATGGAGTTTGGGCGAGTCACAGGGGGTGTTAGCCCATAAAGTCAGCCACATTGACTGATAGCCAAGGTCGCCGTGCCGGCTCATTCGCCATCAACTTCCATACGCAGCACGCACTGCTGCACCTCTTCACAGACGTCCACCCACCGGTACAAATCGATCGGTGTCGCCAGTCCACGCTCCTCGATCTTACCGCTGGCCAGATCACGGACGATGCGGGCCGGCAGTACCCCGACAGGAGACGCACCGTCGGTAAGGTGCAGTGTCGCCCCTAGTTCCTTGCCGGCGCCGAAAGTCTTAACCGACAGCACCGCCTGCGCGCCGAGGCCCTGTTTGATCGCGTGATCGAATTCGGCGCGATTTAAGCGCCCGACGATTCGGTCGATGACCCGATAGGCCCAGCTCCGCTTTGCCGGGTTCAGCAGCCGAATGAGCCCGAACATCCAGGCGGGCTGATCGCCGAGGTTGAACCACGTGTGGATCTCACGCAGATGAGCGCGCGCCATCAGGATCGGAACGTCGAGCGTCGGCACCTCAAGCAGGCGGCGTGAGCCGAAGGGCGTAGGCAGTTCGGTCGTGCGCACAGAACGCCCGAGGGTCACCGGCATACGCACACCCTCGTGCACCGACCAGGGGCGGTAGATGGCATCGAGGACGCCACTCATGAGGCTCGCCTGGCCGCCGTCGCGATACGGGGGGCGGGGCTGAACGTAGACAATATCGACGGCCTCGGCCTCGTGGTGCTGTGCGAGGAGGTGGGCCGCAAGCAAAGTCGAGATGCCGGGGATCAAGCCTGCCCCGGTGACCAGCAGCAGTTCGGCCGAGCGGGCCGTTTTGTGCAGTCCGCGCAAGCGCTCGTAGTGAACCTGCTCGTTCGCGCAATCGATGTAGTGGCGACCGCAGTCGATCACCGTGTGCGCGATATCGGCGCCGCTGCGATTGTACGGTCCGACGGCATTGATGACCAGATCTACCGACTCACAGGCGCGGCGCAATTGCTCCACGTCGGTCGCATCGAGCTCGAGGGTTTCCAGGCGTTCATCCTGCCGGCCGCCGAACTCTTCTTGGAGACGGTCCCGCTGACGTCCCGAAGCGATCACCGCCATCTGCGAGGTGCGACGAATCTTCTCGACAATGACCCTGCCCGCCAAGCCGTAAGCTCCGAGAACTAGAATTCTGTTCCTATCCATGCCGCTGGCCGCGCTTCTCCTCCTAGTCGAAAAACAAGCGCTTGCCGAGAGCGGCGACGCCAATAACGATGGCCAGATCACCGTGGATGAGATCCTGGCCGCGGTGAACAACGCGCTGAGCGGCTGCCCCGCACAGTAGTTCGCGAAGGAACTGGCTGACTTCTCTGGGTTGTAGCCGCGGCGACCGTACAGCTTTGTGGTGGTAGCCTCGGCGTGGCCGGCAGCACGTTGCACTCTCTGAGAGCTCGCGCCGTTCGAAGCGCGGTGCCACCGTGCCGCTTACAGCCGGATCGCCCGCACCGCTTTGCGCTCCTGATCCGGCGTCACTTCGATGTACCGCTGCGTGGTCGCCAACGACGAGTGCCCGGCACGCTGCTGGATGATGCGCGGGTGAACACCAGCACGGGCCAACTCGGTCATGAACCAGCGCCGACCCGAATGCGAACTGGCCCGCTGTGCATGCGGAGTCTCACAAAGAGAGTGTGCGTATGTAGAAAGTAGGAAGACGGTTTCAAACGATCGCCAGCGAGCAGCGCCCGGCCAGAAACAGGAACGGCACTTGACCTGTCAGCTGTGACCCATTAGGGAGAACGCGAATCCAAGGAGAGAGAGTGTGCCATGGCGAGAGTACTGACCATCGACCCCGCCAAGTGCAACAGTTGCCGGTTGTGCGAGCTGGCGTGCTCGCAGGGTCACGCCAACGCGTACCGCCCCAGCAGGTCGCACGTGCGGGTGGCAATCTACCCGGACGATGCAGTCTATTTCCCGGTAGTGTGCATGCAGTGCGACGATGCCCCTTGCGTCGTCGTGTGCCCCTCCGCGGCGCTGGTGAGGCACAGCGGGACGAACGCCGTGCTCGTCGTTGAGGAGCGCTGCGTGGGCTGCCGGATGTGCGCGCTAGCCTGCCCCTTCGGGGCGATCAGCTACTGGGACGGCAAGGCCCGCAAGTGCGATCTCTGTGGCGGCAAACCCGAGTGCGTTCGTTTCTGCCCACCGGGCGCGCTGCGTTTCGAGTCGGAAGAGCGGTCCACGGAGCCTACCCGTATGGTTTTCGCCAACCGGCTGCGCGACGCGCTGAAGGAGGTCTCGACGTCATGAATGCATACGCAGGTACGACCGTGCGGGTAGACCTCAGTCGCGGGCGAATCACGAAAGAAAGCATTGACCTGCGACTCGCCAGGGCATTCGTCGGCGGCAGAGGCCTGGGGACCAAGATCATCTACGACGAGATCAATCCGAAAGTGGATCCGCTGGCGTCCGCCAACAAGCTCATCCTTGCCGCCGGGCCATTGACAGGCACTTCGGCACCCTCCGGCAGCAGGTGGATGGCAATCACCAAGGGTGCCCTCACCAGCGCCGTCGCATGCTCGAACGCTGGCGGCGATTTTGGTCCCGAGCTGAAATATGCCGGCTACGACATGATCATCGTAGAGGGGGTCGCCAAGCACCCGGCCATGCTGGTGATCGACGACGACTCGGTGGAGTTGTGCTCGGCGCACAAGCTGTGGGGCAGGAATGTGCATGCCACCGAGGACCTGCTGCATGAACAGCTCGGCCGTGATTTCAAGTGCGTCAGCATCGGGCCGGCGGGCGAGAGATTGGTGCGTTTCGCGTCAATCATGAACGACAAGAATCGCGCCGCTGGGCGCTCCGGTGTCGGGGCCGTGATGGGCTCCAAGAAGCTCAAAGCCATCGCCGTCCGCGGCAGCGGGGGCGTGACGGTAGCGGACCCGAAGCGCTTCCGCGCCGTCTGTCTCGACGCGCTCAAAAAGCTCGAGGGGACCGAGGGCCTACGTCTCTACGGAACCGCCTCTCTGGTCAACGTGATCAACGAACGGGGCGTGCTTCCAACGCGCAACTTCCAGAGCGGGCAGTTCGAAGGGGCGGAGGCCATCAGTGGCGAAGCCATCGCGGAGCGCATATTGATTCGAAACCGTGCCTGCTTCGGCTGCCCGATTGCCTGTGGACGCGTGACGGCTGTCAAGAACGGCAAGTACGCCGGCAGCGGCGAGGGGCCGGAATACGAGTCGATCTGGGCACTAGGCGCCGACGTCGGCATCGACGATCTGGCTGCCGCCACCAAGGCGAACTACATCTGCAACGAACTGGGCATGGACCCCATCACTGCAGGTGCTACCGTTGCCTGCGCCATGGAGCTGTACGAGAAGGGTGCCATCACCGAAAAGCAGGCGGGCTGCAAGCTCAGCTTCGGTAACGCAGATGCACTCGTGGATTTGATGACGAAGATCGGATATCGGCGCGGCTTCGGAAACGTCTTGGCCGAAGGCGCCGCACGCGTCGCACGCAAGTTCGGGAAGCCCGAGCTGTTCATGGGCGTCAAGAAGCAAGAGTTCCCGGCCTATGATGCTCGCGGCGCCGTAGGCATGGGCCTACAGTACGCCACCAGCAACCGCGGAGCGTGTCACGTTCGCGGCTACATGGTCGCTCGGGAACTGTTGGATGGCGAGCAGAAGATGAATCCCTTCACTACCAGGGGCAAGGCCGCAGCGACCATCGCTGTTCAGGACCTGACCGCCGCGCTGGATTCCTCGGGCATCTGTTTGTTCACCACCTTTGCGATCGGCGCGCCGGAGCTGCTGGCGATGCTCACCGCGGCGACGGGGTTCGACTACGATCTGGACGAGATGCTGCGGGCCGGCGAACGCATTTGGAATCTCGAACGCCTCTTCAACCAGCGCGCTGGGTTGTCCAGGAAGGACGACACCTTGCCCAAGCGTCTGTTGGCCGAGCCGATGCCGGCCGGACCGGCAAAGGGGAAGACCGTGCCCCTCGGCAAGATGCTCCCAGAGTACTATCGGCTGCGAGGTTGGGACGCCGAGGGCAGGCCGACAAGGACGAAACTCGCCTCCCTGGGACTCTGATTGTTGGGGCGCGAAATGCCAAGGCCGTCGGCGGGGACGGAGCGGCATCTAGAACCTTGCGACTCGTGGTATCGTTTCTGAGGCGTATTGTGGCGCGTCTGGTCATCATCGGAAACAGCGCCGCTGGTCTGGCGGCGGTGGAGGCCATTCGGTCCCGCGACCGCCGGTCTCGTGTGACCGTCATTGCTGCCGAGCGACATCCACCGTACTCACGCATCATGCTCACCTACCTGCTGGCCGGGAAGACGACACGCGATCGAATGCTCTTGCATGAGCCCGACTGGTACCGCGAGATGGACATCCAGGCCCTCACCGGGCAGCGGGCCGTCGCCATCGATACGCAGCGCCGGCATGTATTCACGGAGGACAGCTCCAAGGGCGGCGGCACCAGGCGCATCTCCTTCGACCGGTTGCTCATTGCCACCGGAGCGATCGCACAACGTCCGGACGTACCGGGTATGGACCTGCGGGGAGTCTTCTGTCTGCGTGACCTCGACGACGCGAACGCGATCCTGAAATATGCGGATGAGCAACTGCCCACGCGGGGTGTGCCCGAGGCAGTCTTCCTCGGCGCCGGGCCTGTCTGTCTTCAGACCCTCACGGCACTGTCATCTCGCGGTATGAGAGTGAGCTTGGTGGTCCGATCCGAGGCCATCCTCTCGCAGCTCGCCGACGCGGACACGGCCCTGCTGGCCGAAAAGGTTCTTCGTGCCCACGACATCCGCGTCCACAAGGGCGTTGAGGTGTACGGAGTAGAGTCACGGGGAAGGTCTGGCCAATCGGCTGGGCGCTTGCTGGTCAACACCAGCCAGGGAAAACCTTTGCCTGCCGATCTGGTCATCGTAGGCAAGGGCACGCAGCCGAACGTTGAAGTGGCTCGCGGCACGGGCATCGCCACCGACGTGGGCATCGTGGTCGACGAAGCCATGGAAACGTCCGTGCCCGGGGTGTTCGCGGCTGGCGACGTCGCGCAGGCCACACACTGTGTGACCGGCCGAAAGGTCTGTTACGGGACCTGGACGAACGCGTGCGAACAGGGACGCATCGCTGGCTTCAATATGGTCGGTGGCCAGATTCATTGGACCGGTGGCCTCAATCGTAACGTCACCACCTTGTTCGGCAACACCCTGGGATCGGTGGGCATGATCCATGCTGATGCGGCAGCGAGCGACGGGCGACCTGGTGCTGCGCTCAAACGCCACAGCGACCTCCGGCGCCAAGTCTCACGACGCCTGCTCTTCTCGGGCGGGCGATGCCTCGGGGCGGTGGTCTGGAACGCCTGTGACGATCTCGGCGTACTGAGCTGGTTGATCATCACAGGGCGAGACTGCACGGGATGGGAAGAGCGCATCGCCCGCGGCGAGAACGTCTGCGCCGATGTGCTTGGGCTCAAGCAGGCGCGCGGCCCGCTCAGCTTCGTCAGAATAGAGAAAACGCCATGAATATAGAAGTTCGGCTGTTTGCGCAGTTGAGGAGGTACTTGCCTCGTGGCAGCAGCCAGGGGAGCACTCGCATCGACATGCCCGAAGGTGCCACCATCGCCGATGCGCTCGCCGAGCTCGGCATCCCCGCCAGCACCGCGAACATGACCCTTGTCGATGGCTCCCACGAAGCGAACCTCCGCCAGCGGCTGAAGGACGGTTGCATCCTCAGCGTCTTTCCCCCGATCGCCGGCGGATAGCACCTGCCGGTCAAAAGCGTGTGGAGGGAGGATCGGTCCATGAGAATGGGGTCACTCGCCCATTTACTCGATATTGTACGCTAAGGAGTCACCCCAACACCGACCCCCCTTACGTGTGGAGCGCCGCGGTCAGCAGCAACGAGAGCGTGCGGCACCGCTCCGCGCACTTGTCCACGGTGAGACACGGGGCGTCGGCGCGGTAGAAAAAAGGCGGGAACGCGGGCTTTACTCGCGCGATCTAACAGATCAGCCGCCGCACCCGTTCAGCGCGTTGTTCACGGCGGTAAGGATCAGCGCAACGTCAACCTGCGCGCCGCTCGGGATGCCGTTCGGGCACGCCGTCGCATCGGCGTTGCCCAAGGCGATGTTCACCATCGTGAGGATATCATTGACAATGACGGAGCCAGTGTGGTTGCAGTTGCCGACGCACGGCATGAGGCGCCCGATATTGTGGGCGCCAGTCTCCGTGAACCACAGGTTACCGTCCGGGCCGGTGGTGATGCCGGTGGGGCCGCTGTTGTAGCTGCTGTATGGGGTGGAAATCGAGTACTCGACGAAGCTGCCCACCGGATGATGTTGCTCACTGAGCGCCGGAGCACGTAAGCGCTCTGCAGGTAGGCCGGACTGGCCACGCGCGCTACGTAGGCGGCGCTGCTCCAGCGAAAGCGCCGCAGATCGACCACCTCACCGAGCCGGACCGGATTGAGGTGAATATGCCGGTCGGAAGGGGCTAAACCGGGAATGAAGGGCCAAGAAAGTTGGAAGATGCGACTCACTGGATCAGTGCGCTACACCAGCAGAGCCGTGAAAGATGGATTCCTGACACAGCTTCGGCTATTCGAGTGAATCGCAGCAATGTTCATCGAGGCCTTTGCTATCGCTGGATACCGGAGCTTCGGTAGCGAACCCCAACGCATTGGGCCGCTCGCAAAGATCAACCTTTTCGTCGGCCAGAACAACTCCGGCAAATCCAACATCCTCCGTTTCCTATCTCAGCACTATGCTCTGGTGGTCGGCTCTGTCGCCGGACAGCAGATCAGCATGAAGTTGGATTACTTAGACCGGCCTCTTGGCGATGAGACGGGCAGGTTTCGCATCGAGTTCGGCCTTGTTCTTGGCGGCGATAAGCACGACAAACTGAAGCAGGACTGTCCTGCGCAGGAGCAGAACTTCATTGACCGGGTCCTCAGATCTACGACTCTTCTGGTTGGAAACATCGCTTGGTTTCCATACGAGGCCGCGTGGGGTCAAAGGCCGGTGCTGGCTGCGGACCTAGTTAGGAGGATCCACAATGAACTTGTGTTACAGGATCGCGAGTGGCAGCGACTCTGGATGGCTTTTACGAAACAGACGGTAGGCGGGAGCATAGAGGAGTACTGGATTCCCGGAATACTGGGTCACCTGAACCCCGTTCGATACGGATCACCAACTTTCGAATTGATCCCCGCGATAAGGCGCGTCGGCGACGCAGGGTCGCCAATCGAAGGGTACGGAGGCTCTGGTCTGATCGAGCGGTTGGCAAAGCTTCAGAACCCAGGGCACGATGAGCAGCACCACAAGCAGCGGTTTAGTCATATCAACGAATTCGTTCGAGAAGTCGTGGGGAATGAAACAGCAACCTTAGAGATACCGTTCAAGCGGGACATGATCTTGGTCCACATGGACGGGAGGACACTCCCACTGTCTTCTCTGGGCACGGGCGTTCACGAGGTTGTCATCCTCGCGGCCGCCGCAACACTGCTGCAAGGCCAGGCGGTTTGTATCGAGGAACCGGAATTGCACCTGCATCCCGTTTTGCAGAAGAAACTGGTTCGCTATCTGCAAGAGCAGACCGACAACCAGTATTTTCTAACTACGCACTCAGCCCACATACTGGACACCCCCAAAGCAGCCATCTTCCATGTCCGCTACCACGAGGGCCACTCAACGGTTGATTTCGTCAGTACACCGGTTGGCCATTCGTTTATCTGCACCGACCTCGGATACAGACCGTCGGATCTGTTGCAAACAAACTGCATAGTCTGGGTCGAGGGTCCGTCCGACCGGATCTACGTGAACCATTGGCTCGCCTCGGTGGACCAGGAGTTGGTGGAAGGCCTGCACTACTCGATCATGTTCTACGGCGGTCGACTTCTGAGCCACTTGTCCGCGCGCGACCCAGACATCGAGGAGTTCATATCCCTTCGCCGCCTAAACCGGTTCATCAGCATCCTGATCGACAGCGACCGACAAGCTCCGGATGAGCCGATCAACGAGACGAAGCAGCGCGTCGTAAAGGAATTCGACCAGGGACCTGGATTCGCATGGGTAACTCAAGGTAGGGAGATCGAGAACTACATTCGTCCTGCCACGCTAGAAGAGGCTGTGAAGCGTGTGCATGCCGATGCTGAGCGACTCGAGAACACCGGACAATACGACCGGTGCCTTGTCGTTCGAACCAAGGAAGATGGACTCCGGAAGAACATCGACAAAGTGGCTGTAGCGCGGGAGGTTGCGAAGGAGCCAGCGGATCTCGATGTGATGGACCTGAGGGAGAGGATCGGAAAGCTGGTGGAGTTCATTCGTGAGTCAAACAGCCTCGCGTAGGCTATGGGAGCGAGAACCGCGACATTTCACGGTGCTCATGCGCTGGTGCTGATTCACGTCGGCAGACTGTATAACGCTGCATGCTTAGAGCGCACCACGCTGATGTCATCATCACCGGCTCCAAGCAGGCCCATCTCGTGAAGCGCTACGGGGAGGCGCGGCCCAGCTCTGCCCGAGCGGCTGCCACTGCGATCGCGGCGACCGGGCGATCGACGTTGCGGTCGAGATCGTCCGCGATGACTGCCGGTTCCGGAAATTCTGACCGGAAGAATTCCGGAAATTCTGTCCGGTCTTCGAAAGGAGACCGGAGATGAGAGCAGAGAAGGAGGAGGCGTTTGAAAACGTCGGTGCACGGCCGG
>JBEKBJ010000122.1:0-14874 GCA_050015455.1 Binatia bacterium
TTGCGCTGCGCCAACACCTTCGTGATCGCCGCCGTCAGCGTCGTCTTGCCGTGATCAATGTGCCCGATCGTCCCCACATTCACGTGAGGCTTCTTGCGCTCGAACTTCTGCTTCGCCATGTTTCACTCCTCCTAATTCGACCCCGGTGCGGCGCCTACGCACCCACCGCCCTAGCGGTGATCTCTTCCGAGATCGGCTGTGGAACCGGCTCGTAGTGTGAGAATTGCATCGTGAACGTTGCTCGACCTTGCGTCATCGAGCGCAGGTCGGTGGCATAGCCGAACATTTCCGAGAGCGGCACTTGAGCGGCGATGACCTGCGCACCGGCGCGCGCCTCCATCCCCTGGATTTTGCCGCGCCGGCTGTTGAGATCGCCGATGACGTCGCCCATGAACTCTTCCGGAACCACCACCTCGACCGCCATAATCGGTTCGAGGATGACCGGGCTCGCCTTGCTCGTAGCCTCCTTGAACGCCATCGAAGCGGCGATCTTGAAGGCGATCTCCGACGAGTCGACTTCATGGTACGAACCATCGAGAAGCGTCGCCTTTATGTCGACCATGGGGTAGCCGGCGACGGTGCCGGCTTCCATTGCGTTGCGCACGCCGCGCTCCACCGCCGGGATATACTCGCGCGGGATCACGCCTCCTTTGGTCGCATCGACGAACTCGAAGCCCTTGCCGGGGGGCAGCGGCTCGACGCGCAGTTCGACGTGCCCGTATTGTCCGCGGCCACCGGTCTGGCGAACGAATTTGCCCTCACGCTCGATGGCTCGGCGGATGGTTTCCTTGTACGCCACCTGCGGTTTGCCAACGTTGGCGTCGACCTTGAACTCGCGTAGCAACCGATCGACGATGATCTCCAGGTGCAGTTCGCCCATGCCAGAGATGATGGTTTGACCGGTCTCACGGTCGGTGGCCACGTGGAACGAAGGGTCTTCACTCGCCAGTTTTTGCAGCGAAATCCCGAGCTTTTCCTGATCGGCTTTCGTCTTCGGCTCGATGGCGATCGAGATCACGGGGGCAGGAAACTCGATGGCCTCGAGCACGATGGGGTGGCTTTCGTCGCACAGCGTATCCCCGGTGGTGGAATCACGTAGCCCGACGGCAGCGACGATGTCGCCAGCGTAGACCTCCTTGATATCCTCGCGCTTGTTGGCGTGCATCTTGAGCAAGCGCCCGACCCGTTCCTTCTTGCCCTTAGTGGAGTTGTAAACATACGAGCCAGACTCCATCGTGCCGGAGTAGACGCGCATGAAGGTAAGAGTACCGACGAACGGGTCGGTCATGATCTTGAAGGCCAGCGCCGAGAACGGTGCCTTGTCGTCTGCGGCTCGTGTTGCGATGGCGTGAGTATTCGGGTTGATGCCTTGCACCGGGGGGATGTCGGTTGGCGCCGGCAGGTAGTCGACCACCGCATCGAGCAGCGGCTGCACGCCCTTGTTTTTGAAGGCCGCGCCGCACAAGACAGGAACGATCTTGATGTCCAGCGTCGCCTTCCGGATCGCCTGGCGGATCTCGCCCTCCGAGATCCACTGCCCCTCAAGATACTTCTCGAGGAGCCGCTCGTCGCTGTCGGCCACGGCCTCCAGCAACTCTTCGCGGTACTGTTCGGCGGCGGCCAGGTATTCCTGCGGAATCTCTTCCGTCCGGTAGCGCGCACCGAGCGTCTCTTCGTCCCACAGTACGGCTTTCATGGCTACCAGATCGATCACACCACGGAACGTCTCTTCCTTGCCGATCGGCAGCTGGACGGGGACGGCATTAGCGCCCAAGCGTTCACGAATCATACGGACGCTGCGGAAAAAATCCGCCCCGACGCGGTCCATCTTGTTGATGAAGGCGATGCGCGGGACACGGTACTTGTCGGCCTGGCGCCAGACGGTTTCGGACTGCGGCTCGACGCCGCCCACCGAGCAAAACACGGCGACCGCGCTGTCTAGGACGCGCAGTGAGCGTTCAACCTCGATCGTGAAGTCGACATGGCCGGGGGTATCGATGATGTTGATGCGGTGATCGCGCCAAGCGCACGTAGTAGCCGCGGAGGTAATGGTGATACCGCGTTCCTGCTCCTGCACCATCCAGTCCATGGTGGCCGTGCCTTCATGGACTTCACCGATCTTGTAGGTGATCCCGGTGTAGTAGAGGATGCGCTCTGTGGTTGTGGTCTTCCCGGCGTCGATGTGGGCCATGATGCCGATGTTGCGCGTACGTTCGAGTAGGACTTTGCGAGCCATGGTTGCGTGTTGAGGGGCGACCTGTCGCCACCGATTTCATCCCTATAATTCTACCACCGATAGTGGGCGAAAGCTTTGTTGGCGTCGGCCATGCGGTGCGTATCTTCCTTCTTCTTGATCGCGGCGCCCCGGTTATTAGCGGCATCGAGCAACTCGCCGGCCAGGCGTTCCGCCATCGACTTTTCGGCGCGACTGCGCGCATTGACCACCAGCCAGCGCATGGCCAGAGAGCTGCGGCGGGCCGGGCGAACCTCCACCGGTACCTGGTAGGTGGCGCCGCCGACCCGGCGCGAGCGCACCTCGACCACCGGTTTGACGTTGTCGAGCGCGCGTTTGAAGACGCCGAGTGCGTCCTCCTTGGCACGCTCGCCGACCAGGTCGAGCGCGTCGTAGAGGATGCGCTCGGCGGTGCTCTTCTTGCCCCGGTTCATCATGCTGTTGATGAACTTGGCGACCATTCGGTCATGGAATTTCGGGTCGGGCAAGATCTCCCGGCGCCGCACCTCACCTTTTCGCGGCATGTGCTGCTTGTCCTATCTGTTCACTTGGGGCGTTTCGCCCCGTACTTCGACCGTCCCTGTTTGCGGTCCTGCACGCCGATCGAATCCAGTGTGCCCCTGATAACGTGGTACCGCACGCCGGGCAAATCCTTCACCCGGCCTCCACGGATCAGCACGACGGAGTGTTCCTGTAGGTTATGACCGATTCCGGGGATGTAGGTGGTTACCTCGATGCCATTGGTCAGCCGGACACGCGCAACTTTGCGCAAAGCCGAGTTCGGCTTCTTGGGGGTCAGCGTGTAGACGCGCGTGCAGACGCCACGCTTCTGCGGCGACCTCTGCAAGGCAGGCGCCGCCATCTTGCGGCGCTGCTTCTCGCGGCCTTGCTTGACCAGTTGGTTAATCGTCGGCATCTCGGTTAATCCTCAGCATTTGTCTTCGCGCAGTCCTCGGCTACAGAGGAAACAATATTAACTAGGAAAACTCCCCCATGGTGTCAAGCGTCAGCCTTCGATCGCCTCCGCGACCACCGGGACCGGCTCCTGCATGGCCTCCGCTTGGGCGCCCTCGACAACCAGTTCCATCTCCGAATACTTGGGCACACCGGTCCCCGCCGGGATGAGACGACCCATGATGACGTTCTCCTTCAGACCGATCAGGTGATCCACTTTGCCGTTGATTGCGGCTTCGGTCAGCACCTTGGTCGTCTCTTGAAACGAGGCTGCCGAGATGAAGCTGTCGGTCGACAGGCTGGCCTTAGTGATGCCCAGCAGCAACGGCTCGGCGATCGCGGGCTCGCCCCCCGAACCAAGCACTTTCTGGTTCTCTTCTTCAAACCGCCACTTCTCGACTTGGTCGCCGATGAGGAAAACGCTGTCGCCGACCTCTTTAATGCGCACTCGGCGCAGCATCTGGCGGACGATGACCTCGATGTGTTTGTCGTTGATCCTCACACCCTGCAGGCGGTAGATTTCCTGCACTTCGTCGACCAGGTACTTGGCCAACGCCTTCTCACCGAGGATGGTGAGGATGTCGTGCGGGTTCGATGAGCCGTCCATGAGCGCCTCGCCAGCGCGCACCTGATCGCCTTCGTGCACGCTGATATGCTTGCCTTTCGGGATCAGATACTCGCGCGGTTCCCCGACCTCCGGCGTGACCACCACCTTACGCTTGCCCTTGGTATCCTTGCCAAACGACACCGTGCCGTCGATCTCGCTGATGACCGCGAATTCCTTCGGTTTGCGCGCCTCGAACAGCTCGGCGACGCGCGGCAAACCACCAGTGATATCCTTGGTCTTGGTAGTTTCGCGCGGGATCTTGGCGATGACATCACCCGCCGACACCGGCTGGCCTTCGGTCACGTGGATATGCGCGCCGACCGGCAGGACATAGCGAGCAAATGACTCCGCTCCCGGCAGCCGCTGGGTCTTGCCTTCGCGATCCTTGATCGACACGCGGGGCCGCTTGTCCAGGTCCTTGCAATCTATGATGACTTTGGTCGACAGCCCAGTGCGCTCATCGACCCGCTCTTCCATGGTGACGCCTTCAAGGATGTCGCCGAACTTCACCGTTCCGCTGACCTCGGTCAGCATCGGGTTCGTGTAGGGATCCCACTCCGCCAGCAGCTCTGCGGCTTTGACCCGGGCGCCATCCTTCTTTTTCAGCTTCGCCCCGTAGACCATCAGATAGCGCTCACGCTCGCGCTCCCGGTTCGGCTCGGGACGTTCCACGATGGCCACTTCGCCGTTTCGGTTCATGACCACGAGGTCGCCGTCCTTGTTGGTGACGGTGGAGAGATTGATGAACTTCAGGAAGCCGTCATTGCGGGCTTCGAGTGTCGTCTGCTCGGCGCGGCGACTCGCGGTGCCGCCGATGTGGAAGGTGCGCATCGTGAGCTGGGTCCCTGGTTCGCCGATCGATTGAGCGGCGATGACGCCAATGGCCTCACCCAGGTTCACCATGTGCCCGCGAGCCAGGTCACGGCCATAGCAGCGGATGCAGACGCCCTGGCGCGACTGGCAGGTGAGCACGGAGCGGATCTTCACGCGTTCCAGGCCGGACTCTTCGATGCGCCTGACGAGATCTTCGTTGATCTCCTCGTTTGCACGGACGAGGACTTCGTTGCTGTATGGATCCACGATGTCATCGAGCGCGACACGGCCGAGCACGCGGTCGCCAAGACCCTCGATGACTTCGCCGCCTTCGACCAGCGGGGTCATCTCGATGCCGTCCAGCGTGCCGCAGTCCTCCTCAGTGATGATGGAGTCCTGCGCCACGTCGACCAGCCGCCGGGTGAGGTATCCGGAGTTAGCAGTCTTCAGGGCGGTGTCGGCCAAGCCTTTGCGGGCGCCGTGGGTTGAAATGAAGTACTGCAGCACGGTGAGGCCTTCACGGAAGTTGGCCGTGATCGGTGTCTCGATGATCTCGCCCGACGGCTTCGCCATCAGGCCGCGCATGCCGGCGAGCTGCCGGATTTGCTGCGCGCTGCCGCGGGCGCCGGAATCAGCCATCATGAAGATGGGGTTGAAGCTCGAAGCCATCTGCTTCTGCCCCTTATCGGTGACCACCGTTTCTGTTGCGAGGCCGCGCATCATCTCGTCGGCGATCCGGTCGGTGACCTCCGCCCAGATGTCAACGACCTTGTTGTACCGCTCGCCGTCGGTGATCAGACCTTGGTTGTACTGCTCTTCGATCTCGCGCACGGCGGCGTTGGCTTCCTCGAGCAGCTTCGGCTTGTTCGCCGGGACTACCATGTCTTTGATGGCGATGGAGATGCCCGCCCGGGTGGCGTAGTCGTACCCGAGATCTTTCAGCTTGTCGGCGAAGATGACGGTGGCCTTGTTCCCCGAGAAGCGATACGCGAGATCGATCAGACTGCCGAGCTCCTTCTTCTTCATCACCTTGTTGACTTCGCTGAAGGGAATCTCGGGTGGAACGATCTCATACATCAGCACGCGGCCGACGGTGGTGTCCACCAACGTGCCGTTGTGGCGCGCCCTGATGGGGGTCTGCAGCTCGACCTCACCTTGATCGTAGGCGATGCGCACCTCACCAAAATTGGCGAAGCGTTTGCCGGCGCCCACGGCGTTCGGCCGCTCGCGGGTCATGTAGTAGAGACCCAACACGATGTCCTGCGTCGGGACGATGATCGGTTTGCCGTTGGCGGGCGACAGGATGTTGTTGGTGGACATCATCAGGGCACGGGCTTCCACCTGTGCCTCGACCGAAAGCGGGACGTGCACGGCCATCTGGTCACCGTCGAAGTCGGCGTTGTAGGCGGCACAGACAAGCGGGTGAAGCTGGATGGCCTTGCCCTCGATGAGGATTGGTTCGAACGCCTGGATACCGAGGCGGTGCAGTGTGGGGGCGCGGTTGAGGAGCACCGGGTGTTCGTGGATCACCTCGTCGAGAATATCCCAGACCTCCGGACGTTCTTTCTCCACCATCTTCTTTGCGCTCTTGATGGTGGTGACGAAGCCACGCTCCTCAAGCTTATTGTAGATGAACGGCTTGAACAGCTCGAGCGCCATCTTTTTGGGCAGACCGCACTGATGCAGGCGCAGCTCCGGCCCGACGACGATGACGGAGCGGCCGGAGTAATCGACGCGTTTACCGAGCAGGTTCTGGCGGAAGCGGCCGCTCTTGCCCTTCAGCATGTCCGACAGCGACTTCAGCGGCCGCTTGTTCGGGCCGGTGATGGCACGGCCCCGGCGGCCGTTGTCAAACAAGGCGTCGACCGCCTCTTGCAGCATGCGTTTCTCGTTGCGCACGATGATGTCGGGCGCGTTGAGCTCCATCAGCCGCTTGAGCCGGTTGTTACGATTGATCACTCGACGGTACAGGTCGTTCAGGTCGGAGGTAGCGAAGCGGCCGCCGTCGAGCGGCACCAGCGGACGGAGGTCTGGCGGAATCACCGGGATGGCCTCCATGACCATCCACGCGGGGCGGTTGCCGGAGTTCTTGAAGGCGTTCACCACCTTGAGGCGTTTGGCCAGCTTCTTGCGCTTCGCCTCGCTGGTGGCCTCGCGCATCTCGAGGCGCAGCTCGCGCGACAGCTCCTCGACATCGATGTCTTTGAGCAGGGCGCGAATGGCTTCGGCGCCCATGTCGGCCTTGAAGCCGTCGCCGTACTCCTCGCGCGCCTTGCGGAAGCGGTTCTCGGTGAGCAGTTCCTTGTATCCGAGCGGCGTCTTACCGGGGTCGGTGACGACATAGGACTCGAAATACAAGACCTTTTCCAGCTCCTTCAGCGTCATGTCGAGCAGCGTGCCGATGCGGCTCGGCAGGCTCTTGAGGAACCAGATGTGGGCCACCGGTGTGGCCAGGTCGATATGCCCCATGCGCTCGCGGCGCACTTTTGATTGGATCACCTCGACGCCGCACTTCTCGCAGACGACACCGCGGTGACGCATGCGTTTGTATTTGCCGCAGTTGCATTCGTAGTCTTTGGTCGGGCCGAAGATTTTGGCGCAGAAGAGCCCGTCCCGCTCGGGCTTGAATGTGCGGTAGTTGATGGTTTCAGGTTTGCGGACCTCGCCGTGGGACCAAGAGCGGATCTTGTCTGGTGACGCCAGTGACACCCGCAGCGCGTTGAAGCTCAGCGGGTTCTTGGGTTTTTCAAAAAGCGTGAACAAATCTTCCATGCTACCTCCGTGCGTTCCCGAGATCAGGAGCGCGGCTCGTCGCTCCCTTTCTCTTCCAGCAGCTCGACGTCGAGTGCCAGGCTCTGTAGCTCCTTCATCATCACGTTGAAGGACTCAGGCAGTCCGGGTTCCAGCACGTTTTCCCCCTTCACGATCGCCTCGTACATCCGCGTGCGTCCCGCCACGTCGTCCGACTTGACGGTGAGCATCTCCTGCAGGCTGAACGCGGCGCCGTAGGCTTCCAGCGCCCAGACTTCCATTTCGCCCAGCCGCTGGCCGCCGAACTGCGCCTTGCCGCCGAGCGGCTGCTGGGTGACCAGCGAGTACGGTCCGGTGGAGCGGGCGTGAATCTTGTCATCGACGAGATGATGCAGCTTCATCATGTACATGATGCCGACGGTGACCGGCTGCGCGAAGGCTTCACCCGTGCGGCCGTCTCGGAGCCGCGCCTGGCCGGTCGCGGGCAGCCCTGCCTTCTTCAGCAGGTTGAATACCTCAGCCTCGCCCGCGCCATCGAATACGGGTGACGCCACATGGATCCCGTTGCCTGCCTTACGGGCCAACTTGGCGACGTCGTCGTCTCTGAGGGCATCGACGAAATCGCCAACGTCCTTACCATAGAGATCGCGCATCTTGCCGCGCAGGTCGTTGCCTCCGCCGTTCATCTCATCGACGAGCTGCACACCCAGCGTGCGCGCGGCCCAGCCCAGGTGGGTTTCCAGGATCTGGCCGACGTTCATACGCGACGGCACACCCAGCGGATTGAGCACGATGTCGACCACTGTGCCGTCTTCCAGGTACGGCATGTCCTCTTCGGGCAGGATGCGCGACAGTACGCCCTTGTTGCCGTGGCGGCCGGCCATCTTGTCACCCACCTGCAGTTTGCGTTTGATGGCGACGAAGACCTTCACCATCTTGATGACGCCCGGAGGCAGCTCATCGCCACCTTTGAGGCGTTCGATCTTTTCCTGGAACACCATCCGGATCAGCGACAGCTGCTCGTGCATGGCCTCGACGACGCGGCTCAGTTCCTCCTCCGTCTTCTCGTCGTCCACTTTGATGTCGGTCCACTGTGCCGCGGGAATCTCCTCTAGATCCTCGGCCCTAATGGTGTGCCCTTTCGGGAGCAATACCTTGCGGGTGTCGTCGGTCAGGCGCGTCGCTGTGGTCTTGCCCACCAGGAGCTTGCGGACCTTCTTCAGGGTCGAGTCGCGGATAATGCGTTGTTCGTCCTGCTGATCTTTCTTCAGTTTGGCAGCTTCTTCCTCTTCGATCACGCGGCTGCGCTCGTCTTTCGACACGCCTTTGCGGGAAAACACGCGGGCGTTGATGATCGTGCCCTCGACCCCCGGTGGAACCTTCAGCGAGGTATCACGGACCTCGCCGGCCTTTTCGCCGAAGATCGCGCGCAGCAGCTTTTCTTCCGGCGAAAGCTGAGTCTCACCTTTCGGTGTGATTTTGCCAACCAAGATGTCTCCCGGACGCACCTCTGCACCGATGCGGATGATGCCGCTCTCGTCCAGATCCTTGAGCGCCTCCTCCCCCACGTTCGGGATGTCACGGGTGATCTCCTCGGGACCGAGCTTGGTGTCGCGGGCGACACATTCGAACTCCTCGATATGCACGGAGGTGAAGTAGTCTTCCTTCACCACGCGCTCACTGATCAAGATGGAGTCTTCGAAGTTGTACCCACCCCAGGGCATGAAAGCGACGAGGACGTTGCGCCCGAGGGCGAGCTCACCCATCTCGGTGGATGACCCGTCGGCAATGACGTCGCCTGGCTCGACGTGATCGCCCTCTATGACGATCGGACGCTGATTGATGCACGTGTTCTGGTTCGAGCGCTGGTACTTGATGAGGTTGTAGATGTCGACGCCGGGGTCGCGTCCGGTCTCGCTCACCTTGTCCACTTTGATGACGATGCGCGTGGCATCGGCGCCTTCGACGGTGCCGGCGCGCTTCGCCAGCAGGGTCACGCCGGAATCGCGGGCCACCACTCTCTCCATGCCTGTGCCGACCAGCGGCGCCTCTGTCTGCAGCAGCGGCACGGCCTGACGCTGCATGTTCGAACCCATCAGGGCGCGGTTGGCGTCGTCGTTTTCCAGAAACGGGATCAACGATGCGGCGACGCTAACCAGCTGATTCGGGGAAACGTCCATGAACTCGACCTGTTCGGGCCGCACCATGATGAATTCGCCGCCCTGCCGGGCGGAGATCATGTCGGCGGTGAAGTTACCCTTCGTATCGATGGGTGCATTCGCCTGCGCGATAACGTGGTCCTCTTCCTCCAAGGCGGAGAGATAACGAATGCGATCGGTGACTCGGCCACCTCCGACCTCGCGGTACGGCGTTTCGACGAAGCCGAACTCGTTCACCCGCGCGTAGGTCGAGAGGGAGGCGATCAAGCCGATGTTCGGACCTTCGGGGGTTTCGATCGGGCAGACGCGGCCGTAGTGAGTTGGGTGCACGTCGCGGACCTCGAAGCCGGCGCGCTCGCGGGTCAATCCACCAGGTCCGAGCGCCGACAGCCGGCGTTTATGGGTGATCTCGGACAGCGGGTTTGTCTGGTCCATGAACTGTGACAGCTGGCTGGACCCGAAAAACTCCTTGATCACGGCCGACACAGGCTTGTAGTTGATCAACTCCTGCGGCATCAGCGTTTCGATATCCTGCAGGCTCATGCGCTCTTTGATGGCGCGCTCCATGCGCACCAGGCCGATGCGATACTGGTTTTCGACGAGTTCGCCCACGGCGCGGACACGGCGGTTACCGAGGTGGTCGATGTCGTCGATGGTGCCGTTACCGTTTTTCAGCTCGATCAGGTAACGCACCACTTCGAGGATGTCTTCGCGGCGCAACGTCCCCTGATCCAGCGGCACGTGCAGCTTGAGTTTATGGTTGAGCTTCAGGCGGCCGACACGTGAGAGGTCGTAGCGCTCGCCGTTGAAGAACAGGTTATTGAAGAAGGTCGTTGCCGTTTCGATGGTCGGTGGGTCCCCCGGCCGGAGGCGCTTGTAGATTTCGATGATGGCCTCTTCTGGCGTCTGGATGCTATCGAGCAGCAACGTGCTGCGCAGCGACGGGCCGATGTGCTGGTCGTCGAGGAACAGCGCCTCGATCGAGTTGATTCCGTGGGTGCGCAGCTTTTCGAGCCGGTCGGTGGTGAGCTCCTGGTTGCACTCAAGCAGGACCTCACCGGTCCTTCGATCGGCAACATCGTGAGCGGCCACGCGCCCGATGACCTCTTCCAGTGTGATCGGGATCTCCTTCACCCCGGCGGCTTCCATCTGTCGGATGGCGGCCTTGGTGATCTTGCGGCCCTCTTTGACGATGAGCTCATTGCGGCTGTCGCGGATATCACGCGTGGCTTTGAGGCCGACGAGCTGGTCCGGCTTGAAGGTCTTGGCGACCTTGCGGCTGTCGAGCAAGATGGTATCGGTCTTGTAGTAGTAATTGAGTAGGTCTTCGGAAGTCATCCCGAGGGCGCGCAGCAGCACGGTAGCGTAGAACTTCCGCCGCCGGTCGATGCGCACGTAAAGGATGTCGCGTGGATCGAATTCGAAGTCGACCCAAGAGCCGCGGTACGGGATGATGCGGGCCGAGTAGAGCAGCTTGCCGCTGGCGTGGGTCTTGCCTTTGTCGTGATCGAAGAACACGCCCGGCGAGCGGTGCAATTGACTGACAATCACACGCTCGGTGCCGTTGATCATGAAGGTGCCGTTGTCGGTCATCAGCGGGATCTCGCCGAAGTAGACCTCTTGCTCCTTCACGTTCTTGATCGAACGCGCCCCGGTTTGCGGGTCGACATCCCAGATGACGAGCTGGATGGTGACCTTGAGGGGCGCGGCGTAAGTCATGCCACGGTCGTGGCACTCCTCAACTGAGTATTTCGGTTCTCCGAGGCTGTAGCTGACGAACTCGAGTGAGGATGTCTCGTTGAAGTCTTTGATCGGGAACACCGAACGGAAGACGCCCTGCAGGCCGGTATCGCGCCGATCACTCGGGGGGACCGAGCGCTGCAGAAACTCCTCGTACGAACGCTTTTGGATTTGGATGAGGTTAGGAATCTCGATGATCTTCTTGATATGCCCAAAGCTCCGCCGAAAGCGCAGATTATTCGCTACCTGAGAACCCATAGCGGCTTTTGACCTCCCTTAGGGATTGCTACTTCAGCTCCACTGTGCCACCCACCTCCTCGATTTTCTTTTTCATCTCCTCGGCCTGTGCCTTAGGGACACCTTCCTTCACGGGCTTCGGCGCGCCATCCACAAGATCCTTAGCCTCTTTCAGGCCGAGCCCGGTGATTTCGCGGACCACCTTGATCACCTGAATCTTCTTATCGCCCACACCGGTGAGCATCACTGTGAAGTCCTCCTTCTCAGGAGCGGCGGCGACGGCCGCACCAGTACCGGGAGCTGCCAGGCCTGCCACAACTGCGGGTGCGGTGGCGCTGACTCCGAGTTCTTCCTCGAGCTCCCGCACCAGGGCGGCAGCATCCATCAACGTCATATTCTTAATGTAGTCCTTTACCTGCTCGCGCGTGACCATACCCTCACTCATGTCGAGATCCTCCTTGCCATCATTCTTGTCTCGTTAGCCTTCTTCTTCCGTGCGCGCGCCGGCGCGGCGGAGGACGCGTACGAGCCGTGCGCCCGGCTCCTGCAAGCTACGCAGCAACTGCACCGCAGGTGCCTGCATCAGGCACAGGAGCTTAACCAGCAGCGCCCCGCGGCCAGGTATCTTCGCCAATTCGGAAACAGCCGCCGGCTGCAACACCTCCCCGTCCAGCACCGCCCCCTTAATGGAAACCTTTTCGTTCTCTTCGGCGAAACGGACCAACGCCTTCGTTACCGCCACCGGATCGGCGTAGCCGAAGATCACGCCGGTCGGCCCATCGAGCAGATCGTGCAGGCTGGCGAACCCGGTGCCCTGCAGCGCGTGGCGCGTGAACGTGTTCTTGGCCACTTTGTATTCGCCGCCGGCCTGTTTCACGGCTCGGCGCAACTGCTGCATCTTGGCAACGTTGAGGCCCTGGGAGCTGGCGAACAGCGCCACCGTAGCCTTCTTGAAACGCTCGTGTAAAGCGGCGACGGCCGCCGCCTTCTCTTCCCGATTCACCGCATCCTCCTCAGGCTGCCAGAGCCCGGACCGCAAGCGGATCGACTTTCACACCGGGACCCATGGTCGATGCCACTGAAATGCTCAAAAGATAATTCCCCTTCGCGGCTGCCGGCTTGGCACGGATCAAACTGTTGAGCAACGCGCGGGCATTCTCGTTCAGCTTCTCCGGTCCGAACGACACTTTGCCGATGGGCACATGGACAATCCCGGCTTTCTCGACGCGGAACTCAACCTTGCCCGCCTTCAGTTCGCTCACGGCTTTGGCGACATCGAAGGTCACCGTACCGACCTTGGGGTTCGGCATAAGACCGCGCGGGCCGAGAATCTTCCCGATACGGCCGACCAGACCCATCATGTCGGGTGTGGCAATCGCCTTGTCGAAATCAAGCCAGTTCTCCGTCGTAATTTTCTTCACCAGATCTTCGCCACCGACGTAATCCGCTCCCGCGTCCCTAGCTTCTCGCTCCTTTTCACCCTTGGCGAATACCAAGACGCGTACCGACTTGCCGGTTCCATGCGGCAGGATCACCGTGCCGCGAACGTTTTGGTCTGCCTGACGTGGATCGACGCCCAGCCGCACGGCTATCTCCATGGTTTCGTCGAACTTTGCCTTCGCCCACTCCGCTGCCACGCGGATCGCTTCATCCAGCGGATACCGTTTGCTGCGATCTATATTAGATAGCGCAGCACGGTATCGTTTTCCATGCCCAGCCATAGACTCCTCACTCACTCGACGATGTCGAGCCCCATACTGCGCGCCGCGCCTTCGACGGTACGCATAGCAGCCTCGATGCTTTCCGCCGTCAGGTCTGGCCTCTTGAGTTGCGCGATCTCGCGGATCTGCGCCCGGGTGACCTTGCCGACCTTTTTCTTGTTCGGTTCGCTGGAGCCCTTCTCGACGCCGGCGGCCCGTTTCAGCAAGACGGCAGCTGGCGGCGTCTTGGTAACGAACGTGAAGGAGCGGTCGGCGTACACGGTGATGATCACCGGTATGAGCAACCCCTGCTGCGCCTGGGTTTGCGCGTTGAACTGTTTGCAGAACTCCATGATGTTGACACCACGCTGGCCGAGCGCCGGGCCCACGGGTGGGCTTGGGTTGGCCTGGCCGGCGGGTATCTGCAGCTTGATCTCCGCGATCACCTTCTTCACTGACTTGTCCTCCGGAAGCCGAGGCTAGGCCTTTTCCACCTGGACGAAATCCAACTCGACCGGCGTCGCCCGCCCGAAAATGCTGATCAACACGCGCAGCTTTCCTTTGTCTGGTTTGACCTCTTCGACCACACCGTTGAAGTCGGCGAACGGACCGTCGACCACCTTCACGCTTTCGCCCGATTCGAAGAGCACCTTGGGTTTCGGCCGGACCGCGCCCTCAGCCATCTGCTGTGTGATCTCGCTGACCTCGGCCTCGGGAATGGGTGCCGGGTGCGTGGCATCGCCGACGAAGCCGGTGATCTTGGGCGTGGACTTGACGACGTGCCAGGTCTCGTCATTCAGCTCCATGTTCACGAGGATGTAGCCAGGGAAGAACTTGCGCGAAGACGTTTTCTTACGGCCTTTAATGAGCTCCACCACCTTCTCCGCTGGCACCAGAATGTCGCCGAAACATTCCTGTCTTCCGAGCGTTCTGATGCGCTCTTCGAGCGCAGCTTTCGCCTTGTGCTCGTAACCAGAATAGGTGTGAATGACGTACCACTGCTTTGCCATGTCAGCTCAGGATGGCTCGCACCACATGTGAGACGGCGTAATCCACCACGCCGAGAAATATGGCGACAATCAACGTGATGACGATCACGACGATGGTAGCGGCATAGGTCTCCTTGCGTGCGGGCCAATGAACTTTCTTCAACTCGGTCCACACCTCCGCCAGGAAATTAGTCGCCCGCGGGACCGTATCCCGCACGTTCTTCCACTGTTCCTGCATGCTCATACTCAACTACGTGTCGCCCCTCTGGGGTGAAGCGGGTCAGGCAGGGCTCGAACCTGCAACCCCCGGATTTGGAGTCCGGTGCTCTGCCAATTAGAGCTACTGACCCGACACCTATGGCTGTAGGGACCAGGCTTCCCCTGGTCCCGTGCCGTGTTCGCTCTGCTCGTCAGACCTTTGACTCCTTGTGAACCGTGTGTGTCCGGCAAGATGGACAGTACTTTCGGAAAGACAGTTTCTCCGTCGTCGTCTTCTTGTTTTTGGTACTGGTGTAATTCCGGCGCTTACACTGCTCGCACTGGAACGAAATCAGATCGCGCATCTGCCTCATCCCTTCATTTCAGGATTTTGGCCACCACGCCGGCGCCCACCGTGCGCCCACCCTCGCGGATGGCAAACCGTAACCCCTCGTCCATCGCGATCGGCGTGATCAGCTCGATCGTCACCCGC
>JBEKBJ010000123.1:0-14416 GCA_050015455.1 Binatia bacterium
ACTATGCTCGCCTGCGCACCCTTGTCGATCGCTGGATCGATCTCGCCACCGAACTCTCAGAGCTGAAGCTCACCGACAGCTGAGAGTGACTCGATCCCGAAAAAGTGCGAAAGTCCACTTCCATGCCGCTAGAATAATGCTGTAAGACACTTTCATACAGGAGATTTATGCCCGTGCCGTACCGCAAAGCCGTATCCATCTCTCTGCCACCGCCGCTCCTCAAAGAGGTTGCGCAGCGGGCCAAACAGCAGCACCAGACCACCTCTGAACTAGTTCGAGAGGCGCTGCGCCGTTACCTCGAGGATCGCAATGCGGCGGACGCTCTCTGGAAGGACCTGCGGGCCTACGGCGCCAAGCGCGCGAGGACGCTGCGCATCAAGACCGAGGCCGATATCCAGCGCGTCGTTGACGAGTACCGCCGCGGCGACCAGTCCCTGTATGCCCCGGCGTCTCGTCGCTGACTCGAACGTCCTTATCTCGGCGCTGCATCGCCGCGGTAAGCCGCAGGCAATCCTCGACCTCGCTCGCGCCGGCGAGGTCGATCTCTATCTGTCGCCGTTCATTCTCGATGAGGTCGCCGGGATTCTCAGCCGCAAGCTCGGCTGGGACGATGAGCGGGTTGGCCTGGCCCTGCTCGGGCTACGTGTGGTGGCGCACGCGGTTGATCCCGGTCGCCCGCGCCTGCACGCGCTTGCCGATGAGACCGATAACCGCATTCTCGAATGCGCCGTCGCAGCGCACGCCCGTTATCTCGTGACGGGCGACCGGGCGTTACGCCGGCTGCGCAAGTACCGACGCATTCGGATCCTCGCTCCCCGCGATTTCCTCACCTTGGTCTCGCGGCGCCTCTAGCGCCGCTTCTTGCTTCAGGTTGTAGACCTTGCGCCCGCACCGCGTGCAGGCATGTGCCGCCGCTTCGACTGTCCTCGCGCTTGCGGAGAATCTGCCGAAGATCGTCGACCAGACTTCAGTGGGCCAAGAGGCGGAATAGGTTGGTTGCGTGTGCGGGCTGACCGGGAACCGTTCGCGGTTTCTCGGGACGATACGGGATATTTCGGGACAATCCGGGACGCGGCCAAGACCGCATAACCTGCTAAAGACATGACATTTACTTTAGTTTTCGCGGCGATCGCGAAATCGGTCGTCTCACCTTCCCAAGCTGGACGTAGCCGGTTCGACCCCGGTCGCCCGCTCTTTGCCTGGGTGCGAACCGAAGATCTTTCCAGTCGGGAGTCGATAGTCGACGGTCGATAGCTGCGGCCACAAGCCGGTCCCTTGATGCCCCCCCGGCCAACCTCACGGCAGTGAGATTGGCGAGCTACGGCCTGATGAGCACAAGCGGGCGCGTCGCTTCATGGCGCCAATTTCCAGCCGCCTTCGCTGCCACGCACAGTTTGGCACGCAGGGTGGGTGGCTGCACTTCCTGCCTTTCAGCTCCAATCGATCTCGTCGAGCCTCGACCACGGCATCACCAGCGCGTCGGAGCGGCGCTGCCGCTGCGTGCCGCCGTAGACCACGACCGAGGTGACGGCGGGCGCGCGCTTGCGCGCGCTGAGCGTGGCGGTGAAGCGCCTCAGTGGGGCGAAGAAATCTTCGGCGACGGTCTGACCGGACTTGACTTCCACAGCCATCAATTCGGTACTTCGTTCCAGGATGGCGTCCACCTCCAGGCCTTTGCGATCGCGATAGAATGACAGATGCGGAGCGAGCCCGAGGTTGGCGCGCGCTTTCACGATTTCGGAGACCACCCACGATTCGAACACGGCTCCGCGCAGCGGATGCTGGCGCAGCTGCTCGGGGTTGGTGATGCCGAGCAAGTAACAGAGCAGCCCCGGGTCGTAGAAATGCAGCTTCGGCGTCTTGACCAGGCGCTTCTTCAGGTTGGCGTGAAAGGGCGGTAAACGGAACGTGAGGTAGCTCGCCTCCAGCACGGTCAGCCACGCGCGGGCCGTGTTGTGGGTCACGCCGGCGTCCGCACCCAACGAAGATAGGTTCAGCAGGCGTCCGCTGTGGCCCGCGCAGAGACGCAGAAAGGTCTGGAAGGCTACGAGATCAGTGACGTTCAGGATCTGGCGCACGTCACGTTCGACGTACGTGCCGACATAGGCGGCGGACCAGTCGTTCGGCGCCAGCGCGCGATCGTAAAGGGCGGGATACGCGCCCTGCCACAGCAGAGTGAACAGGTCGTCCGGCGGGTTGGGGAACCGTCTGATCTCCTCGAGACTCAGCGGCAGGAGCTGCAGCACGGCCGTGCGCCCGGCGAGCGATTGCGAGACCGTTTGCAGGAGGCTGAAGTTGGCGGAGCCGGTCAGAATGAAGCGCCCAGCCGAGGGCCGCTCGTCGACCTCGCCTTGCAGGTACGACAGCAGCGCAGGGACACGTTGCACCTCATCGAAGACTGCGCCCGCAGCGTAGTCCGAGATCAGGCCGCGCGGATCGCGCAGGGCGTACTCCCGCACGTCCGGCGCTTCGAAGGAGGTGTACGGCTTTTCGGGAAACGTGGCCCGGCACAGCGTTGTCTTCCCCGACTGCCGCGGGCCGGTGACGGTGACGACCGGGAACTTCCGCGCCAGGGAGGTCAGCTTCGGGGTAAGCGTGCGTCGAATCACGGCTGCAGGATTGCCTGAGTGGGGCTGATTGTCAATCAAATTTACAATTAGCCCCCACTGGCATAGGATACCATCGAACAGCTCTTTCTGACCAACGTCCTCGGTCCGTCAACCGCGCTCTCGTGCGAACGGGTCGGCGACGATCGGTTCGGCCAATTGGTTGATAACAGGATTTACTTCAATCTGCGCGGAGATGGCGAAATCGGCCGTTTCACCTTCCCAAGCTGGACGTCGCCGGTTCGACCCCGGTCGCCCGCTCTTTGTCTGCGTGCAAACCGAAGATCTTTCCAGTCGGGAGTCGATAGTCGAAAGTCGATAGGTGCCGCCACAAGCCGGTGCCTTGACGGGGGTTCCCGTTCTCGGGCTGGACGTCGGCTCAAACAACGGCGACGCAGTGTGTACGCGCAGCAAAGTGAGATTGCGTCGTCGGAGTTCGTGATGCGCTACGCGGTTGAGATGTTCGACTATATCTAGTAGAGGGAGGGGAAGGGCCGTCATGGGACGCATCCGGCGGGCCGGCTATCTGATCGATTGGTGAATCGGCGATCACACCCCAAAGCACGTGCATGTCTACCGCAATGGCGTGCTGGTCGCGAAGGTCGAGATTCCCGGGCTGCTCGTGCTCTAGGGCACGATGAATCGCCAGCTCAGGAAGATTCTGGAGCAATTGATCGAGGAGAAACTCATATGAAGACGACAGAGCGTATCCGCGCCGTGCGCTTCGATAATCGCAAGCGAGTCCTGCGCGTCGATTATGCGTCCGGCAAGCGCATCGGAGTGCATTATGGCCATCTCGGCATCACCCAGAAAGTGGTCGGGGTGTGGGTCGACGAGGAGACACGTGGTCGTTCGATCGGTATCCGTCTGCAGGATGGAAGCGAAGAGTACATGCCGTACGACCAGCCCCTCGCACTGGCGCGCGATCCGGAATACCTCCTGCGAACCCAACTCGAGCGCGTACTCGCGCGGATCCGCGAAACTCTCACTGCCAAGGGCATCTCGAAGCGGTATCTCGCAACGCAGCTCGGAACGTCAGACAACCAAATCCAGCGGCTCCTTGATCCATCGATCTTGAACAAGAACCTCGAACAGCTCTACCGTATCTCCCTCTTGCTTGGACTCGAGCTGGAGTGGCGGGTGAGAGCGGCAGCATGACCGGCGCGAACCGACGGCTGCCAATACACTGGTCGCGGAAGAAGATGGCTCCCAAACGGCGGAGTTGGGCGAGCATCAAGCGCGCGAAGGCCGCGAGCGAAGGACGCCGTGCTGGCTATCGGCAAGCGAAAGACGCCTTCGAGCTGGCGGAACGCGTGCGGCAGGCGCGGGAGCGTATGAACATCACGCAAGCGGAGCTGGCGAAGCGAATTGGCAGCACGCAGCCGGCGATCGCGCGCGTCCACGAAACCGGGGTAGGTCCACGCGTCTTGAAGCGGGCGGCAGCACGCCGAGTTTCGACACGCTGCGACGTATCGCCGTGGCACTTGGGCTGGAGCTTGTGGTCGAACTGCGCGCACGTCGGGTTGCGGCGTGAGCGGCATCGGAGATTGATTGGTGGTCAGACGGAAGAACACATCGGCCGCGTTGCAGTACGTTCACCGTCGCTTCTTCGCCGGGCAGCCGGAGCGCTTGGCGGAACTTGAAGAAGCCCGGGCGAGTGCTGAGGTCGCCCGCAAAGTCTACGAGCTGCGAACCAAAGCGAAGCCACGCCGTGTCACCGACACACTTGCTGATATAGGTTGTCGAGCTTCTGGCGTAGGTCGGCGTCGCTCAGCCCGGGCATCGCCGGTTTCATTTCTTCGAGCAAGTTGCAGGACTCTTTCTTCTTGCCCATGGCGCCGGTCAAGCGTGCGACTTGATAACTGCCCTCGTACCACGGTGCATCGCCGGGGCGGAACGCCTTGGCGAGCTGCTGCCAGTAATTGACGGCGTTGGCCAATCGGTTCTGCGCCTCCGCGATGCGCGCCAAGCCGCGCAACGCAATCGGTGAGCTGGCGTTTCCGTTAAGGATCTCGGTGTAGAGCGCGGCCGACTTGTCCAGCTCGCCCGTGTTCTCGTACAGCCGCGCCAACGTGAGTTTGGCTTTGCTCGGCCCTTCGCTGTCGGAAACCAACAGCTCGTAGAGATGCAGGGCGACTTGCTGCGCCGCCTGGTTCGCCGCCGCGTCTCCCTTGGCGTTGCGCCGCGCACCTTCGCGGATAAACTCCGCCGCCAGATCTTCGATCGCAGAGTCGCCGAGACTGGCGAGTAGCAGCGCCCCGTGTGCCTTCGCCTCCGCATCGGCATCGGCGAAACGCCCGAGGTGCTGATAAGCACCCAGGCGTAAGCGCGCCACCTGGGGCAAGAGGTCCTTCTGCTCCGGATAGCTCCTCTCGAAGCCGGCCAGCGCCGCAATGACCACGTCATCCTTCGGCTCGCTTTGCAGATTGGCATACACTGCCTTCATGACGGCGCTCTTGGCGCGCATATCGGACACCGGCACGGCGTCAGAGGCTCCCTTGCGAGCCTGGCTGTCGTATTCCGCAACCAGCTTGTCAAATTTCTGCAGCTCGGCGCCGATTTCGTTCAGCACCACCGTGCGTGGCCTAGCCGCGGAACGCGGCTCCACCGCCTGCAGCAATTCGAAGTTACACTGCAACGTGGCGAACTGGGCACGCAGCTCGAACCCCGGGTCGCCGTGCACCTTCGCATACGCCTGGATCGCGTCAGAGAACTTGCGCTGCGCCTGCAACAGCTCGCCGAGGCGAAATTGCGCCTCGAAGGCGGAGCGGTGATCGGGATAGCGCGCGAGGTATTCGCGCACCGCCTGCTCGTATTCGGCGCTCGCGTTACCATCGCGGCCGCTGGCGACGATCGCTTCCATCGCTTTGAAACGCATGTAAGCGGCATCGGCGCCGTACGACGCGTTCGCCTCCTTCAGCGCAGCTGTCAGGTACCCGGCCGCATCTTGATACTGGCCAGACTGGAACTTCGCCAAGCCGAGAAAGTACTGAGCCTCGCCGCGGTGCTGCCGTGCCTCAGGATCACTGCTGGAGACAAAGCTTTCCAAGAGCGGCGCGGCCTGTTTGTAGTCGCCTTTCTGCACCAGGAGCTTTGACAACTCCCATTGCGCGAACGGGCGGGCGGCGTGGCCGGCCCACTTCTCCGGATCCTCGATGCCAGTCTGAGCCAGCGCGGCGACCTTTTCTTCCCAGTCGCCGCCCGCCTTGCGCAGCTGATCCATCAAGCTCAGGGCTTGCTGCCGGTAGTGCTCGGCCTGCGGCCCAGCCTTTTGCGCTCCTGCCAATAGGGCGCGGATGCGGAGAAATTGCACCACGTTGTCCTCGCTGCGACTTCCGCTACCGAGCAAGCGGTCGGATTGCCGTAGCGCCTCCTCGACGTTGCCGGCGCGCACCGCGGAGTCGGCGAGCGCCAGGCGCGCCTTCGCCTTGCGCTCAGGAGATGCCTGCGGATCGTTGATCACCGCCTCCAGATCATGGCTGGCGAATTCGACGTTCCCCAGCTCGAGATGGCAGAGACCGCGTCCGAGCAAGCTCTCGACCAGCAGCTCGGTCCGCCGGTCGCCGACGGCAAACTCGGAAAAGCCGCGCTGAGCCTTCTCCAGCAGCTCCTTGCGTTGGGCGCCGTCGTACAAACGCGCGCCGTAATAGTGCAGCCAGTTGAGGAAGTAGAGCGCCTGCGAAGCGACAAGCTGAGCCTCTTTCCAGTGCTGCGTCTCATACAGCGCTTCCAGGTCTCCATCCTCGTCCATCACCTGCTTTGCCGCGCGCTCCAAGTAAGCGCTGTTCTGCTGATAGACGTCCTCCAGCGGCGCGGCCACGGCCTGATACGTTCCCAGCAGCGTCTCATGTTCGCGCGTTTCGGCGCCCGCGTTGGCTGCCCGGTCGCTGAGATCGATATACCCCAGCGCCAGCTTGCCCAGCCGCTCCACCGCCCGCTGCTGTGCTGCGGTGTCGAAGTGCCCGGCGCTCTTCTGCGCCGCGACCTCGGCTGCAATCTCCCGCGCACTGCCGTGCAACTCCGCTGCCGTTTGCGCCCATGCGCTGCTCGTCAACAGCAGGAGGAAACCGACAGTTACACAGACCCTACCTGCGGCAGGTAGAAGGCGCGCGGTATCCCCGTTCAGCCCGAGTAGCGGCCCCGCTCTTGGGCCGCGTATCGAGGGCCGTCTTGCGAGACCGATCGCCTGTCTACCATCCCTCGATACGCGCCCTGAAGAAACGGGCGCTACTACCAATGGACCATGCCGCTCTAGCCGCCCTGGGCGTTGCCCAGGGCTGATGGATTGCCACCCTTTCAGGGCTGAGCCCCGTGAATCGGTGGCGGTCAGCAGCCCCAAAGGGGCGGCCATACTTGAGCCTGGGGCAGCGCCCCTGGCGTGTCGGCGGATCGTGCGGTTCACTGGCCCAACAGACCACCCATCCGGCTGGTCCGGTTCTCGGGATGAACGGGTCTGCAAAGGCTGAACCGATTTCCTCACAAGCTCTGGACTTTCAACTGTCGACGGCGCCCTACGACAGCTCCTTCAGGTACTTCGCCACCTCGATCTTCCAACGCGAGCCGAACGTCAGGGCTAGAACCTCGCGCATCAAGGCCTTGTCCTGCTCCAGACTGATCAGTTCGCCGCCGCCGTCCTGTGCGATCTCGCTGAAGGAGCGCACCACCTCTTTGTAAAACTCGGGCATGGGGGAGGGTTGGTACGGCTCGTTGCCGTGCAATGAACGCCACAGGTTGCGGTCGAACTCCTCGTGCTCGCCCTTGGTGACGTCGATCGTGCTGACGTACCCGCCCTGCTGGTGGAACTCGCGCACGATCTTGTGGACGTCATCGACGTCCCACGGATGTGGCGGGGAGCCCCCCACCAGGATGATGATCCTTTTGGCCTGCTTGCGCCACTTGAGATCGTTGACGGCCGCCTCCAGCGCCTCCTTGACCGCCTCCTCCCAATCGCCGCCGCCAGCCGCATCGATGTGCGCGAGGAAGTCCTGGAGCTTCTGGGTGTGGAAGCTGAGGTCCGTCCACTTAACGACGTAGTCGTCGCCCTTGTCCCGATAGACCACCACGCCGACGCGACTGGTGGGTACCATCCGCTGGACGCCGACGACCAGTTGCGACATCTTGGCCTTCACGTCGTCGATGACGAACTGCATGCTGTCGGTGGTGTCGATGACGAGCGCCACATCGAGACCGACCTTGCGCAAGCCGCCGATGTAATCGCCGAAGCCGCCGCCCAAGCCGCCGATCCCGCCGCCGCCGAACGAGAGGTGGGTGGAGACGCTTTCGAGGCTGGGGCCGGTCCCAAGCTTCGGCCCGACGCCGCCGAGGCGTGGCATCTCGGGCGGGCGCACACCCCGAATCACCGGGCCGCTCGGTGCCGCCCTGTGCGGCACCACGTTCTCCATCTTCAGGACCCCGGCCAGGTCTTGCAACGATGGGGCCCCTTCGAACTCATCCGGGCCGACTTCGTCGACGACTTTGACCTTTATCTCCTGTGCCTTGCGGATGACCGTTAGGGTAACGGTCGCCAGCGCAAACAGCACGCCGACATGGAACGCGGTGGAAAATGCGAACCAGCGCAGACCGCCGAAGCGGTGGCCGGACCACGGATCAAAGCGCGGGTCGCGAAGACTGCGCGGCGGCGGCGCGGGATCCGGCATCTTAGTCTCAGCTCCCTTGCCGCCGTTCCGCCGCGATGGCGATCTGGGTTGCCCCGGCCTTCTGCGCGATCGACAGGATCTTCACCGCGTCACCGAACAGCACCTCGCGATCACCTTCGAGGACGACCGGGATGTCGGGGCGCGCGCTGACCAGACCATGCAGCGTGCCTTCGAGGTCCTCGTACGCCGTCGGCGTGCTGTTCACGTAGATGTCGTGGTTGGGGGTCACGGTGATGGTGATCTCGCGTGGCTCCGTGGAGGTGTTGTCGACCTCCGGGAGGCTGATCTTGGCGCCCGACTCCACCATGGCGGCGCTGGTGACCATGAAGATGATCAGCAGCACGAGGAAGATGTCGGTCAGCGGTGTGATGTTGATGTCCGACATGATCGGCGAGCGCGCCCGCCGTTTGAGGCTACCGAGCGCCATTGACCTGCCTGCCGAGATGGATGGCGTCGAGCACGCGGTTGGAGGCGATGGTGAGCGCGGATTCGATGCGCTCGATGCGGGTCTGGAAGTAGTTGTAAAAGATCACCGCTATGATGGCGACCACCAGGCCGAGCGCGGTGGCGATCAGCGCTTCGGAAATGCCGGCGGCCACCACCGAGAAGCCGCCGCTGCCCATGATTGCCATGTTATGGAACGCCTTGACGATGCCGACGACCGTGCCGAACAGCCCGATGAACGGGGCGCTGCTGCCGATCGTGCCCAGCACCCAGAGCGGGCCCTTCAGGGCTTCCAGTTCTTCGAACCGTTTGTCTTCGGTCAAGTCCGACAGGTACTCCATGGAGTCAGTTTGATGGCGCGCGAGGATGTCGGAGAAGATGCGGCCGGCCGGGCTGCCCACCTGCTCCTGTGTGGTCCGCAACGCAGCGCCGAAGTCCCCTTTCTCCAGCGGTGGGCAGATCGTGTGCGCCAGCTGCAGGCTGCCTGACACGAGGTTGCGCAGCGACCAAACACGCTCAAGGACTATGCTCAATGTGGCAACTGAAAAGAGGATCAACGGGTAGGTTGCAATCCAACCCGTCCGGATCATATCGAGTACGCTTAAGCTTTCCACGTCAGAAGCCTCCTATCCTGTAGCATGCGAGTTGGCATTGCGCTCGCCGCCTGGGCCGCCGTAGATCCCGTAGCTGAACTGACGGACGATGTCGCGGCGCACGCGGCCCGTAATGACAGCGCTCTCGTTCAGCTGCAGCGCGATGTAACTGTTGATGATGCCGACCAGCGTCACGGCGTGGTACTGGGACCAGCTTAACATGTTGCGGCGCTCCCGCATGTTACCGTGCTCCCGCGCTGCTTGATTGAAGAGCCGCTCCAGAACCATATAGCGCTGGGTGTAGTGGCGCACCGCCACCAGGTGGGCGTCGGACTCGCGCGGGGCGAAGTAGAGCCCCAGCTCTAGGCGGTAGAAGACCGGCTCGCGGGTCGCGAAGCTGACGTACGCCGCGGCCACACGGTCGAGCGTGAGCGCGAGGTCGCCGGCGTACCGCGCCGCCCGCTGGACCGCGTCGTCGAGCTTCGAGCCGTACTCCGCGAAGAGTGCCTCGAGCAGGCCCCGCTTGCTGCCGAAGAAATGGTAGAGCGTGGGCTTGGTCACGCCCGCCGCTTCGGCCACCTCCTGGACGCCGACGCCGTCATATCCCCTGGCGGCGAACAGCGAGAGCGCGGCGCGCAGCAAGGCCCTGCGGGAATCCATGCGGCGTCATTATACCGTTCGGTACACATCGGTCAAGGATTTTCTGAACGCGCGAGCGGTCGGTGGAGCGTTCGCTGGTTGACTCGCCTTACCCTCTTCCATAGATCACGCCCATGCAGAGGGTGTCGATAAACGGGAGCCACACCCTTCGAGACGGTCCCAAAAGAAGGGACCTCCTCAGGGTGGACGGAGATTGTCTTTTTGAACACAACGAGAGAACCGCTCGCCCTGAGGGACGGCCTCCTGAGGAGCGAAGCGTCTCGAAGGGTTCTGCCCGCGTCTCGAAGGGCCGCTTCGCAGAGAATCGACAGTCCCTGCAGCGATCTCTCTTGACCGCGGTGCTGGCGGCGGCGCTCGCAGCCCTGGCACACGCGTGCGCGCGGCCCAGCTTGCCACCGCCCGCGGTCCAAGCTCCGAAGATCACTTTCGAGAGCACCGGGTATGATTTCGGCGCCGTTGATCAGGCAACAAAAGTCACTCACCGCTTCGGCTTCAGGAACAGCGGAGGCCTGGGGCTGAAGCTCGACAATGTGCGCGCCTCCTGCAGCTGCGCCGCAACCGCGAGCACGGCGGCCGCCATCCCGCCCGGAGCTTCCGGCGCGGTCGAGGTCACGTGTGACACCGCCAACACCTTTGGGCCGCAGAATAAGACCGTCACCGTCTATAGCAACGACCCCGCTCAACCGGTGAGCGTGCTGACGCTCAGCGGGCGTGTACGCGCCGAGGCCGCCGCCGATCCGCCGCGAGTGTACGTCGGGCACCTCGGCCGCGGGCAAACCGCCCCGAACGACGTGCGTATCCTCGGCGAGGTCGCCTCCGCCGGCCGGGTCGAGACCAGCGGCAGGAGCGTCGAGGCAACTCTGGGCGACACTCCCAAAGGTAGACGGCTACGCGTCGCCATCAAGAACGATGCGCCGCTGGGCGCGTTCGCGGAGATCGCTACGCTGCCGACCGGCAGTCCACGTCACCCGCTGCTGGCGGTGCCGATCACGGGTGTCGTCGATGGCAACGTGGTGGTCTCGCCGGCGCAGGTGAATTTTGGTGTCATCACTAGCAGCGAGCAGATATCACGCGTGGTAGGCGTGCAGAACCGCGGCCAACATCCGTTGCGCATCTTCGCCGTTCGCCTCAGACCGGCGATCGGCACAGCCGTCGTGAGCCCGCTTGCAGCGGGGCAGGAGTTCCGCATTACCGTCACGCTGGACGCGGGACTGCATCCGGGGAAAATATCCGGCACGCTCGAGGTGGATACTGATGACCCCGAGCAGGCCCGGATCGAGCTGCCGTGCCTCGGGCGGGTGGTGGAGCGGTCATAGTGGCCAGACGCGTAGGGTCGTTGTCGCATCGTTTCCCCATTGACAAGCGGTTCGACGTCGTCGGCTTCGGGCTCACCAGCGTCGATCACCTGTGCGTCGTCAAGCGCCATCCGCGGCTCGATTCGAAGCAGGAGCTGGTCACCTATGACCGGCAACCGGGCGGGCAGGTGCCGACCGCGCTGGTAGCGCTGCAGCGGTGGGGTTTGTGCACTGCCTATGTCGGCAGCTTCGGTGATGATGCCGGCGGCGCCATGGCGCGCGCCGCGTTGGCGGACGAAGGCGTGGAGCTGTCGGGCTCGGTCATCCGCACCGACACGCGCCAGCAAGTGTCGGTAATTCTCATCGATGAAATCTCGGGAGAGCGATCGGTGCTCTCGGAGCGTGTGCCGGAGCTGATCCTGCGCGCCGAGGAGCTGCCACACGAAACCCTGGTCGACGGCAGCGTGTTGCTGATGGACGCAGTCGACCTGCCGACGGCGGTCGCGGCGGGGCGGGCGGCGAAGGACCAGGGCATTCTCACCGTGCTGGACACCGACACGCCGGCAACGGGAATCGACCAACTGCTCGGCGTGACCGACGTGTTGATCGTGGCGGCGGAGTTTCCCGGCAAGCTGACTGGCCGCAGCGATCTGCGGGCCGCGTTGCGAGAAACGGTGAAGCGCGGGCCGTGGTTTGTCGGCGTAACGCTCGGTCCCGGCGGCGCGTTGGCACTCGTGCATGGCGAGTTCCATTATGTGCCCGCGTTCCGCGTCCCGGTAGTCGACAGCACTGGGGCGGGGGACATCTTCCACGCCGGCACCATCTATGGTCTGCTCCAGGGCTGGCCGACTCCGGAGGTGTTGCGTTTCGCTGCCGCGGCCGCGGCGTTGAAATGCGAGAAACTGGGCGGCCGGCCAGGAATCCCCACGCTGGAGCGGGCCACCGCCCTAGCGCGTTCGGAGTGAATCCGCACACACACTCGCCCGGGCCGCGGCTATGTTTGCATCGACGAGTGGTCTAAACGAAGACCTATTCGGTCTCTGGCGGCGGAGCCGGTTCGGGCGGGAACAGCGATGGCTCCTTTGGAGCCGCCGCTGGCATCTCCTGATGCGAGTGCTCTGTGACCAGTCGCTCCAGCTCTTCGACCCGCCGGGATAGCTTTCGTACTTCCTCCCGAAGATCTGCGTCGCGTCCGGCCCATTGCTTCAGCACCGGTTCCACTCGTTTCGCGGCCTCCTTCCGGAGAGCGGAGAGGAACTGCCTGGATTGCGACTTCAGATCTTTCGAAGTTTGCTTCACGACTTTGTCGAAGTCACTGCGGAGCTGTTGCGCTTCACTGACGACGCGCTGCAGCGCTCGTTTTTGATCCTGGCTGAGACGAGCGGTTTCCTTGCGTGTCTGGCTCAGTACCGCTTGAGCATCGCGCTGGAGCTTTTTGACGTTAACCCGCAGATGTGAGAGCACCGGATCCGGTTTTGCCTTACTCCGAGCAGCCTTCTTCGCCATCGCATCTCTCCTTGTCACGTGACATACTCCCTTGGAGCAGCTCTGGCAAACTGCAAAGCGGGATCGCCGGAATCGCCGCGCAATGCCTGCGCACTGGTGGGTCCGTTACCAAGACGAGGGGCTCCCGTGCTGCCCGAACTGCGGCGAGGAGCACACGCACTGCCGGCTCGCCGCCAGAGCCTTTGCAGATTACCGGGCACGAGCTGCTGTGCTTCGCGTCCAGGAACCCCAAGCGACGCTTCGGCTCGGCATGCAGCGCTAGTGTAGTGCGTCGCAAATCTCTTTACTTATGATGGTGAGTGGGGTATGCCATGGTTCGTGAGCCGCCGTGCAGAAGCGATCGTGCTGTCGGACGAAGAACGGACGACGTTGGACCTGTGGGCCCGCAGGCGCAGCCTCCCACTGCGCGTGGTTCAGCGCGCCCAGATCATCCAGATGGCTGCCGACGGGGTGCTCAATCAAGAGATCGCCCACGAGCTTGGGGTTTCCAGACCGACCGTCCAGCTCTGGCGTCAACGGTTCCTGGCTCTGCGATTGCCGGGACTCGCGAAGGATGCCCCGCGGCCGGGGCGGATGCCGCGGATCTCGGCGCAGAAGATTCGTGCCGTGGTCGAGGCAACGCTGCACCAGCGACCGACCAATGCGACGCACTGGAGCACGCGCAGCATGGCTGCAGCGCAAGGGGTGAGCGCGGCCACCATTCGGCGGATCTGGAGGCAGTACGGTCTGAAGCCGCATTTGGTGAGGACCTTCAAGCTCAGCCGCGACCAGCACTTCGTCGAGAAGCTGTGCGACGTGGTCGGGCTCTATCTGAATCCTCCAGACAAATCCCTGGTGATGTGTGTCGACGAGAAGAGCCAGATTCAGGCCCTTGATCGCACCCAGCCGGGCCTGCCGATGAAGAAGGGCCGGTGTGGAACGTGGACCCACGACTACAAACGCAACGGCACCACCACGCTCTTTGCCGCCCTCAGCATGCTCGACGGCACGGTGATCGGCGATTGCATGCCCCGCCATCGCCATCAAGAGTTTATCCGCTTCCTGAACACCATCGACGGCGACAGCCCCGCGGAGTTGGACTTGCACCTGATCGTGGACAACTACGGCACGCACAAGCACCCGCGGGTGAAGTCTTGGCTCCGCAGGCATCCTCGCTTCCATCTGCATTTCATCCCGACGTCGAGTTCGTGGTTGAATCTCGTCGAACGTTGGTTCCGCAACATCACCGCTCAACGCCTGCGCCGGGGAAGCTTCGACAACGTTCCCGGCCTCATCCACGCCATCAACACCTACCTCGAGAACCACAACCAAAACCCGAAGGTTTTTGTGTGGAGTGCCCCTGTCGAGCGCATCCTGGCCAAAATTGCCAAATGTAAAGAAGCGTTGGACGCACTACACTAGCTGCACTGTTGGTGGCACTTACACAAGTCCGGGTCATTAGCAGTTACAGATGTCCGCTCGGTTAGAGGGGGAGTTGTCTGCGATTCTTTTGGTTTTCTTTATTTAGCTTTCTTAAAGCGCATAGTTTGGACGCTAGACGATGGCTGAAGCTGCTGCCCACATTGTGGACGGCGGGATGGGCATCGGTGCCGTAGGTGGTAGGGCGCTGCGGTCCGGGTGTGTTCCCGTCCACACTGTGGACAGCTGCTCCGCCG
>JBEKBJ010000124.1:0-14374 GCA_050015455.1 Binatia bacterium
TGGACACTGCTGTGTACCACGCGCACCGGGGGAGGCTCCCCAGGTTTTCATCTCGCTCCCTTCGCTACCCACGGGACACATGGTAACTCGAAGGGTGTGGTTCCCGTTTATCGACAGTCTCGGATTGACAGCAGACGGCCATAGTTGAGACCGGCACTCCGCGGTGCGATGATTCTCGGAGTGCGATGATTGTCTTTCGCTGAAACCGGGAAGAATGGGGAAACCCGCGATATGAGTGAGCAGCCAGGAGGATTGATAGCGTCGGCCGGGTGGGCCGTGGTGCACCTGTTCTATCGGGTCGATCGTGCCCGCTGGCAGGGGCTCCCGGCCGCGGAGCGTGCGGCCGCCGTCGATGCCTTCGGCGGCTGGCTCGAGCGCAGCCTGGCGGAAGAGGGGCTGCAGCTGCTTCCGTTCGCCGGCGTAACCAAGTGTGATGTCGGATTCATGGCGGTGCATCCCGACCTCTGGCGGGTGCAGCAACTCACGCAGGAGATTGCGGCGAGCGGCTTCGGCTGTTGCCTGACGCCCGTGTACTCGTTCCTGTCGCTCACCGAAGCCAGCGAGTACATCACCAACGAAGTCGATTGGGGCAAGCTGCTCATCACCGAGCAGAAGCTCGATCCCGCCGTCCCCGAGTTTGCCGCGCGCTTCGCGGCGCTGCGCCAGCGCACGGCGATGTACGCTGAGTCGCGCATCCATCCGCAACTGCCGGACAACTACCCGATCCTGTGCTTCTATCCGATGGCCAAGTCGCGCCGGGAGCCGAACAACTGGTACCGGCTGAGCTTCGAGGAGCGCAAGAAGTACATGATCGCGCATGGGGAAGCAGGCCGGCGCTTCGCCGATCGGGTGACCCAGCTCATCACCACGTCCACTGGTATCGATGACTGGGAATGGGGCGTGACTCTGTTCTCGCGCGACCTCAAGGCCATTCGCGACATCGTCTACGAGTTGCGCTATGATCCGGCTAGTGCGCTGTACGGGCTGTTCGGGTCGTTCTATATTGGCATCCGCTTCCAGCCGCGACAGCTGGCAGTAGTGTTGAAGCTGTAGGGCGCAAAGAACTGTAGGGCGGAACAAATGGAGAACCGGGAACAGCAAAGCGGAAATCGAGAACCGGCAAACGGAGGAACCCTCCTATTGGTGGCTCTCGCTTTGGTTGTGTGTGCCGCGACCCCAGCTGTGGCGGAGATGGTGAACTTCAGCGACTTCCTTAGTGACTTCCTGCGTGGTGCCGAGGAAGCGGCAAAGGTCACGCTGCCGCTGCAGGCAGAGGGGCAGTTCGAAGTGGTATCACCCGAAGCGACGCGCCGCGACGAGATCGCGCTGATCAGGCGGCCACCAACGGACACCTTCATCGCGCTGCGCCAGGAAGGGGTCAGGGCCGTGCTGCTGGGCGACGGCGCTTTCCGCGCCGTCGGTCGGGCCGCGAAAGCGGAGAGCTTCCCGCTCGATGCCAGCCTCGACGACAGCGACTTCACCCGCGAGGACCTCGAGCCCTTCCGCGTTTCACGCTACAAGCAAGCGCTCATCTCCGACGACAGCGCCACAGAGCTCATGGTGACCTTCTCCCCGACGAACTCGCAGTACAGTCTGGTGGTGATCAGCTTCGACCGCCAGAGGAAAGTGCCGCTGAAGATCCAGTACTACCGCGACACGGTCAACAACTTGGTGAAAATGCAGCGCCTCAGCGATTACGTGTTGGTGGGTGACAAGTGGAGCCCCACGACAATCTCTATGGAGACGTTCAAGATGCGAACGCATACGGCCATGACGCTGCGCTGGACCCCGCAGCCCAATGTGTCCGCCGAGCTGTTCAATCCGGCATCGCTGGCGCAGGTGCCTCTCTCTTTGTGGCCCACCGCCCCGGCCGGACCATAGGGGCGGCGCCCTTATTCCGGTGGCCCACCGCCCTGGCCGCGAGCGCGCCGCCCGGCACCCGCACGGCCGCGGCCCTGTATGGCATGGCGGATCTCGCCTTGTAGCTCACGCCGGAACAGCATGAGCTTCGCCTGCTGTTCCCCCGTCAGGATTTTCTGCAGCTCGTGAAAGCTGTCCTCGGGCACCAGCGCCAGCTTCTGATCGATCTCGTTACCTTGACCGATCAGCTTGGTGAGCTCGGCCGCGTCGGGTGGTTGTTTGGCGAGGGCTTCACGGAGCTTTTGCTCCAGCGCTTGCCGCTCCGTTACGAGGTCGCGCCTATGCTCGTCGGACTGACGGATCACGCTGCCCACTTTCAGCGCTTCCTGCTCATTGAGCTTGAGCGCGTCGGCGATGCGCAATACCAGAAACATTCGCGCCCGGTCTCTCCAGGGGCCCTCCTGGTTCGGCTGCGCCGATAGCGGCGCTGGCAGCAGCGTCAGGCAGAGCAAAACGAGGGCGCGTTGGATGCGAATCATTGGTTCCTCCCGTGCCACCGGTCAGCCGCAGTCGCCGACCAGCGTGTCCAGTTTCTCCAATTCGCTGTCGCTGAGATCATTGGCTTGCGGTACTACGGCGACATCGGCGCTGCCGGCGAAATCGCTGAGCGGCAGCGCGGCCAGCAACAGGTCATCATCGGCGCCGGCGGCTATCTGCTCGTCTGCGAGCGCCAGCGTTTGCATGAGCTCGTCCAGCGAGAGCAGCGAATCCGTGTCGAGCGCTGCCAGCTTCTCCTCCGCCGCGCCCGGTGGCGGGACTGGCGGCGACACCGTCAAGTGGTACACGGCAACCGCAATCAGCGCTGAAGCGGCCGCGGCGACCGGGTAACGCCACACTTCGACCCGCCAGCCGTCAGCCCACCATGCCTGCCACCAGCTGGCATGCGGTGCCGGGGCGTTGCGGATCGCCCGCCCGATGGCTCCGCGCTGCTGGCGCCAAAACTCGTCGCCGGGATCGGGCACCACGGCCGCACGCAGGGCCGCCGGAACTTCTCGTAAGGCAGCAAGATCTTCGGCACAGGCCCGGCACCACTTGAGATGGCCTTCCAGCCGTGGTTGCTGCCCGTGCGGCAACAGACCATCGGCGTAATCGACCAGCCGCGTTCGATACCAACGGCAGCGCCAGCGGCTCATGATTCCTCCGCGCGCAGCCATTGTCGCAGACGCACGCTAGCGTGATGGTAATTCACTTTTGCGGAGTTCTCGCTGATGCCTTCCATGCGGGCGATGTCTTTGAACTGCAGATCGCTGAACACGCGCAGGGTGACGACGGCGCGTTGGCGCGGCGGCAAGCGCGCGATCAGCCGTTCCAACAGCAGTCGCTGACCGGAGCCGCCCGAGCCGCCGTCGAACGTCGCCGGCCCCGGACCGCCGGCCGCCCGCAGCTGCGCCGCCGACAACGTCGCCTCCTCCACCTCGTCCAGCGACACCTGCTGCTGGCCGCGTCCTGTACGATAGAGGGCGCGGCACTGGTTCAGCGCAATCTGGTGCAGCCAGGTCTTGAAGCTGGCGCGCCCGGCGAATTGGCCGAGATGCGTGTAAGCTTGAATGAAGGTTACCTGCATGACGTCGGCACTCTGGTCGTGGTCGTGAACCATACGGTAGATGAAGGCGTAGAGAGCGCGCTGATGGCGTTCGACCAAGGCATCGAAGTCCTCGCGCCGCCCCGCAAGGGCGCCGCGAACGAGGGCTGCATCGTCCACCGGCGTCGCCCGTTGCGCTGCGTTAGGCGGCGCAGAACAGCCGAAGCGTGGTCGCATTCACGCTGGCGCGTATGGGTTGCATGCTCAGTGGCGGGCTCTTCATTTCCGCGATCAAGAAAAACACCGCAGCTTCGGCTCCGGAATGAGTGGCACTTAGCCCTCGGCGGCTCTGGTTGCAATCGCCTCACTGCAGCGGATCACCTTGGCGCTCGCGGGCATGCCCGCCCATGATCGGTCGCTTGTCCATCGCGCGCCTCTTCCGATCGTAAGATGAAGCGTCGCGGCAGAAGGTTAAAAGGAGAAAGGACTGGCGTCCTGTCGGTACAAGCGTACAGAGATGTGCCTTGGCAGAAATAGTTGGAACGGCACTAGCTGTACAAGATAACGCTGCGGGCAACCTCGCCCTTTTCCATCGCCTCGAAGGCCGAGTTGATCGCCTCGAGTTTGATCGTACGTGAGATCAACTCGTCGATCTTGAGCCGCTTCTGCATGTAGAGGTCGATCAGACCCGGTATGTCACGACGCAGGTTGCCTGAGCCGTAGAGTGATCCGATCAGCGACCTCTCGTGCAACACCAGCATGGCTCCGGGCACCGACACCTCCTGGCCGAAGGGCGGCACGCCAACGACGACGGCGGTGCCGCCGCGCTTGACCGAGAGGAACGCCTGCTTGATCGGTTCGGGCGCGCCGATGACTTCGAAGGCGTAGTCGACGCCGAGCCCGCCAGTGAGGCCGCGGATGGCTTTCGCCGTATCGCCGCTCTTAGCATTCAGCGTCGCCGTGGCGCCGAAATCCTTCGCCCAATTGAGCTTCTGCTCGACCACATCGACGGCGATGATCTGCGCCGCGCCGCACAGGGCCGCGCCCTGAATGACGTTCAGTCCCACCCCACCGCAGCCGAAGACAGCGACGGTTTGTCCGGGGCGGACCTTGGCGGTGTTGGCCGCGGCGCCGACACCGGTCATCACCCCGCAACCCACCAGGCACACCTTGTCCAGCGGCGCGTCGTCGCGGATCTTGATCGCCGCTACGGCGCGGACCACGGTTCGTTCGGCAAACGACCCGACCCCGGAAAAACGGCTGATATCCGATCCATCCTTGGTGAAGACGCCTTCGGCGCCTTGCATCGCCGAGCGGACTCCCCAATCGCACAGATGGCTACGACCGCTGATGCAGTAATGACAGCTACCACAGCTCTGCACCCATGAGAGCACCACGTGGTCGCCGGGTTTGAGGTCCTTCACGTCTTTCCCGACCTCTTCGACGATGCCGGCGCCCTCGTGCCCGAGCACGACCGGCGTTGGCACACGCATAGAGCCTTTGAACACCGAAAGATCGGTGTGGCAAACCCCGCTGGCCACGAGCTTCACCGCAACCTCGTCCGGCCGTGGTGGCTTCAGCTCAACGGACTCGACCTTCAGGGGCTCGTTGTAATTGTACAGGACTGTAGCTTTCACCATATTACCTCCGTTGACGGCGTCGCGCCGGCTGTGGGTTAGGCGTCCTACTATGCCGAAGCTGGTACCACGTCAAGGGCATCGGAGAACGGCGTGAGACATAGGGCGCGGATCGGCAACAAGGTCCGCAGCTTTTTCATCCACAACGGCGTCTTCATGCAGTCGGGTATGCAACTAGGATAGATTCTGCGTCAGCGGAACCAATTGGCGATACGCTCGCTGACGGGCGGCGTCAGCGGTATCGGAAGCATGCGGGGCTGTGCCTCGATCACCTCGAGCTGCTGCTCGCCCCTTTTCTCCGCCACGATCAGCAGCACAACCACCGCACGGACGCGCAGCCGGCGCAGATGATCGATCCACCGCGTCACCTCGCGCCCGTACGCGGCCAGCCCCTGGCGTAAGGCGAACAGGGCCTGCGCTGCAGCGAGGTCGACGGCCGTGCCGCGCTCCAATATCAGGACGAGACCGCGGCCTGGAAAGTTCCGGAACCAGCCGCGCGCCACCGCTTCGATGTCCTCGCCGGCACGCAAGGCACGATGGGTGATGGCAAAGGCGCGGCCGCCGCCGGCCAGACGCGTGCCCCAGCCGGCAATGATCCGCCGCAAGACCGTATCACCGGCAGTTCCACCAGAGTGATATGCCGGCCCGCCGATGTAAGGGGACGCCACGAACGGCGGATTGGCGACGATCAGGTCGAACTGCTCGGCGCCAACCGGGGCGTACAAGTCCCCTACGCGCGCCTCGACGTTCGCGGCGTCGTTGAAGAGGGCGTTGACCAGGACGATCGCGGCGGCGCGAGGATTCAGATCGACCGCGAGAATACGCCTGGCGCCGTGCGCCTCGGCGCCGTGCGCCAACCGCAACGCCTGCACGCCGGAGCCGGCGCACAGGTCCAGCACCCTGCGGGCATCGGGCGCGAGGATGGCTTCGCGCAATACCAACGAGTCGCTGCTCGGCGGATACACCGGGTCGCGACCGGGTAGGCCGAGGGCGCGCGTGGTACCCGGCCGCAAGCGCCGGTCGGCGATGAAGTACTGGTTGTCGACGGCGTCGATGCGCAGCTGCGCAAGCACGCCTCGGTCGGAGCGCTGCAGTACACCACAACGGAGCAGCTCGCCGTAGAGTGTCCGCGACAGCACGCCGGCCACACGGTGCTCTGCTTCCTCACCTTCAAGGAACAGCAAGCGCATCAAACTCCCGGCCGGGCTTCGGTCATCTCTCAGTCGCTCCAGCGCCGGCGCGCGATTGAGCAGCCCGATGTCGTCGGGGTATGTGATGCCGAGGCTCTGCTTCAAAGCCGCTGGCGTGTAGCCGGCCTCGCTCAGGCGCACGCGCAGAGCTTGCAGTATGGGCGCGAGATCTTGAACAGTGCGGCTGGAGAACATCACCATTGTTTGCTCGCGCCGGGCAACGCCGCGTTGCACACCTCACCTTCCCAAGAGCCGGCGCGCCCTAGCAAAGACGCGGTCGAACATGGCTTGAGTCAGCATGCCGGTTTGCGTGTTGCGCTGGCTCGGATGGTACGAGCCGATCAGGAACACATCCGAGAGCTCGTGGATGGCGGCGTGGCCGAATTGCGGGCGGGGCGGCGGCAGCGGCATCGCGAGGGCGCGTCGCGCCGAGAGATATGCGTCGAACGCTATCCGCCCAAGCGCTACGACCACGCGAACCTTGCGCAGTAGTCGTATCTCACGCTCGAGATACGGTTGACAGTTCTCCAGCTCCTGCGTCGCCGGCTTGTTGTCGGGCGGCGCGCAGCGTACCGCCGCGGTGACGTACGCGTCGCTGAGTTGCAGGCCGTCGTCGCGGTGCGTCGACGTGGGTTGGTTGGCGAAACCGAAGCGGTACAGCGTCTGGAAGAGCCAGTCTCCGCTCCGATCCCCCGTGAAGATGCGCCCGGTACGGTTGCCGCCGTGGGCGGCAGGTGCCAACCCGATCACCATCAGCTGCGCCGCCGGATCGCCGAACCCAGGCAGCGGCCGGCCCCAGTACTCCCAATCACGGTAGGCACGGCGCTTTTCCTTCGCCACGCGCTCCCTGTATTCCACCAGGCGGGGACAGCGGCGGCAGGCGATGATCTCAGCGGAGAGGGCGCGCGGGGCCAACGAAAACTCTTCAGTGTTTCGACGCTATTGCACTCGATTCAGGCTTCGTCCGAGGCCGATTCACCCCTGTCCTGAGCGAGGTCGAAGGAGGGGAACGGCCAGAGGCCTTGGCCTCGTTAGTGGGTGGTCACGGCGCCGCCCGAGCCGGTGCCGAGCATCTGGCTGATGCTCTCGTACGACGGTGTCAGCGCGCCGTCGAGAATCTCCGTCAGGAGGTGCTCGACGTCGGCGAGGTCATCGACCGTCAGAGCACTGAGATCCTGATGCATTCCGTGCAGCGCCCAAATTATGGTGCGCAGTCGGCTGCGGGCATCGTCGAGCATGCGAAGCGCCTCCTGCGGATCGAGCGGAGGGGATTGGTTACTGTCGTTGGACATTTCTCTCTCCTTCAACAACGGAGAAGCAGCGAGCAAAGTGTGCCCGCGACGCCGTTCCAGTGCAAGAGCCGTGTATCAGGGGGCTTGGGAGCCGCCGAGGGTTTCCCAGTGCACTTCCCAGAAATTGGGCAGCGGCGGCGCCAGCTCGAAATGCCCCCCGAAGCAGCCGAAACTCGGCTGGTGCGAGAGGCGGTCGATCACCAGCCGCACGTGCTCCTCAAGCGTCTGCTCCGCACGCGGCTGGCCGATATCGAGCCGGTTGCGGGCGCCGCATTTCTTGCAGCTCACGTCGACGAACATCGGGCTCACGACGCGGCTCCTAACCCGAGAAGCCTACCTCTTACCCTTGCGCGGGGGCTTCGGTTTAGCCGGGGTCGGTGGCGGCGTTGGTGTTGCCGCCGCTTCGGCGAACACCGAATGGGCGCGGGCGTTTTCCAACAAAGCCTCGCGCACGCGGTCCACCAGCCGCGGCTGGCTCTGAATGCGCCGCTCGACTTGGCGAAACTCGTCCAGCAAGACGTGATACCGCTCGATCGCTTCGTCGATCGTCAGATCGTGATCGTCCTGCATCGCTTCGTACACATTGATGTACATCTGCAGCTCGGACTCGCTCACCGTATCCTTGTCGCTCTCCCCGACCTCGTCGCTCTCCCCGACCTCCTCGGCAGCCGGATGGAAGACGGCCACCATGACGCCCAAACTACCAAGCGCAACGAGCAACAAAAGAAAACGAAAGCGTGACATCGGGATGAAATTGTGGAGACCAGCGGGTCTAGCCCAGTCTAGGGGCTGTCGAGCTGCTATACTGGTATATAAGGACGGCGAAATCAAGAACCACCGCTGGGGTCATGGGCTGATCCTACTGGCTCCCGCCCCGCTGTCAAGTCGCCGACAGCCCCATTGCGAGCGGCCGCGCCCTTGAGTTACAGTGTCTCGTACTAGGCGCGGCGCCCGAGCGGTGCTGCTGCTCCAAACGTCTCGAGCGCCCCGTGTGAGCTAATGCCCGCTACAGCGAAAGCGCCGGTCAACAACGGGGAACGGGTGAAGAAGATCATCCTACGGCTGCAACGGGCGCATCCGGACGCCAAGCTCGCCCTCAACTTCTCGTCGCCGTTCGAGTTGCTCATCGCCTTGATCCTGGCGGCGCAGTGCACGGACGAAAAGGTCAACGCGGTCACCGGGTCATTGGTGTTCAACAAGTATCGCACGCCCGCGGATTACGTACGCGTCCCGGCTGAGGAGTTGGAGGCGGACATCCGTCCGACCGGCTTCTATCGCAACAAGACGAGAGCGATCCAGCGCTGCTGCCAGCAGCTCATCCAGCGCTTCGGCAGCCAAGTACCTGACAATCTAGATGACCTGATCACGTTGTCCGGCGTCGGTCGTAAGACGGCCAACATCGTGCTCGGTAACGCTTTTGGAACGCCGGCGATCGGGGTCGACACCCACGTCATGCGTCTGGCGCAGCGCCTCGGCCTCACCCGACATGACGACCCCGACAAGATCGAGGCTGACCTAACTCCGATCGTGCGCCAAAAAGACCAGGTCCATTTCTGCCATCTGCTGCAGCTCCATGGCCGGCAGGTTTGCGTGGCTCGCAAGCCGAAGTGTTACGAATGCGTGGTCGACGACCTCTGTCCTTATGCCGACAAGACGCCAGCGCCGAAGCAGCGGGTGGCGCGCTCCGCATTCGGCCACAGGCCCGGCCGGCTGTAGCTTCGGACCTTATGATTGCGCGCAACCTAAAGCACGCCGATCAGTGCCCGGACTCGATCAGGTTGGCGATGGTAAAGAAACTCTCATCGGCCCCATGCGCCGACACCGGGCTGGTGCCTTTCTCACCCTGATTGAAGTACACACACTCCTTGTCATTCGACGCCGGGTCTGGATGCGGGAAGACGGTGGTGTGGCTCAGCTGCGTATCGATGACCGAGCCGCCGCCGTAAAAGGGCATCTCGTCCTCGTAAGTGAAGCGGGCGCCGTCGTAGGCTTTGTTCTTGTAGCTGAACATGTCGATCCACGTCTTCCACAGCTCTCCGGCGTGGTCATACATGTCGGAGTAGAGCGTCAACCAAGCCTGCCGATCGATGTACAACACTCGTTTGCTGTAGGCGTACTGCGGCAGCTTGGACACGCCCTCGATGACGTAGACCGGGCGCTTCTCCCACACATCGCAGTAGATGAAGTCGGCGCCGCCCGGGCACCTTTTGAGCGGCCAGTTCTCCGTGTGCACCGCACCGAGCACTTCCTTCACCGCGAGCAGTTTCCAGTCCATCCAGGCAATCTGGCCGGCGTAGCCGAAGAAGCTGTCGGCATCGGTATCCTGACCGAACAACGCGTCGCTGCGCTGCGACGAGGACAGCCGGCGCACGCGCCGCAGCGCTGGGATGTACAACCAGGTGTCGTCTTGCCGGGCGGCATCCATGTAGCGGAAGTCCAGAAGGCCGATGCCCTTGAGATCGAACGGCGACATAATGGGGTGCAAGGTCTCTTTATAACGAATGCCCTCGGGGTTCGGCATCTCGGGTTTCGGTTCGACGTACAGGCGGGCGTTGTAGTACAGGCGGCGGATATCGCCGAGCCACGAGTCGCGTTCGTCGACCATCGGCTTGTCGTAGGTGAGCGGCCCGCTGTAGCTGCCGAAGTCGCCCTCGCGGTAGTCGTCGATGAAGAAGGGGCGGTACTCGTAATTCCACATTATCTTGATCGCTGCCTGGGGATCGTTCACATCGATGTTCGGGAACGGCATGCCGGCGACGTGATTATCGAGCCGCAAGCCGTTGGCGGCGAGCTTGACCTGTCCAGCATACTTCTCAGTAGCCTCGATATAACGCTTCGGCAGCCGCACGTCGCGCGGCGCGACGACCTTTATGGTCATACCGTGGCGCACGCACCAATCCACCCCAACGGAAACGAGGTCCTTGACCGAATCCGCGTTGTCCTTGGTGACGACATCACCGGCTTTCACATCTGCACGCGCCACGCCGCATGCGAGCAACGCGACCACTCCCACTGCAACCAAAACCCGCTGCTTGACGGTCTGCTTCATGTTTCGCCCCTCCTAGCTCAAACTAAGAAGATCACCACGGCTCCCCGCACTGGGGAAAATTGCCGCGCGAATTCTGCGACTTTTAAGGATCAACTGCAACCGTTTTGCAAACGAAAAGTGGCCGCCCTCGAGCGGCCACGGCTTGCAAAGTGAGGTTCGCCACAGTCGGCAACCGCCGACGTTCTCACTTTCGGCGGTCACGAAGCGGAGAGACCGCCCCAGTCCCACCGCGGTTCTCGATCTTTGCCCAGGTATCTTTCAGCCCTACGATGCGGTTGAGCACGAGCCCGCCCGGCTTTGAGAGCTTCGTATCGACGCAAAAGTAGCCCTGGCGCTCGAACTGAAACCGATCGCCCGGCTGCGCCGTCGCGAGCGAGGGTTCGAGCTTGCAGTTGTGCAGGACCTGCAGTGAATTCGGTTTGAGCGTCGCGAGGAAATTATCCTCACGCTCCGGGTACTCGGCGTCGAACAGCCGGTCGTACAGGCGGATCTCGGCATCGACCGCGTGTGACACCGATACCCAGTGCAGCGTGCTCTTGACTTTGCGACCATCGGGCGCATCGCCGCCGCGGGTCGCCGGGTCGTAGGTGCAGTGGACCTCGGTGACCTCGCCCGTCTGCGGGTCTTTGACGACACTCTGACTGGTGATGAAGTATGCGTAACGCAAGCGGACTTCCTTCCCCGGGGACAGCCGGAAGTATTTCGGCGGCGGGGTTTCGCGGAAATCGTCCTGCTCGACGTACAAAACCCTGGAGAACGGCACCTTGCGCGTGCCGGCGGCGGAATCCTCCGGGTTGTTAATCGCCTCCAGCTCCTCCACCTGGCCCTCCGGGTAGTTGTCGATGACAACCCGGAGCGGCTTGAGGACCGCCATGACACGGGGCGCGCGCCGGTTGAGATCTTCGCGGATGCTGTGTTCGAGCATGGCCACGTCGACCGTGCTGTTCGCCTTGGCAACGCCGATGCGGTCACAGAAGTTGCGGATCGACTCGGGCGTGCAGCCGCGTCGGCGGTAGCCGGCGATGGTAGGCATGCGCGGATCGTCCCAACCGTCGACGAGCCCGTCGCGCACGAGCTGGAGCAGCTTGCGCTTGCTGAGAATCGTGTTGGTGAGATTCAGGCGCGCGAACTCGATCTGCTGCGGGTGGCACGGGACCTCGAGCTGGTCGAGAAACCAGTCGTACAGCGGACGGTGGTCCTCGAACTCCAGCGTGCAGATCGAGTGGGTGATGCCTTCGATGGCATCGGAGAGCCCGTGTGCGAAATCGTACATGGGATAGACGCACCACTTGTCGCCGGTGCGGTGATGGTCCGCCTTCTTGATGCGGTACACGGCCGGATCACGCATGTTCATGTTGGGCGACGCCATGTCGATCTTCGCGCGCAGCACACATGCGCCCTCCTCGATCTCGCCGCGCCGCATCTTCTCGAACCACTCCAGGTTCTCTTCCACGGAACGATCCCGGAACGGGCTGTTCCTTCCCGGTTCGGTGAGAGTACCGCGGTACGCGCGAGTCTCCTCCGGGGTGAGGTGACAGACGTACGCCTTCCCTTTCGTGATCAGCTCGATGGCAAACTCGTACAGCCGATCGAAGTAGTCGGAGGCGTAGAAGAGGTTGGCGCCCCAGTCGAAACCCAGCCAGTGCACGTCCTCTTGTATCGACTCCACGTACTCGACGTCCTCCGTGACCGGGTTCGTATCGTCGAAGCGCAGGTGGCACACGCCGCCGAACTCGCGCGCGATGCCGAAATTGAGGCAGATCGATTTGGCGTGGCCGATGTGCAGGTAGCCGTTCGGCTCCGGCGGAAAACGGGTGCGCACCGTATGGTGCTTGCCGCTCTTCAGGTCGTCGACGACTATCTGGCGGATGAAGTCAGTCCCCGTCGCGGAACTGGGTACCTCAGCTTTGGGCTGATTATTCATCGACGCCGATTTTCATAACACCTTTCTTCGTGCTTGCAATGGCAGGATGCATAACAGCGGGGGTGCGCATCACTTGCGCATGCCACGCCGGGACCCTGGACGGCCGCAATGCGTCTCGCCGCATTTCTCGATTGAAAAAGCGTTCTTGCAAGCTGACGATGCTCAGTGCGTAACGGTCATGGAAATGGACGTTGAGTATTTTCGGCACCTGATCGCATCCGGTCCGTTAGCGGAGGGAGAGCCGCGCGGTGGTGAATATTGCGGGCTGAAGGCCCTCATGTTGGCGGTGCTCGACAATGCGGTTCAAAACTATTGTGGGCCCGCAGGCCGGCCACGGACGGAAGTAGAGCACTGGCTTGCCGCGCGCAATAGCCATTCGCCCTTCTCGTTCAAAACCATCTGTGAGGTGCTAGGGCTTGATCCGGATGCGGCGCGACGGGCGATCAGAGAACTCCGGGAGCGCATGCCGCCGCGCACACACAAGCGCCGCATGCGCCCGAATAGCCGCAGCCGCGCCGCCCGTCGCGGGTGAACCCAAGCTGGCGCGCGTAATGCCCTCTTGCTCCAGCGTCGCGCCCTCACTGCTGGCGGACCGCGGTGGCAAGCACCAGCCACTTGCCGCCGAGGCCGTCGATCTGATGGTTCGCCGCGATCACACCGGCGCGCACGAGATCGGCGATGGCCTGTTTGGTGCGGCTTCGTTCTCCAAGCACGCTTTGCAGCTGGTGCTCGTTAGCGTAGATCACCGCCTGTAAGTACCGTCGCGCCACGGCGTGTGCGGCATCACGCGGTCGACGGCGTCGCGCGGCGGCCACGGCCTCGGGAAAGCGCACCGCGACCAGATCCCACACGTACGTAAACGGCTCATAACGAGCCTCACTCATGGCGACGTATAGTTTCTGCTGCAGTTCGGCCATCGCCGTATCGAAGGTGCGGCGCTGAGTGGGGCGCACCAGATTACTCGCGAGTTTGAGCTCGAACGTTTCCTGCGGGCGCCGACGATGCAAGGCGTCGAGGATCGTTTTCGCCTTCGGCGACAGCAAGCCGTCGCGATACTGGCTCACATAATCGTCTTGCGGCCCGAAGAGGCGGTAGATGTCGGGAAACACGTCCCACGCCACAAACGTTGGCTTGCCGCGAACGAGCTTCGCGTAGAAAACTTTCCCCTGCGCTGGCAGCCGGTCCTTCAGATCCCACGCCAACCCCACCTCCGGATCGTAGTGACTGTGCTCCGGGAATTGTGGCTGGCGCCGGCCGCATACCGCCACCCACAGACACGGGAGGTTGAGCCCACGTGTGGCGAACAGCGATGCGAGTCCGACGTCGTTGATGAAACGCAAGGCGCGCCTCGCGTTGCGCACGCGGAGGTGCGGGAGCCGGCACAGGGTCCGGTCGCGCAGTTCTTCCAGGTGTTCGAGGGACGGGGTGCGGTTCGTAGGCCTACGCTGTGGCCGCTCGTAACTCGGGCGCGCTTTCCCCCACCGGGACCATGGCCGGCCGCATAGCCGAAGCCGCGACGCGGCGCGGACCGTGCTCAGAATCGAAGCCCCGCACCGCCTTCGATTGCGCCGCATACGCCCAGCGACGCAAGCCTTTCCGAATGTACTCGGCATCGAGCGACAGGAACTCGCAGATATTCTCGAATGCGAAAGGCAGCTCACGATCCGCACTCATGAGCCATTTGTCGGCTTCGCGAAACAGCCGCTGGCCGCGTTTGTCCGTGGCGAACAGATTCTTCTGAAAGCAGTTGATCGCGTCTTCGAGGACCGCGATGATGAGCCGCCGCTCGCCGCCGTATGAAGCGCGACCGCGTAGCACGCGGAAGTATTGCGCCGGCAAC
>JBEKBJ010000125.1:0-13994 GCA_050015455.1 Binatia bacterium
TCCTACCGCACTCGCCACTTGCCGCCGCTTGACTTGCCCGATTCAAACAGCGATCACGCTACTAAACCGGACAGAATTTCCGGAAAAAAGCGGACACAATTTCCGGAACCCACAGGCGCATGTCCGGATGTCGACCGAGACCTCGTGGGCCTCCTGCATTGGAGCGCCAAACAGCTTGGCGTGAAGCTCCGATAGGCGTGGGTACTTGAAGCCGCGACTCCCAGGGATAGCGCAGAAGTCGGTGGATCCGACCTGCGTGCAGAAGGTCCGGGCACGACGCAAAGGATCCCCGAGGCGCAGGCGGATAATCTCTGCCCTGAGGACATTGCGGTCGAACTCGATGTTGTGCGACACAATCAGGTCCGCCTGCCCGACCGCGTCAAGAAAGGGCGGGAGCACCTCACCCAACGGCTTACCTTCCCGTGCGGCTCGCGCAGCGGTGATTCCGTGTACCCGAATGGCGTCGGCCGGGATCGAGAACCCATCCGGCCGAACGATCGCGGCATGGAGTTCGAGTTCCGCGCCCCGCTCGTCGAATATGCCCCAGCCCAGCTGGACCACCCGGGGCCAGTTGTCCACGTCCTCAGCCGGCCGACCTCGCTGTTTGGGCAGGCCGGTGGTCTCAGTGTCGAATACGAGAATGCGTTGTTCCCGAGGCATAGTCTCTGTCGCAGCCTAACGTCGTGCGCAGCGGCCGCGCGCACGCTTCTTGCGCGGCTGCATGCGCTTGGGCCGGGCCTGGCTCAGGAGCGGAAACCGTTCGGGATGGTCGATGGACTCAACCGCCAAGTCCACGTCGAGATCGGGCCAATAGAGATGGGGCGGATGCGGGAGCTCTACGTTACACAGCTGACCGATTGAAACGTCTCGAAACCAAGGAAAGTGTTCGAACGCCAGGAACCGCTCGCGCTCCCCGAGCAAGAGCCAGAATCCATGCTGCGAAACGTTCGTGATCTCAACGACCGAAATGGGCTTTCCACGCGTTGCGGATTTCATCCTCATGCTCCAGAACCAGCCGGAGAGCGCTTGCGAGGCGCCGCTGGCTCAGACCGTAGTTCACCGCGCTGCTCAACGCCAGCTAAGCTTGGCCTGAGAGATCCTTTTTCAAGAGATCTAGGACGTGTTCAATTTCTGCCTGCCGCAAGTTCTTCTTGCTGGCCGCGTAGGCAGGTAAGTTCAGACTCAACAGTTCTGCAGTCGCGGCTTTCACTTGCGCTGCCAAACTATCTGCATCTTTAGCTACGCCATCCAGTATGCCGCGTTACAGTGCCTCGTTGGGATTGTAAGCCCTCGCATGTAGAAGAGCCTCGTTGCGCCATCGAGAAGGAATGGCTGATCCGGCTATCAGAAACATCCAGCTGGGTAAGGCAATGCCAATCAATGTCTCATTCATTTGAATCCGGTAAGGTCCATCGATGGCAAAACGGCGATCGCAGGCGTAGGTCAGCATAGCCCCTCCCGCAACCGCATGTCCGGTAGATGCTGCAATCGTGGGAACTGGAAACGAGAAAACGCGAAGCATGGTGCGGGCGAACGTTATGGCGAAATCTCCCATCTCACTTGCAGAGAGCGTGGGCAATAGCTTCAGGTCAAGCCCACCGGAGAAAAAACCCGGGCGGCCCGTAATCACAAGTACCTTCGCCCCATCATTCTCGGCCCGATCCATGCTTTTCCTCATCTCTTCAAAAAATATCCAATTCATTGAATTGGCTTTACCGTCATCCATCGTGATCTGGGCAATTCCATCCTTAAGGCTATAAGTGACTTTCTCCATAGTTCCTCTTCGAAGGGTTGGACACGTCGAGGCCGGAAAACACCCCGTGCAACTCTTGCAGGATCTTGCAGCCTATTGTCAAGGACCGGCCAAACTGGCCACGATTTTTGGCGGGTCGCGAGCGTGAAGAATGGCGTGTACGGGGAAGACAGGATCTCAGCCGGTGAAGAATTGTAGCGAGCGCTCGGCGAGGCCGATGACCGGGGACCAGTAGACGCCGAGCACGAGGGTCGCGGCGCACAGGCCCCACATCAGCGACCCATTGTGCAGGCCGACGGTCACCGGGGCCTCGTCGCCTTCGGGGAAATCGAGGAACATCGTCCGCACCACACGGGCGTAGTAGTAAAGGGAGATCACGCTGTTGAGGACACCGACCACCGCGAGGAAGTAGAACTGCTGGCGGATGACGGCGGCGAACAGGTAGAACTTGCCGATGAACCCGGCCAGCGGCGGCAGCCCGGTGAGGGAGAAGAGAAATACCGCCAGCGCAACGGCCGGCGCCGCCCCGCCACGCCACGCCAAGCCGCGGTACCCCTCGATGTCCTCGCGGCCCGTCGAGTTGGCCACGATCATCACCACCAGGAAGGCGCCGATGTTCATCAGGTAGTAGACCACCATGTAGAACATCATGGCGCGCAAGCCTTCGTTGCTCAGGACGACGAAGCCCATGAGCATGTAGCCAGCGTGCGCGATGCTCGAGTAGGCGAGCAGCCGCTTCAGGTTGCGCTGCGACAGCGCCGCTAGGTTACCCAAGGTCATCGTCACCATGCACAAAACGAGCACGAGCTGCGGCCAGTCGACACCCGGCAGAAACTGCCACGTGCCGTCGGCCCCGAGATGCGACAGCGCCGGATAGAAGAAACGCATCAATAGCGCGAAACCGGCAGCCTTCGAACCGACTGACAGAAACGCCGCGATCGGAATCGGAGCGCCGGTGTAAACATCGGGCACCCACATGTGGAAAGGCACCGCCGCCACCTTGTAGCCGAACCCCGCCAGGGTCAGCAGCACGGCGATGAACACCGCCAGCTTGTTCGCATCACCGTGCATGAGCGCCGCGTTGATGTGGGCGAAGTCCATGCTGCCGGTCAGGCCGAAGATCCAACTCATGCCGTAAATCATCGTGCCGGAGGCCACGCCGCCGTAAATCAGATACTTCAGCGCCGCCTCACCCGAACGCCGGTCGTGACGCAAGAAGCCGGTGAGCGTGTACGACGTCAGGCTCACGAACTCGAGCGCGAGATAGGCCATCAGCAGGTTGCTCGCCGACGACATGAAGTACATGCCGAGCGTGCTGGAAACGAGCAAGCCGTAATACTCGCCCTGGTTGGCGTTCACTTCCTTCGAGCCCAGCGACATCCAGATCGCCGACATGGCCGCGAGCGCGAAGATGACCTTGAAGAAAACGGTGAAGGGGTCTTGCACCACCATCCGGCCGAACAGCGCGCCGTCCTGCACACCGACCAGACGCGACACCGCCAGCAGCGACAGCGCGGTGCCGACGAGCGCGATCTCACCGACCCGTTCCTTGTTCGTCACCAACAGGTCGGCAATGAACACCGCGAGGATGGTGCCGGCGAGGATGAGCTCCGGGAGGATGTAGCTCAGGCTTTGGACGCTATTGAACGTCATCGCATGGCTACCGACGCCCCCACACCCAACACCGTCTGGTTGAGGCTGTTGAGCGAGGCGCTCATGAGGTCGAGGATCGCGTGCGGGTAGACGCCGAGGATCACGACGATGACCGCCAGCGGCACCAGGGTGAACAGCTCGCGCCCGCTGATCTCCGGCAGCGCCAGGTACTTCTCATTGGCGTTGCCGAGGAACATCCGCTGCAAGGTCCAGAGCAGATATCCCGCGGTCAGGATGACGGCGCTGGCGCCGATCGCCGTCAGCCCGGGGTACCGCTGCCAGGCGCCGAGCAACACCAGCACCTCGGAGATGAACGCCGACAGGCCGGGCAACCCCATGGCCGCGAAGAAGGCGAGCCCGGTCACCCCCGTATACACCGGCATGATCGACGCCAGACCGCCAAAGCCTTCGATGTCCCGGTGGTGCGCGCGGTCGTAGATCACCCCGACGAGCAAGAACAACATGGCGGTGACGGTGCCGTGGTTGAACATCTGCAGCACGGCGCCCTGGACGCCCATCGCCGTAAACGATGCCATGCCGAGCATGACGTAGCCCATGTGGCTGATGCTCGAGTAGGCCACCAGCTTCTTCAGATCCTTCTGCGCCATGGCGGTCAGCGCGCCGTAGACGATGTTGAACGTCCCGAGCGCTGCCAGACACCAGTACGAGAGGTCGCTGTGTGTCGCCTCGGGCAGAATGCCGTAGTTGATGCGCAGGATGCCGTAGGTGCCCATCTTCAGCAGGATGCCGGCGAGGATGACCGAGATCGCCGTCGGCGCCTCGACGTGCGCGTCCGGCAGCCAGGTGTGGAACGGGAAGGCCGGGATCTTGATGGCGAAGCCGATGAACAGCGCGATCCAGAGGACGGTCGCGTAGGGGATGGTGCCGTGCGCCGCCATCAGCTTGGTCATGTCGAAGGTGTGCGGCGTCTGCGAGAAGTACATCACCAGCAGCGCCAGCAGCATGAGCACGCTGCCCGCCAGGGTGTAGAGGAAGAACTTGATGGCGGCATACTCACGGCGCGGCCCGCCCCAGATGCCGATGAGGAAGTACATCGGCAGCAGCATCAGCTCCCAGAAAATGTAGAAGAGGAAGAAATCGAGCGCGACGAAGACGCCCATCATGGCCCCGTCGAGCAGCAGGAAGAGCGCGAAGTAACCCTTCACCGCCTTTTCGATGCCCCACGACGCGAACATGCAGATGAACGACAACAACGCCGTGAGCAGCACCATGCTGATGCTGATGCCGTCGACCCCGACGAAGTACTCGATGTTGAAGCTCGGGATCCAACTGTAATGCTCGACGTACTGAAAGCCCGCTTGCAAGCGGTCGAAGTTGACAAACAGCCAGATCGCCATGAGCAACGGCGGCACCGTGACGATCGCCGCCGTCCAGCGGATCAGGTTGTGCGCTTTGCTCGGCAAGGCCAGCACGACGAACATCCCGGCGATCGGGATGAAGGTCATGTAGGTCAGTATGTGATCCATGTGTTAGCTCCAACCACTCTCTTCTCCCTCTCCCGAGAGGAGAGGGGATAAAGTCACAGCAGCCGCGCCACCATCACCACCACGACGCTAACCACGATGACGTAGAGATAGCCGTTGATGCTGCCCGTCTGCAGTTGGCGGAACCGATTGCCGACGACGATGGTCCCGTCGGCGAGCCGGTTGACGATGCCGTCGATGACGTAGTTGTCGAACAAGCCGTCGGCCCACGATATGAAGCGCGTCAGCGCCGCCGAGCCGTCGACGATGTTGTCTATGACGTAGCGGTCGAAGCCGGCGCAGATGCGGGTCAACAGCAACGTGCCGTTGACGAAGGTTGCATTGTATAGCTCATCGATGTAGTACTTGTTGTATACCAGACGATAAATCCACCCGCCGGCGACCTCGGAGAAGGTCTCGGGCGAGAGCACCTTGGCGTAGTACATGGCGTAAGCGACGACGAACCCGACGGCGGCCACGCCGACGGAGAGCGCCATGAACAGCCTCTCGGTGCCGGCCGAATAGGCTTCTGCCACCTGGGCGTGCTCGCCGAACACGGGAGCAAACCACTCCTCGATGCGGTTGGCGCCGCCCAAAACGTGCGGCACACCGACGACGCCGCCGACGAACGCCAGCAACGCCAACACGGCGAGCACATAGGTCATCACCGGCGGCGACTCATGGATATGCTGTTGTACGTGATGATCGGCGCGGTTCGCGCCGTAGAAGGTCATGAAGACCTGGCGGAACATGTAGAACGAGGTCAGCCCCGCGGCGGCAAAGGCCAACGCCCACAGCGCCGGGCTGCCGTGCGGGCTGGAGAAGGCCTGCCACAGGATTTCATCTTTGGAGAAGAATCCGGCCGTCGGTGGGATGCCGGCGATCGCGACGGTCGAGACCAGGAAGGTCCAGAATGTGAGCGGCATCTTGTCTTTCAAGCCGCCCATCTTGCGCATGTCCTGCTCGCCGCCCATACCGTGAATGACGCTGCCGGCGCCGAGGAAGAGGCACGCCTTGAAAAAGGAGTGCGTCATGAGGTGGAAGATGCCCGCCCCGTACGCGGTCACACCCATGGCCAGGAACATGTAACCGAGCTGGCTCACGGTCGAGTACGCCAGCACGCGCTTGATGTCGTTCTGTGCGATGCCGATGGTGGCGGCGTAGAACGCCGTCGCTGCTCCGATCCCGGCGACCACGTGCAGCGTGAACGGCGCCATGCTGAACAGGAAATTGAGCCGGCCGATCATGTACACGCCGGCGGTCACCATGGTGGCGGCGTGGATCAAGGCGCTGACCGGGGTCGGGCCCGCCATGGCGTCCGGCAACCACACGTACAGCGGAATCTGGGCGGATTTGCCGGTGGCGCCGACAAAGAGCAGCAACGTCACCAGCGTCGCTACACCCACGCCCCAGAAGACTTGGCCTTGGAGCAGATGCGCGTGCTCGGCCAGCTCACGGAAAGTGACTGTCGGATGGCCGGCCTTGTTCATCGACCAGAAAAGCAGGAAGACGCCGAGGCTGAAGCCGAAATCGCCGACCCGGTTGACGATGAAGGCCTTGCTGCCGGCGCTGGCGTTGGCCCAATCCTTGTACCAGAAACCGATCAGGGCGTAGGAGCAGAGGCCCACGCCCTCCCAGCCGACGAACATCAGCAGCAGGTTGTCGCCGAGCACCAGCGTCAGCATCGAGAAGGTGAACAAGTTCAGCCAGGCGAAGAAGCGCCAGTACGACTCGTCCTCGTGCATGTAGCCGGTGGCGTAGATGTGGATCACGCCGCCGACCCCGGTGACCACCAGGATCATCACCGCCGACAGCGGATCGGCGAGGAAGGCGATGTCAGCATGCAGGGCCCCGATGTCGATCCAGGTAAACAGGCGGTCGATAAGAAAGCGGTGTTCCGGCGGCAGGCCGAGCAGCTGCGCAAATACCTGCAAAGAGAGAATGAAGGCAGCCACCACCGGCACGCACGCGATCAAGGAGATGGCACGCTTCCCAAATTTGCGCTGGATGAGCACGCCGGGGATGGCGTTAAGCACCGCGCCGATGAGCGGCAGCAGCACAATCCAGCGCAGATATTCACACGAGATCGGATGCTCCATGATCCTTCAGAGGGGAAATCTCCCTACCCCCTCAGCGTCTCCGTTGCCTCCACGTCGATGGTCTGGAAGGTTTGGTAAATGCCGAGCACGATCGCCAGGCCGATCGCTGCCTCCGCCGCCGCCAGCATGATCACGAAGATGGCGAACAGCTGGCCGTCGTATTGCCCCGAGCTGAAGCGCGAAAACGCCAGGTAGTTCACATTGGCCGAGTTCAGGATCAGCTCCACGCCCATCAGAATGCCGATGGCGTTGCGCCGCGTGAGCACGCAGTAGAGCCCGAGTGCAAACAGGATCAGACTCACGATCAGATAATGCGCCAACCCGATGCTCATTCCTCTTTCAACTCCTTGCGCGACAACACCACCGCGCCGATCAGCGCCGCCAGCAACACCACCGACGCCAGCTCGAAGGGCAGGATGTAATCGCCGAGAAAGCCGTCGCCGATGGCGTACGTGCTTGGGCTCGGGGTTCCGGGCGAGATGGAGTGCCAGCCGGTGCCCAGCACCGCTTTCGCCATGACGCCGGCGACACACGCGACGATGAGGAACGCCGGTAGGCGCCCCACGGAGCGGTTGGAGATGCGCACGTCCGCGATCCGGTGCGTCAGCATGACCGCGAAGATCATCAACACCAAGATGCCGCCGACGTAAATCAGCACCTGGATGACCGCGACGAAATCGGCCGCCAGAAAGATGTAGAGCCCGGCAACGCCCATGAACGTGCCCAGCAGCGAGAAGGCGGAGTAGACGATATTGGGAGAGAAGGCGACGCCGGCGGCGGAGATGATGGTGACGGCCGCGACGATGTAGAATGCCAGATCACCGAGCCCGAGGCCGCTCATGCCGCGGTCCCTTTCGGTGCAGCCTTCGGCGCCAGCGGTGCGGGCGCCGGCGGTGCGGCCTCCGGGGCCGCGAACTCTTCGCCGTAACGCGTGCCTCGGTCCAGCAACTTCAGGATCTCCGGGTCGTCTTCGCCGCCCTTCTTGGGCTTATAGGCCTTCACCGGTTCTTTGACGAAGCGGCGGACGAGACTGTTGAGCGAATAGTCCGCGCCCTCGAACTCGGGTGTGTGGTGGATCGCGCCCTCCGGGCACGGCTCGCTACACAGGCCGCAGTACATGCACTTGGCCATGTCGATGTCGAAACGCGTCAGCACGATCTCACGTGTCTGCTTGTCCTTCTCGGCCTCGACGACGATGCAGTCGATGGGACAGGCGCGCGCACACGCGAGACAACCGGTGCAGATCTCAACGTCGACTTCGAGCATGCCGCGGTAACGGAACGGCAGCGTGTCCTGAACCCGCACGGCCATGCGGTCGGGATATTGAATCGTGGTCGGCCGCCGTACGAGGTACGATAGGGTCACCGCCATGCCGTCCAGGACGGTGAAACAGGCGTCTTTGATATTGCGTAGGTAACGATTGTTGTTCATCTTGCCTTCAAGCCAGCGGGCTCAGGTACAGCTCGCCGCGCTCCCTGATGCGCGCCCGGCGCAAGTGAAAAGCCACGCGGCGGAAGAAGTACCACGCCAGGGCCAACCCCACGAGCACCATGAAGTACTGCACGATGCGGCTGCCGGCCGGCCACAGCACAACCCAGACGGCGGTGCCGAGGATGTTCGCGAACGCAAACGGCACGAGGTATTTCCAGCACACGGACATCAGCTGATCCACCCGCACGCGCGGCAACGTCGCCCGGATCCACATCGCCACCAGCACCCAAAAGTAGGACTTGACAAAAAAGGTCAGGAACTCGAGCACGGCGCGCAACACCGGACGGCCGGTGACCGGCGGGATCTGCCAACCGCCCAGGAACAGCGTCGTGACCACCGCGCCGATGATGTAGAGATTGCCCCACTCAGCCAGGAAGAACAGTAGATAGCGTACACCCGTATACTCGGTGACAAACCCGGCGACCAACTCCGACTCGGCTTCCGGCAGATCGAACGGCGTGCGGTTGCCTTCCGCCAGCGCCGAGGTGAAAAAGATGAAGAAAGCGGCGAAGGTGAACGGGTTGTCGAACACGAACCACGTGCGCGGCGCCCAGCCCTGCTGACTGATGATGCCTTGCATGCTCAAAGTGCCGCTGAGCAGCACGATGGGCATGATGGAGAGCCCGGTCGGGATCTCGTAGCTGACGATCTGCGCCGCCGCGCGGATGCCGCCGATGAGCGACCACTTGTTGTTCGACGACCAGCCCGCCATCAAGATGCCGATCACGACGAGCGACGTCACCGCGGTGACGAATACAATGCCGACATTCAAGTCGGCGATGATCAGCCGGCTGCCGAACGGGATGACGATAAACGTAGTGAGGAACCCCAGAACGACGACGTACGGAGCGAGGCGGAACAGACGTGCGTCGGCCTGTGCCGGGATGATGTCCTCCTTCATGAACAGCTTGATGGCGTCGGCCAACCACTGCAGGATGCCCTGCGGCCCGACACGGTTGGGTCCGATGCGGCTCTGCATGCGCGCCCAAACGCGGCGCTCGACGAAGGTGGTGATGCCGGCGACGAGGAGCACAAACACGAACACCACGATCGCGGCGAATACCAGCATGCCGGCCACGTACACGAGGTCGCGCGGGACGCCGGGAAAGTAGCCTTGTGCGATCAGACTATCGAGAAAGCCTTGCATCAGTGCTGAGTCCTCTAATCCCTCGTCCCTTCCTCACCGGTCCACCTCCGGCGCGACGACGTCGAGGCTGGAGATCACCGCCACCAGATCGGCGATCATCAACCCACGCGACATCCAATCGATGATGCTCATGGCAGAGAACGAGCCGGTGCGGATCTTGGTGCGGTACGGGAACTCGCTGCCGTCGCTGACGACGTACCAACCCATGTCGCCGCGCGCACTCTCGACCCGGACGTAGGCGTCGCCTGCCGGCGGTTTGAACTTGCGCGGCACCTTGGCGATGACGGGGCCGTCCGGGATCTGCTTCAAGCACTGCCGCACGATGCGCGCGCTCTCCTCCATCTCCCGCATGCGGACGATGTAGCGGTCGAAGCAGTCGCCGACCGTGCCTACCTCGCCCCTACCAACGGGAATGTCGAACTCCAACTCCGGGTAGACCGAATACGGCTCGTCGCGGCGGACGTCATACTTCACCCCCGACCCCCGCAGGTTCGGGCCGACCAGGTTGTAATTGATGGCGACCTCGGGCGGGACCACGGCGACGTTCGCCAGCCGCTCGACGTAGATCTTGTTGTAGGTGATGAGGTCGTTGTACTCGTCGAGCAACGGCTCGAACTGCTCCAGGAACGCCAGCACCTTCTCGGCGTAGTTCGGCGGCAGGTCCCAGGCCACGCCGCCGATGCGCATGTAGTTGTAGGTAAGGCGTGCCCCGCACAGTTCTTCGAGCAGGTCGTTGATCTTCTCGCGCTCGCGAAAGGCGTGAAAGAACGGTGTCATGGCGCCGATATCGAGGATCATGCAGCCGACCGCGATCAGGTGGCTGGAGATGCGGTTCAACTCCGAGGCGATCACACGACAGTACTCGCCGCGTTTGGGCACCTCGATGCCCCCCAGCTTCTCACAGACCATTCCCCAGCCTTGATTGCAAAACATGGCGGCGACGTAGTCGACGCGGTCGGTGTACGGCATGAAGCCGTGATAGCCGACCTTCTCCGAGATCTTCTCGATCGAGCGGTGCAGGTAGCCGACATCGGGGATGGCTTCGCGCATCACTTCGCCGTCGGCCTTGATCACGAAGCGGAGGACGCCATGGGTGCTCGGGTGCTGCGGCCCCATGTTGAGCGTCATCTCTTCGGTCTCCAAACCGGGCGTGCCGATTTGTTGCACTTCGACTTCAAATCTCTCGAGGCCCATGTGCTTCTTCTTCTCTCCGCTCAGTGTAGAGGGCTTTCACGGCGGGTGTTGATGCCGTGATACTCTTCAGGCTCGACGAAATCCTTCCGCAAGGGATGGCCGATCCAGTCCTCCGGCATGAGCAACCGGCGCAGGTCGGAATGCCCCTCGAAGGTGACGCCTAGCAGATCGTAGATCTCCCGTTCGAGCCAGTTGGCTGCTTTCCACACGCCCTCAACCGTTGGCACCTTCGGGTTATCGCGCGGTGTGTCGACTTTCAACACGATCTTGTGCCGATGAGGATAGGAATAGAGGTGATAGACGAGCTGGATGATGTTCTTTGCTTTGTAGTCGACACCGGACTGATTGGAGAGCGAGTCGAAACAGAGGTCCGGTTCGTCATGCAGGAACCGGCAGACGTCGACTATCGCCGCCGGATCGATCATAATGAACGGGTCTTTGGCCTTCAGGTCGCAATCACCCACACCGTCCTCAAAGCGCGCTTTGAGGCGCTCATGAATTACCGCTGCATCCATTGTCTGGAAATGCCTACGCCGCCGCCCGCCCACCAGCCGGTTCTTTGCGAACCAGCCACTTCTCCTTCATGATTTTATCTTGTAGCTTCAGAATGCCCTCGGTCAGCGCTTCCGGACGCGGAGGGCAGCCAGGCACGTAGACGTCCACCGGGATGACCTTGTCGACCCCGTCGCACACCGAGTAGGCGAGCTGGAACAGGCCGCCGCAATTGGAGCAGCTGCCCATGGAGATGACGTAGCGCGGCTCGGGCATCTGCTCGTACAGCAGCTTCGTGCGCAGCGCCATCTTGAGCGTCAGCGTGCCTGCCACGATCATCAGGTCCGACTGGCGCGGCGACGATCGCGGCACCGCGCCGAAGCGGTCGCAGTCGGCGCGCGACGTCTGCGTCTGCATCATTTCAATCGCGCAACACGCCAAGCCGAAGAGCATCCACCACAGTGACGACTTACGGGTCCAGTTCAGAAACTCATCCGCCTTGGTGGTGAGCACCATCTCCGGCATCGAGTTGATTAACGACATTCCCGAGATTCTCCTGCACCGCCTACGCGGCGTGGCGCCGCTGATCAAGCTCCGAATCTTCGGCGCTGGGTGTGCGCACCCGCTTCAGCCATTCGAGATCGCCCTTCACCCAAACGTACGCCAAGCCAACGAACAGGATGCCCAGAAAAATGGCGATCTCGGCGAGCGCGAACGGACCGCGGCCGTTGTTCACCCATTCCTTGAACACTGCCGCGACCGGATAGATGAACGCGATTTCGACATCGAAGATTACGAAGATGAGGGCGACCAGGTAAAAGCGGATGTTGAAATTGATCCACGCACCGCCGGTGGGCGGCTCGCCACACTCGTACGTCGTGAGCTTGACGGGGTCCGGGTTCGCGGGGCGCAACAAGCTGCCCAGCGCCAGCAACGCGCCGACGAATAAGAAGGTGAAAACAAAGAACACCAGTACATTGGCGAACTGGAAATACATAACGTCCCGTGAGCTGGAATGTGTCCCGTGAGCTGTAACTTTGGCTAACACACGGCCCTGGGGAAATCAATTGGGCGCGCAGACTCCAGATTGCTCAGGAAAACCGCGGAGGATTTGGAAGCACCAGGGGACGACGTCGTATCTTGCGCTGGCGATCGGCAGCTCTTTTCGAATCGGCTTGAAAACGCTAATAAGGATCTCGGCTATTATCGTGAGTGAAAATAGCGATGACCGATCGTCGACCATCCGGCCGCGTGATTCGCTGCGCCGGCGGTTGCAAGGCTTTCGTGCCCGACCCGCTGCCGCCTCGACTGGACTGGACAGCGCAGCTCGCCAACGCGCTCTCCCTCGCTGATCGCGCCGTCGGTCGTCTGGCAGGCGAAGGGCGGCGGCTGCCGAACCCGCACCTGCTCATCCGCCCGTTCGTCAAGCGTGAAGCCGTGTTGTCAAGCCGGATCGAGGGAACGCAAGCGACCCTCGGCGAGTTGCTGGCGGTCGAGGCTGGTGCGGCGGTCAAGCGCAGCCCCGCTGATCTGCGCGAGGTCGCTAACTACGTGGCCGCTCTCGAGTACGGCATCGCCCGTCTGGTGAAACTGCCGCTGTCGTTACGGCTCGTCAGGGAGCTGCACGCCCGGCTCATGAAGGGCGTGCGCGGCGAGACGGCCGAGCCCGGCCTCTTCCGCCGCACCCAGAACTGGATCGGCCGTCCCGGCTGCACGCTCGCAAGCGCCACCTACGTGCCACCACCGCCCGCCCGACTGATGGAATGCTTGAGCCCGTGGGAACGGTTCCTCCACGATACCTCGCTCCCTCCACTGGTTCAGATCGGGCTGGCGCACTCGCAGTTCGAGGCAATTCACCCGTTTCTGGACGGCAACGGTCGCGTGGGCCGGTTGCTCATCACACTGTTCCTCATCGAGCGAGAGATCCTTCCGGCGCCGCTCCTCTACCTGAGCGCCTTCTTCGAGGCGACGCGCGCTGAGTACTACGATCGCCTGCTGGGTGTCACCGAGCGCGGCGAGTGGGAAGCGTGGCTCCGGTACTTTCTCACCGGCGTGGCCCGCCAGGCCGAGGACGCCGTGTCGCGGGCCGAGCGCATCGACGCACTGCTGGTGAGCTGGAGGGCGAAGGTTGGGCGCCTCTCATCCAAAGGCGGGGTGGACATGATCGACCTGCTGGCAGAGAACCCTTTCTGCACCGTTACCGGCGTTGCGAAGAGACTGCGCATCGCCTTCACGACTGCGCAGCGCGCCATCGACCGGTTGGAGTCCGCCGGGGTAGTGGTCCGAGCCTCGGGAGCAAAGCGCAACCGAGTCTATTGCGCCCGGGCGATCCTCGAAATCCTCGAAGAGCCAGCATAAGCGTCAATTTCCGCGAGCACAGTTTCGAGGAAGCCATCGGTGGTGCCCTGGCCCCCGAGTCGACGGAAACGGCCCATCGTTCCTCGCAGACCACGCGCTGGAGTGACGGCGCAAGGCCACGTCACCGCTGACCCCGAGCGAGGCGTATCCAGGGGCATTCGAACGGTGCAAGAGTTGTTGGACCATCGGGCTCTGAAGACCGCCAGGGTGCACGACGGAAAAGTGATGTGAGCCCGGCTCAGGCTGCTCGACGACCCTGCGCGCGTCGTTCCCAGAAGTCCTCGAACCGACCGCTGAGCTGGTTGCAACGAAGCGCAATGATG
>JBEKBJ010000126.1:0-13961 GCA_050015455.1 Binatia bacterium
GGCCGTGCACCGACGTTTTCAAACGCCTCCTCCTTCTCTGCTCTCATCTCCGGTCTCCTTTCGAAGACCGGACAGAATTTCCGGAATTCTTCCGGTCAGAATTTCCGGAACCGGCAGCAACTCCCCGCGCCCTCGTATGTTGTCGTTTGGATCTAGGATTCCGATGAAAACCTTCGAGATTCGTCGCTCGATTATCCGCTCCACGCACGGCATCTTCGGATGGTTGCGCGAGGTGCAGGGCTCTAGGGTTGTGAAAAGAACCGAGCCTGCAAGCATCTCGTTCGAAAGTTTTCTCTCCAGCAATGTGTACTCAGCGTGTTCGCCGGGAGCCAGCTCGCCTCGAAATGCCTCGCCGACAATGCAACTGTCACGAGCGACAACCGCTCCAACCATTGGCGACACTTTGCCGGGTTCGCTCTTGCACGACCGCGACTGCGCGACAGCCCTGAGCATCAGATCACGCTCGCTGAGCTTCTTGGACGTGGGCTGAGAATTCCTCGACTTTGCCATAAAACTCAGAATACCGATGGAAGATCCGGGTAAGCAATCGGCGGCTCGAAGGAGCGCGATGTGACGAACGCGCCAGCTCGGCGGAGCGCATCTAACTATATTTAGGCTCCCGAATGAAATCCGCAAACGGCGCGGTTTCACGCGACCTAGCACCCCACCCCATAGAGCGGACCGTAGTTCACAATCCGTGCGGAAGTCAAGCGGTTAGGCCAGCGCTGCTCATCTCCGTTCTCGGCGCGTTAGGGTGCAACCACTCGCGGCCTAAGACGGCCCCGCCTACCAGCCGGTCGGCTGGGCTCTGGGCGCCGCGCCCGCGACGGTTGAGCACGTGCGTGTAGATCTAGGTGTGGCCCAGGGGTTCCTGCACCCTCCGGATACTGAGAGTTCTGTGCTTATGGTGCCGGCATGACAATCGCGCCGCTCGGGCAGATCACAATTCCCCGAAACGTCAAAGCGATTCACTGTGAAGCACGTCCGGCTGCACGGAAACGACGAGCGGAGTGTTCGGTCGTCACAAAATCCAGCGCAACCACCGCCGCGTGACGAAATTGTGCGCGAAAAACTTGATTCCGCGCGATGGATGATTGCATTCCAGGACGAATTGTCAGCCACATGACGTCTGGCCGCCACAAAACCGAGCGCAAATGAGCGGCGCACGACGAGGTTGTGCGCGAAAATCTCACTTTCGGCGACTAATCGTTGTGCTCCCAGCACGGACTCGTCAGCGATTCCAAGGGTTTACAGACCCCCTGTGCATCTCCTCAACGACTAGAGAAATTCGCTACTCGACCAATCAATTTCTTGGGTCGAGGAGTCTTTTTCTTGTCTCGATGAGTGTTTTTCTTGTGTCGAGGAGGAAAATCTCTGGGTCGAGCATTAAATCTTCGCCGACGAGACAAGGAATCCGCCGGTCGACTTGGCAATTTTCATCGACGAGCGGAAACTTCCACTCCAGGAGAAGGGAATGCTTCCTGGCTTCCTTGGGCTGGGTACCTCGCAGGTGATGACCCCATCAGTCGCCGGCCAGCTCCGTCACGGTGTAGGGTGCCGTCAGTACTCGAAGTGCGCCCGGCCCGAGTAGAAGACCACAGGCCCGCGGTGTGCGTTGTCGGCCGCGGTGGATGTCAGGCCACACGCGAGGTGATCAACGCACACTGGATCGGTGTGCGCCGGTTCTGACCGCGCTCAGACGAGCGGCGCGCCGCTTACCTGGCGTCACAGGGATATCGTGTCGTTCGATTCTGGGACAATGGTGTGCTCCAGAGCTTGGAGGCGGTCTTGCGCTGCGAGTCGGCTTAGAAGTCCGTGTGGAACCGAAACCCCGGAACGATCACCGGGCCGCGGTCGCGGTTGTAGCCTGGATGGCGGATGTACTGGAGATCCACGGCTACGAAGACGCCGCGCCACACGTGGAGTGTGTAGTAGGTTTCGAGAATCTGCTCCGTGTTGTAGTTGAGCCGGCCATCACCGAGGATAAACCCTTGGCCGCCGAGCGCCAAATACTCACGGTGGTCATTGGATAAGCCATTGACCGAAAGTGCCAGGCCGACCTTGTCGTCTTCCCGGTGCCAGGACGTACCGCGCAGGTCCGCGCCGACCAGCCCCGACCGATCGACCTCCGTGAAGGCGAAGGTTTCATTCTGCCCATCGTTCCACCCCAGCCGCCCGAACACCCGCAGCGCGTCGCTGAGCACCTGCTCGACGTTGACACCGAAGCCGTACTTCGTGCGGCCAGGAGCCTCGTGCGCGGTGATGTCCGGGACCGGGTCGCGACCGTCACGAAACGCGTCGATCGCCTGGCGATAGTTGCCCATATGGGCGTGATTGACGTATGCTAACAGATGCACCGCGCCCTCGCGCCCGAGAAATTGGTGGCGGTGCTCGAATTCCACGTTCTCCGCCCGCGCCTCGCCAAGGTGGAAATCCAGGTGGATGCCGTTGGCGACGGTCGGCATCATGCCCTCGGCGAAACGGGCCGCCCAGTTGTGATCGTAGTATTCCAGCAGCACGGCATAGGTGTAGCCGCGCGTATCGGCCGCGAAGTCCCAGGCGCCGTTCTGATCGACGGTCCAGTTCATGAACTGCAGATGACTATCGCTGCCCACCGCGTTGACGTCGAAGAAGTCCGGGAGCCCCATCTTGCCCACACGGATCTCGATCCGTCGTGCCGGAAGACTTGTGGCCAGCGACAGCGGATTGCGCTCGGAGCTTACGCGCTCGTCGCTGAGCGGAATGATCTGCCGGACCATCCCGCGGGCGACGTAGGGTTCTTTGGTCAGGTCGGGGTTGCGCACGACATCGAGGTCGGGGAATCCAGCCAGCCCCAGCGCGTCACTGAGGCCGCTGCCACCGGTGGCCTCGACATCCAGGAAGACCTCGGTGGTGTCGGTGAGTTGATAGCCGCCGAACAGAGTGACCACATAGGAGGTGGCGTTTTCCGCCGTCGACTTGAGGCTGTGAGATCCGCTGTAGGCCGCGTGGAAGGGCGGATGCCACTGGAAGATGACGTTGCTCTGTCCGGAGAGCCAGAAACGGGTCGTATCGGGGTGCTCGAAGATCGTCGTCGGTGCCTGCGTGGCTGGATGCGGCGGCGGGTCGGCTGGCTCAGTGGGCTCGGGAATTTGAGCCGACGCCGTCGCTACCAGAAGACAAATAACAGACGCGATGCGGGCAAGGGGCCGCAGCCCGGCCAAGCTCACGCGCCAATGGCGCTCAAGTCCGACGATCGCTCCAACGAAGACCGCTGCAAGTAGACGGATCGCGAACTTGGCAACGCTAGTGCCGATGCGCGCTGTCACTGACTTTCGCCCGGTTGCCGTCAATCTCCGCGACTCACGCGCCGAAGAAGAGCAAGCTGACGACCATGACTACCGTCAGCACGATCATCACCGCCGACGAGCTCCAGGCGATGACGTTGTAGGTCCGCGAGTTGACGTACTTGCCCATCAGATCGGTGCGGTTGATCAGCAACAGAACGAAGATCAGCACGAACGGCAGGAGGATGCCGTTGAGCACCTGCGACAGGTACATCACTGCCAGCAACGGGAAGTTGGGGATGAGAATGACGACCGAGCCCAGGGCAATGAGCGCGGAGTACAGGGTGAAGAACTGCGGCGCATCGCGGAACTTGTTGTCGATGCCCGCCTCCCAGCCAAACCCCTCGCAAACATAATGCGCGGTGGCGAGCGGGAGGATCGAGGCCGCAAACAGCGAGGCGTTGAAGAGGCCGAAGGCGAACAGGTCAGCGCAGTACTTCCCGGCCAGTGGCGCAAGTGCTAAGGCGGCATCCTGCGCCGATTGGATCGAAATGTGGTGTGTGTATAGGGTGGCGGCGCAGGCCACGATGATGAACAGCGCCACCACATCGGTCACGACGCAGCCAACGACCACGTCGTAGTAAGACAAACGGTAGTCGGAGAGCTTCACGCCCTTCTCCACAACGGCGGCCTGCAGGTAGAATTGCATCCAGGGCGCAATCGTCGTACCGACCACCCCAATGAGCATGGCCAGGTAGCTACCGTTCCAACTGAACTCGGGTACCACGGTTTGCCGAAGCACCTCACCCCACGGGGGGCGGGCCAGAAATCCCGAAATGATGTACGAGATGTAAAATAGGCAGGCGACGAGGAAGACCTTCTCGACGCGACGATACGTGCCATAGACGACCAGCCACCAGACGAAGAGGGCCGCCAGGGGAATCGAGATGTACTTACTGACGCCGAAGATCTCCAGGGCGGCAGCCACGCCGGCAAACTCTGCGACGGTGTTGCTCAGGTCCGCAATCAGCAGAGCGACCATGACGTAAAAGGTTACCTTCACACCGTACTGCTCGCGGATGAGGTCGGCGAGCCCCTTGCCGGTGACCACCCCCATGCGGGCGCACATCTCCTGCACCACGATCAGCGCGACGGTAATCGGGATCAACGTCCACAGCAGGCCGTAGCCGAACTGGGCACCGGCGAGCGAATAGGTGGTGATACCGCCGGCGTCGTTGTCGACGTTGGCCGTGATGATACCGGGCCCGACCACCGCCATGATCAAGGCGATCCGTCCAAACAGGCCGGTGCTCAGGCGTGCGCGCAAGCGGGCACGCACACCCCGCGGTGCCAGACTTTTCACCTCCCCAGCTTGCGCTTCCATGCCTGGCTCGCAATGTGGCTGAGGACGTCATCGACGGTGATCATACCGACGATGACATCGTTGTCGTCGACCACCGGCAGCCCGAGCAGCTCGTACTTCTCCACGATCTCGGCGACCGTGTCGTTGCTGTCGGTGTGATGCACGCGGGCCGGATTCTGAATCATGATCTCCTGCAGCCGCGCCTGCGGCGGCGCCATGATCAGCTGGCGCAGGTTCAACACCCCCACCAGCCGCTGGTCGGCATCGACGACGAAGAGGTAGTAGATGTGCTCGACGTCCGGCGCCGCGGTCCGCAGCCGTGCAAACGCCTCCTCGACCGTGAGGTCGGCGGGGAGGGCGACGAACTCCGTGGTCATCATGCCGCCGGCGGTGTCCGGCGCATACGTGAGCAGCTCGCGCACGTCCTGCGCCTCGTCCACCTCCATCTTGCGCAGCAGCGCGGTGGAGGTTTCCTGGGGTAATTCGCTGAGCAGGTCGGCGGCCTCGTCCGGCTGCATCTCCTCCAGAATGTCCGCGGCATCTTCCTGCGAGACGGTTTCGAGCAACTGCGTCTGAATGCGCGGATCTTCCACTTCGGCGAGCGCGTCAGCGGCGGTCTCCGGATCCAACGAGCGGAACATGGTGGCGCGCTCGTGGGTGTCGAGGTCGGTGAGGATTTCGGCGATATCCGCCGGATGCAGCTCCTTCAGCTGACGCTGCATGACACTCAGCCGAATGCTCTGCGCCTTGGCATCCAGTGACAGCGGCTGGACGTACTGCCAGCGGATGAGGCGCTCAGCACTGAGGTACTGGCTGCGCGGCGCGATGCGGCGCAACAGCGCATCCACGATCGGCTCCCATCCCATGCGCCGGGCCAGACCGCGGGTGCCCACGTCGACGTTCACCAGGCGCAGATCTGACCGGCCTAGCTTGACGAAATGCAGATCGTTCACGCGCACGACCTTGGCACCGCTTATGTCCACAATCTGCTTGTCGAGCAACGTCTCGCGCAGCAGGATCTCGCCCGGCGCGTCGATCTTCGACGGCTTGAGCGCGTAGATCGGCACCCCCAGGCGAATCACCGGCCCGTCGATGTCGACGACGTCGATCCAGCGCCCGGTGAGCGGAAACGGCTCCAAGCGGCCGCGCTGCACCACGAAGCCGACCACCGGCGGAAACATGTACGCCACCGACACCGCCAGGTCCGTGAGCCGCCCCACCGGCGCCCCTTGCGAGTCGCACACCGGCTTGTTCAGCAGTGACGAGAAGAACACGAAGCTGTGTCCTTCCTCGGCCACCACCTGCTGGTTGTGATTGGTCAGCGTGGTGTCGGGCGCATCCATAGCTCGTTTCCTTTCTACACAGTGCGCACGGCCCGTGTCCACTTGCAAACGTGAGGCCCAGCGGCCGTCTCTGAGGAGCCGGATCTGTCCATCCCCTCACCCCCAGCCGGCTTTCCCCAAGAAGCCCTTACAAACCACAAAGGAACTCAGGCTTGCCTGTGGACGCCGCCAATGAATTCGCGCGCTACGAAGAACGCCAAGTCCCCCGGGAGGCGACTCCCCACCCCACCAAAGCCTCTTGCGAGCGCGCAGCAGCCCGTTACCAGCTGTGCACGCGCTCCGGCAGGGTGATGCGCTCCAGGCGGACCTGCGGCGTGTACTGCAGCAACGGCTCCAGGGTGTGGAGCTTGTACTCCTTTTCGTAGCAGATGCGGACGATCCCGGTGTTGATGAGCACCTTAAAGCACTGAATGCAGGGGGTGTGAGTAATGTAGATGGAGGCATCGCGGATCGGCACGCCGTTTTTCGCCGCCTGCGCGATGGCATTGATCTCGGCGTGGATGGTGCGCAAACAGTTCTCCTCGGTCTCGCCGGTGGGGGTCTGCGACTTGTAGATCAGGCAGCCAGCGTCGGTGCAGTGCGGCAGCCCGGCCGGCGAGCCGTTATAGCCGGTAGCCAGAATGTTCTTGTCACGTACGATCACCGCGCCGATGTGCGCCCGCAGACAGGTCGAGCGCTCCGCCACCTGCCGGGTGATGGTCATGAAGTACTGGTCCCAGGATAACCGCTCGCTCATAACGGAATCCCCCCCGCGGGCGCGCGCCGGTGCAGCGGTACGAGCAGGCCGCCGCGGTGCGCTGGTTGCGGCTGGGCGTGCCACACCACCGGCGTGCGCTCCCCTTCGAACGCCGGGGACGGCTCCGCCACTGAAATCGGCTGCGGCATGAAGGTCAAGATGAAGGCACCGACGGTCAGCCATGCCGCCAGCCGCCGCCGCCCGTCCAGCGGTGTGACGATGTCACGGGTGGGCGGATGATCGACGCCGATGAACATCAGCAACACGAACCACACGAACCAACCTTCCCAGCCTCGGAAGCCGAGAAAAACGATGACGCCGAGGAACAAGCGCGAAATCCACCGATGCTGGCGGCCGAACATAGCGTAGGTCACGTGCCCGCCGTCAAGCTGTCCCACCGGCAACAGATTCATAAAGGTGACAAACAGGCCGAACCACCCGGCCAGTGCCACCGGATGCAGCATGATGGTCGCGTCATCGGCGGTGCTGCCGAGCGTCAGGCGCGTGAGCAGCTTGAACAAGAGGGAGTCGCCGAGAACCAGGCCGCCTTGGTCCAGCACCGCGGGCCGCACCTCCGACAGGCGCAGGCCGATGATCACTGCGGGAATGGCGAGCAGCAATCCCGCCCACGGACCGGCCGCGCCGACGTCGAATAGCGCGCGGCGCGTCGGCGGCGGTGACTGCATGCGAATGAACGCGCCGAAGGTGCCGATGAATACCGGCGGGGCGGGGATGAAATACGGCAAGGTGGCGCGCACGCCATGCACCTTCGACAAGCTGTAGTGGCCCAGCTCGTGGATCAACAGTATGGACATCAACGTCACGGCAAAGGGGAAGCCGGCTCGAATGCTGGCCGGGTCGGCTAACGGATCGGCGCCGAGTTGAAAGGCGCCGGCCATCGCCGTGGTGATGAACGTCAGCACGAACAGGACGATGTGGATGAGGGGTATGCGCCGGGCGCGCCGCACTGGCCGAACCGATTCCCACGGCGGCACTGCGGGCGGGATCGAGTAGGTGTCAATGGTACGGTCGGAACCGAAGGGTCTCATGTCTCGCGTGACTCCACCACCACGGTCACGGGCGTCCCCGGTCCCGCAGCAAACATCTTCGCCGCACTGCCGTTGCGGACCGCGACCTCCACGGTCCCCCAACTCCCGAGCAACGCCAGCGCTGCACCTTCTGCCACTACGCTGTACGCCGCCCGAAGCGCGCCAATGCGCGTACCACTGATGCTAACCCAAAGCTGCTGAGCAGGGAAGCACGCCAGCGCATCACCGGTGATGTTGGTCACCAAATTGCCGAAACGATCGACGTGCACCACCTCGCCCACGACCGTCGAGCCGAAGCGCCGCGGCGCCGGTATGTCAACCTCTACGATCGAATCGAGTACCGGTCCGAACTCCTCCGGGGTGACACCGCGCGAGAGGTGCGCCGCCACTGGGGCGAAGATGTCGCGTCCGTGAAAGCTCTGCGAAACGCCTCGAAGAAAGAACTTCTCGTTGGCGAGCCAGCGGGCTTTGCGGCGCCCCATCAAAGCCGCCGCTGGACAGAGGACGCCGTTGTCGGGGCCGACGAGGGTGCCGCGATCGGCCTCGATCAGAATCGCCCGGCGGGCGGATCCCACGCCGGGATCAACCACGGCCACGTGGATCGTGCCCTCCGGGAAAAACGCCACGGCGCTACGCAGTATGAGCGCCGCCGCCAGCACCTGCTCCGGCGGCACGGCGTGGGTCAGATCGACCAGGCGCACAGCCGGATTGATGCGCAACATCACACCCTTCATGATGCCGACATAGGCATCATCAAGGCCGAAGTCGGTGAGCAGCGTGATCAGACCCGGGAACATGCGGTCGCGTCTTCTCCCTCTGACAGCGACTCTTACTCCGTGACGCGGTAGGCGGTGCCCTCAACCAGGCGCTTCACATCGCCCCCCCACGGGCCGTTCCACTTCTCGATCATCATATCAGCCGGGCAGCGTCCGTGCCGGACCAAGTCACGCAAACGCTCGAGGTACATGGCTTCGCTCTCCTGCTCGCCCTGACGCTGGCGCTTCAAGCCGGTCTCCGCAATGTCGATCAGCTCACGCGCCAGCTCGGTGACCTCGATGCCGCGGATGCGGGCCTTCAACGCCTGGCGATGGGCCGCGCGGTAGAGATCCACCCGTTCCTCCCATTTCCACTGCTTCACCAGGTCCCATACAGCCAAGAGGCAGTCCTCCTCGTGGAACAACCCTTTGATCAGCGCCGGCGCGGCCAGCATGAGCTCCGGGGCCTGGCTGTCGATGGACCGTATTTCGATGTACCCCTTGAGGCGCACCTCGGGGAACAGCGTCGTCAGGTGCAGGTTCCAGTCCGCCACCGTGGCGCGCTCGTGCTGATGGCCTTGCGCCCAGAAGCGGCGGAACGTGAAGTCGGTCATGTCGATCCAGCGGCCGCCGCGCACGATGAAATACATGGGCACGTCGAGGGCGTACTCGGCGTAATCGCTGAAGCTGACCGCATCGCGGAAGACAAAGGGCAAGAGACCGCAACGGGCCGGATCGGTGTCGGTCCAGATGTGGCCGCGAAAGCTCATGTAGCCGTTCAGCCTGCCGTCACTGATGGGCGAGTTGGCGAACATCGCCGTCAGCAGCGCCGCGCTGCCCATCCCCGCCCGCATCTTCATCATGGCATCGCGCTCGCTGGAGTAGTCAAGGTTCACCTGCACCGTCGCGGTTTGCTTCATCATGCGATGGCCGAGACTGCCGACCCGCTCCATGTACGGCGCCATGATGCGGTAGCGCCGCTTCGGCACCCACTCGATCTCGTCGAGCCTGCTCACCGGCTGCATGCCGAGACCGAGAAAGGCAATGCCCAGCTCGCTGCCGGCGGTGACGATCTGTTTGACGTGTTCGGCGAACTCACGGCTGGCCGAATGGATGGTGTCGTACTGGGCGCCGCTCAGTTCGAGTTGGCCGCCGGGCTCCAGTGTGATGGCGACGCCTTCGCCTTGCAGCGCGATCAGCCGGCCGTCTTCTATGACCGGATGCCAGCCGTAGCAATCTGCCAGGCGGCGCAGCACCTCTTCGATGCCGCCGGTGAAAGGCACCGCCTTGCCATCGGCGGCCCAGACGGCCACCTTCTCGTATTCCGTGCCGATGCGCCACTTGGGCCGCGGCTTACATGCGCTCTCGAAGTAGGAGACCAACTGGTCGTGACTTTCGAGCGCCACTGGGGCGCCGCTCTCCGCAACGTACTGCGACATGCGCCTGTCCACGCGCCTATGTGTAGAACCATAACCTTGGAGTACGAGCCACCGCAAGCGATGCCGCCTGTAAGGAAATTCGGGCGCCATTGTAAAACCTTCCATGGCGCCTTGCAGAAGCTCGGTCCTCGGCTCCAATCTCTAGAAGGTGTCCCTAGGCGCGCCAGCTGGCACAGGCCTGGCTTGCTCGCGCGGCATGGGGCGAACAAGACGGCCGACGGCGAAACGGTGGTTCGAGATGGAGTGCCACAAATGCGGCCAGCGGTTCATAGAAATGAGCAAGCTGGCATTTCACCGCTGTCCGGTAAAAGAGCGCGCCACTCCGGCCGGCGAGTCGCAGTGAGTCAGCGGCTCGGTTCGGTCGTGCTCACGCCGGTTCGATGCGGCTCGCAACCGCGGCGGCCCGCTGGCGCGGGAAGATGCATGTCGTGGTCGCCGGGCGGCTCCAAGCCGCAGGCGCTTTGATCTCGGCCGCCTCGCGCTGACGCGGAAACGATACGGCGAAGGTGGAACCCACGCCGGGCGTGCTCGTCACGTTTACCTTCCCGCCGTGTGCTTCCGTCAATCGCTTCACAATGTACAAACCGAGGCCGGTTCCTGGCGCATATCCACTGAGATGGACCCGCCGGTACGGCGCGAACAACGCTTCGCACTGTTGCGCAGTCATCCCCGGGCCGCTGTCCTGTACACTGAGAGTCACCGACTCCGCATCGTGCGCCGTGCGGACGACCACGGTGCCGCCGGCAGCCGTATACTTCACGGCGTTGTCGACCAGATTGGCAGCGATCCGGCCCAGCTGCATGAAGTCCGCGTTGATGATCGGAACATCCGCGACCATCTCCCTGACCAGTGTGATGTTCTTCAGCAACGCCGCTCCGGCCTCCGCATTGAACACGTCCTCGACCACGTCGTTGAGCTGTACAGGGCGCAGCTGCAGATGCAGTTGCCCGGCATCGAGCGCCGCGGCCTGCAACAGGTTGACAACCAGCGAGCTGACCCGCCGCACGTTGCTTTGCGCCCTCAGCAGGAGCGTACGGCTGTCGGCAAGGTCACACACCTGCCCCTCGAGCACGAGGGCGAGCAATCCTTCCGCGTTGCCGAGCGGTCCGCGCAGATCATGACTGACAGCTGTCAGCAACTCGCCCTGGGCCTGTTCACGCAGCCGCGCCTCACTCGCGTCGCCGCGGCGGGTGCGGATCTCCGTCACGAAGTAGCCGTAGAAAAGGGACACGACGAACAGAAACGGGACGCGCATCAACACCGCCGTGGTGAGCTGGAATTTGTTGCTTGGGTTGAACGTCAGCATCAATCCATACACCAGACCAATCAGTCCTGCACTGCCGACGATCGTCGGCAAGGACTCACCCATGGCAGCAACGAAGATGACGAGAAAATAGAGCAGAAACAGGTCTCCCGAAATATGCGGTGCCCAGATCAATCCCAAGGTTACCCAGCTGGCGTCGAACAGGACGATGCCGAAATCGAACACGCGCCCTTCCGTCCACCGGTCTGGCATGCGTGCCACCAGCAAGTTCGAACTGAGCGCCACGACGATCAACAGCACCAAAGCTGGCTGAATCTGTGATGCCGACACGTCCAGCAGCAGCAGGTACGAAAACGCTATGATCAGCGCCCAGCGCAGGAGGACGACCGTGCTCTTTTTGTCTGGCAATGCTGCCTTCATGACGACTCGCCGTACAACAATGTCTGTGCCACAGTGCCAGCCCCAGACCGGCTGACGTGAGAGCTGTACAGCGTGGCCCTGTAAAACCGCCATTTCAGTGGCGTTTCGACAGTGTGCGCCCTTGCGCGGGCGCTGTAGCGCAACCCGCCTTTGCGCCTTGAACGGCGCGCCAGAGCCCCACGAGCAACGCGTCACCCACATCGCCTGGGGCGGTTGCCTAACTCCGGCCCGGCCTGCCCCAGGCTCACGGCTGGCCGTCCCTTTGGGGCTGCGCCCCGTTTGGCTTGCCGAGACTGCTTGTCATCTGCCTTGTAAGGGTCGCGCTCCATGAGCCAGGGGGCAATGCCCCTGGCGATGCCGGCGGCAAACGCTGATGACGCTTGCTACGTGCAAGCTTGCTGACAAGGCGTCACGTTTTCGCGTCCAGCGGGCGGATTCGTGGCTTTTGTGGCTAAGGCTAAGTGCTCTTCTTCATAATTACGCTGACACTAAGCCTTGGCAAGGAGAGGAACTTGCAGCCGGCCACATCATCGTCACGAGAGGAACATCGAATCAGGGCAGCACCCTCACCCTCTCAGCCCTCACGCTCGCCGCTCAGCGCTGGCCACTTCAGTTCGCGGGCGTGCTCCTGGTCCAGAACCTGAGCCTGTGACGGACGCACCACGAGTGGAGCCAGTGCCCCAAGGGCCGCCGTCCCGGTCACAATCAGCAGCGCAAGGGGCACCCAGACGGCCGCCTCGGGGTAACGGCCGTCGGCTAGCCGCAGGCCGCAAATGGTGGCGAGGCCAGCCCCCAACAGGCCGCCCGGCGCCATCAGCGACAGCAGCAGGCGCTCCCGCCAGTCGAACGCCGAGCGGAGGGTTGACACGCCGACAATGAGCGGCCGCATGCTCAACGCCACGACGATGAACACAGCGCCACCTGCGCCGATCAGTGCGAGGTCATCGATTCCGATGCGAGCGAAGAGGATCAGAAAGAGCGCCGCGAGCAGCGAGTCATGCCAGCGGCCGCGCAGGTAAACGGCGTACCGCGGGGTGACTGCTTGTATTCTCGACGCGAGCGTCCTCGACGCCAGCGTCCCCATAACCATCACGGCCAAGAAACCTGAATCTCTTTGGATCAAGTTCGAAAAGGCAAACATGGTGAGCGCCAGCGTCAACGGCACGGCGCGTTCGAGAGACCGCGGGATCCACCGCCGCTGCAGCAGCACCAGTAAGAGCCCGCCGCCGCACGCCCCGAAAAGCAATCCGAATCCGACGCAGCTGCGAACCGCCATCCAACCCGGGCTGCTAAATCCGCGGAGACCGCCGGCCAGCACCACCTGGAAAATCAAGATGACCAGCACGCTGCCAACCACATCGCTGCTTGCCTGCCCACTGCCGGTGATCACCTCGAGTTCTTTCACCAAGCGGCGGGGGACGCGGACCAACGTACCTGGCGCCCCGGTGATCGCGAGGGCCAACCCGAGCAGCAATGACAGGGGCAGGCTGAGCTGCAACAGGAAGAACGAGGCCGTGGTGCCAAGTACCCACGTGATCGCCAGGCCGATACTTGCCAGGCTTCCAGCACTGCCTCGGCTCGCGCGGCGCCATCTGCCGGCGCTCAGGCTTTCGAGGAAGAGAAGTAGCGCCACCACCATCGACACCAGCGGCAGAAGCAGATTTCCGAACAGCTGGTCTGGGTCGAGTAAGCCCGTCACCGGGCCAGCCATGCAGCCGAACCCCGCCAGCAACAGGATCGTCGGCACACGAATCCGAACCGCGATCCACTGCGCCGCAACCGTCAGCAGCAAGATGGTGGCAAGCCCCTCGAGCGCGTGCTCCTGCGGAGTGAGTTGGCCACCGAACAGGCCTCGTTGCTGACGCGGCGGCAGGCTCTCGGGCGGTAAGTGCAGCGGTCTATAAGGCTTGCCAAGGTGGCGCTGAAAAATATGGTCAGGCGCCTCCCACCGTGGGTTCCGGCGGCCGTAGGCGTACAATGGCCGCGCCAGCAGGACCGCTGCGCCGATCCCAAGCAACAGCGCGACTAGCCATACCGCTAGGAGCGACAATGCTGTTTGTCTCGAGAGTCTCACGGCGCGTTCACCCGGCGGACGACGATGCCCGCCGAATCGGAAATTGGTGGCGACGAATCATGTGCCCGCTCAGCATACCGCGGTCGCTTAAGACAAACACGGCTTGGACCCGTTCGTCAAGGGAGGAGCAGCTGGTGTTAGAAGCACTGGAGATGTCCGGGGGCATAAGCACCTAAAGATGTCCGCCTTAACCGGCTACGTCGTCGCCGATGGAGCGACGGATCTGGCAAGAGGTCAAGGCGATGACACGCA
>JBEKBJ010000127.1:0-13775 GCA_050015455.1 Binatia bacterium
GGCGCGCGGGTGCGAAAGGCAAACAGAGTTCAAGTCGTTTAACCGCCAACTGCGGCAATACCGCCTCTCTTTCAAGAGCTTGGACCTAGGCATGGTTTCGTTAACCGGACAGCAGTGGTCCCGGGTGCGTATTTCCGTGGAGGACGCCGGTATTCCGCACGATTTGGAAGCCTTTCGCTTGTTTGAGACGGCCAAACGGCGTGGCTCTGGGCTTGAACCCGCAATCGTCCGGCAAATCGTACCGTGTCGTGGTGGCGGCATTGGTTTTGCTACATCAATAATCCACCCACATGAGACCGTGTTCAACATCAAGCTACCCCGCCGCAGCTGGGCCACGTGGCACTGTGTTGCTCCTCGACGACGACGAGAGTTTTCGCAACGCGCTGGCCGAGAACCTTCGAGACGACGGCTATAACGTCGCGGAATATACGACAGCCCACGAGGTTCCTCCGCTAGCGGCGCTTGGCGCGGTAAGAGCGCTCGTGACGGACTACGACATGCCCGGAACCAATGGCCTTATCTTCGCCGACATGTTCCACGCCGCATACCCCAACGTGCCGGTCATTATGGTGACCAGTGCGTGCACGAAAAGCCTCAAGGCCCAAGCTGCCGCTCGTGATTTTGTCAGCTTGCTCCGGAAGCCCATCGAGTACGGCCAGTTGTACCACCTCCTGCATCAGGCATCCGTCGTCGCCACTTGAGGCGCCGCGGTTTGGAACACGGCTGGGACGCCGGTTGGTGATACCATGCGTGTGCCCTACTCGCTGCTGTGTACGCTCATTGGGTTGCTGGCCGGCTGGCTGCCGCACCTGGTGCATGGCCCGATTCCGCAGAAGTTCAATGTCCTCTACATTCGTGGGGCGGTGGCCGTGTGGGGCTTCTACAGCGCACGGATGCTTATCGGCTTCGTCGTCGGAATTACCACGTGGCCGGCGCGTTGGTATCTGCGCGGCCCGCTCTGTGGCGTGCTCATGCTGTTTCCCCTGACGCTGATCTCCCTTGCCATGCCCGGTTGCGGCTGGCCCTGAATGTTTTGGAACCTGGTCACCGGTGCGGTGGTCGGAACTGTGGTTGCGGGAGCCGCCTACGTGCTCAGCGGGCAGCAGCACCGTTAGGGACGCGTAGTGATCGACGAGGCATAGTGGTGCGCCCGGGCGTGGTACTTGTCCCGCGGGAACGTCCCGATTCCGTTTCTGAGTTTGCTACTCAAATTGAACAGCCAAAGCCCGCATTCCTCTCCGGGGCCGCAATTGGAATCCGTGGTGCACGGCTTGGTCGTTTGCCCACCCGAGAGGTTGAAACAGTGCAGCTGAGTCACCCGCAGGCATTGCCCCTTGGGGCAGTGTTGCGGCCGCGTACACGGAAGCTTATCCCGCAGTCCTTGGTCGCACGCGAAGTAGCTGGCGGACGGCTGCGACACACAGGTCCCGGCGGGGCAGTCGGATGGCTGTTCCGGGTCGCACGCTTGCCCCGCGTTGAGAGGGACACTGCAGGCGTAATTCCAAAGCTTGCGGCGGGCGATCCGCAGTACCGACGTGTCTTTGTCGGCGGTTCCGTAAAAGGCAACCTCCTTTGGTGTCGGCGTTGCCGGCTGCCCCGGCGTTGGCGTCTGTCCGGATGCCGTGGCCTGTCCAGACGTAGCACTCGGTTCGGGCAGAACACCTGGAAGGAAAATGGGCTTCGGGCTGAAACTCACGCCGACCGGGTTGAAGGATTCGAGGAAAGCCGCGCCGGGTATTTCAATCGGACTGCCGCTGCTCAGGAACGCCTCGAGGACCGACCCCTCAACCCAGCGACGGTCCTTCTCCTGATTGCTGCCCGGCTTCTGCCGGAGAATGTTGCCCCAGTGCATGCTCAGCAGCACATTCCCGCTTGTGTCGAGCGTGTAAGTGATCGCATAGGAGGGCTCAGCTGCTCCATTGCAGCGTGGATCCTCACCGTTGTCCTTCACACACATCTTCTTGAAGTCGTTTTGAGTGGGCAGGGCAGTGATCGCCGCGAACACAGGGTCGACATCGGTGCCACAGGAACCCCCATCACTCGTGAACAGCTCGTCGATGCAGACGAAGAGGTCGCTTCGTTGGAGGTCTCTGCAGCGCTTCGCAGCTAGATCCGACAAGGGCGGTTCCCCGGGCGGCTCGACAGCACTTGTCACGGCGAGTGCCACAGGCCCTGCGAAGTTCAGCTGCTTTTCTGGAACCTGAAATTCCAGCCCGGAACCAGGCCCGGCCATCGCGTCAATTGGCAGGGAACCGGTGGCGGGCGATTTGGCGATGATCGTCACGGTAACGTGTACGGGAGGGGTGGGGAACGGCAGTGATCCGCAGGCAGGCGACAGCCTGATGTCATCGCCAGGACGGACGAAAGGGCGATCGATGGTTCCTCGCGCACCACGAAAAACGACCGGTCCTGGCGGAACTGTATTACAAGAAGCAGCCGCCGGCGAAGGGAGTCGGAAAGCGATCGGTATTCCAGCCAGAAGCCACAACAGGATCGTTGCTGAACGCATTGTCATGAGCATTCCCTTCCTTTGGCAGATTGTGACAGTGGGACAATCGCTCGGATTCGGCGGAAACATTTTCTCAAGGGCAAGAAGAACCTTTCCTCCACTGCTTGGGTCAGCGCTCTTGATCTTCAACCACCGTGCGCTGTCGCCTGTTTCAGCGATCAAGAGTCGCGTTGCTCGTATAGCAGCGTGAGCACCGCGACGGTCCTGCCCGCGTGCATATTCGTCCCCTCCCGCTCAGCCTCATGTCACCAAAGGGTGGCGGTTGTCAAGGAGCGTGCACGATGAAGTGGTTCACCCTGCACGCCTTCCCCTTGCCGTTAGCCCAGAACGCTCGCCATCCTTCTCAGATCCTCGGTGAGGCGCTCGCTTTCGACGAGGGGCGTTTCCTCTCGGCGGGCGAGCACGTGCAGCGGTTGTTCCCGAGCGCCCGCAGCTTGACCTTCCACGTCGAACGCGCCAGGCTTGCAGGCAAACGCAGCGGAACGCCCCATGAAGTCTCCGGAGCTCAGCGCTGAGAGCCAGCGCCGCCAGGCCACGGTCCTGTTCGCCGATATTTCCGGATTCACGGCGATGTCCGAGAAGCTAGATCCTGAACACGTTAGGGAGGTCATGAACAGCTGCTTCGCGCTGCTCGAGCGTGTGGCGATCGCGCACGGCGGGCGCGTGGACAAATACATCGGCGACTGTGTGATGGTGCTGTTCGGCGTGCCGACGGCTATCGAGAATGCCCCCAAGCAAGCGGTGAATGCGGCAATTCGGATGCGCGACGCGCTCGAACAATTCAACGGGGAGCATAATTTGCCCGTGCGGTTGCAGATCCATACGGGTGTGAATTCCGGCCTGGTGATCGCTGGCGATGTCGGCGGCCAGGTCAAGCGCGATTTCACGGTGATGGGAGACACGGTGAATGTCGCCTCGCGCCTGAAAGACACGTGTGCAGATGGGCAGATCTACGTCGGAGCGGATACCTATCTCTACACCAAAGCCGAGTTTGAGTACCACGAACTGAAGCTTGCCCTGAAAGGCAAGAAGGAGCCGGTGCTTGCCTACGAGCTGCGGTCAGCCAAGCCGAAGATCCACCGGGCCAAGATCGCGGCAGCCCCGCGCGCGATTTCGTCGGTGATGATCGGCCGGGAGCAGGAGCTGGGCCAACTGCGGAACTGGATCATCGACGTCTTTCGTGGAACAGGGGCCATCGTTAGCATCACCGGCGAGGCCGGCCTAGGCAAGTCGCGCCTGCTGGCGGAGGTTGGGCGATTGCACGAGATCGAAGGCGTGTTGCTGCTCGAAGGGCGCTCGCTGTTCGTTGGGCGGAGCCTCAGCTTCCATCCGTTCGTGGATCTATTGCGGCACTGGGCTGGGATCACGGATGAAGACGATGAGCGCGGAGCATTGGCGAAACTTGAAGCGGCCGTTGCCAGAGTCGCTGCCGACACCGCCGGTGAGATTCTTCCGTTCGTAGCGACGCTGATGGGGATGCGGCTCAGTGGCGCATATGCCGGGCGCATCAAGGGCATCGAAGGCGAGGCCCTGGAGAAGATGATCCTGAAGAGCACGAGGGATCTCTTGCGGAACGTCGCAGGCATCGAGCCGTTGGTGCTCGTCTTCGAGGACCTCCATTGGGCTGATCTCTCCTCGATTAAGCTGCTCGAATCCTTGCTCCGGTTGGCCCGCGACAGCCGAATCTTGTTCATCCACCTGTTTCGCCCAGATTACCCCGAGACTGCGGGGCGTGTGCTGCGATACGTGCGCGGAGAGCATGCGGATCAACACCTGGAAATCGAGCTGCAGCCGCTGAACACGGCCGAATGCGAGCAGCTCGTGTGCAACCTGCTCGACATGAGTGATCTCCCTCGGGCGACGCGGGCGTTGATCGCCGGCAGGGCCGAAGGCAACCCCTTCTACATCGAGGAGGTGGTTCGGTCACTCGTCGACCAAGGCGCCGTGAAGGACTTGCAAGGGCGGCTCAGTGTGACCGACAAGATCCATGAGGTCGTCATTCCAGGAACCATTCAGGAAGTGGTCATGGGCCGGGTCGATCGGCTGGACAAAGCTACGCGACGCGTGCTGGAGGTGGCGTCGGTCATGGGGCGCAGGTGTCGTCACCGCATTATCGCGAAGGTGATGGAGGGGGATACGAATCTCGAAGCCAAGCTGGCACACCTCATCGAAAGGCAGCTCCTCCGGGTCGGGCGGAGCCGGCGAACCGCAAGCCCACGTCGCGTCACCCTTGCGGAGGAGCTCGAGTACACCTTCCAGCATGCGCTGGTTCAGGAGACGATTTACGAATCGATCTTGCAGAAGACGCGCAAGGAACTCCATGTCACAGTGGCACGGTCGATCGAGTCCATCTTCTTGGACCGGCTTCCCGACTTTTACGGCATGCTGGCCTACCATTATACGAGAGCTGAGAGTCTAGAGAAGGCCGAAGAGTACCTTTTCAAAGCCGGCGATGAGGCCGCGCGATCAGCCGCATCGAGCGAGGCGCTCACGTTCTTCAAAGAGGCATCGCGGTACTACTTCAAACTGCACGGCAACGGGGGCGACCCCAAGAAAAAGGAGCTGCTCGAAAAGAACATCGGCATGGCCTTGCTGAATACCGGCCAGTTGACGGAGTGCATCCCGCATTTCGACAAGGCACTCGAACACCTCGGCGAACGCGTGCCTAAGAGCGCCGCGGCCCTACACTCAAGATTCGTTCTCGACCTGCTCGCAGTGCTTTTCAACCTGTACGTCCGTGGGCCACGGCGCCTGCGCAGCGGCTGCGACAGCGACCGTGAGTTCTGCCAGATCATCAATGCACGCGCGCGTGCTTCGGTCACCAGCGATCCGAAGCGATTCGTATTCGACAACATCGGCGGGGTTCGGCGCATGAATCGCATCGAGCCGAGGGCCTTCGAGAAGGCCTGTGGATTATATGCAGTGGCCGGCGGCATTTTCTCGTTTTCCGGCATGTCGTTCGCGCTCAGTCGCCGCTTCCTGGACCTGGCGAAGCAGTGTGCCGTGCCTGGTAATGTCAGTGACGAGTTCGACTGCCGCCACTTGGAGTTCACCATCAACTATCTCGAAGGCTATTGGGACAGAAACGATCTCATCGACGAAGTCCTGGTGGAGGAAGCCCTGCGACACGGTCACTTCTGGGATGTGAGCACGTATGTCGGGCTGTTGGCCGAGAAACACATCGACCAGGGGAACTTCGCCGCCGTCCCGAAGCAGGTCGCGAAATGTGCGGAGCTCGTCGAGACGTACGGGTTTGACTTCGCCCGGTCGAACGAACTCGCCCTGACAGCGTACCTGCTGCTGGAGCAGCGCCGGCTCGATGCTGCGCTCGTCGCGGTCGAGCAGTACTACACCGAGCGCCCTGAAGGCTTGCTCAATCTGCTCGCCCTCGGAACCAAAGCCAAGATCCAAATCCTGCTGGGCAACTATGCGGCGGCCGAGAATACGTTGCAGGCCGCAGATGCGTTGGCTCTGCGACTGGGGCAGATCCCGCCATTTCACCAACGTCCCTATCGTCTGGCGCGACTGCATCTGGCGACTACTGAGTTGGAGCGCGCGTGTTCTGCCGGCGACCGGCGTGCAATCCACGCTGCCGCAGGCCGCACGAAGAAAGCCGGCCGAGAGGCCGTCAAAGTTTCGCGCAAGCTGGGGCGGATGCGCACAGAGGCATTTCGACTAGTGGGGCTCTACTACTGGCTGGTTGGCAGGCGCAAGTGGGCCGCCCGCTGCTGGCTGCAGAGCATTCAAGAGGGCGAACGACTGCAGGCGAAACCGGAACTCGCCAGAACTTATATGGAAGTGGGCCGGAGAATGGCCGGCCCACCGCAGCTTGTCGGGAACATGAGGGCAACCGATGCAGCCGCCTGTTTGCAAAAGGGACGAGCGCTGCTCAGCGAGATGGGCCTGGAATGGGATCTGGAGCATCTCGATGTCGTTCGGCCCGATGCTTTCCGCTTGGGGTATTCCTCGGTAGCTTGAGGGCTACCGCGCTTGCCCCTGGCGCAACCGGGCGTTCAGCGACACCCGCAAGCGAGTCCGGCCTCTGAGAAAAGGCATGAGGGCAGCGCTGAGCGCAGCGGCAGCACAGAGAGCGCCAAACAGGTCGCCGAGGCGGTTGTAGGTGGTAATCGTGCTATGGCGGCGGATATCGCCTGTGACCACCGCCTCCGTAAACAGCTCTGCGCGCGCGGTCACGCGTCCCCACGGGTCCACGATCGCGGAGGTTCCTGAAGTCGACGCCCTCACGAGATAGCGTCGTTGCTCGACGGCGCGGAAGACCGCAACGTCGAGAATACGGGCTGAATATCTGCGATCGCCAAGCCACGAATCGTTGGCGAGATTGACGATGTAGTCGGCCCCCGCCCGCACCCGGTCGCCCACCACTTCGGGAAACAAGGCCTCGTTGCAGATTACGATGCCCGCGCGTCCGGCGACGCTCGCCAACGGCGGCGTGCGACCGCCGGAGGTGAACTGGCGAATGCGCCCAAACCGCCGGTTGAGAAACTCAATACTGGCGAGCGGAAAGTACTCGGCAAACGGAACGAGGAACTGCTTGTCGTAGCGCGCTCGGATTTCACCGGTGGGCGAAATGAGAAAGGCGGAGTTGAAGAAGCGGCGGTGTGTGCTGTCAAGTTCGCGGGGGCCACCCGAGATCAGCTCCACACCGGCGGAGGAGAGAACGCGGCCGATGGCTGCGCGGTACAACGGCTCCTCGTCGATGAAAAAGGTCATGGCGTTTTCGGGCCAGACCACCAGCAGCGGATGGGCATCACGGGCTGCTTGCATCGTAAGGCGCAGGTAGATCTCCAGATTCCTGCCATACATATCCGAACGCCACTGGGATCCCAGGTCGATATTCCCTTGGACGATCGCCAGCCGCACGGCCGGCGAGCCCTGTGGCTTCGCGGCACCGCTAAGACGGGCAAGTCCGAAGCCCACGGTGAGCAGCGCCAGCCCAGCAGCCCCCGCCACTCCCGCGATCGCACTCCGCCACACGCGCTGCGGGCGCGCAGCTTGCGTCAAGGCTTGGGCGATCGCCGCATTGACGGCGGCGAGCACGAAGCTCACACCGTACACCCCGGTCAGCTCCGCGATTTGAATGACTGATGGGACCGGTGCCTGTGTGTACCCCAACGTCCCCCACGGATTTCCTCCCAGCCTGCCGCGCATCAGCTCTGCGGCCGCCCAGGCCGCAGCCACGACCAACGGGCGCAGCGCCCCCCCCGGATCGGATAGGGTTCGGACGCACAGGCTGAAGGCGACCAAACCGGGACAGCACATTATCGATACGATGACTACGAACAACACGAAGCCGAAGAGCGTTGTTTGGTTGTAGTACACCGTGATGGCGGGCGGCAGGAAGTCGGTGACGGCGTAGGCTATCGCAATTCCGGATAGCCAGCCCAGGAAACACGCCTCACCGAAGGTGGCGCCACGTAGCGCCAACAGGAGGGGCACGAGCGCGCACCAAGCGAACAGATGGAACCCGGCCGGTGGAAACGAGAGACCATACACGGCAGCGGACGCGAGCACGAGTAACACGCGTGTGGCGAGCGCCATCTGCGCCTGCCGGTCGGTCAAGTGCGGAAGAACCCCCGTCACGCCGATTTCATATAGCACCGGTGGTTCCTGTGCCAGCCTTCCCACCACGCATCGGAAATGACCTTCGGCGTGTGCTTTGCCTACAACCTGTGCCGGCCAGCTTTCACGCTCTCGATCCGGGGATTCCCGCCGACCTGAGGTTGGCGTCCGAAGGTAACGTTCACCAATAGGCCGCTCCTGAGTAGGTCTCAGGTGCCAACACATCGGGTACAGCAAGATGTGCCAGGACATCGGGTAGAGCACTCTGGAATGCTGCACACTCTACGCACACGGGCCCTCGGGGTGGGGGCAGTGCGGCCCTTGTGGAGCCAGGCACCGCGCCGGGGCGGGGTGTCGTCTCGCCTCGCCAGCCGCGCGGTCGCGCGCAGCGTTCTACCCGATCTCTTGGCATCGAACCCTGTGCCCGATGTCTTGGCACTCATCAAGTAGGCGCCGGATAGCACAGTATCGAAGGGCTCTCAGGGGCTGTATCGAGGGAGCTGGGCGCGCTGAGAAGGATGGCGAGCGTTCCGGGCTTGCAGTAGCCCTGGCCGGCTTCCCTGTGATAGATGTCCGCCCATGCACACCATCGGCGTGGTGGCGAAGCCGCAGCGTGCACAGGCCCTCGCCCTGGCTCGCGAGCTGGTTGATTGGCTGCGGCGGCAGGGAATCGCCGCACTGGTCGAAGCCGACAACGCTGCCCAGATCGGTTGTGGCAGCGCCCGCAGCAAAGAAGAGATCGTCGCGGCTGCCGAGATGATCGTGGTCCTCGGAGGTGACGGCACACTGCTCAGCGTCGCTCGCCTCATGCGTGACCACCCGGTGCCGATCCTCGGCGTCAACTTGGGGCATTTCGGCTTCCTCACCGCCTTCAGCAGCGACGAGTTGCTGCCAATGATCGAGCGCGTCTTGGCGGGCGATTTCCAAGTCGAACAGCGGATGACGCTCGATGTCTCGCTGCGCCGGCAAGGCGAGGCACTTCAACAGCCTCAGGTGCTGAACGAGGCGGTGATTACCCAGGGCGCCCTGGCACGGATCATCGATGTCGAGACGGCGGTGGACGGGCAATTGGTCGGCATTTACAGAGCCGACGGCTTGATCGTAGCAACCCCGACCGGTTCGACGGCGTACTCGCTCTCAGCCGGTGGCCCGATTGTACATCCATCCGTCGGGGTTATGGTGCTGTCGCCCATTTGCCCGCACATGCTGACACACCGGCCGATGGTGCTGCCCGAGTCCGCTCTGGTAACCGTCATGGTGCGCACGCCGCACGAACACGTCGCGCTGACCCTCGATGGCCAGGAAGGCATGCCGCTGCGCGAGGGCGATGTGGTCGAGATCCGCAAAGGGAAGAGCAGCGTGCCGTTGGTCCGTGCGACGAATCGAAACTACTTCGATGTCCTGCGCAGCAAGCTGCGCTGGGGCGAACGGTGAGCGACCAACAGATGGCTCGTGGTGTACGGCATATGGTCAAGGAATTGTGGCGCCCGCTGCGCACCGGACCATACGCTACAGGCCATAAGCCGGTATAAGCCAATCCCATGCTGCGGGGGCTTCGTATCAACAGCTTTGCCATCATTGATGAGTTGACACTTTCCTTTGCGCCGGGAATGAACGTGCTCACCGGCGAAACCGGCGCGGGCAAGAGCGTCATCATGCGCGCCATCGGTCTGCTGTGCGGCGCCCGCGCCACCAGCGACCTGATCCGCAGCAGCGCCGAGGAAGCCGAGATCGAAGGCCTCTTCGACCTCGACGAGGTCGGCCGCGCCGCGCTCGCTGAGGCCGGCCTAGGAGCCGCCGATGAGCTGCTGGTACGCCGCATCATCAACCGCTCGGGGAAGGGACGGGTGTACATCAATGGCAGTCTCGCCACCGCCGGCTTGCTCACGCACCTCGGCGGCCGGTTGATCCACGTGTACGGCCAGCACGAGCAGGCTTTGTTGCTGAGGCCCGAGAGCCATCTCGAGCTTTTGGACGAGTTCGGTCAACTCGCGGACGAGCGCGAGCGCATGGCGAGCGCCTATGAGGCCTTTCGCCGAGCGGCTGAGCGCCTGGCCGCTTTGACCGCGAACAGCGAGGCGGCACGACAGCGGGTCGATCTCCTCCGTTTCCAGACTGCCGAGTTACGCCAGGCGGGCATCACCTTGGGGGAGGAGCAGGAACTGCAGCAAGAGCGCGAGGTGCAACGGCACGCCGAGAAGCTCAGCCATCTCTGTCAAGCCAGCGAGCAGGCGCTTTACTCGGGCGACGGCGCCATCGCGGCCGGGCTGGGGCGCATCGCCGCACAACTGCAGGAGGCGAGCCGCATCGATCCGAGCTTCGGCGCCGGCGCGGAGCTGCTGCGGCAAGCGACGGCGCAGGTGGAAGAGGCGGCCGGCGACCTGCGGCGCGCCGGCGAGCGCATCCGGCACGATCCTGAGCGTCTCGACCAAATCGAAGAGCGCCTGGGCTTGCTCGGGAAGCTCAAGCGCAAGTACGGTTGCGCAGCGGACGAACTGTCGCAACGCCTAGCCGAGCTGGAGAGCGAGCTGGCGGCTCTGGAGGCCGCGACGGTGGATGCCGGCACCACCCGGGAAGAGGTAGTGGCGCGCGCCGCAGACGCGTGGAGTGCAGCGCGCGAACTGTCCCGTAAACGGCAGGCGGTTGCGGCCAAGCTGGAGAAGCGCATGGGTGACGAGTTGCGCGCGCTCGGGATGCGCGACAGCGTCTTTCGCGTCGTCTTCACGGTGGCCGGATCGGATGCGCCGCAATCCGGTTGGGCCGATGAGGCCGGCGCCAGCGGCGCTCGCCTGAGTAGCACCGGGGCGGACGTGGTGGAGTTCTACTTCTCGGCCAATCCGGGCGAAGGTCCGAAAGCGCTGGCGCGCATCGCCTCGGGTGGAGAGCTCTCCCGCATCATGCTGGCGTTGAAGGCTCTCGCCACTGGTGCAGGTGAGGTACCCACGGTGATCTTCGATGAGGTTGACGCCGGCATCGGCGGCGCGGTTGCCGAAGCCGTCGGCACGCGCTTGCACGACATCGGCCGGGCGCGACAGATATTCTGCATCACGCATCTGCCGCAAATTGCGGCGCTCGCGGACCATCATTTCGGGGTGGAAAAACGCGTGCGCCACGGGCGTACCACCGCCACAGCACGCCCGCTTCAGCCGGACGAGCGCCTCCGCGAACTCGCCCGCATGTTGGGCGGCAGCGCCGGCGCCGCATCGGAGCGTTATGCCCGGCGGCTGATGGAGCAGCGCGGCAAGGAGGTCAAAAGGGATTCCCGGTGACGCGGGGAATCACCGCACTGCCGATTGGGGCGGTGTGAGGCGCTGATTGCGTGCGATTACCTTCAGGCTGGTTGCTGGCGGCGAGACCGAGGAGACTCCTTGCATGGCGCGCATTCGCCTGCTGACCGGCACCCCAGGTGTCGGGAAGACCACCCTGATGGGCAGCCTTGTCGCGGCGCTGCCTCAGCGCCGTGTCGATGGGTTCACAACCGGGGAGATCCGCGAAGGCGAGCGCCGGGTCGGTTTCCGCATCGTTCCTCACCGCGGCACTGAACGGATCATGGCGTGCGTCGAACGCCGCGGGTCGCCTCGTGTCGGGTGCTATGGGGTCGACGTGAAAGCGATCGACGAAGCGGCGAGAGAGAGCCTCGCGCTCGATCCGGAGGTCGAGATCTACCTCGTCGACGAGATCGGGAAGATGGAGTGCTACTCGCGGCAGTTCGTTATTACATTCAGGCTGATTGCCCTTGTCCCGTGCCCTGCCATCCGGCATCCGTGAACTTCCCAGTTTTTCGGGAATCTCAGCGCGAGAGTCTTATCGCCGAACCAGGCCTTGGTGGGGATTGTGACAGTGTTGTTCTTCATTTCTGCACGCCCTCCGGTCCTGACCCGAGGCTCGCGACCGCAGCAACGTACCGCGGGTCAGGCGCAATGCGCACGATCCGCTTTCCCACGTTGTCGCCCGCGAGCACGCCGAGCAACGCTGCCGGCGCCGACTCGAGCCCCTCGACCACGTCTTCAAGTACCTTCAGCTCGCCGCTGCTCACCCATGATGCGAGTTGCGCCTCCGCCGCTGGCCATTGGTCAAGGAAGTCCATGACGATGAAGCCCTCCATGCGCAGCCGTTTGACGACGAGAAGTCCCGGCACGGCGCGCGGACCGGGCGCGGGGGTCGCCGTGTCGTACTGCGACACTACCCCGCAGCACACGACGCGCCCGTGGAGATTCATCAGCGGAAGCACCGTCTCGAGGACGCGCCCCCCGACGTTATCGAAATAGACGTCGATCCCGTCCGGACATTGGGCAATGAGGTCCTGCCGCAGCGTCGGGCTTCGGTGGTTCACTGTGCCCTGGAACCCAAGATCATGCTCAAGCATGCGGTTCTTGTCGTCGGAGCCGGTAATGCCGACAACGCGTGCGCCCCGGATGCGCGCAATCTGCCCGGCCACGTTCCCCGTTGCACCAGCGGCGGCCGAAATCACCACCGTCTCGCCGTGCTTGGCGCCGCCGATATTGAGGAGCCCGAAATAGGCAGTGAGCCCGGTGATGCCCAGCACGCTCAGATGGTGCGTCAGCTTGCCTCGGACCGCGACGGGTCGCACGCGATCTGCGCGGAGCACCGCATACTCCTGCCAACCGGCCTCGCACGCCACGATGGTCCCGACGCGGATGTGCGCGTCGTGCTCACTCACAACCTCGGCCAGCGTGAAACCGCTCATGACCTCCCCCTCGCCGAGTTGCTTCCGGTACGTGCGGCCTTGCATCCAGGCTCGGTTCGCCGGATCAATGGACAGCAGGATCGTTCTGCACAGCACCTCCCCCGGGCCGGGCTCGCCCACGGTGCCCATGACGCTGCGGAAATGACGCGCCTCGAGCCTCCCGTCGGGCCGCTGTGCGAGGAGGATCTGGCGATTTGTGCGGGCGTTGGTCGGTTTCATTCTCTCGTCTCCTCCGGGCGGAACGGAGTATTGCTACTTGACCGCAGCCGGCCAGACTTCGTCGAGCACCCGGAACGCGCTGACCGCCACGGGCCAGCCAGCGTAGTGAGCCACGTGCGTGATCATCGCCTCGACCTTTGCGCGTGGAATTCCCAGGTTCTTCGCTCCGGTGAAGTGGAGGCGCTGCTCGGCTTCCCGATTCAGCGCCACCAGTACGGTACAGGTCAGGAGCGAGCGCTCCTCGATGGCGAGGGCCTTGCCCTGCCACACATCGCCGAACAGGTGTGCGACGGTATAGCGGCGAAAGTCATCCGGCAGGCTCGCGCCACCCGCGAGCTGTCCGAACAGCCGTTGCGCGACCTCCACTCCTTTGCTCAACCTCTCATCGTCAGCGCTCATGCGTTGGCCTCCTTTTGCCGGCCCAAGCTAGCTGGAGGCAACGCCGCTGTCACGTATTCATGCTCCGATCACTGAACTCGATAATGTACCGTCGCGCGGGTATGATCCCAAGCGGAGCAACCGCGAGCGATGGAGCGAACGATTGTGGTGGACGGGCAATTGAAAAACCCAAGCCTGACCCAGACGCGCCGCGTATCGGTGACCGCAGCCCCAGCGGGGAAGGGCAGCCGGAGGACAAAGGAGGCCGAACATGCCTGAGTCACGCGCGATCAAGAAGCTCAGCAAGGAGGCGTACATCAGCCTCGCCACCTTCCGGCGCAACGGTACAGCCGTGGAGACGCCGGTCTGGTTCGCGATCCT
>JBEKBJ010000128.1:0-13604 GCA_050015455.1 Binatia bacterium
GTACGCGCCTTAAGAACCCTAAATAAAAACACTAAGAAGAATCGCAGGAAGATCTCCGTCTAACCGAGCGGACATCTATAACTGCTAATGACCCGGACTTGTGTAAGTGCCAACAACACGGCGGCAAACATGTCCCATTGGGCATGACGAGGCGCAGGCGAGCACTTGCTTTTTCGCTTTGCCCGCGCGAGGGAACAAACCTCCTACGGAAAGAAGTTCCACTTCGCCATCATCCACAAGTCGCGCCGGCTCTCGCCGAGCTTACGGACCACCGACGCCTCGAAGCCCGAGTGCATGAGACAGTTGTGGCACCTCGGATCGGTGCGCGTCTCCCAGTAGTCCCAGTTCACACCGTTCCAGAACTCCTGCCAGGTCTTGAAATAGCCGCCTTCGATCAGGTAGCAGGGCCCCTTCCACCCTCTCGGCGTGCGCGTCGGGTTGCCCCACGGCGTGCACGGATACTCGCGTTGACCCGCAGCGAACTGCAGGAACAGCGGCGTCGAGTACAGCCGATACTTATTCGCCAGTTCGAGCACGCGTTCACACTTCGCATGCACCTCCCGCTTGAAGAGGAAATGGTTGTCCTGGATTTTCTCGTAGTGGTAGCCCGGCGACATCACGATGCCGTCGACACCGATGCCCTGCAGGAAGCCACACATCTCCTCGACCTCGTCCATGTCGGTCTCGCGGTAAATGGTCGTATTGGTGCACACGTGGTAGCCGAGACGCTTGCCTTCCTTGATCATCTCGACGGCCTTGTCGAAGACGCCGACACGGTCGGTGACCAGGTCGTGGGTTTTGCGCATCCCATCGATGTGCACGTTGATCGAGAGCCGCTTGTGCGGCCGCCCCTTCTTGTAGAAGCGCTCGAGCAGCAGCCCGTTGGTGCAGAGATAGATGTGCCGCTTGCGCGCGATGATACCTTCGACCAACTGCGGCAGCTCGGGATAGATCGTCGGCTCGCCGCCGCAGATGGAGACCACCGGCGCGCCCGCTTCGTCCACCGCGCGTAGACATTCTTCGAGCGGCAGCCGGTCTTTCAGGTCGCCGTTGTAGCGCTCGGGTGAACACCCGAGGCACGCGAGGTTGCACGTGTGCAGCGGTTCGAGCATGAGGACGTACGGGTAGCGTGCGTTGCCACGCCGCCAGTTACGCAGCTGCCACCTCACCATGTCGGTGGTGATATGTAACGGAAATCGCATAACGCTAGCTGCGCGAGGCAGGACCTCGGACCGCAGATTCCGCGGGACCGCTCTTCGAGGCAGCCAGAGCCGCCAAGGTAGGAGACGCATGCGATTCCGGTTCGGCAGCTGTAGATAGTCCAAGATACTCAGCGACCAGCTCTGCCGCGCGCCGTCCGCTGTAAACTGCGCTTTCGATTGTCGGGGGCAAGCCCGTCGAGGTCCAGTCGCCCGCCAGGAAGAAATTGGCAATGGACGTACGTGCGGCGGGCCGCAGGCGCTCGGCTGCCGGGGTGGCCGAAATCGTCGCCCGCTTCTCCTTGACCACCACCGTGTGCAGCACGCGCGCGCCGCGTGCAGCCGGGACCAGCGCCCGCAAATCTGCCACGACTGTTTCGGTGATCCGCACCGCCGGCCACTCGACCACCTCGCGGCCCGCGCTGATCACAGCGCTCAGGCATTGCCGGCCGTTTTCGCCTTGGCCGGTGAGCCCGCTGTGGTTGAATACAAACTGCGTCGTCCTTCCGATCAGACCGACAAACGCATCGCTCAGGATGGGACGGTCGCACCAGAGATGCACAGAAACTATAGGTGATGTTTCGATTGCATCGAGCGCCGGCAAGCTGCATCGGTCGCGCGCCGCATCCGGCAGCAGCGCAGCCAACGCCCTCGGAGGCACCGCGCTGATGCATGCGTCGGTGGCGATGGTCCTGCCGTCGCGCAGTTGCAAGCCGGCCACACGGTTGCCGCGCACGACGAGAGCCGCAACCGCGGCTTGCAGCTCGACATGGCCGTCGCGCGCTTCGACGTACCGGCGCGCATCCTCAGTGTACAGCTCGCTCAGTCCGACTCTCGGCAAAACGAACTGCGAGTCGGCGCGCGAGCGAAAGAACGCCCGCGCCAGCACTTCAGTGAACAACACGGCCGCGGCGCGTTGCGGCGATTCGTTCAAGGTGGCTACCGCGACCGGGTACCAAAAACTGGCGCACGCGTTCGGTGACTGGCGTAACGCCAGCAGCAGCTGTTCGATGGTACACTCGCGCAGCCGCGGGTCGCCGCGGCGGCGCATGGCCATCAGCTGCATGCCGCCGAGCAGGGCGCGCAGACGCTCCGCCTGAGTGAGCAGCCGGTAGCGCAGGATGCCGCCAACCAGGTGGAGCGGGCTCGGCAGCGAAGGGCACGTGATCGCGCCGGTGCCGCGCGCTGGGTGCACCATCCTGACATGCAGGTTCTGTTGTCGCATCAGCTTGTGCGTGGCACCGATGCGATCGAGGAAGGCGAGCGTGTCGCGGTAGCAGCCCATGAGCGCGTGTTGCCCATTGTCGATGACCTCACCGGTTTCGTCGTCACGAAACGAGTAGGCGCGTCCGCCAAGCCGTGGCCGGGCTTCCAACAGCGATACCGCAAAGCCGCGCCCGGCGAGGTCGACGGCCGCGGCCAGTCCGGCGAATCCGCCTCCGATGATGGCGACGCGGTTCATGACGTTAGCAGGGCCAGCTGCGAGCGTCCCCACGCGGCAAGGGCGAGGGTGACCTTCTCGTAGCGCGGCAGCGTGACCTTGGGGCCGAAAACATCGAAGTGGCGCGCCTCGATACGGTCGAGCAGCCGCTCGTAGATCGAGCGCATGGCTTCGGCGGCGGCCAGCGAGCCGCGGTCCTCCGGCGCCAGCGCGCCCCGCGCCCGCAGGTAGTAGGCACGCGCACGGCCGCACTCGAAGGCCATCAAGGCGCCGACCCGCGGCGAGTAGCGGCCAGTGAGCAGCTCGGCCTCGGTGCAATCGAAGCGGTGGAGATCTTCGAGCGGCAGGTAGATGCGGCCGCGCCGCGCGTCTTCGAGCACGTCGCGCAGGATGTTCGTCAGCTGGAACGCGATGCCGAGATCGATGGCGTAATCGCGCGCGCTCGGCCGCTGGTAGCCGAAGATCTCGATGCACAGAAGGCCGACGGTGGAGGCGACGCGATAGCAATACTGGTACAGCTCATCGAAGGTTGCGTAACGCCGGCGCATGAGATCCATCTCCACGCCGCGAATCAAGTCGAGGAAATGCTCTTGCGGTAGCGCGAAACGTTGCACGGCGTCGGCGAGTGCGCAGCCAATCGGATGCGTCGGCGCGCCGCCGTACACCAACTGCAGTTCCTCGCGCCAGCGCGCCAGCAGCGCCGCCGGGTCACGCCGGTCTTGGTCGTCGGCAATGTCGTCGACGAAGCGGCAGAAGGCATAGACGGCGTACAGTGCCCCGCGCCGCTCGGGGCTGAGGAGGCGGAAAGCGTAGTAGAAATTGCTCGAGCTGCGGCGGGTGACGGCTTGGCAGTAAGCGTGGGCCTTACGGAGCGTGCGCCGATATCCTTCCCCTCGCTCCAACGAAGGGGATGTCTTTCGTTCGGCTTGGAGAGCCGATGAACCGGCGCCTGTCGTCATTCCCGCAATCTTTAGAGCCTGCCCCCGCGAAAGCGTGGGGCGGGAATCTATGTCCCTGCCCGATGGATGCCCGCCAAAAGACTGCGGGCATGACGAATTGGGAACCGGAGGTTCATGGCTAGTAGTAGCCACCCTCTGTTGGCGGTGTATCGAAAGGTGCCCGTTGGCGAGAGTCGGCAATCCCTCAGGGATCAGGGTGCGGGCACGCCGTGGACGAATGCGACGCGTCGCCAACGCCCGCAATACCAGCCCAAGTTTCGCCCGCTTCGACAACGTCGGGCGGCGCGTGAGCACGTCGTAACCGACAGCCTCTATGGCGCGCAGGATCGCCAGGCCACCCCAGGCGAACAGGCACACCTCGCGCGCGAGGCGCCGGTCGACATGCGCCGCCAATTCGAGTCCGCGTGTGAGCATGCCGCGAGCGCGGTCGACCTCGAATCGCATGAGCTCCCGCACGGCGGGGCTGCACGTGCCCGTCTTTACGTCGTCGGCCGAGCAACTGAAGCGCGTCAGATCTTCGAGCGGCACGTACACTCGGCCCTTAGCCGCATCGATGGCAATGTCCTGCCAGAAATTCGTCAGCTGAAGGCCGGTGCAAATCTGGTCCGCCAGCTGCTGCCGCCCGGAATCGCGATACCCAAAAAGATACAAAATCAGGTGACCGACCGGATCCGCCGAGCAGCGGCAGTACCCCAGCAACGTGTCGAACGTGTCGAACGGCTTGAAGTCGGCGTCGGCACGAAAGGCGCGCAACAGCTGGCGGAAGGGATCGATCGGCAGCTCGAAGCGGTCCGCCGTATCCCCGAGGGCCACGAAGATCGGATGCAGGCGCCGGCCGCGGTAACATTCCTCCAGTTGGTGCTCCCAGGCGTCGAGGCGTTCTGGCGCATCGATGGCGCCCTCGTCGGCCATGTCGTCCGCTGTCCGGGCGAATGCATAGATTGCGGCGATGTGTCGCCGCAGGCGGCGAGGCAAGAGCCACGAGCCGACAGTGAAGTTCTCGTAATGAGATCTCGCGATCTGCCAGCAGTGGCCGTACGCCGCGTCGATTGTGGACGCCGTCTCTTGTTGTGCTGAGAACTCCATCAGGCGAAATGGCCGTTGCGCTCGTAAATTCGTTTGTCGTCGCGAACCGCCGCCAGATGGCAGAAGCCCGCGTCTTCGCCCGGCGGCGTGCCGCCGTCGGTGCCATCGCGTGCGAAAGTCTCGTATTCCTCCACGCTCAGCTCGCGGCGCGCCTGCAGCATATCGGCAAGGCCGATGCGCGCCGTCGCTCGTGCCGCCCCGGGCACGATGCCGCCGGTGAAGAACTCAGCGCAGCACCCCGAGCCGTACGAGAACAGCCCGATGTGCTTCCCTTCGAATCGGCTTGCGGCCTGGTCGGCGAGCCAGGCCAGGCACAGGTACAGCGAGGCAGTGTAGGTGTTACCAACCTCACGGGCGGCTCTGAGCCACGGCTCCACCTGCGTAGCATACGATTCCTGCGAATCAGGGGGCGTCTCACCGGTCCGGCGCCCCTCGCTTTCCAGCAGCCGCTGGTGCGCCTTGTACGCCATCTTGGGAAAGGGCGTGTGGTACAGCAACGCGGCGAGGCCCGCGTGCAGCGGCTGCGACAGGTCCACGCCGTTGCCCCGTCCGTTGGCTGTCGCACGGTAGTCCGCCACTGCCCCATCGAGAGCGTCGAGGTAACAGTCGACGGAGAACTTGCCGTCTACCAACGCCTCGCGCCGGTCGAGCGGCCTCCAGAAATCGTAGACGTTTCTCGCAAAAATGCCGGATAGCGGATCGAGCGCCAGCAACCGCGGTCGCTCGCTCACCACCAGTGATACAGCGCCGGCCCCCTGGGTGAACTCGGCGCTCGACTGCAACGAATAGCGCGCGATGTCGGTGGCGACCACCAGGGCCTTGCGCCCGCGCGCCGCGCCGGAACGGATCCAATCCGTGGCGATCATCACGCCGGCGGTGCCGGCGTAGCAGGCGTGCTTCAGCTCGAAGGTGCGGCAGTTGGACGGCACGCCGAGCAACTCGTGGAGGAAGATGCCGGCCGGCTTGGCGTGATCGACCGCCGTCTCGGTCGCCACCAGGAGCAGGCCGATCTCGCTGGGGTGCGTGTGTCCTTGCGCAAAGAGCCGGGCGGCAGCGTTGGCCGCGAGGCTCACGGCGTCTTCCCACGGCGGTGCGATCGCCATCTGGCGCGCGCCCAGACCGACATGGATCTTCTCCACCGGAACCCCACGCGCAACCGCCAACGCCTCCAGCGGCAGGACGTAGCGCGGCAGGTAGACGCCGATCTGATCGATGCCCACATTCATGGTGTCGTCCGTTTCTCGCATGTCCCCACCCTTCACCCTTCCGTGCTCCGACCGACGAGCACTGCTGTCTCTTGTGATATTCCAGCGGCGCGAATCAGCCGCGCTGTTTCAGATCCTCTGGCGCCGTTGCCGCCCGCGGTTTCATTCAGACGGGCGCGGAAGCACCCGAGTGCCATCAAGGGGAAATAGTTGCGATACATGTGGTAGCGCAGGTAAAAATGGCGCGGAAAACCGGTCCCGGTGAACTCCGGTTCCTCCCACGAGCCGTCCGCGCGCTGCGTGCCCACGAGGTAGTCGACGCCGCGGTGTGCCTCGGCGCTCACGCCGCGTTCGCCGGCGAGCAGACCGAGGACCGCCCAGGCGGTTTGCGATGGCGTCGACGCGCCGCGTCCGGCGAGGCACTCATCCGCATACGTCTGCAGCGACTCGCCCCAGCCGCCGTCGGGGTTTTGGTGCACTTTGAGCCAGGCCACAGCGCGGCGAATGTGCGGCGCATCGAGATCGTCCTCGATCGCGCGCAGCCCCGACAGCACCGACCAGGTGCCGTAAATGAAGTTCGCGCCCCAGCGCCCCCACCACGAGCCGTCGCCCCGTTGCGTGCGCAACACGAAGTCGCGGGCGCGGCGCGCGCGACCGAAACGCAGGTCGAAACCGTACGCCCCCATCAGCTCCAGCAGCCGCCCGGTGAGATCCTCGGTAGGTGGATCGATCATGGCCTCCATGTCGGCGAACGGAATCCGGTTGAGGAACTCGGAATCGTTGTCGGTGTCGAAGGCGCCCCAGCCCCCGTTGCGGCTCTGCATGCCGAGGGTCCAGTTCATGCCGTAAGCGATGGCGCGTGCCGCACGGGCGGGTTCGGCGGTGGCGACGCGTTTGAGCACCATCAGGATCACTGCCGAATCATCGACGTCCGGATACCAATCGTTGGCAAACTCGAAGGCCCAGCCCCCAGGCTCCAGCTTCGGATTGTAGATCTGCCAATCGCCTGGCTTGAAGATCTGGTTGTCGATCAACCATTCCGCGGCGCGCGAGAGCGCCGGGTGATCCGCCGCCACCCCGGAATCGAGCAGGGCCTTCGCCGCCAGGGCAGTATCCCAGGTCGGGGACACACACGGCTGGAAGAACAACCCGCCGTCGGCTTCGATGAGGAAATCATCGATTCCCTTTATGCCCTTCGCGACCGCAGGGTCGGTGTCGCTGTGGCCGAGCGCACGCAAGGCCATCACCGAGTTGATCATCGCCGGCTGAATGCCGCCCCAGCCGCCGTTGATATCTTGATGCGATAGAATCCACTGCTCGGCGCGGCGTAGGGCGCGCGTGCGCAACGGCGTCCAGTTGGTGCGGCCGAGCAATTTGAGCGTGCGGTCGACAGCCAAAAAGAAGTTGCGCCACGTGAACCACTCGCGGCTAGGCGGGAACCTGAGGTCTTCCGATGCCGGCGGCTTGTGCCACAACTCGCTCACGCCGGCATCCTCCCGAATTACGATAGACGGGCGTCTCGCCATCAGCACAGTCAGCGGTACGACCGTACCGCGGGACCAACTCGACAGCGCGTAGATGTTGATGGGAAACCAGGACGGCAACAGCACCAGTTCCACCGGCATGGACGGCAAACCCGACCAGGGAAACTGGCCGAAGTAGGCGAGGAAGGTGCGCGTGAACACGCCCGCCTTCACCAAGCCGCCACGGCTCATGATGAATTCACGCGCCCGCCGCAGCGGTTCCTCCTCGGCGCGGCGACCAGCGAGCTTGAGCGCGAAGTACGCCTCGATGGTGTTGCTCACATGGCCGGGGCCGCCGTGGTAGAGCGGCCAGCTGCCGTCGTCGGACTGTGTCGCCAACATGTGCTCAACGACGCGGGCCTCTTGCCGTTCCCGCCGCCGTCCCATGAAGCGGTTGAAGAACACGTATTCCGCATCCATCGAGACGTTGGCTTCGAGCGGCGGATGCCAGAAGCCTTCCGGGCGCTGCTGCACCAGAAACCACGCCTGGCTGCGCGCGATCACCTCCTCGAGGCTAGCCCCCTCGAGACCGCTCTCGCGAATCTGATCAGGTTGAGGCAAAGCTGCGCTGTTCGAAACGACCTGCATCATCTGCTCCATCGCGCCCTCGCTGCGCAATGTCCGTTGCAAACGCGCGCCAACCGGCGCGTGTGAAGCGTTCCACCAATGGCTCGCGGTCGGCGTCGCACAGGCAAATCACCGCACCACCGCCGCCGCCACCCGTCAGCTTTGCGCCCAACGCGCCCGCGTCGCACGCCAGCGCTACCAGCTCATCGAGCTCCTCCGTCGAGATCCCTAAACGCCGCAACAAGCGGTGATTGGCGTTCATCAACGCTCCCAGCATCGGAAGATCTCCCGCGGCGATGGCGTGTTGCGCCTCGTTCACCAGACGATCGATCTCGTCGAACAGTGGCTCGTAGAGTGCCGAACTGCTCTCCCATCGTTCGCGCAGGCCGCGCACGGCCTGTTGCGTTTCCCGCGGTGCACGGCCAAGGGCGATCACCAACGGAATCGACCGCGCGGTGGCCAGCGGTTTCACGGTGTCGCCGCGTCTGAACGCGATCAGTCCACCGTAGGTCGCGACGGTATTGTCGATGCCTGAAGGGAAGCCGTGAAAGATCTTCTCGATCTCGAAGGCACGGGCACAGACCACCGCATCCGACAACGATTGGCCGGCGAACCTGGCCAGCGCCCGGATGAGCGCCACGCTCAAGGCGGCGGAACTGCCGAGTCCAACGCCTGCCGGCAGATCCGCGGCGGCCGCGGCGGCAATGCTGGCGGGGTCCAAACCGGTAAGTTCTGCCGCACGCTCCAGCGCCGGCAGGGGCACGGCCTGCCGTGCTTCCATCAGGTGGGCTGACGCGGCGGGCGCGATTGACACCTCGACAAACCGGTCGATGCTTGCTGCCAGCGCGGTGCGGCCGTAAACAACCGCGTGCTCACCGAGCAGGATAACCTTGCCCGGTGCCGCGCTGCACACCACGCCAGAGTTGCTCACAACCATCACCCGCCCACCTGAGCCGACTGCAGGATCTCGCGTGCCTTGCTCAGCTTGATCTCGCCCGAGGCGATGAGCTGCTCGGCGACCTGATCGACCAAACCGGCGGGCGCGCCGGCAGCTATTGCCAGCCCGCGCGCGTGCAGAGCCATGTGGCCGCGCTGGATGCCGTCGGTCACCAGCGCGCGTAACGCGGCGAAGTTCTGCCCCAAGCCGACGGCCGCCATGATCGCGGCGAGTTCTCGGGCGGAGGTGACGCCCAGCACTCGCAACGCGAAGCGCACGCGCGGATTGCATTCGAGGTTGCCACCTACAATGCCGACAGCCAGCGGCAGCTCGATCGTACCCGCCAGCGTGTCGTGCTCGATGCGCCACTCGCTCAGCGGGCCATAGCGCCCGTTGCGCGCGGCGTACGCGTGTGCCCCAGCCTCGATGCCGCGCCAGTCGTTGCCGGTCGCCAATGCGACCGCGTCGATGCCGTTCATGATGCCTTTGTTATGGGTCGCGGCGCGATATGGATCGGCGGCGGCGAAGGCCCACGCCTCGACGACCCGCTCTGCAAGCTCGCGTCCGGCACAGACCTCGCAGTCGAGGACGGTGAACGGGATGCGTGCGCTGGCACGGGCCAAGCGCTCGTCCGCCAAGTTCGACAGGATGCGCAGCCGTACCTGACCACCTGTGATTTCCTCGATGCGCGGCGCCAAAGCTTCCGCGATGCTGTTGACCGCATTGGCTCCCATGGCGTCGCCAACATCGACGAGCAGGTGAACCACAAGCATGGGGCCACATGGCGTGGTAGGGAGTGAGCGGACCTTGATGGTCCGTGCACCACCGCCGCGCTTCGTCATGTTGGGGTGTACGGCGTTGGCGACGGCGAGCAGCTCTGCGGTGGCCGCTTCGAGCCTGCACACCGCCGCCTCCATGTCCGGAACGTCGACGAGCTGGATCTGTCCGATCATGAGCGGAGGATCGGCCTCCGCCTCAAAGCCGCCGCTCTGGCGCACCAATCGCGCCGCATGGCTGGCAGCTGCGATGACCGACGGCTCTTCGATTGCCATCGGCACGATGCGGTCGCGTCCGTTGATGAGGAAATTGAGCCCGATGCCCAGCGGCAATGCCACGACCCCGACCGCGTTTTCCACCATGTGATCAGCGGCGTCGAACGGCAACGGGGAGGAGTCGAGCAACTCCTTCATTTCTGCCTCTTCGAGGCTCGAAGCGGCCGCGAGCCGCGCTAAGCGTTCGTGCCGTTGCAGGCGGTAGAAACCCTCGATGCGTGAACTGAGTCGGTTATTCTCCATTGTGATGGCCATCCTTGTCATCAGGCGGCGGGCCGCGGCGGTTGGGCTGCGGCGATCCATGCTTTCAGCCGCTCGCCGACGACGAGCGGCTGGCGCGACAGATCGGCGAGCGTACGCGAACCGGTCAACAACATCGCCGCCTTGAGCCCGTCGCTGAATTCGTCGATCAGCGCCACGGCGCTATCGATACCGCCTTCGCGGTAGGCGCGATAAATCGGCAGCGCCGCGCCGCACAGACGCGCACCCAGCGCGATCGCCTTGGCCATGTCCAGGCCGGTGCGCATCCCACCGCTGGCGATCAGCTCTAACCCGCAGTCACGGAGCATCGCCAACGAGGCGGCGGTAGGAATGCCCCAAGTTGCGAACACATCGCCCAGGCGCTGGCTGCGCGCGTTGCCACGTAAGCTTTCGACCCGAATCCAAGACGTGCCGCCGGCGCCGGAGACGTCGACGTAGCGGACGCCGGCATTACGCAGTGATTCGCCGACCGCGCGCGAGATGCCGCATCCGGTTTCCTTGGCGATCACCGGAACCCCGAGCTCGCTGCAGAGGCGCTTGAGGGTGATGTACCCACGGCGAAAATCTCGGTCGCCTTCGGGCTGAATCAGCTCTTGCGCCGGATTGAGGTGCAAGCACAGCGCGTCGGCACCAACGCCGGCTACCAGCCGCCGTAGCTCTGCGGTCGGCTGCTCGGCAGCCTGGATCAAACCGATGTTGGCGAGCACTAGCGCGGAAGGCGCGAATTCGCGAATGGCGAAGGTCCAAGCGGTGCGCGGATCACGCTGCATGACACGCTGGCTGCCAAGGCCGAACCCGATGCCGCAGCGCTCGGCAATCGAGGCAATGTCCCGATTGACCGCAAACGCCTCTTCGGTGCCGCCGGTCATGCCGGTGATGAGAAATGGGGCTCGCAAACGCTTCCCCACGAACTCGACGGTGAGATCCAGATCCTCCAGCGCCAATTCGGGCAGGGCGTTGTGAATCAGATCCACATCTTCGAACAGCGTGGTCTTGCCGCGGAATTCGACCTGTTCGTGCTCACACAGATCGAGGTGCGAGGTCTTGCGGTCGCGCAAGGTGGCAGCGCTATCCATAGTAGAGGTCAGCGGACACTCCTTGGTAGGAAATGTTGAGCTCCAGCGGGTACAGGCCGGACGCCCGCCACGCGGCGCATACCCGGCGCGCCGTCTCTTCATCGCGGGTGAGGGCGATGCCGCAATCGCCACCGCCGGCGCCGGAGATCTTGGCGGCTGCCCCCTCGGCACGCGCGACACTGACGAGCTGGCGCAGGCGCGGGGTCAGCAGCGGGAGATGCAGATCGGCTGCGAGCTGTTCCAAGAGGTGGCCGTTCGCGAGCACCGCAGACAGCGGCACTGACCCGCGTGCCAGTCCGGCCACGAAGTCATCGACGCAAGCGCGGGTCGCTCGGACGAAAGCAGCGCGTTTCGCGGCGCTCCCGTTCTCAGCAGATCGATACCGCTGCACCAAGTCCGGTGTGGACGCCGGCTCTCTAGTCCAGGCAGCCAGCAGGCACGCGTGCGAGGGCAGCCTGAGCCGCGTAATCTGCGGCATGGCTTGGCATGGCCGGAACAGGACGAGTCCGCCGTACACGCTGGCCGCGACATCCGCGCCGCTGCCCAGTTTCCCCTGCACGTGACGGTGCGCATCCAGCGCCACAGAGAACAGGCGATCTCGGCAGGACCCGGCTGTGAGATTCTGACCCGCCGCGGCGAACACCGCCGCAACGACACCAGCAGTCACCGCGGCGCTGCTGCCCAAACCGATCTTCGTATGCTGCTCCTCCAAGTGGCTTGCGATAGTGATAACCGCGTTGCGCTGCGCGATTTGCGGAAACGCTGAGACGGCCGAACGAAACGCGGCGCAGGCGAAGCGCAATGGGCCAGTCTCAATTGCTGGCGCAGTTGCGCAGAATTCGGCGGAGGCTGCGGCGGAATTGATGCGCACTTTGGTTCCCGGAGCGCCCAGCTCAAGCGCGACCTCGACGGCGCGATCGATTGCAGCAACCACTGCCGGGCAGCCGTCGAGCACGGCGTACTCGCCGAGGACGAACAGTTTGCCCGGGGCTCGCGCTACGACCCGCGTGTTCATGCACGTTCCACCAGCTCGGCGGCGCCACCTGGCTCCGAGAGCAGCACGCTTTGCACCCCCGGCACCTCACGGATCGCAGCTGCGACAGCGTCGCGTTGCGACCAGGAGCAGATGACCTTCACCTGCGGACCGGCATCGATGGTGAAATAGGCCTCGGTGCCTTCCTCCCGCAGCTGCAGCACGCGGTGTATCACCGCCAGCGTGGCCGGTTTCCAATAGAGCAAAGGCGGCGAGGCAGCCATCGAGGCGGCGTGCATCTTGAGGCAGTTGCGCTCCGCAGCCCGGCCGGTCAGGGCGAGGTCGCGACCGAGAATGCCCTGACGGACCGCCTCCAGATCCGCCTCATGCGATTCCAGCCACGCGGGAAAGAAGGGGGAATGTTTGAGCGCATGCGCCATGCCCTCTCGCGAGCCGACGCGCTTGCGTCCAAGATCCGTGATGACCACAACGACTCCGAGCCGCCAGTGCTCCGGCCCGGCCAACTGCACGGCGTACGAGTCTGAGCCATCGTCCGCCTCCCCGGGGAGCCACTCGGCATAGCCGCCGAAAATCGATCGGGCCGCCGACCCGGAGCCGCGGCGCGCCAGCGCCGAGAGCTCGCGCGGCGACAGCGACAGGCCCAGCGCGCTCGATGCCGCCAAAGCCAGAGCAGCGAAGGTCGATGCCGAAGACGCCAGCCCCGCAGCGACCGGAAAACTGCTGTGAATCTCCACTTCGGCTGCCGTTCTCTCACCAGCCGTTTGGCGCGCGTGATCCAGGAATTGCCGGACCCCACGGGCATGCTGCTCACCGACTTGCTCGCCGTTCATCACGATGCGGTCGTGACTTCGTTCAGTGCCGAATCGCACGCGAGCCGTGGTGTTGAGGCCGGCCAGGGTGATCGAGATGCTGCCGGTGTAGGGAAGATTGAGACTCTCATCTCGCTTACCCCAATACTTCGCCAGAGCGACGTTCGAGTTGGCATTAGCTACAGCTTGTCGCATCCGTTTGACCAGTCGGTCAGCTCGTGACCACCTACAGCATCGGGACCCCACCACAATCGCCATAACCCCTCGCTACAAGCGGAAAACATCCGGCTGAGCGGCACTAACCGCCCGGCCTAAACCGCTCGGTCAGGCGCGAGCCTACTGAAACGATTCTGCGGTGTCAAGCCCATCCGGCCCACGTGTTAGAAGCACCGGAGATGTCCGGGGGTATAAGCAGTTAGAGAGGTCCGCCTTAACCGGCTACGCCGTCGCCGATGGAGCGACGGATACGGCGAGAGGTGAAGGCGATGACACGCA
>JBEKBJ010000129.1:0-13229 GCA_050015455.1 Binatia bacterium
CCGTCTCCATGGCGTCATCCTCCGGCCCCCGCTTCCCGGCGGGAGCTGTTCTTGGATTAAGAAACCGGCCGGATGATGACGCCTTTTTCGCTTTTCCACCACACTCCGGACACTACCTGTGGTCATCTATGCACTGAATTGGGGATTCAGGCTTCCAAATTTCGGAATGGACGCGCCAGTCAGACCGGAGATCGCCAATGAGTTTGGCGGGTTAATTCGGAAGCTTCAGTTTGAGGGCGACGGTTACCGAGACGGCGAGGTTTTCAGGACATTCGGGATCGTGTACGTGCCCGACCTGTACGTGTCGCGCCACAAAGAAAAGGAGATAAAGCTTTCGGGGCCAATCTCCCCTGGAGGGTAACCAGCCCCTGGGCCGAATCTCCATGGCTACAGGTAATATCTTTCTCATTCGCAGTCAAGCGAATTCTCATTGGGAATTGTGCTTACCCCACCGCGCCCGCGCCGCACGAAGCGCGATCGCCCGCCGTTCTTCCGGTGTGAGTTGCGCCGCCCGCGCCTTCCCGCCCTTGGATGCTCCCAGCTTTGACAGCGCGACCGCGTGCGGATTTTTCTTGTGTGGGATGATGGGCTCGCCTATGGTCCGTTCCACCGCTTCACGGGCCGTCGCTATGAAATCGTCAACCTCTTGCCTCTTGCTTGCTCGCCTGGGCATACCCTAAGTATGCCACACAACGGGCCGGATTCCAGGGGCCTCCAATTTCAAAGTAGCCCACTACCGAGAGTGGGCCTCAGTTGCGCCGGACCGTTGGTCCATGGTAGAGAGACCGGTGGTGCCGTTCTGCTCGTCCTCCCCAACGTCCGACTGGTGTGTATTGCTCGGCGACATTACCGGCGTGGTTTTTCTGCTGGCCCCCTTCGTACTTCTTCTGGCAGGAGCTTCGGGTTTCTGGCGAAAGGGAAAGAAGGGAGCTGGAGCGGCACTTGTACTTTTCTCCGGCGTGATCCTGTTGTTCACCTGTATCGCTTGCGACCAGCTAGGCCCCTCTTCTCTTCTTATTGAGGTACCAGTGGTCCGGGTCGTGGTAAAACCTATCAACCAACTGATCTTATTTGGAGGATTTGGGGCAATTCTTGGCGTCGGCCTACTCATTGCCGACGCCACGACGCGTCTGCCGGTTGGTCGTGGGCTACTCGGCGGGCTGGTTGGCGGCACCCTAGGGTTTTTGCTCAGGCCTGCCATCCCGCTTGTCGGACAGCTGCCTGCAGGAACGGTCATTACCCGCGGTGCCTACCTCGAAGGAATGGATCAGTTACTAACGGGCATCGCCCGAGCCTCGTTCAACCTTGTGTTCGGCGGCGTGGTCGTGGGAGCCGTCGCTGGTGCTATGATTGCGTACTTCCTCGGGCAACGTCGCAAATGCACAAACACCCTGGGCACCTATTCATCTGAACCCTCGAAGTCCTGTCCATTCTGCGCGGAAACCATCAAGGCCGCGGCCAAGGTGTGTCGCTTTTGCGGGCGCGATCTTCCAGGCCCGTGACAGGCAGCTATGCCACACGTGCCCAGGCGCTAGGCCGCCGACCCCTGACGCGGTGCGCTAAGTGATGGTGCGGTTGACCCTTTCGTACACGGCAACGACAACGAGTACGGCGATGAGCTTCACGTTGCTCATGTTGCGCATGCCTCTCAGACTCGCATGGGCGAGTCAAGGAAGCGCATGACCCCAATGAACTTGTGGTTCCGCCGCACGCGCGCGATTGACGAGCACGACTGGTGCTGACATGGCGATCCGGATAGGGCACGGGTACGATCTGCATCGGCTGGTGGAAGGGCGCCGGCTGGTCCTTGGCGGGCTCGAGATTCCCCACTCGCACGGGTTGCTCGGCCACTCGGATGCCGACGTGGTCCTGCACGCGGTGAGCGATGTCATTCTCGGCGCTTTAGGCGCGGGCGACATCGGGCAGCATTTCCCCGATTCGGACGAACGTTACCGCGGCATCACCAGCAGCGAGCTGCTCAAGCGGGTCGTTACGTTGATGGCTGGACGGGGCTGGCGCGTCGGCAACCTCGACGTGACCATTCACGCCGAACAGCCGCGTCTCGGGCCTTATCGCGAGGCGATACGACAGCGGGTCGCAACGCTGCTCGAAGTGCCGGCGGAGCGGGTGAACGTGAAGGCGAAGACGAACGAAGGCCTCGACGCCGTCGGCCGCGGCGAGGCCTTCGCGGCGACCGCAGTGGTGCTTCCAAAAGCAGTCGATAGTTGATAGTCGAAAGTCGAAAATTATAGAGGAACTCAAGGACTCAAGACTCGTCGTCCCCCTCGCCGCCATCGCCGGCCTCGACCTCGTCCATCATCTCGTCGAAGTCCTCGCCGCCGAGCTCGTCGCCCATCTCTTTGCCCATTTTGCGCATCCAACGCGAGACGCTCTTCGGATCGTTTTCGTCGAGGCCTTCGAGCTTGCTGGGATCGGCCAATGATTCCATCCGCGCCTCCTCCGACTTCGGCGTGGCGAAGCGCGACATGAGGCGGTCGGCGGCGCGGCTGCCGCACTTTTCGCATTGCGGCGACGGGGTTTCGGATATGCGCAAGGTCAGCACTGAAAAACGCTTGCCGCATTTCCGGCAGCGGTACTCGTAGATCGGCACGTGGTGATCCTTCCCACCCTCTCCTTCTAGCAGACACCCCGCCGGTGGGGAAATGCGCCGCGCCCTGTTTCGGACCCGTAGAGCTGTGAAGCGAGCGAATTCCCACGCGTCTACTTTAGGGTCTTCGTCGAAAAGCCGCGGTCGTTGCAGAGCAGCAACGAGCGCTTACCGCCGATGACGGTTTCCAGGGCGACATCGCGCTGCCACAGCCGACGCACGTAAGAGAGAGTCTTCTCGGCGTATTCCAACTGCAAGTCACGCCCGTCGTGCGAGTGCACCAGGTACAGCGTGCGGTTGTGCCCGAAGTCGGCGTCTTCGACCTTGATGGCCGGAACCGTGTTCATGCCCACGTTCGTGAGCAGGGTCTCCTTCACCTCACGCCAGCCTTCCTTGTCTGCGACCCGGGTGATGACGAGGTCCTCGCCCTTAGTGTCGTACTCAAACAGGCTCAGCTCGCGTATGAGATTCTCCGTCAGGTGTCGGCGCAGGAAAGAGACGTCACGGTCGGTTTCGCGCACCTCGAACAGCTTCTGGGTACCGGTCGGATGGTTCGGTTCAAGTTCATTGGCCTCCTCCGGCGTGGGCTCGTCATAGCGCCGGCAGAGGTCTTCCCACACGCGCAGCCCGATGTGGTAGGGGTTGAGACCATGCGGAAAGGGCCGCACTACCTGATTGTGGCGCACGATGAACTCAAGCTGGAGGTCCTGCGGTAGTTCGAGGCTATCGAGGAGGCGCTTGTGCCAGTATGTCGCCCAGCCCTCGTTCATTATCTTGGTTTCGATCTGGGGGATGAAATACTGCGCCTCCTCGTGCACGATGGTGAGCAGGTCGCGCTCCCACTCCTCCAGGTATGGGTTGTGGTCGCGGATGAAGAGCAGCAAGTCTTCATCCGGAACCAGCGGTACCTTACGAAGGTCGGGCTCGACGTAAGCTTTGCGGCGGTGGATGGACTGGAACGGATCCTCCGGGGGGCGCGCCGCATCCAGCAGGTACTGGCGCTCCTCTTCAGGGGTGCGCTTGCGGACGGCCAGGTTGCGCCGGCACTGCAGCGACACCGCATGTGCCGCGTCGAGGACGCGCTCTACCTTCTCGACACCGATACTGGGATCCTCGACGTAGCGGCGGACGCGGTTGCCGTGCGCCTTGAAAGCGCTGATGGTAAATTCGGCGCGCGTACTCTTGAAGGTAAAGTTGTTTTTGAAGAAGTCGTTATGGCCGTACACGTGCACGATGGTGAGGATCTGGAGCAGCAGCGAGTTGTCGCGCATCAGGTAGGCCAGCGCCGGGTTCGAGTTGATCACCATTTCGTACGGCAGCCCCGAGACGCCGTAATCGTACAGCGTCTTCAGCTTCTCGTAGGCCTTGCCGTACGACCAGTGCGGATAATGTGAGGGCATGCCCGAATAGGCCATGTATCCGAGCATCTGGTTGTGGTTGCACAGCTCGAACTCTTGCGGATAGCAATCCAGACCGAAATCGCGGACTTTTTCGCGGATCCTGGCGTCCCACTCTTCCAGGGTGTTGATGTCGTAGGCGGCGGCCATGGCGTTGCCTCACTGCTCTCTGCCGCGATCCTTGGCCAGGAACGCTTTGAAGCTGGGCCAGATGTCTTCTTTGCGCTCGATGAGCACGGTCTGGAAGTTGTCGGCTTCCAGGCGCCGGAAGATGTTGAGCATCGAGCTCTCGTAGTAACGCGAGCCGAGCGGCTTGATCTCGCCGTACCCAAAGAGGTTACAGATCTCGGCCAGCTGCTTGGCGCAGCGCAGCGCCGCCGGATTGTCGGAGTCGAAGTTGTCGCCGTCCGAGCAGTGGAAGGCGTAGATGTTCCACAGCGACGGGTGATAGCGGGCGGCGATGATCTCCAGGCCCTTTTGATATCCCGAAGAGATGAACGTGCCGCCGGACTCGCCTTTCTGAAAGAACTCTTCCTCGGTGACCTCACGCGCTTCGGTGTGGTGTGCGACAAAGACGATCTCGACGTTGCGGTATTTCGTCAGCAGGAACTGGTAAAGCAAGAAGAAAAAACTACGCGCCAGGTACTTCTTCATCGTGTCCATCGACCCCGAGGTGTCCATGATGCAGAGCACGACGGCGTTGGACTCCTTCTTCGTGTCGGTGACCATGTGGCGATACGTGAGGTCGTCGTCGTGGAACGGAAAGCGCTCGCGGTCATCGTGCAGATGATGGCCCGCATGCCGGGTGGCAAGCCGCCGCTTCACCTTGGCCTTCACCGTGCGGTGTTTATCGAGACGCACGCGCACGCCCACCTGCCGGTAGCCTTTGCGGCGGCTGATGCGCTGCGCCGCCAATTCCCGCAGCTTCTTGCGCTCGAGGTCCGGCAGCTCGAGATCCTCGAACATGATGTCGATGAGCTCTTCGAGGGTGACATCGGTCTCGTAGTAATCGACGCCGGGTTGATCACCCGCCTGCGGCTCAGCACCGCGGCCCTGCCCTTCGGCCTTCCCGATCACCTGGCCGGGTTCTGACTCGCCGTCGCCTTGGGCGACCCCCGGAGCGTTTTCCCCGAAGACGAAGCGGTACTCCTTGATCCCGCGGATGGGCACCTTGATGATGCGCTCGCGGTCTTTACCGATGATCGACTCCTCCGCGATGATATCGGCGATGTTCTCGCGGATCGACTGGCGCACCTTCTGGCGGTGGCGCAGCCGGTCGCCAGACGAGCGGTCGCTGCGCTCAGCGTCGGAGGAGCGAAACGGACGGAAGACGGAGTCGGGCACAGCCATGAGCCGTCAGTTCACTCGGTTTGAGGCAGGCCCTTCGAGACGCCGCCAGAAGAAGGCGGCTCCTCAGGGCGAGCGGAGTGTTCTTCTTTAAATGCAATGACCATTACCGCTCGGGCTGAGGAGGCCCCATCTTCTTCAGGGGCCGTCTCGAAGCCCCGGTTGCGAGTCTATCGACACTCCCTTTCTTGCGACGAGGTAAGAAGCCCGCGCTCAGTCCTTCCACAGGTTGTTGGCGGCATACTTCAACACCACGTCGACGCAGCTCTCACAGTAGCCGTTCGTCAGCAGGTTCTTCACCATGGCGTCGTACTTGTCGGTCTGCTCCTCGTCGCGGGTGCGCGCCTTGGTGATGATGCGGCTGATGTCGCGCACGGAAGTCATCAGCTTCTTCTCGATCGCTTCCTTGAGCGGCTCGTAACTTCGGTAACTCACTCTCTCGCCGCGCCGGCTGGCGGCCCACAGATATGCGATGACCTCCTGGCGGAAGCCTTCCGCCGCTGAGCCGATGATGGCGATCTGTTCCTCGATTGACTTCAGGAAGCCTTCGTCGGGCTGCAACTCTTCTTTCGTATTGCGATCTTTCACCTTCGTCTTGTTCACGTACGCTTCAGCGTGATCGAGATAGTTCTGAAAGAGCGACTCGGCCTGCTCCTGATAGGAGTAAACGAAGGCTTTGGTGATTTCCTTCTCCACCACGTCGAGGTACTCCTTGTGCAGGACGTCCTGCAGGAAGTCGAGGTACTGCTTGCGCGTGTCGTCAGGGAGGTCGGCCTCCTTGGTCATGTTGATGAGCGCCTCGCGCACGGTGATCGGGTTGATGCAGTTGCCGCTGATGTTGTCGGACAGGGCGTTATCGAGCGCCTTCATGATGAAGCGGGTGGAGATACCGGTCATGCCTTCGCGCTTGGCATCGTCGCGCAATTCGTGCACGTCGATTTTCTTGGTCTTACCCTTCTCGACGACCTCCTCGCCGTTGTACAGCTTCAACTTGGTCATCAGGTCGCATTTGGTGGTGGGCTCTAGACGCGACAGGATGGCGAACATGGAGGCGATCTCGAGCGTGTGCGGCGCAACGTGAGCGTGGAAATCGGAGTTGCGGATGATCTTCTGGTAGATCTTCACCTCTTCCGACAGCCGCAGGTTGTACGGCACTTTGATGACCACGATGCGGTCGAGGATGGCTTCGTTGGTGTGGTCGGCTTTGAATTTCTGCCACTCGGCTTCGTTCGAGTGGGCGACGATCACGGTGTCGACGTAAACCATCCCATGGCGTCCGGGCGCCGGAATGACCTTTTCCTGCGTCGCCGTGATCATGGCATGAAGGTATTCGGTCTCATTCTTGAAAACCTCGATGAACTCCACCATCCCACGGTTGCCGACGTTGAGGGCGCCGTCGAGGTCGAGGACGCGCGGATCGCCCTCCGAGTAGATGTCGAGCTTGGAGATATCCTCGCTGCCGATGAGCACCGAGGTGTCCTGGTTGTTCGGATCGACCGGCGGTACCACACCGATGCCGATGCGGTTCCGCTTGGAGAACGTCCGCATCGCGACCGGCACCTCTTCGTAGCGCCCGCCGAACTCTTCCTTGAGTCGGAAGCGGCACACCGGACAGAGGTCGCCCTCGATGTGGACACCCAGCATCTTCTCGAACTCGCGCCGTAGGTGACGGGGGATGAGGTGCAGCGGATCCTCATTCATAGGGCAGCCCTCGATGTCGTAGAAGGGCTCACTATTCTCCAAGCCGTGCTGCAGCTTTTCCACCAGCGAGCTCTTGCCCGAACCGACGGGCCCCATCAGGTAGAGGACCTGGCGGCTCTCTTCGCCTTTCAACGCCGCAGAGTGGAAGTAGCGCGCGATCTGCGCCACCACCTTCTCGATGCCGAAGAATTCATCGGCGAAGAACTCGTAGACTTTGACCGGCTCGTCCTTGAAGAGGCGCTTGACGCGCGCGTCGTCCGATTCGCCGATGTCGCGCACGCCGGTACGCAGAATGATTTCGTGCAAGCGCGCGTGCGCGAGTTTCGTCACGTCGGGCGTCGCTTTGATGCACTCCAGGTAGTCCAAGAAGGTCCCGCGCCAGCTCTGTACGTCCCTGGCGGCTCGATCTTCCTGGATCAGTTTCTCAAACGTGCCCTTGTCCTGTTGCATGACCCGCTCCTTTGGCGAGAAAACCACCCGCCTTCTCCGCCGACGCCGCTTCGCCCTATCTCATTGGATGCTCACCGGGTCTCTTGTATTCACCAATTATAAGGGCACCAGGCGTGCCCAACAAGCTGGGGTATTCAGCGGACCGGAAATTGTCAGATTGACGTCGATGCGGAAACGACAGATGGATGAGCGACACGGCGAATTGCTTCACTGCGTTCGCCCTCTCAAGCTGAACATTGCTTTTTATAAGCGTAACATCGGCACCTGCATGGGTCAAGGAACTTCTGCGCCACGGTGCGGAAGCGTTGCCTGAGCGCCTCCGTTGGTGCGCCCGCCCACGCCGGTCCTGCCTGGCGCAGGAGCGTGACTTGAAGACGGCTCGCAGCTAAGCTGTAACCGATGGCTGCGCCGAAACCGGGCACCGTACCAAAGGCTCTCCTGGTGGCGACCGATTTCTCGGCCGGCGCGCGCCGCGCGCTCGATCTGACGCTAGCCTTGTGTCCGCAAGGTGAGATCACCGTCCTGCACGTCGTCGATACCGAGTTCGCTGCACGCGTCGAGGCGCAGGGATTGGGAGCTGTGACGGATGTGATCGCGAAGCTGCGGCAGCGCGCCACCGAGGAGTTCGCATGGCTGGTGCAGGAAAAGGGCGCCGCCGCGTTCGAAACCATGATGGTGGAAGGAATCCCGTTCGTCGAGATCATCAAGATCGCGAAGGATCTCGAAGTCGACATGATCGTTATGGGCATGCACCGGGCCAAGTTCCGGGTGGATGAGATCTTGTTCGGCAGCACGGCCGAGAAAGTGCTGCGTGCCGGTCATTGCCCGGTCCTGTGCGTACCGTGAGCCCGAAAACATCTGCCGGCATGGAAAAACGGCTGCGCTTCTCACTTTGGTACTTCGTCGGCGCGGTTGTCTTGGTCCTGCTGGTGCACACCTACCTGGTGCAGGAGGAAGCGGGACAGATCACGTACGCCCAATTCAAGCAACTCGTTGAAGCCGGCAAGGTCACCGACGTGGTGATCGGGTCCGACTATGTGTCCGGTAAACTCACCACCTTGGATGTCGGGGGGATTCTCGCGCCCGAGCAGATCAATCAGCTGAAGCAACTCGGTGGCACGACGCATTATTTCCGCGCCGTCAAGGTGGATGATCCGAAGCTCATTGAAACCTTAGAAGCGCACAAGATCCCGTACTCCGGCCAGCTGTCGAACGCCTGGTTGACGAACCTCGCCTCGTGGGTGCTGTCCCTGGTGTTCTTTCTGGCGCTCTGGGGCTTTCTATTCCGGCGCATGGGCGCAGGTGGCGGCGGGGGGGGCCTGATGGCCATCGGCCGCAGCAAAGCCAAGGTCTACGTCGAGAGCGAGACGCGTGTCAGCTTCGCCGATATCGCTGGTGTCGACGAGGCCAAAGAGGAGCTGCGCGAGGTCGTGGAGTTCCTGCGCACCCCGGAACGCTTCCGCCGGCTCGGTGGAAAGATTCCAAAGGGCGTCTTGCTGGTCGGCGCGCCGGGGACGGGCAAGACGCTGCTGGCGCGCGCCGTCGCCGGCGAGGCCAAGGTCCCGTTCTTCAGCATGAGCGGCTCGGAATTCGTCGAGCTGTTCGTCGGCGTGGGCGCGGCGCGCGTGCGTGACCTGTTCGAGCAGGCCAAACAGAAGGCGCCCTGCATCGTGTTCATCGACGAACTCGACGCTCTCGGCAAGTCACGCAGCATGAACCCGCTCGGCACCCACGACGAGCGCGAGCAGACGCTGAATCAACTGCTGGTCGAAATGGACGGCTTCGATCCGAACGTCGGCGTCATCATCATGGCCGCCACCAACCGGCCGGAGATCCTCGATCCGGCGTTGCTGCGCGCCGGACGTTTCGACCGCCACATTGCATTGGACCGGCCGGATGTCCGCGGCCGCGAGGAGATCCTGCGGGTGCACACCCGTAACGTGAAGTTGGCGGCGGACGTCGACCTCCGCGTGGTCGCGGCCCGCACACCCGGGTTCGTCGGCGCCGACCTGGCCAACGCGGTGAACGAGGCGGCGCTGCTGGCGGCGCGGCGTGACCGCAGCGAGGTCACGATGCAGGACTTCGACGACGCCATCGATCGCCTCACCGCTGGGCTGGAGAAAAAAACACGGGTGATGAGCAAACGGGAGAAGGAGATCGTCGCCTACCACGAGTCGGGCCATGCGCTGGTCGCCTCGATGCTGCCGAACATGGATCCGGTGCGGAAGGTCTCGATCATCCCGCGCGGCATCGCCGCCCTCGGCTACACGCAGCAGCTCCCCACACAGGATCGGTACTTGATGACCCGCTCCGAGCTGGAAGACCGCATGGCGGTGCTGCTCGGCGGGCGCGTCGCCGAGGAGCTGGTGTTCGGCGATATCTCGACCGGCGCTCAGGACGACCTGCAGAAAGCGACCGACATCGCCCTGGCCATGGTGACGCAGTACGGCATGAGCGAGGCGCTGGGGCTGCGCACCTTCGAACGCGAGCGCCGGTCAGCGTTCCTCGATCTCCCGGTGATGCGGCGTAAGGAGTACAGCGAGGAAAAGGCGAGCACCATCGACACCGAAGTCGGGCAGCTACTCAGCCACAGCCACGAGAAGGTGCGGCGGATGCTCGACGAGAAGCGCGAGCTCCTGGACGAGCTCGCGCACCGGTTGCTGGAAAAGGAGGTGGTCGACGGCGACGACCTCCGCGCCTTGATCGCCACCCACCAGCCCGCACGACGCGCAGCGTTGTGAAACTCGTGAATCGTGTTCGTGAGTCGTGCTCGTCTTCGGTCACTCCCGAGCACGACTCACGAGGCACGAGCACGATCACGCCGCTTCGGCCAACGGCTGGCTGGTGAACACGAGAGCGTTGCCGCGGTAATCGACCACCACCCGGCTGCTGTCGCGCACCTCGCCGGCGATGATCTTGCGGCCGAGATCGGTCTCCAGCTCCTTCTGCAACAGCCGCTTCAGCGGTCGGGCTCCGTAGACCGGGTCGTAGCCGGTGCGCGCGAAGTGTTCGAGCGCCGCATCGGTCAGTTCCAGTTCGATCTTGCGCTCCGCCAGGCGCGCCCGCAGCCGTTGCAGCTGGATACCGACGATCTGCTTCAGTTGCTCGCGGGTGAGGCTGTGGAAAACCACCACCTCGTCGACGCGGTTGAGAAACTCCGGCCGAAAATGCTGGCGTAACGCCTCGAGCACTTCGGTCTTCATGCGCTCGTACGTGTCGGCATCCTCGCCGCCGCGGTAATCGAGGATGAGCTGGCTGCCGATGTTCGAGGTCATGATGACGACGGTGTTCTTGAAGTCCACGGTGCGGCCGTGGCCATCGGTGAGCCGCCCGTCGTCCAGGATCTGCAGCATGACGTTGAAGACGTCGTGGTGCGCCTTCTCCACTTCGTCGAAGAGGATCACGCAATACGGCCGGCGCCGCACCGCTTCCGTGAGCTGCCCACCTTCTTCGTAGCCGACGTAGCCGGGCGGCGCGCCGATCAGCCGCGCCACGGTGTGCTTCTCCATGTACTCGGACATGTCGATGCGCACCATGTTGCCCTCGTCATCGAACAGGAACTCGGCGAGCGCGCGGGCCAGCTCCGTCTTGCCGACGCCGGTCGGTCCGAGAAAGATGAACGAGCCGATCGGGCGGTTCGGGTCTTTGATGCCGGCGCGGGCGCGGATGACAGCGTCGGCCACCGCCTGCACCGCCTCATCCTGGCCGATGACACGCTTGTGCAGCTGGTCCTCCAGATGCAGCAGCTTCTGTAGCTCCCCTTCCATGAGCTTGGTGACGGGGATGCCGGTCCAGCGCGACACCACCTGAGCGATGTCGTCTTCATCGACTTCCTCTTTGATCAAGCGCGTCCCTTCCTGCTGGCCCAAGCGCGTCTGCTCGTCGGCAAGCTGGCGCTCGAGCTGCGTGAGGGTTCCGTATTTCAGTTCGGCCACGCGGTTGAGGTCGTATTGGCGCTCGGCCTTCTCGATTTCGACTTTGGTCTCCTCGATGCGCCGCCGCAGCTCACGCAGGCGCCCCACTGCCGATTTCTCCACCTCCCAGCGCGCGCGCAGCGCATCCGCCTGGCTACGTAGCTCGCTCAGCTCTTTCTCCAGCCGCTCGAGACGGGCCTTCGAGGCCTTGTCGGTTTCCTTCTTGAGGGCCTCGCGTTCGATTTCGAGCTGCATCACGCGGCGTGAGACCTCATCTAGGTCGCTGGGCATCGAGTCGATCTCGGTGCGCAGCTTAGCGCCCGCCTCGTCGACCAGGTCGATGGCCTTATCGGGCAGGAAGCGGTCGGTGATATAGCGGTGTGACAGCACCGCCGCGGTCACCAGCGCGCTGTCTTTGATGCGGACGCCGTGGTGCACCTCGTAGCGCTCCCGCAGGCCGCGCAAGATCGAGATCGTGTCTTCCACCGATGGCTGATCCACAAGCACCGGCTGGAAGCGGCGTTCGAGGGCGGCGTCCTTCTCGATGTGCTTGCGGTATTCGTCGAGCGTGGTGGCGCCGATGCAGTGCAGCTCGCCGCGCGCCAGCATCGGCTTCAGCAAATTGCTCGCGTCCATCGCGCCCTCGGCGGCGCCGGCGCCGACGACAGTGTGCAACTCGTCGATGAACAGGATAACCTCACCGCCGGAGTCCTGCACTTCCTTGAGCACGGCCTTCAACCGTTCCTCGAACTCGCCGCGGAACTTGGCGCCGGCGATTAGCGCCCCCATGTCCAGCGCCACTACGCGGTGGTCCTTCAGGCCTTCGGGGACGTCTTTGCGCACGATGCGTTGCGCCAGGCCTTCGACGATGGCGGTCTTGCCCACACCGGGCTCGCCGATGAGGACGGGGTTATTCTTGGTGCGCCGCGACAGCACCTGGATGACGCGGCGGATCTCGTCGTCGCGGCCGATCACCGGATCGAGTTTGCCTTGGGACGCGAGTTTCGTGAGGTCGCGCCCGTAGCGTTCGAGAGCCTGGTACGTGGTCTCGGGGTTCGCACTGGTGACGCGTTGCCCACCACGGATCTTTTGCAGCGCCGTCATGAGCGTCTCGCGCGACAGCCCTTGCTCGCGCATCAGCTTGGCGGCCGCCCCGCGCTCCTCGAGCATGGCCAGCAGTAGGTGTTCGATGCTGATGTACTCGTCCTTGAGTGTGCCAGCCTCGGCTTCGGCGCGAGTCAGCACGCGGTTCAGCGGCGGGGTGATGTAGATCTGCTCCGGGGCGCCGGTCGGCCCAGTCACCCGAGGCAGACGGTCGAGCTCCTGATTGACGCGCTGTTTCAACGCCGGCACGTCGGTTCCCGCCGCCTGTAGGATGGCGGGGGCGAGGCCGTCCGGTTGTTCCAGCATGGCCAGCAGCAGATGCTCGACATCGACTCCCTGGTGGTTGCGGCGCGTGGCGAGCGACTGCGCCTCGCGCAATGCGTCTTGTGATTTCTCCGTAAACCGATTGACATTCATGGGATCTCCGAACCCCTCCTGGCCTCAATGCGAGCCAGTTGAAACCGCACCCTTCGAGACGGCGCCTGGAAAGAGCGTCGCCTCCTCAGGGTGAACGGAAAAAGCTTTGCATCGCAATAAGATGACCGCTCGCCCTGAGGAGGCCGCATTTTCTAAGCGGTCGTCTCCCCTCCTCCTATGGTCCGATTTGTCGAGTCCCTCGCTGCGACGCGCGGCTTCATGCTCTTGAGTTTCCACAACGGGCAAGTCTCCTATTCGTGCGCACCCTCACAGGGGCGGTCACTAAGTTAT
>JBEKBJ010000130.1:0-13043 GCA_050015455.1 Binatia bacterium
CATGGGCAAGCCTACTAGCTTGTCCTAACCTAATTGTCAAGGCCCTCAGGACCCACCTGCCGGGTTTTTGAAACTTCTTTCCGCCCCTACGACTTTTCGGCCTAGCATCGGATCAGGGGTCCCGCACCGCTGGTCCCGCAGGAGTAGGAAACGTCACGGCAGCGTGGTACGTGAGCGCCGGGAGGTTCGCGATGGAATCAACACCGGTCCGGGGGGCGTGTCTGTGCGGTGCGGTGCGCTTCGAAATCCAGCTTCCGCCCTTGTTCTGCGCTCACTGCCATTGCTCGATTTGCCGGCGCGCGCACGGCGCCGCCTACGTCACCTGGGTGGGCGCGCTCGCCGGCGGCTTCACGCTGCTTGCGGGTGATGATCAACTGGTCCGCTATCGCTCTTCGGATCATGGCACCCGCAGCTTTTGCAGGATCTGTGGCAGTACGCTCTTCTTCACTTCGGCGCACCACCCAGACAGGATTGATGTTGTTCTGGCGAACCTGCAGGCAGCAACCGATCTTAGGCCCCAGTTCCACGCGTATTTTGATGACCGCGCTGCGTGGGTGGAAGTGAACGACGGTCTCCTCCGTCTCGGCGGCGCAAGTGGCCTGGAACCACTGTAGGAGGATATCGGGCCCCTTCATGCCGTAGCAATCAGGCGTCCGTGCGGGCCTGCAGCGCCTTGCGCACTTGGCCGGCCAGCTTCGGCGGCACCAGCGCGGTGACCTCGACCAGCCCGTCGTGATATTCCTGCTGCAACACGGTGCCGGCCCGATGCAAGCGCGCGACCAGATCGCCACGGCTGGCAGGCAGCCACACGTGCAGGCGCTCGCGCCGCGCCTGCAAGGCGTGATCGATAGCATCGAGCAATTCGGGGACACCCTCGCCGGTGCGCGCCGAGATCGGACGGCGGTTGGGCTCGCTGGCAAACGGCCGGTGGCCGCGCGGCAGCAGATCGATCTTGTTGAGCACGGTGATCCGCGGCGTTTCATCGCTTCCCAGCTCGCCGAGCACGCGCTCGACGACCTGCGTCTGCTCCGGCGCGCCCGGGTTGCTGGCATCCACGATGTGCAACAGCAGATCCGCGGTGCGGACTTCCTCCAGCGTGCTTTTGAAGGCGTCGACAAAGCCGTGCGGCAGCTTGTTGATGAACCCCACCGTGTCGATCAGCAGCGCCGCCCCGCCGCTGGGCAGGTCTAGCCGCCGTACGGTGGGATCGAGTGTGGCGAAGAGCTTGTCCTCAACAAGCACGCCAGCGGCTGTGAGCCGGTTCATCAGGGTCGACTTACCGGAGTTGGTGTAGCCCACCAGCGCCACCGTCGGGTACGGCACTGCGGCGCGGCTGTCGCGGTGCAGCCGCCGTGTGCGTGTCACCTCGTCCAGCCGCCGGCGCAACCCGGCGATGCGCGCGCGCACGCGCCGGCGGTCGACCTCCAACTGCGTCTCACCTGGGCCGCGGGTACCGACGCCACCGCCGAGCCGTGACAGGTGCTGCCATTGGCGCGTGAGCCGCGGCAACAGGTACTGCAACTGCGCCAGCTCCACCTGCAGCTTGCCGGCTAGGCTGCGGGCGCGCTGCGCGAAGATGTCGAGGATGAGCTGGCCACGGTCGATGATCTTCACCCGCAAGTCGCGCTCCAGATTCCGCTGCTGTGCCGGCGACAGAGCGTCGTCGAAGATGGCGACGTCGGCTGCGTGCTGGCGCACGAGGTCGTGCACCTCCCCGACCTTCCCCGAGCCGATGAACGTTGCCGGGTGGATACGCCGCAGCGGTTGCAGCGCCTTGGCGGCAACGGCCACGCCCGCCGTTTCCGCCAGGCGCTCCAGTTCCCTCAGTGATTCTTCACCGGTAATGAGGCCATCATGACTGCGTGTGGTGCCGATGAGGACGGCGCGTTCCGGCTGAGCAGGAAACGTAGGCGCGGCCGAAGCGTGCTCATCCGCCGCTCGCCGCCGGGGTTGCGCTGCGTCGCGGTCGGATTTCACAGGAACGACGTCACTCCGTTACCGAACAAGCGTTCCACTTCTTCCACCATGCGCTCGGTGGGAGCGACTTTCAACTCGGCCGGCAAGGCGATCACCGTCTCGGTGCGGTCGGGCAGGAGCAGATGGAGAAAGGCGTTGCACGAGCCGCGGTGCTGCGCCAGCGTTTGCCGCAACGTGCGCAGATGCTCGGCGCTGAGCCGTTCGGCTTGGAGCGCGAAGTGCACTTCCTTCGCCGCCTTCTCGCGCGCCTCCAACAGCAGCGCGATTTCCTCGGCAATCACCTGGCGGCGCTCCTCGCCGACCTCGAGAGTGCCGCTGAGGAACACCGGCTCGTCGGAATGGATCGCCTCTTCGCAACGGCGGTAAGTCTCGGGCCAGGCGATGACCTCGACCGCGCCCCACTGGTCCTCCAGATTGAAAGTGGCGTAGCGGTCGCCTTTGCGGCTGTTCTTCAGCTTCAACGTGAGCACGACGCCGCCCAAGCGCACCTTTTCTTGGTGGCCGCGGTTGCGCAACTCGGCGGTGTTCACGTCGGCGAAGCGCTTCAGGTCGCGCGCGTACTTGTCGAGCGGATGCCCGGTGATGAAGAAGCCGATGGCGTCGCGCTCGGCACGCAGGCGCTCTTTCATGTCCCACTCGGGCACCTCAGGCAACGGCGGCGGCTGCGTCGCCGTCACCTTGATACTGCCCGGCGCGAACAACCCGATTTGATTCAGCTCCTCGATGCGGTTGCCCGGCGCGGCCCACTGGCAGATCCGGTCCAAGCCTTCCAGCAGCCGCCGGCGCGGCTCGCCGAGAAAATCGAAGGCGCCGCACTTGATCAGGCTTTCGATCACGCGCTTGTTCACCTGCTGGCTCGGCACGCGCTTGCAGAAGTCGGCCAGCGAAGTGAATGGGCCCTGTTCGCGCGCCGCGATGATCCCCTCAATCGCCTTGGAGCCGACGCCACGCACGGCACCCAGCCCGAAGCGGATCGGGCGCTTGCCCTCGGCGCCCGGCTGTCCCACGGTGAAGTCCTCACGGCTCTCGTTGACGTCCGGGGGCAGAACGGCGATGCCGTGCGCGCGGCACTCGGCGATGTTCTTGTAGGTCTTGTCGGTCTCCCCCATCTCCAGCGTCATCAAGCCGGCCATGAACTCTTCCGGGAAGTGCGCCTTCAGGTACGCGGTCTGGTACGAGATCAGGGTGTAGGCGGCGGCGTGCGACTTGTTGAAGCCGTAGGCGGCGAAGGTCTCCATCTGCTCGAAGATCTCGCGCGCCAGCTTCTCCGGTACCTTGCGTTGCACGGCTCCTGCAATGAAACGGTCCTTCTCGCGTTCCATCGCCGCCTTCTTCTTCTTGCCCATGGCGCGGCGCAGGTTGTCGGCGTCCCCGAGTGTGTAGCCCGCCAGTGCCTGGGCCACCTGCATCACCTGCTCCTGATATACGATGACACCACAAGTGTCTTTCAAGATCGGTTCGAGCGCCGGGTGTAGGTACTTGATCGGCTCCTTGCCGTGCTTGCGCTTGGTGAATTGCTCGACCATGCCGCCGTCGAGCGGACCGGGACGGAAAAGCGCGTTGACGGCGATGATGTCTTCGAACGTGGTCGGCCGCAGCTGCGTGAGCAGCTTGCGCATGCCGCCGCTTTCCATCTGGAACACACCTACGGTGTCGCCTTTGGCGATCAGTTTGTACGTGTCGCGATCATTCAGCGGCAGCGAGCTGAAGTCGACGGCTGTGCCACGGCTATCCCGCACGCGGCGGACGACCTTCTGGATCATCGTCAAGGTCTTGAGTCCGAGGAAGTCGAACTTTATCAGCCCGATGGCATCGACGTCGGCGTACTGGTACTGCGTCATCACGGCGCCGTCTTTGTCGACGAACAGCGGCAGGCTTTCGATCAACGGCTGGGCGCTGATCACGATGCCGGCGGCGTGCTTGGACGCATGCCGGAGCAGGCCTTCGAGGCGCTCGGCGTACGCGAACAGCTGCTCCTCGCGCTCCCCCTGCTTGCGCAGCTCTCGCAGTCGCGGCTCCATTTTGAAGGCTTCGGCCAGCGGGAATTCCTTGCCCTGTTTCGGCGCCGGATAGAGCTTGGCCATGCGATCGGTCTCGACGAAGCTGAAGTTGAGCACGCGGCCGACATCCTTGATGGCTTGCTTCCCCTTCAGGGTTCCGAAGGTGATGATCTGCGCCACCCGATCGTCGCCGTATTTCTGGCGCACGTACTGGATCACCTCATCGCGGCGTTCGAAGCAGAAGTCCATGTCGATATCCGGCATCGACCGGCGCTCCGGGTTGAGGAAGCGCTCGAAGAGCAAGTTGTACGGGATGGGATCGAGGTCGGTGATGCCGAGGGCGTAGGCCACCAAGCTGCCGGCGGCCGAGCCGCGCCCGGGTCCGACGGGGATGCCCCGACGCTTGGCGTAGTTGGTGAAGTCGGCGACGATGAGGAAGTAGCCGGCGAAACCCATCTTCTTGATGACCTTCAGCTCGTGGTTGAAGCGCTCCAGGTAGGTGCGTTCGCGCTCGGCGTCCCAGCCGTCCTGCGTGCGCAGGCGTGTGAGCCGCGCCGCCAACCCCTCGCGCGCGACCCGGTCGAGGTGGTCGTCGAGGCTCTCTCCCTCGGGGGTGGTGAAGGCTGGGAACTGGTACTTGCCGAAGGTCAGGGCGAAACTGCAGCGGGACGCTATGTCCAGGGTATTGCTGACTGCCTCGGGGCAATGGGCGAAGGCGGCGCGCATCTCGTCCGGCGACTTGACGTAAAGCTGATCGGTCTCGAAGCGCCAGCGCTTCTCGTCACTGAGGGTCTTGCCGGTCTGGATGCAGAGCAGCACCTCGTGCGCCTTGGCGTCCTCGGGTTGAAGATAATGGCAGTCGTTGGTCGCGACCACGGGCAGGCTGAGCTCGTGTGCCAGGCGGATGAGCTCCGGGTTGGCGCGCTCCTGCTGCGGCAGCCGGTTGTCCTGCACCTCGACGTAGTAGCGGCCGTCGAACAGGGCGCGGTAATCCCGCATCACCTCGCGGGCGCGGTCGATGCCGCCGGCGGCGATGGCCTGGTTCACTTCGCTCGCCAGGCAACCGGAAAGGGCGATCAGTCCGCCATTGTATTGGCGCAGCAGCTCCTTGTCGATGCGCGGCTTGTAGTAGAAGCCCTCGGTATAACTCAGTGTGACGAGACGGCAGAGGTTTCGGTAGCCCTCCTGGTTCATTACCAAGAGGACCAGATGGTGGTTGCCGCCGGACTCGAAGTCGTCGGCGCGGCAGTTGCCTTTGTCTTTGCGGCTCTTGGGGGCGACGTACATCTCGCAGCCCAGGATCGGCTTCACGCCGTGCTCTGTGGCCTTCTGGTAGAAGTCCACGGCGCCGAACATGTTGCCGTGGTCGGTGATCGCCACCGCCGGCATGCCCGCTGCCTTCACCGCCGCGATCAACGCCTCCGTCTTGTTCGCGCCATCGAGCAGCGAATACTTGGTGTGGACGTGCAGGTGAACGAAGCCCATCAATCCCCCTCCACCCCGGCTCACTCCCTACTATAGTTCGGCGGCTCCTTGGTCATGTACACGTCGTGGACGTGGCTTTCTTCCAACGAGGCGTGCGAGACACGGACGAAGCGGGCCTTTTCATGCAGCTCGGCGATGTTGCGGCAACCGCAGTAGCCCATGCCGGCCTTGAGACCGCCGACGAGCTGCGTGACGATGAAGGACAGCGGGCCCTTGTGCGGCACACGGCCCTCGATGCCTTCGGGCACCAGTTTCATCTGCTCCAGCTCGTCGTCTTGCATGTAGCGGTTGCGGCTGCCCTCGCGCTCGCGCATGGCTTCGAGCGAGCCCATGCCGCGATAGAGCTTGTACGTGCGGCCCTGGTACAAGATGGTCTCGCCCGGACTCTCCTCCGTGCCGGCGAAGAGGCTGCCGATCATGACGCAATCGGCACCCGCCGCCAGTGCCTTGGTGATGTCGCCGGAGTATTTGATGCCGCCGTCGGCGATGACCGGGATGCCGTAATCGCGGGCGACCTTGGCACAGTCGGCGATGGCGGTCAGTTGCGGCATGCCGACGCCGGAGATCACGCGCGTGGTGCAGATCGAGGCCGGACCCATGCCGACCTTGATGGCATCGGCGCCGGCGCGGGCCAATACGTGGGCGCCCTCGGCGGTGGCGACGTTGCCGGCGATCACCTCCACCGTCGGGTGGTTGCGTTTGATCTCCTCCACCGTCTCGATGACGTTGGCCGAATGCCCATGCGCGGTGTCGATGACCATCGCGTCGGCGCCGGCACGCACCAGACTGTCGATCCGTTCCAGACGATCGTCACCCGTGCCGACGGCGGCGGCGACGCGGAGCCGGCCGAGAAGGTCCTTGCAAGCGTTGGGGAATTGCGCCGCTTTCTGGATGTCCTTGACGGTGATCAGTCCTTTCAAACGATTCTCACTGTCCACAATGAGCAGTTTTTCAATACGATTGGCGTGCAGGATCTCTTTCGCTTCCTCCAAACCGATGCCGGGCCGCCCGGTGATGAGGTTCTCGTGCGTCATCACCTCGCCCACCTTGCGGTCGAGACGCTTCTCGAAGCGCAGGTCACGGTTGGTCAGGATGCCTACAAGCTTGCCCTGCTGCGTGACCGGCAACCCGGAGATGCGATAGCGGTGCATGATTTCGAGGGCATCGGCGATGCGTTGCTCCGGATCCACGGTGACGGGATCGAGGATCATGCCGCTCTCCGACTTCTTGACCTTCTCGACCTCCCGCGCTTGCTCGTCGATCGACAGGTTGCGGTGGATGGCGCCGATGCCGCCCTCCTGGGCCATGGCGATGGCGCTGCGCGCCTCGGTCACGGTGTCCATGGCGGCGCTGATGAGCGGGATATTCAAGCGGATGCCGCGCGTCAGTGACGTGGTGCAGTCGGCGTCGCGCGGCAGAAAGTCGGAGCGCGCCGGCAGCAGCAACACATCATCGAAGGTCAGCCCCTCGGGCAAATCGTAGGTGAACATGGCAGCGTCCTCCATATGCACGCAAGCCCACCGGCTGGGCAGCGGGTGGGCCTGCAAACCTGGCACACGAACAAATCTTCAGAACCATGTATTCCTCTAGCAAGGCGCTACCCCTCTGGCAAGCTCGCGGACGTCGCCACTAGATGTTGTGGAAGGTTCCATCGCCCTCTGGGAGAGGGTCAGAGCCTGCCATGAACTACTATCTCCGAAAGTCTTGCCGTGGCGCGAAGATTTTGGCCCTGTAACCGACCTGCCCCTCGCCCGCGCGTCACCTCAGCGTGGGAGAGGGCACGGTGAGGGCAGGGTGAGGGCAACCGCCGGCCACAGCCTCACTCCGCTCCATTCTCTTGGTCCCTCCTTTGCGCTACCGTCACTCGATGCTCATCCGGTACAAGGGCCGCCTGCCGCAAGTCGATCCCACCGCCTTTGTCCAGGACAGCGCGCAGATCATCGGCGATGTCGTGATCGGGCCGCAGTCCAGTGTGTGGTTCAACGTGGTGATCCGCGGCGACGTGCACCACATCCGCATCGGAGCTCGGACCAACATTCAGGACAACTCCACCGTCCACGGCACCCGCGATCGCTGGCCGGCGATCATCGGCGCCGACGTCACCGTCGCCCACGGCGTAATCCTGCACGGCTGCACGATCGCCGACCGCTGCCTTATCGGCATGGGCGCGATCGTCATGGACGGCGCCGAGATCGGCGAAGACTGCATCGTCGCCGCCGGTGCGTTGGTCACGCCCGGCACCAAGATCCCCGCAAGCCACCTGGTGATCGGCAGTCCGGCGGCAGTGGCGCGCCCGCTGCGCCCGGAAGAGATCGCACACATCAAGCAGTCGGCGTTGAACTACGTCGCGTATGCAGAGAGCTACCCAGCGCAGGGGACGTGAGGCATAAGGGGAGAAGTCAGGAGTCAGGAGTCAGAAGTCAGAAGTCGAAAGGGCCGTTCACCCATCGGCCCTTCGCCGATTCGAAGCCCCTGCTTCGGACCTTGAACCTTGGACCTTGGACTTCCGACGCTTGTCTTTGGGCTTTGGACTGCTCCTGAAATGCAGCCGCAGCGGCGTGCCGTGTAATCCGAACGCCTGGCGGAAGGCGTTGGCGAGAAAGCGTTCGTACGCCGTCTGCACCAGTTCCGGATGGCTGCTGAAGATGGTGATCGCCGGCGGCGCCATGCCGGTTTGCGTCGCGTAGAAGAAACGCGGGCGCTTACCGCGCACACTCGGCGGTAGCTGGGCGCTTGTAGCCTCACCCAGCACTTCGTTCAGGTGCACGGTGCGCATCTCTCGCCGGTGTGCGCTCACCAAGTTCTTCAAGGCAGGAAACAGCTCGTCGACGCCGGCGCCGGTGAGCGCTGACAAGAACACCATCGGCACTTCACCCAGCGTTGGGTACTGATATCGCAAGGTGGCGAGAAATCGCGCCCGGTTGCGCTCGGCCCGCGGCACCGCGTCCCACTTGTTCACGGCGAACAGCAGGGCACGCCCGCGCTCCCAGGCGTAACCGGCAATGCGTGCGTCTTGATCCGTCATCCCTTCGGTTGCGTCGATGACCAGGATCGCAACCTCCGCGCGCTCCATGGCGCGCAGCGCCCGCACGACGCTGGCACGCTCGACCTGCTCGTGCACGCGCGGGCGCCGCCGGATGCCGGCGGTATCCACGAGAACGTACTGCTGCCCGCCGTGACGAAACGGCGTGTCGAGGGTATCGCGCGTGGTCCCCGGTGCGGCGTCGACGATGGCGCGTTCGAAACCGAGGAGCCGATTGAGCAGCGACGACTTGCCGACATTCGGTCGCCCCACAATTGCGAGCGAGGCAGGGCCTCGGACCACAACCGCCTCCACCTGTGCTGGCGCGGCGCCTGGCATACTCTCTGGAACCAGTCGCAGCAACTGTTCCATCAGCTCGGCGAGGCCGCGGCCATGCGCTGCCGACACCGGGAGGACGTGCGGCAACCCGAGCGCGAAGAATTCCGCCGCCTCGTCGTCATGCGCCGGCGTGTCGAGTTTGTTGATGGCGTAGAGCACCGGTTTCCCCAGCGCGCGCAGGCGCTGCACCAGATCGCGGTCCGCAGGACTCATGCCGGCCCGCCCGTCGAACAGCGCGATCACGGCGTCGGCCTCTTCGGCAGCCATAACGCTCTGCGCTCGCACGGATGCGGCTAACGACGAGTTTTCCTTCTCGTCGTAGCCGCCGGTATCCACGAGCAGGAACGTCCGCTCTCCCCACCGTGCCCTCGCGATGTTGCGATCGCGGGTGACGCCAGGGCGGCTGTCGACTATGGCGCGCGGCGCGCGCACCAGGCGGTTGAACAACGTCGACTTGCCGGCGTTGGGCGGCCCGACGATAGCGACGACCGCAAGGCGGGCGCCCGCGGCCGCATGTGGAGAAGTATCAATCGCCTCGCCACTTCGCGGGCGCGAACCTCTCCCGGCCCCTCCTTGGTAAGGAGGCGAGCCGGATTCCCCTTCCTTGCGAAGGAAGGGGTCAGGGGAAGGTTTCCTTTTCATCCTCCTCACAGCCCGAACTCCTTCAGCAGCGCCTCGCGCTTGGTCCACTCTTCCTGGACGCGGACGAAGAGTTCGAGGTACACGCGGCGCCCGAGCATCTGTTCCAGCTCGAGGCGCGCCGCCCGCCCGATCTCCTTGATGCGGGCGCCGCCGGCGCCGATCACGATCGCTTTCTGCGATCCGCGCTCGACATGGATGGTAGCCGCGATCACCGCGAGGTTGTCTTTGTCTTCGAACTTGTCGACGGTGACCGCCACCGCGTACGGGACCTCGGCCCGCGTTTGCAGCAGCACTTTCTCGCGCACCACTTCCTGGGCGAGCATGCGCTCCGTCTGATCGGTGAATGCTTCCGGATCGTAATAGCGCGGCCCTTCGGGAACTAACCGCACGATCTGGTCCAGGAGTTCTTTGAAATTGGTTCGGCGTAACGCGCTCACGGGGACGACGTCGCATCCCGGCAGGATCTGGTCAAGGGTGGCAAGCATCGGCAACAGATCGTTGCGTGATACTTTGTCGATCTTGTTCAGCGCCACGCAGGTCGGGGCTTTCTCCGCCTGTAAACGCTCCGCGATGGCCCGGTCGGCCGCCGTGACGCCTTCCTCGGCATCCACAACCCACAGCCGCAAGTCCGCCTCCTCTGCAGCACGCTCGGCCACCTCCACCATGCGGCGGGTGATGAGGTTGCGCGGCCGGTGCAGGCCGGGGGTGTCGATGAAAATGACCTGGGCGTTCTCCAGCGTCTTGATCCCGAGGATCCGCCCACGCGTCGTCTGCGGTTTCGGCGTGACGATGGCAACCTTCTGGCCGAGGAGCTGGTTCAGAAGCGTCGACTTGCCTACATTCGGCCGGCCGATGATCGCCACGAATCCCGAGCGGTGCACTGGCTTCTTGCCACTCAAGTTCTCGTTCACCGGTTCCAAGCCGAAAATCCTTTGTATCCGTGTCAACTTAGCACCCGCGGCGACCATGTGCGAAAGCGCCGACTTGACCTCGGGCTCCACCAGCGACTTAGGCTAGCACTGGGACGACATCGGGCAGGCGCTCGGAAGCCTTGCATGGGCCGCCGCCGGACATCCGGCAAGGGCCCCAAATGCGTCTATGGCCCCCATTCGGGGAGCCGGACGGGGGCCCATGAAGGCTTTATGGGGCATCATCGCGGGAACCCGGACGATACCGGCTACTTCCACGATCAGCCTCGACGGCCAGTGAGACACCCTAACCCCGCTCGCCGCCGCGCAGGACTGCGGAGAAAGGCAGAGCTGACCATGAAGAAGAAGGCAAGGTTCGCCGTGGAAGAAGACAGCGGCAATGTTTTCGCCGATCTCCGGTTCCCGCGCCCCGAATGGGGACACCTCAGGCTCAGGAGTTCGTGCATCCGTTCAGCGCGTTGTTCACCGCCGCGAGAATCTCATCGACGGTGACGTTGCCATCGTGATTCGCATCGCCGGCCTTGCAGCTCCCCCCTTAGCGCTCTTTCGGTGCCTCGCCGGCTTCCCACCACTCAGTCATGTTCACGGCGACCGCCTCGAACGGCTCGGCGTGCACCGTGTCATTCTCGCCAAATAGACCGATCTCGAGCCAGCGCCCATCAACGAGCCTGCTCACTGTCAACGTTCTTGCCTCGAGGTCGATAAACCAGACATGTTGCACACCGATGCGTGCGTAGAACGGTCGCTTTATGCGCTGGTCATAGCTGCGCGTCGATGGGAACAGGATTTCACAGATCCAATCTGGAACGACCGTGATGGACTGATCGACCGGCAACACCGGGAGGCGTTCTCTGAGCCATCCAGCAAGATCCGGGACGAATTCGGGCGAGTCGGGGAGTTCGATGCCCGGCTCGGAGAGTATCCACCAACCGCCCGGGCCGCCGCGCCCCCGCTGGAATGGGGACTTCAAATCGTCGAGCAGCAAGCCGATAACATTGGCGTGGACCGATCGGGGCCGCGGCGCGGTGTATAGAACGCCATCAATGATCTCGCCCACGACGTTGTCAGGCAACGCTTCGAGGTCCGCTTTGGTTGCCGGGGCAACCGCCACAGTTGCGCGCGACGACATAGCCCTTGTTTACACTCGAAGCTGCAACCGCTCAAGGCCGTCACTTGCTCCTGTCATCCGCCCTCGGACACCTTACGCCCTCACGCCTCACTCTTCACGGCCTTTGCACGCACCCATTCAGCGCGTTGTTCACCGCGGTAAGGATCTCATCGATGGTGATCTGGCCGTCTTGGTTGGCATCGCCCGCGTCGCACGCAGTGACGGGCGTGTTGCCGAGCGCGATGTTCACCATCGTGAGGATCTCATCGCGCTTCATTCTTGCGCAACCCAGGTTGCCGTTCGCTCAGACCGCCATCGGTGTGGTAAGCTTGGCATGTTGATGGGCCTGCTGGAAGAGTTGCAGCGAAAGTTTGCGAACCAGGCATATGAATACAGTCTGCATGCGGTTGACCAAAGTATCCTCAAGCGAATTCCCCGCCGGGCGGTTGAGGAAGCTGTGGCGGCCGGCGAGATCATCGAGGACTACCCCACGGACAAGTACGGCCCCAGTTGCCTGATCTTCGGGACCACCGGAGCCAATCGGCCGCTGCATGTGCAGTGCACGTACCCGTCAAACGTAAAGGTGAAGATCATCACGGTCTACGAACCAGATCCCGACCGTTGGATCGATTTCCGGACCAGGAGGAGCAAATGACCTGCGAAGTCTGTGGCATTGGACAGCGACAGCCGCAGCAGGTGGCGTACAGCTTACGCGTGGCCGACCAACTTGTGGTCGTCGAACACGTGCCCGCGTCAGTGTGCGATCACTGTGGTGAGACGTCTTTCAGCCCTGATACCGTCGAGCGGCTCCAGCACACCATTTGGCAATCACGCAGCCCAGTGCGTGTGCTGGAGACGCCGGTCTACGAGTTCGCTCCCGGTAACTGAAATATATATAGCCGCCACCGTGCGCCTGGCCCACCCTCAGGCGCCTTACCCTCACGCCTCAGTCCTCACGGGTTTTGCACGCATCCGTTCAGCGCGTTGTTCAGGGCGACGAGGATCTCATCAACGGTGATCTGGCCGTCGTGGTTGGCGTCTCCGGCTTCGCACATCGTGACCGACGTGTTGCCGAGGGCGATGTTCACCAATGGTCAGGATTTCAGCAACGGTGACTCTCCGATCTCCCCACTGGCGCGGACGCCAGCGCGGGGGCTCGCCGGCTACGCGCCCAAAGCGCGCAGGAACAACGGCATCGATACGATCTGGACGCCATGGTAGTGCTTGAGTGGAAGAAGATGCTTGCGGTCATCGGTGACAACAAAGTCCGCATGGCCTTCGAGGGCGCACGCCAGGACGGGATTGTCTTTCGGATCGTCCGCCACGGTGAACACCTCGTACCGGCCGGGAACAACTTCGGCGACCCCTCGAAGCGCGTCCACAGCTTCCACGATCTCGTGCGGGGGGTACGGCCCATACCGCTGCACGTGCGGGCGCGCCAGCACGTCAGTCACTTCGGTGAGGATGGCCTCGCATGTCACCAATGTGAAGCCACCGGTCTCGAGCATGCCGAGCAGCCGCCCGCTGAAACCACACGGCGT